>DATHYT010000108.1:0-21184 GCA_035459025.1 Burkholderiales bacterium | reverse complement strand
TCTTCCGGCTGCTCTGTCGGAATCCAGTGCTCGGCCTCCAGCACTTTGAATTCGACACGGGGCAACTCTTCGAGAATGGCGCGCGTCCGTACCGGATCGGTCATCGTGCTGCTGCGCGAAAGCAGCACCAGCGCCGGGGCGCGGATCGAGGCGAGCGGCGGCAGCGGCTCGCCCAGAGCGGCGAGGCTTTGCAGGTAGGCCGCCACGGGCGCGAGCCTAAGGTCGGATAGCGGCGAGGCGTACCGCCCCAGGTCGCCCTCGTCGCGTGCCAGAGCGCGGTCCCACTGCTCGAGATCGAGCGGCTCGAAGCCTGCCCGGCGGATGCCGAGCGCATTGAGCGCGCGCACGACGGCGGCCAGGGCGAGGATCGGCCGCCTGAAGAAGCGAATCCGCCGCATGCTGCCCGCCAGCGCCTGCGGCGGCATCGGCTCGATCAGCACCAGGCCCGCCGTGCGCCCGGGGTGGCGCGACGCAAAGTGCAACGCGATGTTGGCGCCGAGGCAGTGGCCGCCAACCACGGCGCGCTCGCAGTTTTCCGCATCGAGCAGCCGCACGAGGTCGTCGCACCATACGCGCATGTCGATGCGCCCGCGGTCGCTCGAGCCGGCACCTCCGCGCAGGGTGGGCCGAAGGAGCTTCAGCCCCGGCAGCTGCGCGTGCGCGGCGAAATGCCACCAGCGCGTCGCGTTGCTGGCAAGCCCGTGCAGCAGGACCAGCGTCGTGCCGGACCGCAAACCGGATAAACTTGCCATCATGCGATCGTCAGTTGCCGCCTTCGTCCTCTTGCTGGCCGCCGGTTGCGCCACCGCGCAGTCGCCGCACACGCATCAGCACTCGTTCCGCGACGCCGAGAAATGGTCGCACATCTTCGACGACCCGCAGCGCGACGCCTGGCAAAAGCCGCATGAGGTGATCCAGGCCCTCGCGATGAAGCCCGGCGCGCTCGTTGCCGACCTCGGTGCCGGCACGGGCTACTTTTCCGCGCGTCTTGCCAACATGCTGCCCGGCGGCCGGATCTACGCGGTCGACATCGAGCCGGACATGGTGCGCTACCTCGAGGCGCGAGCGAAGCGCGAAGGCCTGCGCAATATCGTGCCGGTCAAAGGGGAACCGGACGACCCGCGCCTGCCGGCGCAGGTCGATCTCATCCTGCTGGTCGACGTCTACCACCACATCGGCGAGCGCAGCGCCTACTTCAGCCGCCTGCGCGGCACGCTGCGTTCCGGCGGCCGCATCGCCATCGTCGATTTCAAGCTCGACTCGCCCGTGGGCCCGCCGCCCGCCGGGCGCATTGCGCCCGAAACCGTGAAAGCGGAGATGAAGGCGGCAGGCTACCGCGTGGCCGGCGAGCATTCGTTCCTGCCCTACCAGTACTTTCTGGTCTTCGCGCCCGCTTCCTAGCCGCCCTTGAGCTCCGAAGCGGAATCGCCGTACGCCTGGCTGCGCCTGGCGGCCTCGCTCGCGCTGATGACGCTCGGCGGCGCGGGCATGTACATCGTCACCGTCGCCCTGCCGCTGGTGCAGGCGGAATACGGCGTGGACCGCTCCGACGCGTCCCTGCCCTATACGCTCACCATGATCGGCTTCGGCCTGGGCGGGATCGTCATGGGACGGCTGGCCGACCGCTTCGGGGTGCTGGTGCCGGTCGTCATCGGCACCGTGTGCCTGGGCGCGGGCTTCGTCGTCGCGGGGTTCGCCGGCAGCCTGTGGCAGTTCGCGCTGGCGCAGGGCCTGTTGATCGGCTTTCTCGGCTGCTCGGCGACGTTCGCGCCGCTGGTCGCCGACACCTCGCTCTGGTTCCATCGCCGCCGCGGCATCGCGGTCGGCATCTGCGCGAGCGGCAACTACCTCGCCGGCGCGCTGTGGCCCCCGGTGGTGCAGCATTACTTCGACACCGTCGGCTGGCGCCAGACCTACATGGGCGTTGGCGTCTTCTGCATCGCGGCCATGCTGCCGCTCGCGCTCGTGCTGCGACGGCGGCCGCCCGTGCTGGTCGTCACCTCGGCGGACGGTACCGGGCACGCGCCCGCGCCGCAGTCGCTCGGCCTGCGGCCGGGACTGGTCCTCGGCCTGCTCTGCACCGCCGGCGTCGCCTGCTGCGTGGCGATGTCCATGCCGCAAGTGCACATCGTGGCGCTGTGCGGCGACCTCGGCTTCGCCGCAGCGCGCGGCGCGGAGATGCTGTCGCTGATGCTCGGCTTCGGCATCGTCAGCCGCCTGCTGTCGGGCTGGATCTGCGACCGCATCGGGGGCCTGCGCACGCTGCTCCTCGGGTCCACGCTGCAGATGCTCGCGCTCGGCCTGTATCTCGGCGCCGACGACCTGACGTCGCTGTACGTGGTGTCCGCCATGTTCGGCCTGTTCCAGGGCGGCATCGTGCCCTCCTACGCCATCATCGTGCGCGAATACTTCGCGCCGCGGGTCGCCGGCACCTTCGTCAGCATCGTGCTGACCTCGACGCTTTTCGGCATGGCCCTGGGTGGCTGGATGTCGGGCGCGATCTTCGACCTGACGGGCTCGTACCGGGCCGCGTTCCTGAACGGGATCGGCTGGAACCTGCTCAACATGGCGATCGCGGGGACGCTGTTGCTGCGTGCGCGAAAGCGGCTATAGTCGGTGCCAAGGAGGCCGACATGGACCTGAGCGACAAGCTGCTGCGGCTCAAGCCCGCTGCGATCGACGACGACGAATGGGTCGTCCGGCTGGAGCTGGCCGCCCTCTACCGCGCGTTCGACTGGCTGGGCTGGAGCGAGTCGATCTTCAATCACATCACCGCGCGCGTGCCGGGCGGCGAGCGCCACTACCTGATCAATCCCTACGGCCTCAACTACAGCGAGGTCACGGCCACCAACCTCGTCAAGATCAACCTCAAGGGCGAGGTGATGGACGGCTCGAAGTACCCGGTGAACGTGGCCGGCTTCGTCATCCACAGCGCGATCCACGGCGCGCGCGAAGACGCGCACTGCATCATCCACACGCACAGCACCGCCGGCAGCGCGGTGGCGTCGAAGAAGGACGGCCTGCGCTTCGACAATTTCTACAGCGCACTCCTGTATGGACAGGTGGCGTACCACGACTTCGAGGGCGTCACCACCGATCTGTCGGAGCAGGCGCGCCTCGTGAAGAGCATCGGCGACAAGGCGATCCTGATCCTGCGCAACCACGGCCTGCTCGTCGCCTGCCCCGGCATTCCCCAGGCCTACCTCACCTACTGGGGCCTGCAGCGCGCCTGCGAGATCCAGGTCGCGACCGACGCGATGCGCGGCGAGAACCTCCCCATCTCGCAGCGCGTGCTCGACGAGACGCCGGCACGCTCGCAGGCTTTCAACAAGGACCCGCGCCCCGGCGGCCCGCCGTTCGACGCCCTGCTGCGGCGCGCCGGGATCCGCTACGAAGAGATCATCTAGAACGGAGACATCGATGGACAAGCGCAGTCAGAAAGAACGGTTCGACGACGGACTGAAGACGCGGCGCGAGGTGCTCGGCGCCGCCTACGTCGACAAGGCGATGGCGGGGGTCGACGACTTCAGCAAGCCCTTCGTCGACCTTCTCAACACCTATTGCTGGAACGACATCTGGAACCGGCCCGGCCTGGATCGCAAGACGCGCTCCATGCTCAACCTCGCCATGCTTTCGGCGCTGGGCAAGGAGCACGAGCTGAAGCTGCACATCAACGGCGCGCTCAATAACGGCCTGACGAAGGACCAGATCCGCGAGGTGTTCCTGCAGGTCGCGATCTACTGCGGGGTGCCCTCGGCGGTGGTGGCGTTCCGCTGCGCCAAGGAAGTCTTCAAGGACCGCGGAACTAGTTAATTGACAGGCGGCGCGCCCCGTAGGTAGGGTCGGCCCAGGGGCAACGCCGCATGGCCAAGATCGCGGTATTCAATCAGAAGGGCGGGGTCGGCAAGACCACGACCTCGCTCAACCTCACCGCGGCCCTCGCCCGCCGCGGCTTCAACCCGCTGTCGATCGACCTCGACCCCCAGGCGCACCTGTCCTACGTCTGCGGCGCGGCCGTCGAGCGCTCCGACGATTCGATTTTCGGCTTCTACCAGCAAGCAAAGCCGCTGACGCAGCTCATCCGTCCGGCGACCGGCGGCTGGCTCGCGATCTCGGCGCACGTCGAGCTGTCCAAGGTCGACACCCACTACGGCAAGGGTGCCAACGTCCTCAACCGCCTCAACCTCGGCATCATCCGCGAGAACCTGAACACCGGCCGGCCGATCGTCATCGACTGCTGCCCGGTGCTCGGCGTGCTGTCGCTGTCGGCGATCTTCGCCGCCGACCGCGTGCTGATCCCGGTGTCGGCGGACTACCTGGCGCTGAAGGGCGTGCAGCAGTGCGAGAAGACGCTGAAGGCGCTCGAGCACGTGCTGAAGAAGCGCGTCGCGCGGCGCTACGTGGTCACCCGTTTCGACACGCGCCGCAAGCTCTCGCACCAGATCGTCGGCGAGCTGCACGCGCGCTTCGGCATGGACATCTGCGGCACGCGCATCTCGGAGAACGTCGCACTGGCGGAAAGCCCGGCTTCGTGCAAGGACGTGTTCGCGCATGCCCCCGAGAGCCGGGGCGCGCAGGACTACGACGCGCTCGTCGAGGAGCTCATCGCCACGGGCTTCATCGAGCGGCGCCCGCCGCCGCCCGCCGCCTAGCGCGGCTCGCCCTCTTCGCGCGAGATGATCGAGAGGATGCTGTCGAGGCTCGCCGTCTCGTCACGCGGCGTCGCCGTCAGCTCGCGGCATTCGACGATCTCGCAGTAGGGGTACATCTGCTGGATGCGGGCTTCGGCCTGCGCGCGGTCGGCGGCCTGCAGCATGAGGTTTTCCACCGGCGTGCCGCTGCGGGTGCGGATCCGGAACGCGAACTTGGTGAGGAAGCGCGGCGCGCCCTCAGGCGGCATGGCGCTCCGCGGCGCGGCACGCGGCCTCCATCTCGCGGCGCAGCTTGACCGCAGCCACCTCGGCGTCGAAGGCGACGTCGCTCCAGCGCAGCGGCTGCCCCGCGGCGACGGGCTTGAGCAGCTTCCAGCCGTGGGCCAGGCCCAAAGGCAGGCAGCCTTGCGCCAGCGACTCCGCGGCCGGCATGAGCCGGCCGACCACCGTGTAGCCGCCCTCGCCGTCCAGCACCTCTCCGGCCTTGAGCGTGCGCTTGGCGGTCGCCACGGCGTCGGCGCGAAAGCCCGTGGCGCAGCCGGTGGGCTCGCCGCGCAGTCCCACCGAAGCGACCGAAATGCCGACTTCGAGCCCGATCAGGTGCCAGCGCTTGTACAGGCAGGCGTAGCGGCCGCTGTCGTCGGTCTTTACGCCGTATTCGGCGAAGCAGCGGCGGATGTAGTCGCTCTCCCCCTCGAACGACACGAATACCCCGAAGCGGATGTCGTAGTCGACCGGCGTGCCGTCCGGCTGCAGCGAGGAAACCACTTCGACCTGGCCCTTGTGGTGCAGCACACCGCCTTCGGCGCGCGGGCGCATCAGGTTCGGAATCTGGTCGATGCGCCCGGCCGGGTACGCGAGCCCGCCCGGCGCGGGCGTGAGGCCGGTCGCGTTGCACACGGCGCTGGTCTCGATCGCGGGCTTCGATCCGTCGAGGAAGGAATTGAACATCTTCGGGTTGAGCCCGCCGACCTTGGCCTGCTCTGGGGTCAGTCCGTAATAGCCCCACACCGTCTCCGGCGTGGACTGCGCGAAGTGCGCCTGCCATTTGTGCCCGCGCCCCGCCGCCACCACCGGGAAGCCCGCGGCGCGCGCCCAGTCGACGAGGTCGCAGATGAGCGCGGGCTGATCGCCGTAGGCGAGGCTGTACACCACGCCCGCCGCAGCCGCCTTCTGCGCAAGGAGCGGCCCGCAGAACGCGTCGGCCTCTACCGTGACCATCACCACGTGCTTGCCGTTGCGGAACGCCTCCAGCGCGTGCTCCACGGCGGCAAGCGGGTTGCCCGTGGCCTCGATGACGATGTCGATCGCCGGGTGCGCCACCAGCGCGCGCCAGTCCTCGCCCAGGTGCGTGCGCCGTTCCTTCGCCGCGGCGTCGAGCGACGATGCGCCGAAGTGCTCGGGCGCCCAGCCGGTGCGCTCGAGGTTGGCCTTCGCATACGCCGGGTTCAGGTCGGCGATGCCGACCAGATGCACGCCTGGGGTGCGCGGTACCTGCGCGATGTACATGGTGGCGAACTTGCCCGCGCCGATCACGCCCAGGCGCAGCGGCTTGCCCTGCGCCTCGCGTTCCTTGAGCTTCGCGTGCAGGTTCATCTCAGGCCGCTTTCAGCGCGCCCTGCAGCTCTTCCGGTGGCGTGAACAGGCCGGGGAAGAACAGGAATCCTTCGCGCTCGAACTGCGCGCTCTGGGCGGGCGTCAGCTTCATAAGATCTCCTTGCCGGAAAAGCGGCCCGACCCCTACTTGCCGGGCTTTTCGACGACTTGGAAGAATACCTCGTCGGACTTGATCATGCCCAGCTCGTAGCGCGCGCGCTCCTCGATCGCTTCCAGCCCCTGCTTGAGGTCGCGCACCTCGGCTTCCAGGGCGCCGTTGCGCGCCTCGAGCGCGCCGTTCTTCGCCTGCTGCGCGGACAGCTGGCGGTCCACCTCCGACACGCGCAGCCACCCGCCCTTGCCCAGCCACAGCGGATACTGGATGAGCAGGATGAGCGCGGCAAGCACGCCGCCCAGGATCTTCATCTCAGCGCAGCCGTGCGAAGGCCTCCCGGCCGGGATAGCTCACGGAATCCCCCAGATCCTCCTCGATGCGCAGCAGCTGGTTGTACTTGGCGACGCGGTCCGAGCGCGACAGCGAGCCGGTCTTGATCTGCAGCGCGTTGGTGCCGACCGCGATGTCGGCGATGGTGGTGTCCTCGGTCTCGCCCGAGCGATGCGAGATCACCGCAGCGTAGCCCGAGCGCTTGGCGAGCTCGATGGCGGCGAAGGTCTCGGTCAGCGTGCCGATCTGGTTGACTTTCACCAGGATGGCGTTGGCGACGCCGCGCTTCACGCCTTCGCGCAGCGTGCGCACGTTGGTGACGAAGAGGTCGTCGCCCACCAGCTGGAGCTTGCTGCCGAGGCGCTCGGTGAGCCGCTTCCAGCCGTCCCAGTCGTCCTCGGCGAGGCCGTCCTCGATCGACACGATCGGGTAGCGCTCGGCGAACGCGGCGAGGTAGTCGCACATTTCCTGCGCGTTGAGCTCCAGCTTCTCGGAGGCGAGCACGTAGCGCCCGTTCTTGTGGAATTCGGTGGCGGCGCAATCGAGCGCCAGCGCCACGTCGCTGCCCGGCTTGTAGCCCGCCTTGCCGATCGCCTCGAGAATCAGCTCGATGGCAGCGGCGTGGTTGGGCAGGTCCGGCGCGAAGCCGCCCTCGTCGCCGACCGCCGTGGACGAGCCGCGCTCGCCGACCAGCTTCCTCAGCGCCTGGAACACCTCCGCGCCGCAGCGCAGGGCGTCGCTGAAGCTCTTCGCCCCTACCGGCACGATCATGAACTCCTGGATGTCGAGGTTGTTGTTGGCGTGCGCGCCGCCATTCACGACGTTCATCATCGGCACCGGCATCTGCATCGGGCCGGAGCCGCCGAAGTAGCGGTACAGCGGCAGCCCGGACTCCTCGGCCGCGCTCTTCGCCACCGCCATCGACACCGCGAGCAGCGCGTTGGCGCCGAGTCGCGACTTGTTCTCGGTGCCGTCGAGGTCGACGAGGGTCTTGTCGATGAAGCCCTGCTCGGACGCGTCCAGGCCCACGATCGCCTCGGAAATCTCGGTATTGATGTGCTCGACCGCCTTCAGCACGCCCTTGCCGCCGTAGCGCCTGGCGTCCCCGTCGCGCAGCTCGACTGCCTCGCGCCGGCCGGTGGAGGCGCCCGAGGGCACCGCGGCGCGGCCCATGGAGCCGGATTCGAGCAGCACGTCGGCTTCGACAGTGGGATTGCCGCGCGAATCGAGTATCTCGCGCGCGACGACGTCAACGATGGAGCTCATGGGATCGGTTTGCCTCGGCTAGTGTTTGACCTGGTTTTCCGCGAAGCCCGATTCTTTCACCAGCCGGTCCAGCGCGGCGAGCGTTTCGAGCAGGGGCGGCATCAGCCCGAGCGGCCAGGCGTTCGGGCCGTCGGACAGCGCGATTTCGGGGTTGGGGTGCGTTTCCATGAACAGCCCGGAGATGCCGCTCGCCACCGCGGCGCGCGCCAGCACCGGGATGAACTCGCGCTGACCGCCCGAGGACGTGCCCTGGCCGCCCGGCAGCTGCACCGAGTGCGTGGCGTCGAACACCACGGGGCAGCCCGTGGCGCGCATGATGGCGAGGGACCGCATGTCGGAGACCAGGTTGCCGTAGCCGAAGGAAAAGCCGCGCTCGCACACCAGCACGTTGTCGCGGCCGCTCGCCTCGCGCGCCTTGTCGACCACGTTCTGCATCTCCTGCGGCGAGAGAAACTGTCCCTTCTTGATGTTCACCGGCCGGCCCGCGGCAGCCACCGCGCGGATGAAATCGGTCTGCCGGCACAGGAACGCCGGCGTCTGCAGCACGTCGACCACCTCGGCCGCCGGCTTCACCTCGTCCTCGTCGTGCACGTCCGTCAGCACCGGCACGCCGACCTGGCGCTTCACCTCGGCGAGGATGCGCAGCCCCTGCTCCATGCCCAGGCCGCGATACGACTTGCTCGAGCTGCGATTCGCCTTGTCGAAGGAGGACTTGAAGATGAACGGGATGGACAGGCGGGCGCAGATCTCCTTCAGGCGCCCCGCGGTGTCCACCTGCAGCTCGCGCGATTCCACGACGCACGGGCCGGCGATGAGGAACAACGGCTGGTCGAGCCCCGCCTCGAACCCGCACAGCTTCATGCCGCGACGGCCGAGAGCGAGCCTCCGGGGGGCGCGCGCTTGGCGCGCGCGCGCTGCTCGATCGCCGCCTCGACGAACGCCTTGAACAGGGGATGGCCCTTGCGCGGCGTCGAGGTGAACTCGGGGTGGAACTGCACGCCGATGAAGAACGGGTGGGCGGGCAGCTCCATGATCTCCGGCAGGCGCTCGCTCGGCGTGCGCGCCGCCACCTTGTATCCCTTCGCCTCGAGCTGCGGCACGTACACGTTGTTCACTTCGTAGCGATGGCGGTGGCGCTCGTTGACCTCGGCGCCGTAGACGCGGTGCGCGAGCGTGCCCGCCTCGACCGGGCACTTCTGCGCCCCAAGCCGCATGGTGCCACCGAGGTCGGACTTGGCGTCGCGCCGCTCGACCTGCCCGGTACGGTCGAGCCACTCGCTGATCAGGGCCACCACCGGGTGCGGCGTCTCGGCATCGAATTCGGTGCTGTTGGCGCCCTCCAGCCCGCAGACGTTCCGCGCGAACTCGATAGTGGCGAGCTGCATGCCGAGGCAGATACCGAGATACGGGATCCCGTTCTCTCGCGCGTAGCGGATGGCGGCCATCTTGCCCTCGGTGCCGCGCTTGCCGAAGCCTCCGGGCACCAGGATCGCGTCCATCGGCTCGAGCACCGCCGTGCCCTTCGCCTCGATCTCTTCCGAATCGAAGTAATGCACGTTGACGCGGCTGCGCGTGTGGATGCCGGCGTGGCGCAGCGCCTCGTTCAGCGACTTGTAGGAATCCTGCAGGTCGACGTACTTTCCCACGAAGGCGAGGTCGATCTCGTGCTCCGGGTGCTCCAGCGCGTGCACCAGCTTGACCCAGGGCGAGAGGTCGGCGGCGCGCGCCAGGATCTGCAGCTTGTGGCAGACGATCTCGTCGAGCATCTGCTCGTGCAGCATCATCGGGATCTTGTAGATCAGGTCCACGTCCCAGGCCGAGATGACGGCCTCCTTCTGCACGTTGCAGAAGAGCGCGATCTTGCGCCTTTCGTCATCGGGCAGCGGCCGGTCGGTGCGGCACAGCAGCGCGTCGGCCTGGATGCCGATCTCGCGCAGCTCCTTCACCGAGTGCTGCGTCGGCTTGGTCTTGATCTCGCCGGCGCTCGCGATGTAGGGCACCAGCGTCAGGTGCACGTAGCACACGTTGTGGCGGCCGAGGTCGAGCCCCATCTGGCGGATCGCCTCGAGGAACGGCAGCGACTCGATGTCGCCGACGGTGCCGCCCACCTCGATGATGGCGACGTCGGCGTCGCCCGCGCCCTTCTTGATGAACTGCTTGATCTCGTCGGTGATGTGCGGGATCACCTGCACCGTGCCGCCCAGGTAGTCGCCGCGGCGTTCCTTCTTGATCACCGACTCGTAGATCTGGCCGGTGGTGAAGTTGTTGGCGCGGCGCATCTTCGAGCTCTGGAAGCGCTCGTAGTGGCCCAGGTCGAGGTCGGTCTCGGCGCCGTCCTCGGTGACGAACACCTCGCCGTGCTGGAACGGGCTCATCGTCCCAGGATCGACGTTGATGTACGGGTCCAGCTTGATATTGGTGACGCGGATGCCCCGCGACTCGAGAATCGCGGCGAGGGAGGCGGCGGCGATGCCTTTCCCCAGAGAGGAAACTACACCACCGGTTACGAAGACATACTTGGTCATTTACCCACGGCGTGTAGGGATGAAGGAGTCTACAGGAAAGGCGCGCGCGCCACAAACGCGCGGCTCATGCATCCCGCCACGCCCTGCCCTTCACGAAGCTGAGCGCGAGCAGCGCCGTGAGTCCCGTCGCCGCGACGCCGAACGCGAAGGCGAAGCCGTCTGCGAACGCCGCGACGGGCGGCGCGCCGCCCCCGAGCGCCGCGCGCTCGCCGGCGGCGAACAGCGCCGACATCAGCGCGGCGCAGCTCACCACGCCGAAGGTGCGCGTGAGGTTGGCGAGGCTGGCGGCGACGCCGCGATCCTCCGCCGGCAGCGCGGCGATCACGGTGTCGGCGTAGGCGACCTGGAACAGGCCGATGCCCAAGCCCTGCAGCGCGAGCGTGCCCGCGATCGCCGCCACGCCGGTCTGCGCGTCCCACGTCGCGGTGATCGACACCCCGGCCAGGTTGAGCAGCGTGCCGGCAAGCGCGACGTGCCGCGCGCCCGCGGCATGAGCGATGCGCCCGGCGAGCGCGGAGCCCAGGGCTGCGGCGGCCGGACCGACCGCGAGCAGCAGACCGGCGCCCTGGGCCGACAGGCCGGTGATCCGCACGAAGAAATAGGGCCCGAGGAGAAAGATGCCGAAGCCGGCGAAATGCACCGCCACCGACGCCAGGTTGGGCACGGCGAACGCCGCGTCGCGGAACAGGGCGACGCGGATTGTCGGTTCCGCCGCGCGGGCTTCGCGTGCCACGAACAGCGCGAAAGCGGCCGCCGCAGCAGCGCCGAGTCCGACGCCAACCGCGCCGCGCAACGTGAGCGCGAGCATCAGGCTCCCGGTCCAGGCAGCGAGCAGCAGGGCGCCCGCGCTGTCGAAGGCGCGCCCCGGCCGGATGCGTGTCGGCGGCACGTACACAAGCAGCAGCAGCGCGCCAAGCGCAATCGGCACCCGCGCGAGGTACACCGCGCGCCAGCCAAAGGCGTCCACCAGCAAGCCGCCCAGCGCAGGACCGGCCGCGAGCCCGATGGCGAAAGCCGCCGCGTAGCGCGCCAGCACGCGCGTGCGCTCGGTCGCGGGGTAGGCGCCGAGCGCGAGCGCCGGCCCTGCGCCGAGAAGGAACGCGACGCCGACGCCCTGCACGACGCGCGCGGCGAGCAGCCCGCCGTAGCCGGGCGCGAGGCCGCAGCCGAGGAAGGCCAGCGCCGAGACGGCCAGGCCCCAGCCGAACACGCGCCGGTGGCCGAAAAGGTCGGCCACCCGGCCGCTGACGATGATCAGGCTGCTGAACGTCACCATGTAGGCGATGACGAGCCACTGGATCGCCGCGACTTCGAGGGAGAAGGCCGCGGTGATCGCCGGAAAGGCCGCGTTCACCGCTGAGTCGAGCGGCGCGACGACCGTGCCGAAGAGCACGATCGCGAGCGCGCGCGCGCCGCCGCTCACCCCGCGTTGCTCAGCTGGCGAGCTCCGCGCGGTCGCGGAAATGCTCCAGCGCCTCGGGGTTGGCGAGCGCCTCGACGTTCTTCACCGGCCGGCCGTGCACGACGTGGCGTACGGCGAGCTCGACGATCTTGCCCGACTTGGTGCGCGGGATGTCGCCAACCTGCAGCACCTTCGCCGGGACGTGCCGCGGCGTGGTGTTGTCGCGAATATGCTTCTTGATCTTCGCTACCAGCGCCTCGTCGAGCTTGAGGCCTTCGCGCAGCTTGACGAACAGAACCACGCGCACGTCACCCTCCCAGTCCTGGCCGATGACCAGCGACTCCACCACCTCCGCCAGGCTCTCCACCTGGCGGTAGATCTCGGCGGTGCCGATCCTCACCCCGCCCGGATTGAGCACGGCATCGGAGCGGCCGTAGATGACGATGCCGCCGTGCGCGGTGATCTCGCACCAGTCGCCGTGGCGCCAGACGTTGGGGTACTTGTCGAAGTAGGCGGCGTGGTACTTCGCGCCGTCGGGATCGTTCCAGAAGCCGACCGGCATCGCCGGAAAGGGCTTCGTGCACACCAGCTCGCCCTTCTCCCCGGACAGCGGCTTGCCGTCGTCGTCGAACACCTCCACCGCGAGCCCCAGGCCCTTGCACTGGATCTCGCCGCGCCACACCGGCAGCATCGGGTTGCCGAGCACGAAGCAGCTGACGATGTCGGTGCCGCCCGAGATCGAGCTGAGGCAGACGTCTTGCTTGATGTTTTTGTAGACGTAGTCGAAGGCCTCGGGCACCAGCGGCGAGCCCGTCGAGAGGATGGCGCGCACGCGCTCCAGGCGGTGCGTCACCCTGGGCTCCAGGTTGATCTTGGCGATGGCATCGATGAATTTGGCCGAGGTGCCCAGGTGCGTCATGCCCTCGGCGTCCGCCATGTCGAAGATGATGCGGCCGCGGCTGACGAAGGGCGAGCCGTCGTAGAGCAGCAGCGCGGCGCCGGCCCCGAGGCCGGACATCAGCCAGTTCCACATCATCCAGCCCAGCGTGGTGAAGTAGTACACGCGGTCGCCCGCCCGCACGTCGCTGTGCAGCAGGTGCTCCTTCAGGTGCTGCAGCAGCGTGCCGCCGGTGCCGTGCACGATGCACTTGGGCACGCCCGTGGTGCCCGAGGAGTACAGGATGTAGAGCGGGTGGTTGAATTCCACCTGCTCGAACGCGAGCGCGGCGGGCGTGAACGGTGCGACGAAATCGCCGAAGCCGCCCGCGTAGGGCGCGCTGACCGCCTTGCGCACGCTCGGCAGCCCGGCGAGGATCTGCTCGTTCTTCGCCCGCAGGTCGAATTCCTTGCCGCCGTAGAAGTAGCGGTCGGCGCAAAAGAGCACCTTGGGCTCGATCTGGCCGAAGCGGTCGAGCACGCCTTGCACGCCGAAATCGGGCGAGCAGCTCGACCAGATGGCGCCGAGGCTCGCCGTGGCCAGCATCGCCGCGGTGGCCTCGGGCATGTTGGGCAGGTAGGCCGCCACGCGGTCGCCCTTCGCCACCCCGGCCGCGCGCAGCGCCTGCGCCAGCTGCGACACGAGATCGTGCAGCTCGGCTCGCGTCAGACGCCGCTTGACCTGCTCCTCGCCCCAGAACGCGATGGCGAGCGAATCGTCGCGTTGGCGCAGCAGGTTCTCGGCGAAGTTGAGACGCGCATCGGGAAACCACTGCGCGCCGGGCATGCGATCGCCGTCCACCAGGCGCCGCTTGCCCGGCGCGCCGCGCACTTCGGCGAACTGCCAGAGCAGCGCCCAGAAGTCCTCGCGCTTTTCCACCGACCAGCGGTGCAGCTCGGCGTAGTCCTTCTTGCCCGCGAGCTGCATGAAGCGCGCCATGCCAGTCTGCGCGGCGCGCGCGGGGTCGGGCGTCCACAGCGGCTTGCCGCTCATGCGGCCGCTTCCGCGCGCTCCAGGCGCGCGCGGATCTCTTCCGGGATGCGCTTGGATTTCTGCGACTTCATGTCGATGAACACCACCGTGGCGGCGCCGTCGGCGTACGGCTCCGGGTCGCCATCCACGCGCAGCTCATAGGTGGTCGGCACGCTGGCGCCGCCGGGTGCGCCCACGAAGAGCCGCACCTCCACGGTGCCCGGGTAGGTCATGGCGCGCCGGTAATTGCACGAGGCGTTGGCGATCACCACGCCCGTGGATTGCCAGGCCTGCTCGCCGGGCACCAGGCGGTCGAACCAGCTGATGCGCGCCTGCTCCATGAAGCGGAAGTACACGGTGTTGTTGACGTGGCCCATCGCGTCCATGTCGCCCCAGCGGATCGGGATGCGCTCGACGTGCGCGAGCCGGCGGATGTCGCTCATGCCCGGATAATATAATGCCCGCATGAGCCGCGAATCGATGCAGTACGACGTGCTGGTGGTGGGCGGCGGCCCTGCCGGCCTCGCCGCCGCGATCCGGCTCAAGCAGCTCGCGGAAGAACTTTCCGTCTGCGTGATCGAGAAAGGCTCCGAGATCGGCGCGCACATCCTCTCCGGCGCCGTGATGGATCCGCGCGGGCTCGACGAGCTGCTGCCGGAGGCGAAATCCAACGGCGCGCCGCTCGGCGTGCCGGTGAGCGAGGACCGCTTCCTGTTCCTCACTGCCACCGGATCGTTCCGCACGCCGAACTTCCTCCTGCCCGCGTGCTTCAGGAACCACGGCAACGCCGTCATCAGCCTCGGCAACGTCACGCGCTGGCTCGGCCAGCAGGCCGAAGGCCTTGGCGTGGAGATCTTCCCCGGCTTCGCCGGCGCCGAAGTGCTCTACGACGACAAGGGCGCAGTGCGCGGCGTCGCCACGGGCGACATGGGCGTGAACCGCAAGGGCGAAAAGACCGACGCCTACCAGCCGGGCGTGGAGCTGCTGGCGAAGTACACGTTCTTCGCCGAAGGCTGCCGCGGCCACCTCGGCCTGCAACTGGAGAAGAAGTACGGGCTGCGCGACGGCGTGGATCCCCAGGTCTACGGCATCGGGCTGAAGGAGCTGTGGGAAGTGAAGCCCGAGCGGCACCAGCCGGGGCTCGTCGTGCACACGGCCGGCTGGCCGCTCGAGCGCGACACCTACGGCGGCTCGTTCCTGTACCACTCCGAGAACGGCCTCGTCGCCGTCGGCTTCGTCGTCGGGCTGAGCTACACCAACCCGTACCTCTCGCCGTACGAAGAGTTCCAGCGCTACAAGACGCACCCCGCCATCCGCGGCACGTTCGAGGGCGGCAAGCGCATCGCCTACGGCGCGCGGGCGATTGCTGCCGGCGGGCTGCAGTCGCTGCCGAAGCTGGTCTTCCCCGGTGGCTGCCTGATCGGCGACGACGCCGGCTTCCTCAACGCCTCGCGCATCAAGGGCAGCCACGCGGCGATCAAGTCGGGCATGCTCGCCGCCGAGGCGGCGCACGAGGCGCTCAAGGCGGGCCGCGCGGGCGACGAGCTCGCGGCGTACCCGGAGGCGTTCCGGAAGTCCTGGCTGTTCGACGAGCTGTACCGCGCGCGCAACTTCAAGCCGTGGATGTCGAAGGGGCTGGTCACCGGCTCGCTGATGGTCGGCATCGACCAGGTGGTCTTCGGCGGCAAGGCGCCGTGGACGCTGCGCCACGCGCACGCCGACCACGAGACGCTGGCGCAGCGCACCGACGTTCAGCCCATCGACTACCCCAAGCCCGACGGCAAGCTCACCTTCGACCGGCTGACCTCGGTCTCGTTCTCCAACACCAACCACGCCGAGGACCAGCCGGTGCACCTCACGCTGAAGGACGAAAGCGTGCCGGTGAAGGTGAACCTGGCGCAGTTCGACGCGCCCGAGCAGCGCTACTGCCCCGCGGGCGTCTACGAGATCGTGCGCGACGGCGACGAGCCGCGGCTGCAGATCAACGCGCAGAACTGCGTGCACTGCAAGACCTGCGACATCAAGGACCCGACGCAGAACATCGTCTGGGTGGTGCCCGAGGGCGGCGGCGGGCCGAACTACCCGAACATGTGAGGCTGGCATGAAGAACTTCGCCGAGTTCTACCCCTTGCCCGGCTTCGTGGGAGACTGGGGGATGTCGAAGGACATCCTCGCCGGCAAGATCAAGTTCTAGGCCCCTGACCGTGTTCGCCCGCTTCTGGAGCTCCGAGCTCCCGTACGTCATCGTCATCGCGCTGGTGCTGACGGGGCTGCTGCTGCGCGCGCGTCCGGGCGAGCGCTCGAGCTACCAGAACACGCTGTGGCTGTTCCTCGCCGGCATCATCGGCCAGGCCGCAAGCCTCGGCGCGGCCAAGCTCGGCTTCGACGCTGCGGCGCGGGTCGTCGACGTCTTCTTCCGCATCGTCTGGACGATCGCGCTGATACGCATCGCCGGCTTCGCATTCTTCCGCCTCGCGCTGCCCAAGCTCGGCAAGCCGCTGCCGCGCATCATCGAGGACCTGGCGATCATCGTCATCTATACGGTGTACGGCCTGTCGCAGCTGCGGCACGCCGGGGTCGACTTCACCGGCATCCTCGCCACGTCCGCGATCATCACCGCGGTTCTCGCTTTCGCCATGCAGGACACGCTCGGCAACGTGCTCGGCGGCCTCGCCATCCAGCTCGACAACTCGGTGCGCGTCGGCGACTGGATCCAGCTGGACGGCCTCGCCGGCCGGGTGATCGACATCCGCTGGCGCTCCACGGCGGTGGAGACCCGCGACTGGCAGACCGTGGTGATCCCCAACAGCCAGCTGATGAAGAACCGCTTCACCATCCTCGGGCGGCGCGAGGGTGCGCCGCTGCAATGGCGCCGCGGCATCCGCTTCATGATCGACCCGGCCGTGCCGCCGGCGCGCGTCATCGCGCTCGT
This sequence comes from Burkholderiales bacterium, assembly GCA_035459025.1. Lineage (GTDB taxonomy): Bacteria > Pseudomonadota > Gammaproteobacteria > Burkholderiales > SG8-39 > JAABQT01. The sequence goes on along the minus strand of DATHYT010000108.1, from coordinate 4,457 downwards.
CGACGAGGAGATGCGCGAGATCATGATCGCCAACGTGGCGCGCGCGCCGGCGCCGAGCTGCATTCTGATCGGCTTCGAGGCGGGCAACCTGCTCTACGAGCTGCGCTACTTCCTCACCGACCTGCAGGAGGACGAGTTCACCGACTCGGCGGTGCGCGTGCACCTGTTTGCCTCGCTCCAGCGTGCGGGCTTGCGCGTGGCCGAGGAGCAGCGCACGGTGCACGCGGTGGCCAAGGACGAGGCGCATGCCGAAAGCGTGCGCCAGCGCGAGCTGCAGCGCCGCCACATCATGCTCAAGCAGGTGGATCTGCTCGCGCCGCTCTCCGAAGAGGAGCGCAACTTCGTCGCCGAGCGCCTGCAGTACGCGCCATTTGCGCGCGGCGACATCATCACCAAGCAGGGCTCGATCGCGCACTGGCTCTACGTCATCGCCTTCGGCGAGGCCGAGGTGCGCTTCGAGCAGCCGGGCCGCGCCCCGCGCGTCATCGGCACCGTGCGCCCGGGACAGTTCTTCGGCGAGATGGGGCTTCTCGCGGGCGAATCGCGCAACGCCACCGTGGTGGCCAAGACCGACGTCGAGTGCTACCGCCTGGACCGCGCCTCGTTCCAGGCGCTGCTGCTCGCGCGGCCCGAGCTCGCCAACGAGGTCAGCAAGGTGATCGCCGCGCGCAAGCCCGAGCTCGAAACCGCGCGCGCCGAAGCGGCCGAGGCGATGGCAAACCCGCCCGAGCCGGCGCAGCCGGCGCTACTGGAAAGAATTCAGAAGTTCTTCGGGCTTAAATAGGGACAGACCTCATTTTTCTTTTCATATCGTGAAAAGAAAAATGAGGTCTGTCCCCATTTAGAAGCGGCAAGAAGAACGAGTCAAACGGCCAGCATCGCGTCCTCGGGCACCGCCATGACGGCGCTGGCGCCCTTCACTACCGTATCGCTCAGCCCCGGCGCCTGCACCAGGACCTGGTCGGCGTAGAAGCGCGCGGTGGCGAGCTTGGCCTCGAGGAACGCCTTGTCGCCGGACGCCATCAGCCGCTCCGCGGCGAGCGCGGCGCGCGCCATCTGCCAGCCGCCGGCAACCACGCCCATGAGCTTCAGGAACGGCACCGCGCCGGCGAACGCCGCCGTCACGTCCTTGCCCGCTTGGGCGACGATGTAGTCGATGCTCTCGCTCACCGCCGCGGCGCCCGTGGCGAGCGCCGCGCGAATCGCCTTCACGTCGGCGTTGCCCGATTTCGCGAGCTCCGCATCGAGCGCCTGCAGGTGCGCGATCCAGGCCTTGGCGCTCGCCCCGCCCTCGCGCGCGATCTTGCGGCCGACGAGGTCGTTCGCCTGGATGCCGGTGGTGCCTTCGTAGATGGTGGTGATCCTCGCGTCGCGCAGATGCTGCGCGGCGCCGGTTTCCTCGATGAAGCCCATGCCGCCGTGCACCTGCACGCCGAGCGAGGCGACCTCGATGCCGGTTTCGGTGCACCAGCCCTTCACCACCGGGATCATGAGGTCGACGAACGCCTGGTTCTGCTCGCGCAGCTTCGCGTCCGGGTGCCTGGCCGCGACATCGAGCGCCGCCGCCACCACGTAGGCGAGCGCGCGCATCGCCTCGGTCTGCGACTTCATCAGCATGAGCATGCGGCGCACGTCGGGATGCCGGATGATCGGCACCGTGCCCCCGCCGGCGAGATCGCGCCCCTGCAGGCGCTCCCTGGCATAGGCGAGCGCGCGCTGGAAGGCGCGCTCGGCGATGGCCACGCCCTCCAGGCCGACCGCGAAGCGCGCGGCGTTCATCATGATGAACATGTAGGCGAGCCCCTTGTTCTCCTCGCCGACCAGGTAGCCGATCGCGCCCTCGAAGACCATCACTGCGGTCGGGCTGCCGTGGATGCCGAGCTTGTGCTCGATCGAGGCGCAGGCCACGCCGTTGCGCGCGCCGAGCGAGCCGTCGGCATTGACCAGGAACTTGGGCACCACGAAGAGCGAAATGCCCTTCACGCCCTCGGGCGCATCGGGCGTGCGCGCGAGCACCAGGTGCACGATGTTCTCGGTGTAGTCGTGCTCGCCGAACGTAATGAAGATCTTCTGCCCGGAGATGCGGTAGTGGTCCCCTTCGGGCACCGCACGCGTCTTGAGCAGCGCCAGATCGGAGCCCGCCTGCGGCTCGGTGAGATTCATGGTGCCGGTCCACTCGCCGCTCGCCATCTTCGGCAGGAAGGCCTTCTGCAGCACGGGCGCGCCGCGCAGCTCGAGCGCGTGGATCGCACCCTGGGTGAGCATCGGGCACAGCGAGAAGCTCATGTTCGCGCTGCACCACATCTCTTCGACCGGCGTGGCCACCAGCCTGGGCAGGCCCTGCCCGCCCCAATCGGCACTGATCGGCAGCGCACCCCACCCGGCTTCCACGTACTGGCGGTAGGCGTCCTTGAAGCCCTTGGGCGTGGTGACCTGCCCATCGCTCCATTTGGAGCCCTCACGATCACCACTATAGTTCAATGGATCAAGCACTTGTGACGCAAACTTCGAAGCCTCCTCAAGTATTGCGTCGACCGTATCCGGGCTGGCCTCCTGGTACCCAGGGAGCTGCCCTACTGCGCCGAGGCCGGCCAGCTCCTGCAGCACGAACTTCATGTCCTTCAGCGGCGCGACGTACGCGGACATGGCGACCTCCGTTTACTTCTTCAGTTCCTCGAGCAGCTGCGGCACGACCTGGAACAGGTCCCCGACGATGCCGTAGTCGGCCACCGAGAAGATCGGCGCCTCCTCGTCCTTGTTGATGGCGACGATGACGCGGCTGTCCTTCATGCCGGCGAGGTGCTGGATGGCGCCCGAGATGCCGACCGCGACGTACAGGTCCGGCGCGACGATCTTGCCGGTCTGCCCCACCTGCCAGTCGTTCGGCACGAAACCCGCGTCGACCGCGGCGCGCGAGGCGCCCATCGCCGCGCCGAGCTTGTCGGCGAGCGGCTCGAGCACCTTCTTGAAGTTCTCGCCGTTGGCCATGCCGCGACCGCCCGACACGATGATCTTGGCCGAAGTAAGCTCCGGGCGCTCGGACTTGGACACCTCGCGACCGACGAACGACGACAGGCCGCTGTCGGCGGGCGCCTCGACCTTTTCCACCGCCCCGCTGCCGCCGCTCGCGGCCACCGCGTCGAACCCGGTGGTGCGTACCGTGATCACCTTGATCTTGTCCTTCGACCTGACCGTGGCAAGCGCGTTGCCGGCATAGATCGGCCGCACGAACGTGTCCGGGCTCTCGACCGACACGATGTCCGAGACCTGCTGCACGTCGAGCAGCGCCGCGACGCGCGGCATCACGTTCTTGCCGTTCGACGTCGCCGGCGCGAGCAGGTGCGAGTAGTTCTTGGCGAGGCCGACCATCAGCGCGGCGACGTTCTCGGCAATCTCGTCGTCGAGCTGCTTGGCGTCGGCGTGCAGCACCTTGGCCACGCCCGCGACCTGCGCCGCGGCTTGCGCCGCCGCGCCGCATTCGTGTCCGGCCACGAGCAGATGGATGTCGCCGCCGATCTTCTGCGCGGCCGCGACCGTGTTGAGCGTCGACTTCTTGACGGTCTGGTTGTCGTGCTCCGCAAAGACGAGGACCGTCATCGCTATATCACCTTCGCTTCGTTGCGCAGCTTGTCGACCAGCGCCTTGGCGTCGGAAACCTTGATGCCGCCCTTTCGCTTCGGCGGCTCGACGACCTTGAGCGTCTCGAGCCGCGGGGCGATGTCAACCTTGAGCTCGTCGGGCTTGAGCGTCTCGAGGGGCTTTTTCTTCGCCTTCATGATGTTCGGCAGCGTGACGTAGCGCGGCTCGTTCAGGCGCAGGTCGGTGGTGATCACCGCCGGCAGCTTGATGGAGAGGGTGTCGAGGCCGCCGTCCACCTCGCGCGTCACCTCGGCCTTGCCGTCCGCGATCTTCACTTTCGAGGCGAAGGTGGCCTGCGGCCGGCCGAGCAGCGCGGCGAGCATCTGGCCCGTCTGATTCGCGTCGTCGTCGATCGCCTGCTTGCCCATGATCACGAGCTCGGGCTTTTCCTTCTCGCACACCGCCTTGAGCAGCTTTGCCACCGCGAGCGGCTGCAGCTCGCCTTCGGCCAGCACCAGGATGGCGCGGTCGGCGCCGATCGCGAGCGCCGTGCGCAGCGTCTCCTGGCACGCCTGCGGGCCGCAGGACACGGCGACGATCTCGGTCACCGTGCCGGCTTCCTTGAGCCGCACCGCCTCCTCGACCGCGATTTCGTCGAACGGGTTCATCGACATCTTGACGTTGGCGGTCTCTACGCCCGTGCCGTCGGCCTTGACGCGCACCTTGACGTTGTAATCGACCACGCGCTTGACGCTGACCAGGACTTTCATGAGGCGGTCATGAGGTGAAAGAGCGGCAAATTATAGCCCGGCGCCCCGCGCCTGCCGAGCGTTTGAAACGACCAGCAGCGTCAGCCGAAGATGACTTTCGGCAGCCAG
>DATHYT010000107.1:0-22543 GCA_035459025.1 Burkholderiales bacterium | reverse complement strand
CTTGATCTAGATCAGACGCAGCGCACAAAACGGCGGTAGCTTTCGTACCCTACTATCCCTGCGGGGCGTGCCGATTGGCGTGTGTGTTTGATCCCGCATTGTAACCGCTCCGCCGGCCACCGCGCGGCGGGTGCTCTCGGCCTCTTTTATTGCGCCACAGAAGAACCTCCCGACGCTTGTAACACACATCGCTTGTGGTCGACCTCCGCCTGCATATTCATCGCCTGACTTGGATCAAGTGCTGCGACCGACGCGGCCATAGCATGCGCGCGCCATGAACAAGGTCTCGTTGCTGCTTGCCGCGCTCGCAATGACGCTGGCCGGCGCGGCGGGCGCGCAATCCGGGCTGGAGCAGTTGAGCGCGAAGGGCTGCCTCGGCTGCCACGACATGAGCGCGGCGAAGGTCGGACCGAGCTTCCAGGAGATCGCGGCCAAGTACAGGAAGGACAAGGACGCGCTAGGCAAGCTGAGCGCAGCGCTCAAGGAAGGCACGGGCCATCCGGTCAAGGCGGAGGCGAGCGCCGCCGAGCTGAAGGCGATGCTGCAGCACGTCCTGGGCGCGAAGGCGCCGGCCGCAGCCAAGGCTGCGGAACCTGCCGTGGCCACGGCCGCGCAGCCCGCGGCGGCCGCGCTCGACAACGCTACCTGCCTCGGCTGCCACGGCATCGATGGCTTTTCGATGCCGGATGCGGACGGCAAGCCGCGCAATCTGCACGTCGTGCAGGAGAAATTCGCCGCCAGCGTGCACGGCAAGCGCCAGTGCGTGGACTGCCACCGCGACATCACCGAGATCCCGCACCAGAAGGTCGCGCCGCTCAAGGTGAGCTGCGTGCAATGCCACGAGGACCTGTGGCAGGCGATGCAGGACGGCAAGCCCGGGGCGGCGCAAAACCCGCGGCTCAGCGTGGTGGTGGACCAGATCGAGCGCTACATGAAATCCGTGCACGCGCGGCCGCGTCGCGACGACCAGTCGCGCACCAACGCGACCTGCCACAACTGCCACGAAGCCCACTACGTGTATCCGAAAGACAGCCCGGCGCGCGCCGAGTGGCGCCTGAGCATTCCGGACCGGTGCGGCGCGTGCCACGCGAAGCAGCGCGCGGACTACGCCACCTCGGTGCACGGCAAGGAGGTGCTGGAGAACAAGAACCTGTACGCGGCCGTGTGCTCGGACTGCCACTCGACCCACGATATCGACAGGCCGGAAGGCGACCCGATCAAGCTCGCGATCACCCGCAACTGCGGCAACTGCCATGCGGAGAGCCTGCGCACCTACACCGAGACCTACCACGGCCAGGTGAGCACCCTGGGCTACGCGCACACGGCCAAGTGCTTTGATTGCCACGATAGCCATGCCATCCAGCGCGTGAGCGAGCCGGAGTCGACCGTTCACCCGGCCCGGCGCCTGGAGACCTGCCGCAAGTGCCACGCCGGCGTGGGCGCGGGATTCGTGACCTTCGAGCCGCACGCCACCAGCGACGATTTCGCGCGCTACCCGCACTCGTGGATCGCGACCAAGTTCATGATCGCGCTGCTGGTCGGGGTGTTCGTGTTCTTCTGGACGCACACCGCGCTGTGGTTCTACCGCGAGTACCGCGACCGCAAGGAAGGCAGGACCCGGCCCCACGTCATGCTGGACGAGTCGATGCAGCTGCAGGGCAAGCAGATCCAGCGCTTCGGCCCGGTCTGGCGCCTGGCGCACCTGGTGTTCGCGCTGAGCGTCATGACGCTGGTGCTTACCGGCATGACCGTGCTGTTCCCCGGCAGCGACTGGGCCAAGTCCGTCGCGGGCGCGTTCGGCGGCCCGAAGGTCGCGGCGCTGGTGCATCGCACCGCCGCGGCGATCATGCTCGGCATCTTCTTCGTGCACCTACTCTACCTGCTGGCGCGCATCGCGCGCGACTGGCGGACGTTCCGCTGGTTCGGCCCGACGTCGCTGGTGCCCACCTGGCAGGACCTCAAGGACATCGGCGCGATGTTCGCGTGGTTCGTCGGGCGCCGGCCGCGGCCGGCCTTCGACCGCTGGACCTACTGGGAGAAGTTCGACTACTGGGCGGTGTTCTGGGGCATGGCGATCATCGGCGGCAGCGGCATGATGCTCGCGTTCCCGGGCGCGACCGCGTCGGTGCTGCCCGGCTGGGCGCTCAACGTCGCCACCATCGTGCACGGCGAGGAAGCGATACTCGCCGCGGTGTTCCTGTTCACCGTGCACTTCTTCAACAACCACTTCCGCCCCGACAAGTTCCCGCTCGACACCGTGATGTTCACCGGCGCCGTGCCGCTGGAGGAATTCAGGCGCGAGCATGCGCTCGAGTACCAGCGCCTGGCGGCCGCGGGCGAGCTCGAGCGGCACCTCGTGGACGCGCCCTCGTCGGCGATGACGCTGGGCTCCCGGATTCTCGGCTTCGCGCTGATCGCGATCGGCCTTGTGCTGCTCGTGCTGGTGATCATCGGCTTCGCGGGCCGCACCGGATGATTGCATGGCTTATCCACCCTGGAGGCAACATGAAAGCGAAACTGTTCGTTCTGGCGATGACAGGCGTGCTTGCGGCGAGTAGCGCCGGGCTGGTCGCGGCAGCCGATGTGCTGAAGGCAAAGGGCTGTTTGAACTGCCACGATGCGGAGAAGAAGAAGGTCGGTCCGTCCTTTAACGACATCGCGGCCAAGTTCAAGGGCAAGCAGGGCGCCGCAGGCGACCTGGTGGCAAAGCTGAGGGACGGCAAGGGCCACATGAAGATCAAGGCTTCGGACACCGAACTCGAGGCCGCCGTGAAGCAAGCGCTCGGGCAGTGACATCTTCGGCGGCGGCGCGTCGCGTTTGATGTAGGTCAAGTCGCCCCGCGCGGCGCGCGATAACTTGCGACCGATGATTCCGGCCCAGGCACGGGCGTGCCCAAGCACATCGTTCGATTGATCGCGCTGCTCGCCGCGGGCCTCGCGTTGGGGCTGGCGGCAAAATGGTATTTCACCGCCGATTCGTTCTACGAGTACGGCCACTATCGCGCCAAATCGGTGCCCGAAATCGCCGCCCAGGTGCCGGCCTACCAGAGCGCGGCTTACTGCCAGGGCTGCCACGTCGAGCGCCATGCGCAGTGGTCGGCGAACAACCACAAGTCGGTGACCTGCGAGGTCTGCCACGGCGCGGCTCAGGGCCACCCGCAGAATGGCAAGCTGCCGATTCCCGCCGATGCGCGCCGGCTGTGCACGCTGTGCCATGAAAAGATGGCGGAAAGGCCGCGTACGCAGCCACAGATCGTCTCGGCGGAGCATGGCGCCGGCCAGCAGTGCGTCGTGTGCCACAACCCGCATGCGCCGAAGCTCGCGCTCGCGGCGGCGCTGGTCGCCGGCGATGCCGCGGCCGGCGGCCGCAAGCACGCGGAAAGCTGCGCCAGCTGCCACGGCGAGAACGGCATCAGCCCGAACGACACCTGGCCGAGCCTCGCCGGCCAGAATGCCGCCTATCTGGCGCGCATCCTCGGCGCCTACAAGTCCGGCGCGCAGAGCGACGTGATGATGTCGCCGGTGGCGCAGGTGCTCAGCGATGCCGATGTGCAGAACCTCGCCGCCTACTACGCGGGCCTGAGCTGCCGGGCGCCCGCGCGCGCAGCGGGCGCCGCCGCCGCCGCCGGCAAGCTGCTCGCCAAGAATTGCGAGGCGTGCCACGGCGAGACCGGCATCACCGCCAATCCCGCCTGGCCGCACATCGCCGGGCAGAAGTCGACGTACCTCGCCAACACGCTCAAGGCCTTCCGCGCCGGATTACGCAAGGACCCGATGATGGCGGGTGTGGTCAGGGGACTGAGCGATGCCGACATTGCGAATCTGGCCGCTTACTACGCCGCGCAGCGCTGCGCACCGGGGCCGCAGTGAAAGGGGGCATGATGAAACGGGATTCGATCAGCGCGATGCGCGCGCGGCGCGGGTTTCTGCGCGGCATCGGCCGCGCCGCTGCGGTTGCCGCCGCCGCGGCTACCGCGGGCACCGGCGCCCTGCGCCAGGCCGATGCGAAGAGCGCTCCCGGCGCCGGCCAGGCCGCGCCGCCGATACCGGATTACGACTGGAACCAGCACAGTTGGGCGTTCGGCGTCGACGCCACGAAATGCATCGGCTGCCTGCGTTGCGTCGAGGCCTGCAAGCACGAAAACGACGTGCCGCTCACCGCACATCACTTCCGCACCTGGGTGGAGCGCTACGTCTACCTGGAGGGAGAGGAGCATCCGCGCATCGACAGCCAGCAGGATCCGGTCAACATTGCTGCCGCGGGTTCCGAGCGCGAATACCGCTTCGCCGACCGCTACGCGGGGGCGAAAGTCGAGAAGGCTTTCTTCGTGCCGAAGCTGTGCAACCAGTGCACGCATCCCGCCTGCGTGCAGGTGTGCCCCGTCGGCGCCACCTACAAGGGCGCGGACGGCGTGGTGCTCATCGATCACGACTACTGCATCGGCTGCCGTTACTGCGTGCAGGCCTGCCCCTACGGCGCGCGCTATTTCGACGAGCGCAAGGGCGTTTCCGACAAGTGCACCTGGTGCTACCACCGCATCACCAAGGGGCAGCAGCCTGCCTGCGTCGAGGTCTGCCCGGTCGGCGCGCGCATCTTCGGTGATCGCCGCGACCGGCAAAGCCCGATCAGCCTGTTCATCCGCAATAACCGCGTGCAGGTGCTCAAGCCCGAAACCGGCAACGAGCCCAACGTGTACTACGTCGGCATCGACAAGGCGGTGCTCTGATGGAACCCCTGATCCACTACGCCCCGTACATCGGCTGGGTGTATCCGAACGAGACGGTCATCGAGTGGTCGATCGCCATCGTCGTCTATCCCTACATCACCGGCCTGGTGGCGGGCGCCTTCACGGTGTCGAGCCTGTACCAGGTGTTCGGCTTCCAGCGCCTGAAGCCCGTGGCGCACCTGGCCCTGCTCACCTCGCTGTGCTTCATGATCTTCGTGCCCCTGCCCCTGCTGCTGCACCTGGGGCACCCGGAACGCGCGCTCAATAACCTGCTCACGCCGCACTGGACCTCGGCGATGGCCATGTTCGGCTACTTCGCGACCTTCTACATCGTGCTGCTGATGGTCGAGACCTGGTTCGCGTTTCGCCCTTACATCGTCGAGCAGGCGCAGAAGAGAAAGGGCGTGCTGGGGCTGGCCTATCGCCTGCTGACGCTGGGCTCGTACGACGTGTCCGAGGAAGCACTGAGCCACGACCGCAAATGGATCTTCTGGCTGGCGATCGCCGGCATTCCCGGCGCGCACGGCCTGCACGGCTACGTCGGCTTCGTCTTCGGCTCGCTCAAGTCGCGCGAATGGTGGTCCTCGGACCTGATGCCGGTGGTGTTCCTGTTCTCGGCCATCATCTCCGGGGTGGCACTGCTCATCGTGATCTACGTGGCCTCGTGCTGGCTGCGCCGCATCAGGATCGATCTCGCCTGCCTGAAGGGCCTCGCCTACACGGTGTGGGGATTCATCATGGTCGCCCTGGTGCTCGAAGGCCTGGAGTTCGCCAACATCGTGTACAAGGGCCGCGAAGGCGTCGAGATGATCATTGCGTACGTGAACGGCCCGCTGCTGATCCCCTATTTCGTTCTGCAATTCGCCGTCGGTGCGATCCTGCCGTTGCTGTGGCTTTCGTACATGATCTGGCGCGGCACCACGGGCAAGGCGTTCATCACGGGCGTCACCTTGTGCGCTTGCCTGGTGCTACTCTCGGTCTTCATGATGCGCTGGAACGTGGTCATCGGCGGGCAGGAGATTTCCAAGACCGGCAGGGGGCTGCTCGGCTACCAGCTGCAGCTTCTGGGCCACGAGGGCCTGCTGGTCGCGATTCTGCTGCTCCTCGCGCCGATCGCCACGCTCGTCGGCCTGACGCGCTTTTTCCCGCCCTGGGAAGACCAGCCCGGATGAGGATGCTCGTGGCCAGCGTGCTTGTCGTGGGCGCTGCCGCTACGGCATACGCTTCCGGCGCGGCGGCGCAGGCCGTGCGCGTCCCGGCGGGGAGCGACGACCAGTTGCGCGCGGTCTATGCCACGCCGCTCGAAATCGCGGAGGGCGGGCGCATCGCGCAGACGGCCTGCGCCCGGTGCCACGGCGCGAATGGCGTCAGCACCACCAAGGGCGTGCCGCACCTCGCGGGCCAGCGCGCGGCGTACATCGACCTGCAGTTGCGCGCCTACCGCCACAGCGCCCGCGTGCAGGGCGCCATGACCGGCGTCGTGCGCTATCTGAGCGACGACGCGCTGGTCAAGGTGGCCGCCTACTATGGGAGCGTCGAGCCGCCGCGGCCTGCGCCGGCGCCCGCCAAGGCCGCGCCGAAGGCGGCCGATCCGCTGCAGGCCGGAAAGGCCGCGGCGGCCGGCTGCGGCGGCTGCCACGGCGAGTCCGGTGTCAGCGCGATCGCGGGCATGCCGAGCCTGGTCGGACTCGACCCGAAGTACTTCGTCGCTGCCGTGAACGCCTACAAGAGCGGCGCGCGCAAGCACGACCTGATGAAATCGCTCGTCGCGGCGATGAGCGCCGAGACCGTGAGCCAGGTGGCGCTCTATTACGCGCTGCAAAAGCCCGCCAAGGCGCAGACCCCGGCCCCCGGTGACGCGGCCGCGGGCAAAGCCGCTGCGGCTTCCTGCGCCGCTTGCCACGGCGACACGGGCGTGAGCGGCAATCCCATCACGCCCAGCATCGCCGGCCAGGACGCGGAGTACTTCGTCGTTGCGCTGCGCGCCTACAAGGACGGGGCGCGCAAGGACGATTCGATGAATGGTCCAGCGGCGGCGCTCGACGAAAAAGCCATGCGCGACCTCGCCGCGTATTACGCGGCGCAGCAGCCGCAGGCGCCGAACGTGCGCCGCCCCCTCACCGCCGCCGAGTGGATCGAGCGCTGCGACCGTTGCCACGGCGCCAATGGCAACAGCACCGACCCGCTCATGCCGCGCCTCTCAGCGCAGCGCGAAGATTGGCTCGAACAGGTGCTCGACGCCTACCGCACCGGCGTGCGCAAGAGCACGGCGATGGCTGCCATGTCGGCGTTGATGAGCGAACGAGATGTCAAGGAGCTTGCGGCGCACTACTCGCGCCAGGGCGCGCGCGCGGTCGTGTACCTGGTGCTGCCGCCCGCGGACAAGAAGAGCGAAAAGTGAGCAAGGAAACGCGCATGGATGACGCACCACTACACCGGTTGTATCGCCATTTTTCCGAGCTGCCCTACAGCTTGAGGGTGCTGTACACGGCGACCCTGCTGGTCCTCGGCACCGCGTACCTGTTCGCGATGATTTACCTGTTCCACACCTACTCGGGAAAGGACGGCAATCCGCGCTCGGTGTCCTACGAGGACATCGTCATCGCCTACAGCGGCAGCGGCAAGGGCTCGCGCCTGGAAGCAGCGCTGCGCGGGTCCATGTCGGCCATGCTGCCGCGCGACGAGCTCACATCGCTCGTGTCGTGGGTGCAGGAGGGCGGCGAGCGCGGCCGGTACGAAAAGGAGATCAAGACGGTGCTCGACGGGCGCTGCCTGACCTGCCACGACGGCAGCAACCCGCACCTGCCGAACCTGAACGGCTACGACAACGTCCTCAAGGTCACCGAACGCGACACCGGCACCGGGATCTTCACGCTGGTTCGGGTCTCGCACATCCATTTTTTCGGGCTCGCCTTCGTGTTCTTCATCCTGGGGACCATTTTCAGCCACGCCTACGTGCGCCCGGTGTGGTTCAAGTGCGCCGTGGTCGGGCTCCCGTTCGTTTCCCTGACGCTGGACATAGGGTCCTGGTACTTCACCAAGATCTACCACCCGTTCGCCTGGGTGGTGATGATCGGTGGTGCCCTCATGGGACTGTCGTTCGCCTTCATGTGGGTAGTGTCCATGTACCAGATGTGGTTCTCGCACCCGCCCAAAATGGTCACGTACCGGCAAGGAGGCGAAACCACCGATGTCGGCTGATCAACTGAATTCGAGGCTCGCATGATGAAACGCCACACGTTCGTGCTCGTCATTGCGCTGTCGGCGGCGCTCGCAGGCTGTCCGGGCAAGGAGCAAGGGACGGCGAAGCCCGCTGTCGAGCCGCTTTCGGCGACGGACCTGGCCGCGGGAAGGGCCATCGCCGAGCGCGACTGCAAGGGCTGCCACGGCCTCGACGGCCGGGGCGCGGCGCCGGGGATACCGCATCTTGCGGCCCAGCGTGTGGGCTACCTGGTCGCGGCGCTGGATGCGTACAAGGCGGGCAAGCGCACGCATGCCGCGCTGCGGGAGATCGCCACGCACCTGGGCGACGCCGAGGTGCGCAACGTGGCGGGGTTCTACACCTCCCTGCCACCGGTACGGTCCACAGCCGCGGTAGCGCAGAGCGCGCACGCCTCGCCCTACGAGCTCGGCAAGAAAGTCGCGGCGGCCTGCGCCAAATGCCACGGCGAAGACGGCAACAGCACCACCCCCGGCATTCCCAGCCTCGCCGGGCAGCAGCCGCATTACCTCGTCGTGGCGATCCAGGAGTACCTGTTGAACGAGCGCAAGGCGGCGCCCATGCACGCGCTCCTGCCCAGGCTTTCGAAGCTGGACATGGAAACCTTGGCGCTGTATCTCGCGTCTCAGACGCCCGCGCCACGCAGTGCGCCCCCGTTCGGGGACCCCGCGGCCGGCGAGCCTCTGAGCGCCGTTTGCGGCGGTTGCCACGGCGGGCACGGCGTAAGCACCGACAGCGCCACGCCGAGCCTCGCGGCGCAGGACGCGCGCTACCTGGTGGACGCGATCAAGGCGTACCGCACGACCCGCAAGCGGGAGAACATGCGCCTGTACGTCACCGGGCTAAGCGACAAGGACATCGAGAGCATTGCTGCGTTCTACGCCGTGCAGAAGTCGAGGGCGGCTGAAAAAGGGCAGACGCTGGTCAAGGACCTGACCGACCGGTGCGAACGCTGCCATGCCGCCGACGTGGACATCCCCGGAATGGTCGTTCCCAAGATCCGCGGCCAAGACCGGGACTACCTGGTGATGGCGCTGCGCGCCTACCGCGACGATCGACGCGAGAGCTCGATGATGCACAAGATGAGCCTGCCTTACAGCGACTCGATCATCGAGAGCCTCGCCACCGCCTACGCCAGCCAGCCGGCGAAATAGGCGGCGCGCGCGGCGCGATCAGTACACGCGGTGCTCGAACTTCACCGCCACTGGCGCCGGTGCCCCCGGCGTGCGGATGATAGCGGTAATGCGATAGTTGGCGTTCCAGCGTAGCCGGAAGTAAGCACCGTAGCTCGGCAGCTGGTTGACCATGTAGGGCTCGAGCGTCCTCGTAACGCCCGACAGGCCAACTTGCTCAACGCGCATGACCACCTGGGCGTCGCCGATCGGGGTTCTTTTCCTCGCGTCGCGCAACGACACGTTCAAGTGGTAATAGCCCGCGCCGTCCGGCACCCCGCCATGCAGCATCCGCTCCGCAGAACCCTCCGGAAGCAGGCGAAGGGTTTCCGCCGGCACGATGCCGAGATCCACTTCCATGCCGCCGGCAATCTTGTAGCGCGGCGCCGCCGCGCGCGCATCCGCCGGGGCGTCCTTGGGCGCCACGGCGCCCGGGTTGAACATGTAGAGCACCGCATTGCGCACTTCGGCGTCGGTCAGGTCGGCCCGGTCGCCGCGCGGCGGCATGCCGCCATGCCCGTGAATCGCCGCCCGCACCAGGTCGTCGAGGCCGCCCTTGAGCCGCGGCGCCCAGGCTGCGATGTCGCCGATCCTGGGCGCGCCGCCGAGGCCTTCGCGGTGGCACTTCGAGCACTGCGCCTCCACGATCTGCGCGCCGCTGCGCTCGCCGGCCAGGTCCAGCTCGCTCGCCGGCGGCACCCAGCGGCCTCCCGAGCGATTCACCATGTAGGTCACCGCACGCGCGATCTCGAGGTCGGTGAGCGCAAGATTGCCGCCGTGCGCCGGCATGCCGCGAATGCCGTCGAGCGCATGTCGCGTAAGGGCGGTGAGGCCCTGCGCGGCGCGATTCTTCCAGGCTTCGCTATCGCCGATCTTCGGCGCACCGCCGACCCCTTCGCCATGACAACTGGCGCAGGTCGCCTCGACCACCTGCTTGCCGCTGCGCTCACCGCGCTGTGCCTCGGCCGCCTGCGGTGCGATGCACGCCGCCGCCGCGAGCAGCGCGCTCCATAGCAGTCCGGGGTTCAGTCGCATGCCGCGGCTCTGCGCACTACTTCGTGGCGAGAACGTGGCGCAGCGCCGCCTGCAGCTCGGCATCCGTGGCCTGGATCTTCATGTGTCCCTTGCCGGACTTGAGCTTGGCCAGAAGGTCGGCTTCCGCGCCCGCGTTGCCCTTGTACTTCGCCGCAACGTCCTTGTACGCCGGCCCGACCTTCTTCTTGTCCGCGTCGTGACAGTTCAGGCATCCCTTGGCCTTCAGCACGTCCGCCCCGGACTGTGCCTGGGCTGCCCCGGCTGCCAGCAAACCCGCCGCTGCCACGGCTATAAGTACGGTCTTCATCGCACCCTCCTAAGTAGACTAAAAATCCAATGATAGCGCACTGCGCCAGAGCGGCGCGCGCAGCCAGGAAGCGCGGCAGCCCGTCGCTGGTTGGCGACTAGATCGGGTCGAGCCCCCGCCCGCTCAGTAATAGCCGGTGATGCGACGCCTTGCGCAGTGCGTGCGCGACCTGGTGGCCCTCGAGCAGCCCAGCGAGCTTGCGCGGGCCGCAGTCGTCCAGCAGGGTGCGGCTCACCTTGAGCAGATGCACGGGCTCGCGGGGCTTCTTCAGCAGGAACGTGTGCGCTTCACGGTCCCTGTCCCAGACCTCGGCGAGCGCCCAGCCGGGAAAGACCTGCTGCAGGTACCTGCGTACCGCGTCGAGACGCTCCTCCGCGATCTTCGCCATGCCCTCCCCCTCGACGGCAACACCCGGTCGCAGGAAATGTAACCCGAAATTTCCGCGCGCGGTGCACCGTCCTGCTATCTGGGAAAGTGGGTCTAGTTCAGGTCCAGCGCGCACTGCTTGAGCGCCGCCAGCGGCACGTACTCGAGCACGTTTTCGTGCGTGGCCTCGAGCACGACTTGCGGCGCGGCGCCCGCGCGCCAGGCCTCGATCCAGCGCAGCACGTGCAGGCACCAGCGGTCGCCCGCCTTCAGGCCGCGAAAGCGCAGCTCCGGGCGCGGCGTGACCAGGTCGTTGCCCTTGGCCACGCTGAAATCCAGGAATGCCTGCGTCGCCCGCACGCAAACCAGGTGCGCCACGCCGTCGGTGCCGTGCGTGGCACAGCTGCCGTCGCGGAAATAGCCGGTGAGCGGCGCGTAGCTGCAGGCCCTCAGCTCGCCACCAAGCACGTTTCTCTCGCTGCGCATGCCGCGATTGTCCCCCAGACGGCCCGACGCCCGGCCGAGCATGCGGTTTGATGCAGGTCAAAATTCGGCGCGCCCTATGAGCGACACTTATTGCGCCGCAATAAGGAGCTTCGTGATGCTACCGGCGACGACTAACAACAACGATGCACGTCATGACCGCATCGTGGAAAGCGTGGTCGCCAACATGGCCATGCTGCGGGATGCGACGCGGAGCCAGCTCGCCGAGATTGCCGCGCACGCCCGCGCGCGCACGCTGCAGCGCGGCACGGTGGCCTGCCGCCTGGGCGAGCCCATGCCCGGCATCCTGATCGTCGCCTTCGGCCTGCTCAAGCTGTCTTTGCCGCGCTCCGAAAGCGAGGAGCGGGTGCTGCGCTTGGTGGGCGCGAACGAGAGCTTCGGCGAGGCACCGGCGCTGCTCGACCGACCCGCGCCCTTCGACGCCGCCACGCTGAGCGAATCGCTGCTGGTGGTGGTGCCGCGCGCGCCGGTGCTGCGCCTGATCGAGCGGAACTCGGTGGTGGCGCAGAGCCTAATTGCGCACCTCGCGGAGGACTGCCTGTCGCTGCTCTCGGAACTGCAGGCGCTCGCGCAGCACAACGGCGTGCAGCGCCTCGCCTCGTACCTGGTGTCGCTCGCCGAGCGCGAGCAGGGCGCGGACGGCTGCCAGGTGCGGCTGCCGGCGAGCAAGACGACAGTGGCGGCGCGGCTCAGCATCCAGAAAGAAACGCTGTCGCGCATGCTGCGCGACCTCACGCAGCGCGGCTGCATCCGCGTGGAGGGACGCGCGATCACCATTCTCGACCGCGAACGACTTGCCGGTCTGGCCGCCTGAGCGCTGCGCGCACCGCACGATCCTTGACTCACATCAAGACCGGCCCGGGCACCCGGGATAAAAGTCCTCCATGTTCCAGGTGCGCATCCACGGCCGCGGCGGCCAAGGCGTGGTGACGGCGGCGGAGATGCTGTCGATCGCCGCATTTCTCGAAGGCCGGCATGCGCAGGCCTTCCCCAGTTTCGGCTCGGAGCGCACCGGCGCGCCCGTGGTCGCGTTCTGCCGCATCGACGACCGCGAGATCCGCCTGCGCGAACCGGTGCTCCAGCCCGATGCGCTGATCATTCAGGACCCGACGCTGCTGCACCAGGTGGACGTGTTCGGCGGCCTCGCGCACGACGGCTACGTCCTCATCAACACCAGCCGCACCTTCGATGCGCTGGGGGTGGGCGAATTCGCGCGCAGCCTGCGCGCCGAGCGCCAGTGCACCGTGCCGGCAACCGAGCTCGCGCTGAAGCACTTGGGCCGGCCGCTGCCCAACGCGGCGCTGCTCGGCGGCTTCGCCGCCGTGTCGGACAGGATTTCCCTCGATTCGGTCGCGGCGGCGATCCGGGAGAAATTCAGCGGCAAGGTGGCCGAGGGCAACATCGCCGCGGCGAGCGAGGCCTATGCCTTCGTGCGCGGCGACATGCAGGAGATCAGCCATGCTCAAGCAGACTGAGGGCTCGCACGCGGTGGCCGAAGCGGTCGCCCTGTGCCGCCCGGAGGTGATCTGCGCCTATCCGATCTCGCCGCAAACGCACATCGTCGAGGCACTCGGCAAGAAGGTGAAGAGCGGCGCGCTGGCGCGCTGCGAGTTCATCAACGTCGAGTCGGAATTCGCCGCCATGTCGGTGGCGATCGGCGCTGCGGCCGCCGGCGCGCGCGCCTACACCGCCACCGCCAGCCAGGGACTGCTCTACATGGCCGAGGCGGTCTTCAACGCCTCGGGCCTCGGCCTGCCGATCGTGATGACCGTGGCCAACCGCGCCATCGGCGCGCCGATCAACATCTGGAACGACCACACCGATGCCATGAGCCAGCGCGATTGCGGCTGGATCCAGCTCTTTGCGGAGACCAATCAGGAGGCGCTCGATCTGCACATCCAGGCGTTTCGCCTCGGCGAAGAGCTCTCGCTCCCGGTCATGGTGTGCATGGACGGCTTCATCCTCACGCACGCCTACGAGCGCGTGGACCTGCCCAGCCAGGAGCAGGTGGACGCCTGGCTGCCGCCCTTCGAGCCGCGCCAGGTGCTCGATCCCGCCGAACCCGTGTCCATCGGCGCCATGGTGGGCCCGGAGGCGTTCATGGAGGTGCGCTATCTCGCGCACGCCAAGCAGATGCGCGCGCTCGAGCTGATTTCGGGCTGGGCCGAAGAGTTTCGCGGTGCCTTCGGGCGCGAATCGGGCGGCCTCGTGCATACCTACCGCACGGAGGATGCCGACACCATCGTCGTCGCGCTGGGCTCGGTGCTCGGCACGATCAAGGACACGGTGGACGAAATGCGCCGCGATGGGGCAAAGATCGGCGTGCTCGGCGTCACCTGCTTTCGCCCCTGGCCGCATGCCGTGGTGCGCGCGGCACTGGCGCAGGCCAGGCGCGTGGTCGTGATCGAGAAGAGCCTCGCGGTCGGCCTGGGCGGCATCGTCTCTTTGAACGTGCGCACCGCCTTCGGCGGAAGCCCCGACGCGGTGCACGCCGTCATTGCCGGGCTGGGGGGCCGCTCGATCACGCGCGCCTCCCTGGGGCGCGTGTTCGCCGCCGCCATCGGCGGCAAGCTCGAGCCGCTCAGCTTCCTCGACCTCGACCACGCGCTGGTCGACCGGGCGCTCGCCCGCGAGCGCGAGCAGCGCCGCTCCGGGCCGATCGCGGAAGGCATGCTGCGCGACCTCGGCGTCATCGCCGCCCGCATGGGATAGGAAGCACGCCATGGCCTTCCAGCCGGTCAAGTTCTACCAGACGGGAACCTTCACGGTCGGCAACCGCCTGCTCGCGCCCGAGGAGCGCTCGGTACAGGCCAACCTGCGTCGCACCAATTCGCTCAATTCCGGGCACCGCGCCTGCCAGGGCTGCGGCGAGGCGCTGGGGGCGCGCTACGCCATCGACGCCGCAATGGAAGCGACGAGCAACCGGCTGATCGCCGCCAATGCGACCGGTTGCCTGGAAGTGTTCTCGACGCCGTATCCGGAAACGTCGTGGCAGATTCCCTGGATCCACTCGCTCTTCGGCAACACCGCAGCGGTCGCGACCGGCATCGCCGCGGCGATGAGAGTAAAAGGGCGTGACGACGTGCGCGTCGTGGCGCAGGGCGGCGACGGCGGCACCACCGACATCGGCTTCGGCTGCCTCTCGGGGATGTTCGAGCGCAACGACGATGTGCTCTACATCTGCTACGACAACGAGGCCTACATGAACACCGGGGTGCAGCGCTCCTCGGCGACGCCGCCTGCCGCGCGCACGGCGACCACCATGGCGGTGGGCGAAGCGCCCGGCAACGTGTTCGGCCCGGGCAAGAACCTGCCGGCGATCGCCATGGCGCACGGCATTCCCTATGTGGCGACGGCGACCGTGGCCGAGCTGCACGATCTGGAGGCCAAGGTGCGCCGCGCCATGGGATTTCGCGGCGCGCGCTACCTGCACCTGTTCGTCCCCTGCCCGCTCGGCTGGGGCCACGCCGCCGAGGACACGATTCGCATTGCGCGGCTGGCAAAGGAAACGGGGATGTTTCCGGTGTTCGAGGCGCTGTACGGCGAAGTCGCGTCGGTGTCGAAGATCCGCAGGAAGCTCCCGGTCGAGGAGTACCTGAGGCCGCAAAAGCGCTTCGCGCACCTGTTCGGCGCCACGCCGCGGGCCGAGGACATCGCGCGCATCCAGGGCATCGCCGACCGCAACATCCGCCGTTACGGGCTCGTGGATGCGTAAGCCCTTCGCCATCACGCTCGATCCCGGATCGAGCCTCGCCAACCACACCGGCACCTGGCGGACGCTGCGCCCCGAGTACGTCGATCGCCTGCCGCCCTGCAACAGCGCCTGCCCCGCCGGGGAGAACATCCAGGGCTGGCTCTACCACGCCGAATCGGGCGACTACGAGGCGGCGTGGCGCCTGCTGACGCAGGACAACCCGCTGCCCGCGGTCATGGGACGCGTCTGCTACCACCCCTGCGAGACGTCCTGCAACCGGGCGCAGCTCGACTCCGCGGTCGGCATCAACTCGGTCGAGCGCTTCCTCGGCGACGAGGCACTGCGCCAGGGCTGGAAGTTCGACGCGCCCGCGGCGCCCTCGGGAAAGCGCGTGCTGGTGGTGGGCGCCGGCCCCTCGGGGCTCTCCGCGGCGTACCACCTCGCGCGGCTCGGCCACGCGGTGCAGATCCACGAGGCCGGCCCGGTCGCGGGCGGCATGATGCGCTTTGGCATCCCCAAGTACCGCCTGCCGCGCGACGTGCTCGAGGCGGAGATCCGCCGCCTGCTCGAGCTGGGGGTGACGCTCAAGCTGAACGCCAAGGTGGCGAACATCCTCGAGACGATGCAAGGCGGTGCGTTCGACGCCGCCTTTCTCGCCGTCGGCGCGCACATCGCAAAGCGCGCCTACATCCCGGCCGGCAGCGCGGCCAAGGTGCTCGACGCGCTGTCGGTGCTGCGCTCGATGGAAGGCGAAGAAAAGCCGCTGCTCGGCCGGCGCGTGGTGGTCTACGGCGGCGGCAACACCGCCCTCGACGTGGCGCGCACCGCCAAGCGCCTGGGCGCCGAAGACGCGGTCATCGTCTACCGGCGCACGCGCGAGAAGATGCCGGCGCACGACTCCGAGGTCGAGGAAGCGCTGCAGGAAGGCGTGCTCATCAAGTGGCTCTCCACCATCAAGCAGGCCGCCGAATCCTCGATCACGGTCGAGAAGATGGTGCTCGACACCAAGGGCAACCCGCAGCCCACCGGCGAGCTGGAGACGCTCGCCGCCGATTCGGTGGTGCTCGCGCTCGGCCAGGACGTGGACCTGTCGCTGCTCGATGGCGTGCCGGGCCTGGAAATGCGCGACGGCACCGTGCAGGTCGGCGCCAACATGATGACCGGCCACGACGGCATCTTCGCCGGCGGCGACATGGTGCCCGCCGAGCGCACGGTGACGGTGGCCGTCGGGCACGGCAAGAAGGCCGCGCGCCACATCGACGCCTGGCTGCGCGGCGCCGTGTACGCGCCGCCGCCCAAGCACGAGCCGGCAACATTCGAGCAGGTCAATACCTGGTACTACTCGGATGCGCCCAAGACCGTGCGCCCGGTGCTCGACGGCGTGCGCCGCCAGTCCACCTTCGACGAGGTGGTGCGCGGGCTCGACGAGTCCAACGCCCTGTATGAAGCGCGGCGGTGCCTGTCGTGCGGCAACTGCTTCGAGTGCGACAACTGCTACGGCGTGTGCCCGGACAACGCCGTGATCAAGCTCGGACCGGGCAAGCGCTTCCAGTTCAACTTCGACTACTGCAAGGGCTGCGGCATCTGCGTCGCGGAATGCCCCTGCGGCGCGATCAAGATGGTGCCGGAAGAGATATGAACGCCCGGCTGCCCGCCGGGCTGCGCGGCATGGCGGTGCTGCGCGACCCGTTGCTCAACAAGGGCACCGCGTTCACGCAGAAGGAGCGCGCCCGTCTCGGCCTGCGCGGGCTCCTGCCGCCGCACGTGCATACCCAGGAAGAGCAGATGCAGCGCAGCCTTGCGCACCTGCGCGGCCTGCCCAGTCCGCTGGAAAAGTTCGTCAACCTGAACGCGCTGCACGACCGCAACGAGGCGCTTTTCTTCCGCATCGTCGCGGAGCATCCCGACGAGATCATGCCGCTCATCTACACGCCGACCGTCGGCCTCGCCTGCCAGAAGTTCGGCAACATCTTCCAGCGGCCGCGCGGCCTGTTCATCGGCGCCAACGACCGCGGCAAGATCGCCCAGGTGCTGCGCAACTGGCCGCAGCGCGACGTTGGCATCATCGTCGTCAGCGACGGCGAGCGCATCCTCGGCCTCGGCGACCTGGGTGCGAACGGCATGGGCATCCCGGTCGGCAAGCTCTCGCTGTATACCGGCTGCGCCGGGGTGCATCCGCGGCGCTGCCTGCCCGTGATCCTCGATGTCGGCACCGACAACGAGGCCCTGCGCAACGATCCGTTCTACGTCGGGCTGCGCCAGACGCGCCTGCGCGGCGCGCGCTACGACGCGCTGGTGGAGGAGTTCGTGACCGCGGCGCAGAAGGTGTTCCCGGGCGTGCTGATCCAGTTCGAGGATTTCGCCAACACCAACGCCTTCCGCCTGCTGCAGCGCTACCGCGAGCGCGTCTGCACCTTCAACGACGACATCCAGGGCACCGCCGCGGTAGTGCTCGCCGGCCTGTACTCGGCGCTGCGCGTCACGGGCGCCGCGCTGCGCGAGCAGCGCATCCTGTGCCTCGGCGCCGGCGAGGCGGCAAGCGGCATCTGCGACCTGGTGGTGGCCGCGCTCGGCGACGAGGGCCTCGCCGCGGACGCGGCGCGGCGGCGCTGCTGGCTGTTCGATTCGCGCGGACTGGTGGTGGCGGGCCGCACCGATCTCGCCGCGCACAAGCGGCCCTATGCCCACGAGGGCCAGCGCGTCGGCGATTTCGCCGCCGCGGTCGAGGCGCTCAAGCCCACCGCCATCATCGGCGTGGCCGCGGTCGGCGGCACCTTCACCGAGAAGGTGGTCGCGGCGATGGCGCGCATCAACCCGCGGCCGATCGTGTTCGCGCTCTCGAACCCGACCTCGCAATCGGAATGCACCGCCGAGCAGGCCTACCACTGGTCGGGCGGCCGGGCGCTCTTTGCCTGCGGCAGCCCGTTCGACCCGGTGACGCTCGACGGACGCGTATTCGTGCCGCGCCAGGGCAACAATTCCTACATCTTCCCGGGCGTCGGCCTGGGAGTGATCTCGAGCCGCGCGCGGCGCGTCACCGACGAGATGTTTCTCGCCGCCGCGCGCACGCTCGCGCGGCAGACGACGCAGGCCGACCTCGACCAGGGCAGCCTGTATCCGGCGCTCGCACGCATCCGCGACGTTTCCGCGCGGATCGCGGCGGCGGTAGCGCGGGTCGCCTATGCGCGCCACCTCACCTCGCAGCGCCGGCCGGCCAATCTGCTCGCTCACATCCGCGCGCAGATGTACGACCCGAAGTATCCGCGCTACGCCTGAGACGCCTCGATGGCGCGCTTCACGGCGCGCGCATCCGGCACGATCACTTCGACGCGCTGGGGCAGCTGCTCCAGGCCCTCGAACCTCGCCGGGCGCGGCGGCTCACGCCCCAACGCCTGCGCGATGGTGGCGGCGAACTTCACGGGCAGCGCGGTTTCCAGGCAGATGAGCGGCACGCCCGGGGCGCGCTGCTCGAGCCCGACCTTCACGCCGTCCGCGGTGTGCGGATCGACGACCACGCCGTATTTCCGCTGCAACTCGCGGATGGTCGCCAGCCGGTCTTCGTGCGTGCTCTTGCCCGAGACGAACCCGCTTGCCCCCGGCAGCTCGAATTCGCCGTCGCGGGCAAGCTGCGCCCAGAGCGCGACGATGCGCCCGGGATCGCGTCCCACCAGCTCGAAGGCGTAGCGCTCGAAGTTGGAGGCTCTGGAGATGTCCATCGAGGGGCTCGAGGTCGCGCGCACCGCGCGGCGCACGCGGTAGCGCCCGGTGCGGAAGAATTCGTCCAGCACGTCGTTCTCGTTGGTGGCGAGGATCAGGCGCGACACGGGCAGGCCCATGCGGCGCGCCACGTAGCCCGCGTAGATGTTGCCGAAATTGCCCGAGGGCACCGCGAAATCCACGCGCTGCGCGTCCGAGCGCGTGGCGCGAAAGTAGCCCCAGAAGTAGTACACCACCTGCGCCGCGATGCGCGCCCAGTTGATCGAGTTCACGGCGCCAATGCGGTGCCGCGCCTTGAACGCCGCGTCGGCGTTCACCTGCTTCACCACGTCCTGGCAGTCGTCGAACGTCCCCTCGACGGCGAGGTTGTGGATATTCGCATCCTGCAGCGCGTACATCTGCGCGGCCTGGAAAGCGCTCATGCGCCCGTGCGGGGACAGCATGAACACCTGCACGCCGCGCCGGCCGCGCAGCGCATGCTCGGCCGCCGAGCCGGTGTCGCCCGAGGTCGCGCCGAGCACGTTCAGCGTCTGTCGGCGGCGCACCAGCACATCCTCGAAGAGGACCCCGAGCAGCTGCAGCGCCATGTCCTTGAAGGCGAGCGTGGGCCCGTTCGACAGCCCGAGCAGGTGCAGGCCCGGCTCCAGTGTCTTCAGCGGCGCGATGTCATCGCTGCCGAACACGTCCCGCGTGTAAGTGCGCGCGACGATCGTCTCGAGCGCCGGCACGTCGTCCATGTACGGCGCGAGCACCGCCGCCGCGAGCTGCGGATAGCCGAGCCCGCGCCAGGCGGCGAGATCGGCCGGCGGGAAGGACTCGGGCACGTACAGCCCGCCGTCCGGCGCGAGGCCCTCCAGCAGGATGTCGGAGAAGCGCTGCGGCGCGGCGCCGCCGCGAGTGCTGACGTAGCGCACTACAGCAGGGATTCGAGGCGGATGCGGGTGACCTTGCCGAGCACCGTGGGCAGGCGCTCGATGCGCGCGAGCGCTGCATCCACGTTCTTTTCCACGGCGAGGTGGGTCAGCATGACGATGTCGGCCCGCTTCTCGCCCGCCGGCGGCTCCTTCTGCACCAGGGCCTCGATCGAGATCTTCGAGTCGGCGAGGATGCGCGTGACGCGCGCCAGCACGCCGGGCTTGTCCTGCACGCGCAGGCGCAGGTAGTAAGAGGTCTCGACCTCGCCCATCGGCAGGATCGGCGCGGCCGAGAGCTGGTCGGGCTGGAACGCAAGGTGCGGCACGCGGTTTCCCGGATCGGCGGTGATGAGGCGCGTCACGTCCACCAGGTCGGCGACCACCGCGCTCGCCGTGGGCTGGCTGCCGGCGCCCGCGCCGTAGAACATCGTCGGCCCGACCGCGTCGCCCTTTACCAGGATGGCGTTCATCACGCCCTCGACGTTGGCGATCAGGCGCCGCGTCGGCACCAGCGTCGGGTGCACCCGCAGCTCGATGCCCTTCGGCGCGCGCCGCGTGATGCCGAGCAGCTTGATGCGGTAGCCGAGCTCCTCGGCGTAGCCGATGTCGGCCTGCGTCAGGCGCGACACCCCCTCCGTGTAGGCCTTCGCGAACTGCATCGGGATGCCGAAGGCGAGCGCCGACAGGATCGTCAGCTTGTGCGCCGCGTCCACGCCTTCGATGTCGAAGGTGGGATCGGCCTCGGCGTAGCCGCGCGCCTGCGCGTCGGCCAGCGCCACGCGGAAGGCGAGGCCCTTGTCGCGCATCTCCGAGAGGATGAAATTGGACGTGCCGTTGATGATGCCGGCGATCCATTCGATGCGGTTGGCGGCGAGGCCCTCGCGCAGCGCCTTGATGATCGGGATGCCGCCGCCCACCGAGGCCTCGAAGGCGACCATCACGCCTTTTTTCTGCGCAGCGGCGAAGATGCGGTTGCCGTGCTTGGCGAGCAGCGCCTTGTTCGCGGTAACCACGTGCTTGCCGTGCGCGATCGCCTCGAGCACGAGGTCGCGGGCGATGCCGGTGCCGCCGATCAGCTCGACGACGATGTCGATGCGCGGGTCGCGCACCACTTCCCAGGCGTTGCCGGTGACCTCGGCCTTGCCGGCGACCAGCTTGCGCGCCTTGTTCCGGTCCTTGTCGGCGACGCGCGCGATGCGGATGGCGCGGCCGGCGCGGCGCCGGATCTCGCCGGCGTTGCGGTTCAGCACGTCCCAGGTGCCGCCCCCGACCGTGCCGATGCCGAGCAGGCCTACCTGGATGGGCCTCATGCCGCGCCGCGCAGCAGACCGTCTTTGCGGAACATCTCCTTCACGCCGCGCAGCGCCTGGCGCAGGCGGTTCTCGTTCTCGATCAGCGCGATCCTGACGTGGTCGTCGCCGTAGTCGCCAAAGCCGATGCCCGGCGCCACCGCGATCTTCGCCTCGCCCAGCAGGCGCTTGGTGAACTCGATCGAGCCCATGGCGGCGTAGGCCTCCGGGATCTTCGCCCAGACGTACATCGAAGCCTTCGGGTTCTCCACCCGCCAGCCGATGTCGTGCAGCCCCTTCACCATGACGTCGCGGCGCCGCTGGTAGGTCAGGCGGATCTCCTCGACGCAGTCCTGCGGCCCTTCGAGCGCCACGATCGAGGCCACCTGCAGCGGCGTGAACGTGCCGTAGTCGTGGTAGCTCTTGATGCGCGCCAGCGCGTGCACCAGGTCCTGGTTGCCGACCATGAAGCCGACGCGCCAGCCCGCCATGTTGTAGCTCTTCGACATGGTGAAGAACTCCACCGCCACGTCGCGCGCGCCCGCCACCTGCATGATCGAGGGCGCCCTCCAGCCGTCGAACACGATGTCGGCGTAGGCGAGGTCGTGCACCACCATCATGTCGTGCTCGCGGGCGAGCGCCACCACGCGCTCGAAGAAATCGAGCTCGACGCACTTCGCCGTCGGATTGGAGGGGAAGCCGAGGATCAGCATCTTCGGCTTCGGGATCAGCTCGCGGATCGCGCGCTCGACCTCGGCGATGAAGTCCACGCCCGGGGTCATGCGCACGGAGCGGATGTCGGCGCCGGCAATGATCGCGCCGTAGATGTGGATCGGGTACGAGGGATTGGGCACCAGCACCGTGTCGCCGCGATCGAGCGTGGCGAGCATCAGGTGCGCAAGGCCCTCCTTCGAGCCGATGGTGACGATCGCCTCGCTGTCGGGATCGAACTCGACGCCGTAGCGCCGCCGGTACCAGTCGCACACCGCCTTCCTCAGGCGCGGAATGCCCTTGGAGACCGAGTAGCCGTGCGTGTCCTGGCGCTGCGCGGCCTCGACCAGCTTGTCGACGATGTGCTTCGGCGTCGGCCCGTCGGGATTGCCCATCGACAGGTCGATCACGTCCTCGCCGCGCCGGCGCGCCGCCATCTTCAACTCGTTGGTGATGTTGAAGACGTACGGCGGCAGCCGCTTGATCCTTGAAAACTCACGCATTGTAGAATTCTAGCAGTGAAACTTCAGGCCTCCGCTCCCGCACGCGTCAACGCCTTCACCGGCTACGGCGACGGCTACGTGCTGCTGAACGGGGCGCGCCGCGAGGCGAGCGTGATCGTGCTCCCCGAGCGCGTCGTCGAGTGGCCGGTGGCGTCCTTCGCCGCGCTCGCCGAGGCGGATTTCGAACGCATCGCGGCGCTCAAGCCCGAAGTGGTGCTGCTCGGCACCGGCGCGCGGCTGCGCTTTCCGCACCCGGGGCTCGCCGCGCCGCTCGCGCGCGCGGGCATCGGCCTGGAAGTGATGGACCTGAAGGCCGCCTGCCGCACCTACAACATCCTCGCCGCCGAGGAGCGCGTGGTGGCGGCGGCGCTGGTTTTCGCGTGA
>DATHYT010000106.1:0-8657 GCA_035459025.1 Burkholderiales bacterium | reverse complement strand
CCGGCGCGCGCGTCGACCGAGGCGTGCAGCCGCGCGGCCACCCGCGCGCCCTCGCCGTCGCCGAAGTGGCCGTAGACGAGCGTATCGGCGCCGAGCGGCTCGATCAGGTCCACTTCCAGCGTGATCGAGGCGTCCGCCGGCGAGCACGGCTCAAGGTGCTCGGGCCGGATGCCGAGCAGCCGGCCATTCTGGGGAATGAGGTTCATCGGCGGCGAGCCGATGAAGCCGGCAACGAAGGTGGTGGCGGGCTTCGCGTACACCTCGAGCGGCGCGCCGATCTGCTCGGCGCGGCCCGCGTTCATCACGATCATGCGCTGCGCGAGGGTCATCGCCTCCACCTGGTCGTGCGTCACGAACAGGCTCGTCGTGCCGAGGCGCCGGTGCAGCGACTGCAGCTCGCCGCGCATCTGCACCCGGAGCTTCGCGTCGAGGTTGGACAGCGGCTCGTCGAACAGGAACACCTGCGGCTCGCGCACGATGGCGCGGCCCATGGCGACGCGCTGGCGCTGGCCGCCGGAGAGCTCGCGCGGCTTGCGGCCGAGAAATTTCTCCAGCTCGAGAATGCCGGCGGCCTTCTGCACGCGGGCGTCGATCTCGGCCTTCGGCATGCCGCGGATGCGCAGGCCATAGGACATGTTGTCATAGACGCTCATGTGCGGATAGAGCGCGTAGTTCTGGAACACCATGGCGATGTCGCGGTCCTTGGGCTCGAGGTCGTTCACCACCCGCTCGCCGATGGCGATCTCCCCCGCGGTGATCACTTCCAGCCCGGCCACCATGCGCAGCAGCGTCGACTTGCCGCAGCCCGAGGGGCCGAGGATCACCACGAACTCGCCGTCGGCGATGTCCATCGACACGCCGTGGATCACCTGCAGCGCGCCATAGCTCTTCTTCACGTCCCGGATCGATACGCCGGCCATTACTTTTCCGTCTCCACCAGTCCCTTGACGAACCACTTCTGCATCAGGATGACCACCAGCGCCGGCGGCACCATCGCCAGCATCGCCGTCGCCATCACCAGGTTCCACTCCGTGATCGCGTCGCCGCCCGGGATCATGCGCTTGATGCCGATCACCGTGGTGTACATCGACTCGTCGGTGGTGATCAGCAGCGGCCACAGGTACTGGTTCCAGCCGTAGATGAACTGGATCACGAACAGCGCCGCAATGCTGGTCTTCGAGAGCGGCAGCACGACGTCGCGGAAGAAGCGCATCGGCCCGGCGCCGTCCATGCGCGCGGCCTCGGCCAGCTCGTCCGGAATGGTCATGAAGAACTGACGGAACAGGAAGGTCGCCGTCGCCGACGCGATCAGCGGTAGCGTGAGGCCAGTGTAAGTATTGAGCAGATTCAGGTCCGCGGCGACCTTGAACGTGGGGATGATGCGCACCTCGACCGGCAGCATCAGGGTGACGAAGATCATCCAGAAGAAGAAGCTGCGCAGCGGAAAGCGGAAATAGACGATGGCGAAGGACGCGATGATCGAGATGGCAATCTTGCCGAACGCGATCACCAGCGCGACGACGAGGCTGTTCAGCATCATGCGCCCGACCGGCGCCTTGGAGCCGAGATTCGAGCCCGCGGTCAGCACCTGGGCATAGTTCTCCCACAGGTGCCCGCCCGGCACCAGCGACATCGGCACCTCCTGGATCTGCGCGATCGTCTGCGTCGAGGCGACGAACGTGACGTAGAGCGGGAGCGCGATCGCGGCGATGCCCGCGATCAGCACCGCGTGCGAGAGGATCGTCAGCCCGGGGCGTTTCTCGACCATGTGCCTAGTACTGCACCCGGCGCTCGATAAAGCGGAATTGCACCGCGGTCAGCGCGATCACGATCATCATCAGCACCACCGATTGCGCCGACGAGCCGCCAAGATCGGAGGCCTTGACGCCGTCGTGGTACACCTTGTAGACGAGAATCTGCGTCGCGCCGGCCGGCCCGCCCTCGGTGGTCGCGTCGATGACGCCGAAGGTGTCGAAGAACGCGTAGACGATGTTGACCACCAGCAGGAAGAACGTGGTTGGCGAGAGCAGCGGGAAGACCACGCTCCAGAAGCGCCGCAGCGGCCCGGCGCCGTCTATCGCCGCCGCCTCGATAAGCGAGCGCGGGATCGACTGCAGGCCGGCGAGGAAGAACAGGAAGTTGTAGCTGACCTGCTTCCAGACCGAGGCGATCACCACCAGCAGCATCGCCTGATCGCCTTTCAGCACCCAGTTCCAGTTGACGCCGATCTCGCGCAGACCGTAGGTGAGGATGCCGATCGACGGCGCGAACAGGAAGGCCCACAGCACGCCGGCCACCGCCGGCGCGACCGCATAGGGCCAGATCAGCAGCGTCTTGTAGGCGAGCGCGCCGCGCAGCACGCGGTCCGCCATCGTCGCCAGCAGCAGCGAGATGACGATGCCCGAGGCCGCCACCCAGAGGCTGAACACGGCAGTGGTCTTGAACGACGCCAGGTAGTGCTCGTCGGCGAACAGGACGGCGAAATTGCTGAGGCCGACGAACTCGGTCCTCAGCCCGAAGGCGTCCTGCAGCTGGAACGAGTACCAGGCCGCCTGCACCGCCGGCCAGAAGAAGAAGATGATCGTGACCGCGATCTGCGGCGCGAGCAGCGCGTACGGCAGCCACGCCGAGCGGAAGACGACCCGTTTTTCCATGGCAGGAATTCAAAGGGGCGCCGCAGCGCCCCTTTGCTTCCCCGAGCTCTACTTGTTGGCCTTCTGGAACTGGATCAGGATGTCGTTGCCGCGCTTGACCGCGTCGTCCATCGCGGCCTTGGCGTCCTTCTTGCCGGCGAACACGGCCTCCATCTCCTCCTCGATCACCTGCCGGCCTTGCACGAAGTTGCCGAAGCGCAGGCCTTTCGAGTTGGCGGTCGGCGTCTTGTAGCTGAGCTGGCGCACCGAAATATCCGTGCCCGGGTTCTGCTCGTAAAACCCCGCCTTCTTGGTCGCATCGTACGCGGCATTGGTGATGGGCGCGTAGCCGGTCTGCTGATGCCACTTCGCCTGAACCTCGGTCGACGAGAGGTAGGTGAAGAACTTGGCGATGCCCGGGTACACGCTCTTGTCCTTCTGCGACAGCACCCACAGGGTGGCACCGCCGATGATCGAGTTCTGCGGCGCACCCTTGACATCGTCGTGGTACGGCAGGAAATTCACTGAGAACGCGAACTTGTCCAGCTTCTTGATGTTGGCCTGCGCGCCCGAGCTGCCGGTGAACATGGCGCATTCGCCGCTCGCGAACTTGGCGTCACCCTTGTTGCCGAGGCCGGCGTAGGTAAAGTAGCCCTTCTTCACGAACTCGCCGAGCATGCCCACGTGCTTCACGTGCGCCGGCGAATTGATCGTGAAGCGCGTGTCCAGCCCGCCGAAGCCGTTCGACTTGGTGCCGATGGGCAGGTTGTGCCAGGCGCTGAAGTTCTCCACGTGGACCCAGGACGGCCAGCTCGACGTGTACACGCACTCCTGGCCCGCCGCCTTCAGCTTGGCTGCCGCGGCCTCGAACTCCTTCCATGTCTTGGGCGCCTTCTCGGCATCCAGGCCCGCTTTCTTGAACGCGTCCTTGTTCACGTAGAACACCGGCGTCGAGCTGTTGAACGGCATCGACAGCAGGTTGCCCTTGGTGTCGGTGTAGTAGCCCGCGACCGCGCCCAGGTAGTTCTTGGGATCGAAAGGCTCGTTGGCCTCTTTCATCAGCTGGTAGACGGGTTTGACGGCGCCTTTGGCGGCCATCATGGTCGCCGTGCCGACCTCGAACACCTGGACGATGTGCGGCGGGTTGCCGGCGCGGAAGGCCGCGATCGCGGCGGTCATCGACTCCGGATAGCTGCCCTTGTAGATTGCGTTGACTTTCCACTCCGATTGGCTGGCATTGAACCCGGCCGCGATCTCGTTGGTGCGCTCGCCGAGCGCGCCGCCCATCGAATGCCACCAGTTGATTTCCTTCTGCGCCTGCGCCGGCGCCGCGAACGCGCCGGCGGCGGCCAATGCCGCGGCAAGCAATCTGAGTTTCATGGAATCTCCTCTTATCCTGTGAAAGTGGCGATGCTGTCGCCGCCACATGACGGAAATACTACAGAATTATCCTCGCGTACGGTATATATAACTCGAACGCCATGGCCGCCATCCACGAACTCAGCGCCGCCGAAATCGCCGCCAGCTACGAGGGCGGCGAGCTCTCCCCGGTCGAAGCGACGCGGGCGCTCCTCGACCACATCGAGGCCTGGGAGCCGCGCCTGAACGCCATGTACCTGATCCGCCGCGACGCGGCGCTGAAGCAGGCGCGCGACGCCGAAGGGCGCTGGCGCGTGCAGGCGCCGCTGTCGCCGCTAGACGGCGTGCCGGTGACGATCAAGGAGAACATCCACACCAAGGGCGATCCGGCGCCGATCGGCACCGCGGCCAACGAGCCGGCCGCACCGGCCGGCGCCGACGCGCCGCCCGCGGCGCGCCTGCGCCAGGCGGGCTGCGTGATCCTGGGCAAGACCACCATGCCCGACTACGGGATGCTCTCCTCGGGCCTGTCGAGCGTGCACGGCGTCACGCGCAACCCGTGGAACACCGACAGAAATACCTCGGGCTCGAGCTCCGGCGCGGGCGCCGCCGCCGCGGCGGGCTACGCGCCGCTGCATCTTGGCACCGACATCGGCGGCTCGGTACGGCTGCCGGCGACGCACTGCGGCATCTTCGCGCTCAAGCCCAGCCTCGGGCGCGTGCCGGTGTACCCGCCCTTCATGGGCCGCGTCACCGGCCCGATGACGCGCGACGTCGAAGCCGCGGCGGCGATGATGAACTGGCTCGCGCTGCCCGATGCGCGCGACTTCATGAGCCTGCCCTACCGGCCGACCGACTTCACGGCGGAACTCCACGGGCTCGACCTGAAGAAGCTGCGAATCGGCTTGCTGCCCGACATGCGCGCCGGGCTTCCGGTGCACGCGGAGGTGCGCGCCGCGGCGCAGGCCGCGGCCAAGGCGCTTGCTGCGGCGGGCGCCGAGGTCGAGGAGATCCCGAGCTTTCTCACGGCCGAGATGCTCGACGGCGCCGCGCGCTTCTTCGAGGCACGCTCGCACAACGATTTCGCGCAGCTGCCGCCCGAGCGGCAGAAGAAGGTGCTGCCGTTCATCGCCGAGTGGTGCACCTGGCGCGCGAAGGATTTCTCCGGACGCGACGTGATGCAGGCCTACGGCCAGGTGATGGCGATGCGTGAAGCCGCGGTGGCGGCCAGCGAGCCGTTCGATTTCGTGCTCTCGCCCGTGTCGCCGATCCTGCCCTACGAGGCCGAGCTGCCGTGCCCGGGCAACGATCCGCACAACGCGCTGCCGCACATCGCGTTCACCGTGCCCTACAACATGTCGGAGCAACCCGCAGCATCGATCAACTGGACCTTCAGCGCCGACGGGCTGCCGATCGGCGTGCAGCTCGCTGGCAAGCGCTTCGACGATGTCGGCGTGCTTAAGCTTGCGCGCGCCATCGAGGACCTGCGCCCGACGCAGAGGCCCTGGCCCGCGCTGCGATGAAGGTTTTCGTCACCGGCGCTTCCGGCTACATCGGCGGCTCGGTGGCGACGGCCCTGCGCGCCGCTGGACACCGGGTCGCCGGGCTGGTGCGCAGCGCGCAGAAAGCCGAGCTGGTGCGCGCGCTCGGCATCGAGCCGGTATCCGGCACGCTGGACGACGGCGCGCTGCTCGCACGCCAGGCGCGCGAAGCCGATGCCGTGATCCACACCGCCGACGCCGACCACCGCGCTTCGGTCGAAGCGATGCTGGCGGCGCTCGCGGGCAGCGGCAAGCCGTTCATCCACACCAGCGGCTCGAGCATCGTCGGCGACCAGGCCTGGGGCGAGGCGAGAGAGAAGATCTACGACGACGACACGCCGTTTGCGCCCGGACCCGGACGCGCGGCGCGCGTCGCCGTCGGCGCGCGCGTGCTGGCAGCCGCCGGCGAAGGCGTACGCGCGATCGTCATTGCCCCGAGCCTGATCTACGGGCCGGGGCGCGGCGCACACAGGCAGAGCATCCAGGTTCCGCGGCTCACGGCGCTGGCGAAGAAATCCGGCATCGCGCGCCACGTGGGGCGCGGCGAGAACATCTGGGCGAACGTGCACATCGACGACCTCGTCGAGCTGTACCTGCGTGCGCTCGACAAGGCCCCGGCCGGCGCGTCGTACTGGGCGGAGAACGGCGAGTGCTCGATGCGCGCGCTATGCGAAGCGATCAGCCGCGCGCTGGGCTACGGCGGGCGCACGCAGCCGATGACGCGGGAGGAGTCGATCGTGGAGTTGGGCGAAGGCCCCGCCGCCTATACCTACGGCTCCAATTCGCGCGTTCGCGCGACGCGCGCGCGGCGCGAGCTCGGCTGGGCGCCGCGGCACGACTCGCTGCTGCAGTCGGTCGCCGCCTAGACGATCAGCCCGCGTGCGCGGGCCCGAGCGGCCGCAGGCGCACGCCCTTCCTGAGCTTGGTCCACTTGAACTCCGTCGGGTCGGCAAGCGCCGGCCCCGGCGCCTTCACCACCAGCACTTCCTTCGCGATCGGCTCGAAGTCGGCGCGGAAATGCACCGAGCTCTTCAGCGCGAGGATGCGCTCCTTTACCGGCTCGATGCCGACGTGGCGGAACATCTCCTGGTCCGCGGCCTGCACCTTGCGCGAGGCAAGCACCACGCGCACCCCGGGCGCCGACGTGCTGCGCAGGAGCGCCATGCTGCCGAGGGTCATGCGAAAGCCCTTGAACATCGGCCCGGTGCAGGTGAACTTGCCGTCGCCGAGGCGCTCGACCGTGAACTCGCCTTCGAAGGGCGCATCGCCGGGGATGCGCGACTTTCCGCCCAGCGAGAAGCCGAGCGTGGCGCCCTGCCCCGCCGCGTGCGCCTTCGCCGCGGCGTCCTTGTCGATGAGCAGCCCGAGCGCCGCGCCTTCGGCGCGCTGCCCGATCAGCGCGCGCAGCAGTCCCGTGGTGTCGCCGTTGCCGCCGGCGCCCGGATTGTCCTGCGTGTCGGCGAGCACCACCGGCCGGCCGGGGGCACCGCGCGCGCCCGCACGCCGCACCGCTTCGTCGGGCAGGTGCAGATCGAGCGCGAAGTCCTTTTCCGCGTCGGCGACCCGCCCGCGCAGCTCTTGCACCGCCTGCTCCACGCGTTTCGCGTCCGTGCCGTAGGCCTGGACCGCCATGCCGCATTCGGCGAAGTCGGCCATCGGGAAGCCGGGCGTGAAGGAGAGCGACGTATCGAACTTCTTTTCCAGCGCCGCCAGGTCGGCGTACAGGCCCTTGCACGGCTCGATGAACGAGCATTGCGAGGGGATCCCGGTCAGGTACTCGAAGCCGCGCCAGGCGCCCGCGAGCCGCGCGCCGCCGCGGAGCATGCTGTCCAGCAAGCGGGCAGCGCGCGCCCCGGTTTCGGCCATGTCGACGTGCGGGTACGTGCGGTAGGCGACGAAAGCGTCGGCGCCCGCGAACATCGCCCGGGTGAAGTTGCAGTGCAGGTCGAGGCTCGCCACCACCGGCACGCGTGGGCCCACGGCCTCGCGCACACGCCGCAGCAATTCGCCTTCGCCGTCGTCGAAGCCCTCGCTCACCATGGCCCCGTGCAGGTCGAGGTAGACGCCGTCCACGGGCAGCGCATCGCGCAAGCGCCTCAACATCTCGCCGGCAATGCGCTCGTACGCGTCGCTGGTGACCGCCGCCGACGGGCTGGCGGCCGCCCAGGCCGTGCCGACGAGCCGGTGGCCCGCGGCGCGCAGCGCGTCGATCGCGCCCGCGGCCGGAATGTTGGCGCCGGCCACCGCCCCGAACAGGGGCTCGCCGTACTGCACGCCGGGCCAGCCGCCGCCCGCCTCGAACGCGGCGTAGTCCGCCGGCGAAGGCGCGAAGGTGTTCGTTTCGTGCTGGAAACCGCCGATTGCGATGCGTGCCATGGCCTGCTAACCTGTTTTTGCCAATCCGAGCGCAAAGGATACCCGCATGAACCGCAAGATCCTCGCCTTTGTTTTGCTGACCGCGGCCGGCGCCGCGTTCTCCGTCTCCGCCCAGGACAAGGTGCTGCGCGTGGTACCGCACTCGAACCTCGCGATCCTCGATCCGGTCTGGACCACGGCGTACATGAGCCGCAACCACGGCTACATGATCTACGACACGCTCTTTGGCACCGACGAGAAGAGCCAGGTGCAGCCACAGATGGTGGAGAGCTGGACCGAGTCGCCCGACCACCGCCTGTGGACCTTCAAGCTGAGGAAGGGCCTGCAGTTCCACGACGGCGCGCCGGTGACCGGCGAGGACGTGGTGGCGTCGCTCGCGCGCTGGGGCAAGCGCGACGCGATGGGCGTGGCGCTGATGACTTTCGTCGAGCGCATGGACGCGCCGGCGGCGGACACGTTCCGCATCTTCCTCCGCGAGCCCTGCGGCTTCGTGCTCGAGGCGCTCGGCAAGCCGTCGTCGAACGTGCCCTTCATTATGCCGAAGCGGGTCGCCGAGACGGATCCGACCAAGCAGATCACCGAGTACATCGGCTCGGGGCCGTACGTCTTCGTCAAGGACGAGTTCAAGCCGGGCGACAAGGCGGTGTACGTCAAGTTCGACAAGTACAAGCCGCGCAAGGAAAAGCCCTCGGGCACCACCGGCGGCAAGCACGTCTATGTCGACAAGGTGGTGTGGAACCTGGCGCTG
>DATHYT010000105.1:0-13066 GCA_035459025.1 Burkholderiales bacterium | reverse complement strand
CGTCAAGTTCCTCAAGTTCGATCCCAACCACCCCTCGAGCAAGCAGCCGCTGACGGTCTACACGTACTCGACGGTCAACGTGGCGAGCTACCCCAACATCCTCACCGAGCCCTTCACGACAGTGGCCGTGGGCGCGTACCTCGTCACCTACGACTACAACCTGAGCTACACGGTGAGTCACCTAACGAAGTTCGCGCGCTCGCTGTGCCAGAACTTCCGCGTGCTGCAGGACAAGGGCCATCCCAAGTGGAAAGAGGTGCGGCTGAACCTGCCCGAGCTGGGCGAGGGCTGGTCGTACTACGAGCCCACGACGCGGGCCATCCGCGCCTGCATGGGCCGCACCGGTGCCGCGCCGGCGCCCAAGACCGGACGGGCCTGCACGGCCGAAGAGCGCATCCTCGGATTGTGCCGCTGAGGCGGGCCCGCACCTCAGGTGCCCGGAGCGCGCGCGTCGCGGCAGAGTACGCGCAGCCGCGCGCGCTCCTCGCGGCTCAGCCCCTTCGGATCGAACCGATAGCGCTGGTGCAGGCGTAGCGCCTCGTCGAAGCGCCCGGGGGCCACGCGCGCGAGCCACGCGCTCAGCGTCTCGCCCGGCTCGCGCGGCGGCAGCGGCTTGAGCGCCTCGTAGAGCTCGGAATCGCGGCCCGGATACTCGCGCTCGGCCACTGGGGCGGCGCCGCCGCGGCGCGTCACGCGCTTGCCGCGCAGCAGGCGCCACGCGAGGATCACCACCAGCGCCGCGAGCACGCCCCACCACGCGTCGCTTGCCTCGAACTGCCCGCGCTGGCTCCAGCGGTAGGCGGCCCAGCGGAAGAAGTCGAGCACCTTCTCCCACAGCGGCGCGAGGCTGCTCGATTCCTCGGCGAACCAGTCGGGCGGGGTCGGGTCGAGGTCGATCCAGCGCCCGCTCACCCAGGCGCGCGTCCAGGCGTGCGCGTGGCGCGCGCGCACGACATAGGCCTGTTCGAGCGCGCTGTACTCCATCACCGCGTAGCCCGTGGCATAGCGCGCCGGCACGCCTGCGGCGCGCAGCAGGATCACCGCCGCCGAGGCGAAATATTCGCAGTGGCCGCGCTTGGTGCGCGTCATGAAGTCTTCGAGCGGCGTCACGCCCTCGGGCGGGGGGCTTTCGCGCCACAGCGAATACGAATAGCCCGAGAGGTGGCGCATCACCCGGCGCACGGCCTGCTCGGGCGCGAGGCCGGGCAGCCCGAGCTCCTCGGCAATGCGCATGAACGCGACGCGCTCGCCATGCGGCAGCGCGCTGTCTTCGGGCAGGGGGGGCTCATAGTGGCCGATCTGCCGTCCGAACTCCGCGTCGAACTGGATCCAGTCGCCTTCGACCGCGGCCTGGACCAGGCCGAGGCCGTTACGCGTCACGCCCGTGGCCGCGAGGCCTGTCAGGCGCGTCACGTCGGGCGGCAGAGGGAGCGCGGTGCGGCGGCGTTCGACGCGCACCGCGAGGCCGATCTTGCCGACTCGCGCGCCCTCGGCCAGCGTCCAGGTCGCGCCGCCTTCCTCGCCCTCGAGATCCTCGCTCTGCGCGCGCCGGCCGAGCCAGGTAGTGCCGATGTAGGCGTTGTAGCTCGCGCGGTGCAGCAGGCGCTGGCGCACCACGTCGCGCGGCGCGCCGGTGACGCGCGCGAGGATCGTGTCGCGCTGCTTCAGGCGCCCCAGGGTGCCGATGTCGGTCACGCTGCGCGACAGGTCGGAGCCCGCGCGCTGCAGGTGCCAGTCGGCGATGAGGCCGCCGATATAGTGCTGCAGCTGCGACATGCCGACGTGGCCGGCATAGCCGAGGCCCACGCCGGCGCCGAACAGCATCAGCCACGCGGCGAGGGGCGCGTGGCGTGGCCGCGTGGCGAAGAGCGCCCAGGCCGCCAGCAGCACGGCGCCGGCATAGTAGGTCTGCGTTGCGGCGTTGCCGACGCCGGCGGCGACCACGCACAGCACCACGAACACGCCGCCCGTATCCACCAGCGGTACCTGCAGCTCGGGATTGCGCTGCTTTTGCTTGCGCAGGTAGCGAAACAGCGCGGTGAGCGGCACGCGGTTGTCCTCGCTTAGGCGCTGCGCAAGCAGAATCGGCGCGAGGACCACCGGCAGCCAGCGGAAGGCACCGATGACGCCGTGTGCCACGCCGCGGTCGAAGGCCAGCGCGACCGCAAGCCCGACGAAGAACACGGTGCACAGGTCGGCGATGCGCGCGTAGTCTGGAGGCCCGAGCGCAAAGCGCAGCCGCAGCCAGCGCGGCGCCTCCAGGGCCAGCGCGAGCGGGGCGGCGACGAGGAGATTCCCGCTGTGCCAGCCCCAGAAGAGCAGCGCCGCCCCGGCGATGAACGGCGGCAGGCTCATCGCAGCACCCGGCGCTCGAGCCCCGCGAGCCCTGCCTCGATCGCGCCGGGATGCACCGCGGTGAGCCACGCGGGCGCGTCGCGCGGCTTGTCTTCGCTCGCGCAGACGAGGATCGCGCGCACCTCGGTGCCGCTCGCCGCCAGCGACTCGGCAAGCCGCCGGCGCGCGTCGTCCCAGCTTACGAGCACGAGGATGCAGCTTGCGAGCTGCGTGCGCGCTTCCAGCACCGCGCGCGAGAGGGCGTCGAACCCCTGCGGCGCGCTCGGGCCCACGCCGGCGAGCACCTCGAGCATGTGCTCGGACTGCAGCTGGCCGCGCCCGGCGACGTAGTGGCGCACCTCGCCGCCGACGAAGAGCAGGTCGAGCAGGCACTCCTGCGTGTCGATGGTGTAGACGAAGGACGCCGCCACCGCCACTGCGTCCTCGAACGCCGAATCCTCGCCGCGCAGGGTGCCCGTGTCGAGCACCAGGGCGTGGCGCTCGAAGAACTCGTCCTGGAACTCCTTCACGATCGGCCGGCCGGTGCGCGCGAAGCTCTTCCAGTGGATGTGCTGCAGCGGGTCGCCCGGCCGGTACTCGCGCAGCGCGAGGAACTCTTCGGAGTCGCCCACCGAGCTCGCGAGCGACACGCCGCCGGGCTGGTGGCGGCGCCGCCCGGGCAGCGCAAGGCGCGGCAGGTGGTAGCGGCGCGGCAGCGCAGTGATGTGCGCCGCGAGCGGCAGGGGCGCGAGGCCTCTGACCAGCCCGAGCGGGTCGGTGCGCCCGAGCACGAGCCCGGCGAGCTCGATACGGCCGCGCCGGCGCGGGGTGAGCGTGAGGCGCAGCGCGCGCCGCGCCCCCGGCGCAAGCTCGGGCAGCGGGCTTTCCCGCGGCGGCTGCGGCGTGCGCCGCTCGATCAGCCAGCGCCAGCGGAAGTAGCCCACGTTGCGGTCGAACCAGTTGCGCCGCTCTTCGCCCGGCTCGCGCGCGCGGCGCCACTCGTCGTAGCGCGGCCGCGGATCGGCGAGGCGCTCGCGCAGCGTCAGCCCGGCGAGGGCGCGCGGACCCTGGTTCTCGACGGCGACGGCGTAGCTGAAGGGCTCTCCGGCAGTGGCGTAGCGCGGCAGCTCGCGGCTCACCGCGACGCTTGCGCGGAACAGCAGGCTGGCGCCCCAGGCGAGGAGCAGCAGCGCGCCGAGGAGCGTCGCCGCCTGGTAGCTCGTGTTCTGCGTGGTGTCGAGCCCCGCGGCACCGGCCGCGCCCGCGGCGCCGAGCGCGAGCCATCCGGCCGCGGTGAGCCGTTCGCGCAGCCAGTGATCGAGCGCGCTGAACACTCTGAGCGCGAGGTAGATCGGGCGCCTCAAGCCGGGACTTTCACCTCCCGCAGGAGCTCGCCGACGA
This sequence comes from Burkholderiales bacterium, assembly GCA_035459025.1. Taxonomy (GTDB): domain Bacteria; phylum Pseudomonadota; class Gammaproteobacteria; order Burkholderiales; family SG8-39; genus JAABQT01. The sequence continues at coordinate 9,331 of DATHYT010000105.1, read as the reverse complement.
GGGACGCGGCCGAGGCGCCGGCGAAGCGGGCCTGCGGGTCGAGCACCATGCGATGCGCGAGCGTCGCCACGGCGAGCTCCTGCACGTGCTCGGGGCGCACGAATTCTTCGCCATCGAAGAGGGCGAGGGCCTTCGCCGTGTGCGTGAGCGCGATCGAGGCGCGCGGCCCGCAGCCGAGCAGCACCTGCGGCGCGGCGCGCGTGCGCCGCACCAGCTCCACCACGTAGTGCTTCAGCTCCTCGGCCACGCGCACGCGGCGCACGGCTTCCTTCAGCGCCAGCACCTCCTCGCGCGTGGCGACCGGGCCGATGCGCTCGAGCGGGTGACCGAGATCCTGCGCCGAGAGCACCGCGACCTCGGTGTCGGCGTCGACATAGCCGAGCGCGAGGCACAGCGCGAAGCGGTCCATCTGCGCCTCGGGCAGGGGGTAGGTGCCGCGGAACTCGACCGGGTTCTGCGTCGCGACGACGAAGAACATCGGGTCCATGGCGTGCGTGCGCCCTTCCACCGATACCTGGCCCTCGGCCATCACCTCGAGCAGCGCCGACTGGGTGCGCGGCGAGGCGCGGTTGATCTCGTCGGCGAGCAGGATCGAGGTGAAGACGGGCCCCTCGCGGAATTCGAAGCTCTGGTCGCGCTGGTTGAACACGGAGACGCCGAGGATGTCCGAGGGCAAGAGATCCGGCGTGAACTGCACGCGCGCAAACGGCGCGCCGATGGAGGCCGCGAGGCTCTTCGCGAGCGTGGTCTTGCCGGTGCCGGGGTAGTCGTCCACCAGCACGTGGCCGCCGGCGGCGAAGGCGGCGAGGAGTTTCCGCACCTGCGCGTGCTGCCCGCGCATCACCGACTCGATGTTGGCGGCGATGCGCTCGAACAGGCGCTGCGCGTCGGCCGCCTGCACGCTAGAACTTCTCGCCGAAGGGCCGCAGGTCCGCTTCGAAGGTCCAGGCCGAGCGCGGCTGCGCGTGGATCTGGTAGTAGAGCTCGGCGATGGCGTCCGTGCGGAGCAGGGCGTCCGCGCCCAGGTCTTTCACGCGATCGGGAAAGCGCGCGCGCACCGCCGCCGTGTCGATCATGCCGTCGATGACGACGTGCGCGACGTGGATGCCCTTGGGCCCGAGCTCGCGCGCCATCGACTGCGCTACCGCGCGCAGGCCGTTCTTCGCCGCGGCGAAGGCGGCGAAGTGCGACGAACCGCGAATCGACGCCGTGGCGCCGGTGAAGAGAATCGTGCCCGCGCCGTGCGGCGTCATGCGGCGCGCGGCCTCGCGTCCGAACAGAAACCCGGCGTGGCAGCCCAGGCGCCAGATCTTCTCGAACATGTCGGCGGGCGTCTCCAGGATCGAGGCGCGGAAGTTGGCGCCCGCGTTGAATACCGCCACCTGCACCGGCCCATGCTCGGACTCGAGCGCGTCGAAGAGCGCCATCACCTCCTGCTCCTCGCGCACATCGGTGGGCGCGGCGAAGGCCTTGCCGCCCGCTTTCTGGATTTCGCCTGCCAGGCGCGCGAGGCGCTCGGCGCTCCTGGCCGCGAGCGCGACGTTGAAGCCGGCCTGCGCGAAGCGCTTGCCGAGGGCGAAGCCCAGGCCTTCGCCCACGCCGGCGACCACTGCGACGGGCGGCTTGTCCATGGCGGCCATGTTAGCCCACGCGGCGCTCGCCGTAAGCGGCGAGCGCCGCACCGCCTGCGACCAGCACGCAGCCGGCCCCGATGTGCCACGTGGGGGCCGCGTCGCCCGCAGCGACGAGAAACGCCGTGGAGAGCACCGGCGCGGCATAGGACAGCGCGCCGAGCAGCGCGATGCGGCCGTGCTTGGTGCCGTAGTCCCACAGAAAGAACGCCGCGCCCACGGGCCCCGCGCCGAGCAGCAGGATCGAAGGCCACTCGCGGTCCGAGGGCAGCGCGAAGGTCTCGAAGTAAAGGTGCGCCGGAAGCGCGAGCAGCGCCACCAGCGCGCAGGCGAGCGCGACGAGCTCGGTCGGCGCGCCGGCGTGACGGCGGTTGGCGACCGAGTAGCCCGACCAGATGAACGCGCAGGCGAGCGCCGCGCCGTAGCCGGCGAGGAACTGCGGCGAGGCGGCGAGCGCGCCGCGCGCCGCGATGACGAGCGCCGCCCCGGCGAGGCCGAGAACGGCGCCGAGAAAGTGCCAGCGCGTGACACGCGCGCCGCCGACGGCGGCGGCCAGCACGACGATGAGCAGTGGCCACAGGTAGGCGATGAGGCTCGCGTCGACCACCGGGGCATTGGCGAGCGCGACGAAGTAGAAGAAGTGGTAGCCGCCGAGCGCCGCGGTGGAGAGGGCGAGGGCGCCGGGGTGGCGCCGCGCCGCGCGAAAGACGTTCACGCGCCGAAGGAGCGCATAGGCGAGGCCGATCGCGCTCGCCACGGCGAAGGTGAGGAAGACGAGCTGCAGCGGCGGAATGCGCGTCGCGCCCGCGGTGAGGAGCGCCAGCGTCGACCAGAGCAGCACCGCGGCGCCGCCCGCGAGCGTGGCCGCGTTCATCTACAGCGCCGCGGCGAGCTCCGCGCCCTCGAGCATGGCGCGCTTCGCGTCGAGCTCGGCGGCGAGCTTCGCGCCGCCGATCACGTGCTTCGCCGCGAGCGGGCGCAGCGGCTCCTGGCCGGCGCAGATCACCACCGTGTCGGCGGCGACGACCTGTTCCTTGCCGTCGATGGCAATGTGCACGCCCGCATCGTCGATGCGCCGGTACTCGACGCCCTTCAGCATCGCGACGCCGTTGCGCGCGAGCTCGGCGCGGTGGACCCAGCCGGTGGTGCGCCCGAGCGTTGTGCCGAAGGGGCCCGCGGAGCGCTTCAGCATCGTGATCTTGTGCGCAGGATGCGCCTGCGGCGGTCCCTTCGGATCGAGACCGCCCGCGGCAGCGCGATCGCCGACGATGCCCCAATGCTTCGCGAACGCATCGGGCTCGAGCGTGGCGCGCTCGTTCTTCTCCAGGAGGTAGAGCGCGACGTCGAAGCCGATGCCGCCCGCGCCGATGATGACCACGTTCTTGCCCGGCGCGACGCGGCCGGAAAGCAGATCCACGTAGCCGACGACGCTCCTGTGGTCGATTCCCGGGATGTCGGGGCGGCGCGGCTCGATGCCGGTGGCGAGGATCACCTCGTCGAAGCCCGCGAGCTCGGCTTCGCCCGGCGCGTGGTTGAGCACGACCTTCGCGCCCGCGCGCCGGATGCGCTCGGCGTAGTAGGCGATCGACTCGGCGAACTCCTGCTTGCCGGGAATGCGCTTGGCGAGATTGAACTGGCCGCCGAGCGCGGCGGCCTTGTCGTAGAGCACCACCTCGTGGCCGCGCTCGGCCGCGACCGCCGCGCACGACAGCCCGGCCGGCCCGCCGCCCACCACGGCGAGGCGCTTCTTTTTCTTCGCGGGGGCGTACACGAGCTTCGTCTCGCGGCCGGCGCGCGGGTTGACCACGCAGCTCGCCGGCTGGCCGATGAAGTAGTGGTCGAGGCAGGCCTGGTTGCACGCGATGCAGATGTTGATGCCGGCGCGATCGCCCGCCTTCGCCTTCGCCGCGAACGCCTCGTCGGCAAGGAAGGCCCGCGCGAGCGACACCATGTCGGCGTCGCCGCGCGCGAGGATCGCCTCGGCGACCTCGGGCGCGTTGATGCGATTGGACGCGATCACCGGGATCTTCACCGCCTGCTTCAGGTTCCTCGTCGCCCAGGCGAAACCGCCGCGCGGCACGGCCTGCGCGATGGTGGGGATGCGCGCCTCGTGCCAGCCGATGCCGGTGTTGAGGAGCGTGGCGCCCGCTTTCTCGATCGCCTTGGCCACCTTGGCGATCTCCTCGGCCGACAGGCCGCCCTCGACGAGCTCGAGCGCCGAGATGCGGTACAGGAGGATGAAATCCTCGCCCGCGGCCACGCGGCAGGCGCGCACCACCTCGACGGGAAAGCGCATGCGGTTTTCCAGGCTGCCGCCCCAGTCGTCTGCGCGCTGGTTGACGCGGGGCGCGAGGAATTGCGAGATGAGGTAGCCCTCCGAGCCCATCACCTCGATGCCGTCGTAGCCCGCTTCGCGCGCGAGCGCCGCGCTCGCCGCGAAGGCGGCGATCGTCTTCTGGATCTCGTCCGGGGCCATCTCGCGTGGCGCGTTCGGGTTGATGCCCGATTTCACCGCCGAGGGCGCGACGGTGTTCTTGTGAAAGCCGTAGCGCCCCGAGTGCAGCACCTGCAGCGCGATGCGCCCGCCGGCGTCGTGCACCGCCCGCGGGACAACCTTGTGGCGCTCGGCGTCGGCCCTGGTGCTCACCTGCGCGCGGTGCGGGCCGAGCTCGCCCGCGTCGTTGGGCGAGAAGCCGCCGGTGACGATCAGCGCCGCGCCGCCCTTCGCGCGCTCAGCGTAGAACGCCGCGAGCCGCTCCATGCCGTCGGGCCGCGCCTCGAGCCCGGTATGCATCGAGCCCATGAGGATGCGGTTCGGCAGCGTGACGAACCCGAGGTCGAGCGGCTTGAAAAGGTGCGGATACATAAATGGGGACAGACCTCATTTTCCTATGTGCGAATCGATTGCAAATAAGAAAAATGAGGTCTGTCCCCATTTTAGCCGCGCGTCACTAGCACCGTCCCACTCAATATCAGAGCGCCGCCCGCGAAAGCGGCCGCAGGGAGCGCTTCGCCGAGGAACAGCCAGCCCCAGAGGATGCCGAAGAGCGGAATCAGGTAGGTAACGGTGAGCGCGCGCGTCGCGCCGACGTCGGCGATGAGGCGGAAGTAGAGCACGAACGCCACGCCGCTTGCGAGGAGCGCGAGCGCGAGGACGTTTGCCAGCACCAGCACCGAGGGCACGGCGAGCGGTGGCACGAAAGGCAGGAGCGGGATCAGTACCACCGCCGCGGCGAGCTGATTGCCTGCGGCCATGCCACGCGGCGTGGCGCCGCCCGAAAAGCGCTTCACCAGCACGCCGACTACGCCATACAGGCAGCAGGCGCCGAGCGCCGACGCCACGGCCCAGCCGAACAGCGGGCTTTCGGCGAGGCCCGCCGGACGCGCGATCAGGACGACGCCGGCGATACCCAGGGCGAGACCCGCCGCCTTGCGCGCCGTGACGCGCTCATCGCGAAACAGGGCGCCCCAAGCCAGGCCGAAGATCGGCGAAGTGGCGTTCACGATCGCCAGCAGCGAGGCCGGCGCGTGGATGGCGGCGAACGAGTAGAGCGCGAACGGCGCGGCGATGCCGATGCCGCCGATGATCAAGTAAGAGCGCCAGTGAGCGCGAAGGCCCGGGTCGACGCCTGTTGCCCGCAGCCAAGCGAGCAACGCGAGCCCGCCAAGGAGCACACGCAGCTCCGGCGTCCAGATCGCGCCCAGCACGGGCGCGGCGACGCGCATGAAGATGAACGCTGCGCCCCAGATCGCGGCGAGCGCCACCAGGCGGCCGTAGTCGGCCGCCTTCATTTACGTGTGCGCTTCTCGATCTCCAGGAGCTTTTTCTTCTTCGCGAGGCCCCAGGCGTAGCCGCCCAGGCTGCCGTCCGCGCGCAGCGCGCGGTGGCACGGAATGACCAGCGCGACTGGGTTCGCGCCGCACGCGCTGCCCACGGCGCGCACCGCGCGCGGCGCGCCGATGGCGCGCGCGATCTGGCCGTAGCTGCGCGTCTCGCCCGCGGGGATGCGGCGCAGCTCATTCCACACCTTGCGCTGGAAAACCGTGCCGCGGATGTCTAGAGGAATTTTCGCGAGGGTCGCGTCGCCCGAAAGGAACTCAAGGATGCGCCGCTTCACCTCGGGCAGGGCCTTCGCGTCGTGCACCAGCTCGGCCTCGCTGAATTCCTCGGCGAGCAACCGCTCGGCGCCCTCGCCAAGCTTCACCGCGCACAGGCCGCGCCCGGTGCCCGCGATCAGCACCGTGCCCAGGGGCGAACGGAAGGTCGTATAGGCGATGCGTGCCCCCTTGCCGCCGTTGCGGTAGTCGCGCGCGGGCATGCCGAGGCGCGCGGCGGCCTTCTCGTAGAAGCGCGACACCGAGCCGTAGCCGGCTTCGAACAGCGCGTCCGTGACGCGGGCCCCATTCTTCAAGTGGCGCTTGGCGTCCTCGAGCTGCGCTTCGCGCTGGTAGTCCTTGGGCGACAGACCGAAGGCCTGCTTGAAGCGGCGTTGCAGGTGGAACGGGCTTGCGCCGACGGCGCGCGCGAGATCGCTGAGCGTGACGCGCTCGCCACGGTGCCGGTCGAGGTAGCTGCGCGCCCTTCCGAGAACATCTTCCATGGCGGCACTGTAGCGGGTGGCGCGCGGCGAATCTATCCGGATTTTGCGCTCTCGACGTACTTGCGCGCCGTGCGCACGTCGACGCCCATGCGCCGCGCGACCTCCGCGTAGCTGCCGAGGCGCCCATGGAGCAGGGCGGCGTACTGACTCAGCAGCTCGTCGGCCGAGAGCTCGCCCGCGTGCAAGCGCGCCCCGAGTGCCTCTTCGCCGCCGCCAGGGCCCGGTGCCACCTCGCCCCGGTAGCGCCCGGTGAGCAGGATCCTGCGCACCGCCTGCTCGAGCTCGCGCACGTTCCCGGGCCAGGGATAGCCGCGCGGCAGGTTGACGTCGAGCGCGTCCAGCACCAGGGTCACGAGCTCGGGAACTTCGGCGCCGGCAATGCGCGCCACCAGCAGGCGCACCAGCAGCTCGAGCTCGTCTTCCGATTCGGCGATGCGCTGGCGCAGCGCCGGCACCTCGATCACGTCGGAGCACAGGCGGTAGAAGAAATCCTGGCGGAAGCGCCCTTCGCGGCGCAGCGCGCCGAGCGGCTGGTTGGTGGCCGCGATGACGCGGCCCCCGAAGCGCTTCTTCTCGCGCCCGCCCACTGCTGTGAACGTGCGCTCCTGCAGTACCTGCAGCAGCTTGATCTGCACCGGGATTGAGACCTCGCCGATCTCGTCGAGAAACAGCGCCCCGTGCTCGTTGCAGCGCTCGAACACGCCCTCGTGATTGTCGATGGCGCCCGTAAAGGCGCCCTTGCGATGGCCGAAGAGCTCCGATTCGATCAGCGACTCGGGGTACTGCGAGAGGTTGATGGCGATGAAGGTCTCGGTGAAGTTGGCGGCGAAGCGGCGCCGCGCGCGGTCGAAGGGGATGAAGCCGGAGCGGCCGATGGCCGAGGCCACCGCGCCCTTGCCCGTGCCGGTCTCGCCGAGCAGCAGGGTCGAGAAATCCTCCATGCGGCTCCACAGCGCCGCCTCGAAGCCGCGCATGTCGTGTGTGAAGATGTTGTTCCACAGCGCTTCGCGCAGGCGGCGCATCGACAGGCACTTGCCCGCGAGCCCACGGCTGATGAAGTAGAAGCCGCGGCGCAGCTGGAAGTACAGCGCCAGGTAGCGCAGCGCGCGTTCCTCGTCGAAGCCGCAGCGCATCAGGTCGCCGATCACCTCGTCGGCGAAAGCCACAAGCAGCGGCTCGCCACCCTTCGCCGCCTGGCGCTCGATCAGCGTGTCGAGGTTCGGGATGGCGCGGATGTAGCAGACGTAGAGGCATGCGGGCTCGAGCAGTTTCCGGTCGGCGTCGCTCAGCCCGGGCGCTTGCAGCCCGCCGGCCTGCACGAACGGCTCGAGACGCGGCTGCACCACGCGCGCGAGCGCCTCCGGGTCCTTGTTCTCCTCGGGCCGCACGCCGGGCAGCAGGCGGGCGATGACCTCGGCGCGGTTGGCGGAGAAGACGTTGCCGTAGACGACGTCGGCGAGCGCCGCGAAGAACGGCCGGTCCGCGGCGGTGAGGCGCGGCTGTGCCATGCAGGAAATGTAGACCTGTGCGTCAGTAAATGCCAGACGCAGTGGCTCCGGGATCGATGCGGAAAACAGAGAAGTTCAATTAAACAAGAGGTTATGTCCCTGGCACGGGGGCTGCTCATACCAGGGTGCACTCCCACTAAGGAGCGAGCCATGAACGGACACATCAATGCTGGGCTGCAAGTCGCCTTCCTCACGCCACGTGAGACGCAGGTCCTCCAGCACATCTCGCGCGGCTGCACCTACGAGCAGGTCGCCGACCGGCTCGGCGTGTCGCTGCACACGGTCTGCTCGCACGTCAAGAACACGTATCGAAAGCTCGGCGTGCGCTCCGGGGCCGCGGCGGTGATGCGCGCGGTGGAGCTGAAGTTGTTCGGGGAAGTTTGAAAGGAGTGATGGTCATGCAAACCATGAAACGGCTGGTTGTTGCGCTGGTGGCTGCGGTTGTGGTGAGCGGCTGCGCGAGCGGTGGGGGCGGCAGCACGGCAACCGCGACATACGCGGACGGCTCGACGCGGGAGCTGACGCTGCCTGAACTCCTCGGTTGTCTGTTGACCGCGGCGCTGCTATGCCCGAGGTCGGCAAGCCAGTCGACGACGGCTGCAGCCGGGTCCACGCAAGGCGCCTCTTCGACGTCCGGCAGTGGATCCCGGTCGAGCGGAACAAGCGGATCGACCCGCGCCGAGCCGATCGCGCCGAGCTCGCAGGGAAGCACGACTTCCTCGTCGCCGGTTCCGTTTACCCGTTGGGAGGATCATCGCGGCGGCGGTGCCATTGCGCGCGCGCTCGGAGCTACGGCATCAATCCGTCGTGCCGCTGACGTAGGCGTGGGGGAAGCGATTACGGGTTCGGGCGGCACCGACGGCGGCGAGATCACCGTGCTCTACGATGAAGCTAGCGCGCTGAGCGAGCTCAGGATGTACGACCGCTCGCTGTTTCCGCGCGCGGTCGCCGCGAATCCGGTCGGCCATCCCGAAATCGACATGGCCTGGTCCGCGTCGAAGGCGACACAGACCGTATTCGCTGACGTCCCCTCCGAGATCTCCGCGCTGATCGCCAACCCATATGCACTTGGCTGGAATTATCAGTCGTTCGGCGTCTGGAACCGTCCGGACCTGAGCGAGCGGACGCTGGAACAAGTCTTCGCAGTTTCCTATGGCGCGGCCACTCCGGGAACCGCAGTGCCCACGACAGGCAGCGCCACCTTCACCGGAAAGCTCGCAGGATTGCTTGTCCAGCCGAGCGCGGCGGACTACATGGTCGCAGCGAACGTACGCCTGCAGGTCGACTTCGGCGAGCGCTCGGTAGGTCTCGCTTCGAGTGGAACGAGCATCATGCGCGATGGGATCAGCGCGAGTTCCGCGCCAGGCCTAGATCTCTCCGGGACGATGAGGTACGCGCCGGGCTCCAGCAATTCGGCGGGCGCCAACCCGTTCTCGAACTCGTTCTCGGGCACGCTGACGACGGCCGACGGCAGCATGAGCGGGACGTCGAACGGGCGCTTCTATGGTCCGGCTGCGGAAGAGGCGGGCGGCGCTTTCCTGGTGCAATCGCCGACTGGTGCCGCGTTTACGGGCGCCTACGGCGCCAAGCG
>DATHYT010000104.1:0-10430 GCA_035459025.1 Burkholderiales bacterium | reverse complement strand
TAGATGGCCGACGCGCTCGGCTGGCGCCGCAAGCTCGCGGTGCTCGTGCCCTCCACCAACACCGTGGTGCAGCCGGAGTTCGACGCCATGCGCCCGGACGGCGTCACCAACCACATCAGCCGCATCCGTATTCCCAACATGCCCCTCGCCAGCGACGCCGACTTCCGGCTGCTGGTGGAGCGCATCGCCGCGGCGCAGCTCGAGGCGGTGGACAGCGCCATGAGCTGCGAGCCCGACCATGTGGTGCTCGGCATCTCGGTGGAGACGTTCTGGGGCGGGCTGGCGGCGAGCCGCAAGCTGCAGGCCGAGCTCGAGCAGCATACGGGCCTCGGCGTGACGATGGGCGCGCAGGCCTGCGACGCCGCCTTCGCCGCGCTCGGCGTGAAGCGCATTGCGGTGCTCACCCCCTACTTTCCCGTCGGCGACCGGAACGTGCAGGCGTTCTTCGAGGAATCGGGCTACGAGGTGGTGCGCATCCAGGGCCTGAAGTGCGGCTCGCCCGTGCTCATCGCGCACGTTGCCCCGGATACGCTGCGCGCGGCGGCCGCGGCGCTCGACGGCGACGACGTCGACGCGGTGATCCAGGTCGGCACCAACCTCGCCATGGCGCGCCTTGCGGCGCGGATGGAAGCCGAGCGCGCCAAGCCCGTGCTCGCCATCAACGCCTGCATCTACTGGCACGCCCTGCGCACGAACGGCATCGCCGAGCGCATCGCGGGCTGGGGCAGCCTGCTGCAGCACCACTGAGGAGAGCGCGCGTGGCCTAGATGAAGGCGTGGCGCACGCGCGCCGACACCCACTCGCTCGCCACCACCGAGGCGAGGATGACGAGGAAGATGAGCGTCACCTGCGGCCAGGCCAGCACGTTGAGCGAGGCCTGGAGATTGAGGCCGATGCCGCCCGCGCCCACCAGGCCGAGTACCGTCGACTCGCGGATGTTGATGTCCCAGCGGAACACGCACACGCCGGCGAAGGCCGGCAGGATCTGCGGCCAGATGCCGTAGACCAGGACCTGGCCGCGTGAGGCCCCGGTCGCGGTGATCGCCTCGACCTGGTTGGCGTCGATCTCCTCGATCGCCTCGTACATCAGCTTGGCGACGAAGCCGATCGAACGCAGCGCGATGGCGACGATGCCGGCGAGCGCGCCGGGCCCGATGATCGACACGAGCAGCAGCGCCCAGATGAGCGAGTTGATCGAGCGCGACGAGACGATGATGAAAAGGGCCACCGGGCGCACGAACGCCACGCTCGGCGTGGTGTTGCGCGCGGCGAGAAACGCCACCGGCAGCGCCATGCCGATGGCGAGCAGCGTGCCGATGGTGGCGATGTTGAGCGTCTCCCACAGCGGCCACCACAGCTCGTTGATGTAGCTCCAGCGCGGCGGCACCATGCGCCCGAGGAGATCCGCGGCCTGGCGCGGCGCGTCGAGGAAGAACGCCCAGATCGTGTTGCGCGTCATCACCTCGAAGCAGTACACCGTGAGCGCGACGAGCGCGAGCCAGCCCGCAAAGCGCGCCGCCTGCGCCGCCGGCGCCTGGCGCCGCCAGAGGATCTCGTGGGCCCGTCGCTCGAGCGGCATCACTGCACCTTGCCGCGGATCCAGCTCGAGGTGTACTCGGCGAACATCACGATGCCGATGATGATCAGCAGTACCGCCGCGGCAGAGTCGAACTCGTAGCGGTCGATGGCCGTGTTCAGCGTCGCGCCGATGCCGCCCGCGCCGACGATGCCGATCACCGCCGACTCGCGGAAGTTGATGTCGAGGCGGTACAGCGACAGGCCGATGAGGCGCGGCATCACCTGCGGCTGGATGCCGTAGTTGATCCACTGCAGCCACGAGGCGCCGGTGGCGCGGATCGCCTCGGCCTGCCCGGGGTCGATGTCCTCGATGTCCTCGGCGAGCAGCTTCGACAGAAAGCCGATGGTGGCGAAGGACAGCGTGAGGAACCCCGCCAGCGGCCCGAAGCCGAACAGCGCCACGAACAGGATGGCGATGATCACTTCCTGGAAGCTGCGCGAAACGGCGATGATGCCGCGGCACGCGACGTAGATCCACGCCGGAGCGACGTTTCTCGCCGCGCCGATGCCGATCGGCACCGAGATGGCGATGCCGACGACCGTGGACGTGACCGTCATGGTGAGGCTCTCGAGCAGCCCCTCGGAGATGTCGCCCCAGCGGCTGACGAAATCCGGCGGGAAGAACGCCGCAACGAAGCGCAGCGCGCGCGGAATGCCCTCGGCGATGCGGTTCCAGTTCACTTCCAGCGAGGCGAGCGCCAGCGCGAGATACGCCAGGGCGCCGATGATCAGCGCCCAGCGCAGGCGCGCATCGGTGATGAGCGGCGGACGCCGCCAGCGCTGCCCGGCGAGCGCGCTCAAACGATGCCCGCCATGCGCTCCTCGTCGAGCGCGTCGTCGTCGCCCTCGGCGCCGCGGCGCCGCGTCGCGGCGGCGGTCCAGTCTTCCTCGCCGTAGATGCGCGTCAGCACGTCGGCGTTGAGATCCGCCGGCGGGCCGTCGAACACCACCTTTCCGGCGCGCAGGCCCACCACGCGCTGCACGAACAGCTGCGCCAGCTGCACGTCGTGGATGTTGATTACCGCGGCCAGGCCGCGCTCGGCGCACAGCTCGCAGATGAGGCGCATGATCTGGCGCGAGGTCTTCGGATCGAGGCTCGCCGTAGGCTCGTCCACCAGCAGGATCTCGGGCTGCTGCAGGAGCGCCCGCGCGATGCCGACGCGCTGGCGCTGGCCGCCCGAGAGCGCGTCGGCGCGCTTGTCGACGTGCTCGGCCAGCCCCACGCGCTCGAGCGTGGCGTACGCCATGTCCACCGCGCTCTGCGGAAAGCGCCGGAAGTAGCTGCGCCAGAAGCCGACGTGGCCGAGCTGCCCGGAGAGCACGTTCTCCATCACCGTGAGCCGCTCGACCAGGGCGAACTCCTGGAAGATCATGCCCATGCGCCGGCGCGCGCGGCGCAGCTCGGCGCGCGCGAGGCCGGTGATCTCGGTCTCTCCCAGGCGCACGCGCCCCGCGCTGGGCTCGACCAGGCGGTTCACGCAGCGGATCAGCGTCGACTTGCCCGCCCCGGAGGGGCCGATCAGCGCCATCACCTGGCCGCCCGGGACTTGCAGGTCGACCTCGTCGAGCGCCAGGTCGCCGGTGCGGTAGCGCTTGGTGAGCCCCTCGATCCTGAGCATCGCCGCTACACGCTCACTTGCACGCGTAGCTGACGTTGTTCGCCGCGTCGATCTTGCGGATCACATCCCAGTGCTTCTTGTAGGTGATCGGGATGAACTTCGCCTCGCCCGATTTTTCGAACTCGGCCTTCAGCGCCGAGCCTTCCCACGGGAAGGAGAAGAACGCCTCTTTCACCTTGGCGGCAAGCTCGGGCTTGAGGTTGTAGACGTGCCCGTAGCCGGTGGTGGGAAAGGTCTGCGACTTGTAGATCGTCTTCACCTGCTCGGCCTTGACCACGCCGCGCGAGATCATGCGCTTCAGCACCGAGTTGGCGATCGAGGCGGCCGGATAGTCCTTGTTGGCCACGCCGAGGATAGAGTTGTCGTGCTTGCCGGAGAACGTCGGCTTGAAATCGGTGCCGGCGATCATGTTGAACTCGGCTTTGAGCAGCGCCGAGGGCGCCTTGAAGCCCGAGTTGGAGGTCTGCGAGGTGAAGGCCATCGTCTTGCCCTTGATGTCCTCGACCTTGTTCACGCCGCTGCCCGGGTAGGTAATGATCTCCATCTCGTAGCCGAAGCTGTCGTCGGCGTGCGCCATCATGGCGAAGGGCACCAGGCCGGCGCAGTTCACCGCCAGCGGGTTGGAGCCGGTGTTGAAGCCGGCGATATGCAGCCGCCCGGCGCGCATGGCCTCGATCTGCGCCGCGTTCGACTGCACCGGGAAGAACTGCACGCGCTTGCCGGTGAGCTTTTGCATGTGGGCGAGGAATCCGTCCCAGACCTTGGCGTATACCGCGGGGTCCTCGACCGGGGTGTAGGCGAAGATCAGCACCGGCGGGTCGACCAGCTTGCCCGCGTCGCTCGGCGTATCGGCGACCAGGTCACCGTCGGTGTCGCAGAAGCGCGCATCGAGCGCGCCGCGCGGACAGTCCTGGCCAAGCGCCGCGCCAGTCCATGCCAGCAGCGCGAGCGCAGCGATTGACGTTCGAATGCTCATGGCTTGCCTCCTCGATGAAAGTCCCTGGAGTGTACTAAGGCCGCCGCCCTGGCGAGAAAAAGGCCTTGGAATCAGCCCCCTGGCCCGGGCGCGGCGGCGGTGCGAGCCGCCTGCTTGCGGCCGCTGCAAAAAACGTGTTCAATGAAAACGTTGCGATTCACACCTGAGACCGCGGGTTAAATCAGCGCCTGGATGCCGGGAAATCCCGTCGCGGACTTCTCCCTCCCAGCCACGGGCGGGGGCACGTTCCGCCTCTCCGAGCAGCGCGGCAAGAAGCTGGTGCTGTATTTCTACCCGAAGGACAACACGCCCGGCTGCACCACCGAGGGCATGCAATTCCGCGACCTGCACATGAATTTCCAGGATGCAGGCTGCGACATCTACGGCGTCTCGCGCGACTCGCTCAAGTCGCACGAGAACTTCAAGGCCAAGCTCCACTTCCCGTTCCAGCTGCTGTCGGACGCCGAGGAAACAGCCTGCAAGCAGTTCGGCGTCATCAAGCTGAAGAACATGTACGGTAAACAGGTCCGCGGCATCGAGCGCAGCACCTTCGTCCTCGACGGCGAAGGGCGCCTGGCGCGCGAATGGCGCGGTGTGAAGGTGCCCGGCCACGCCCAGGAGGTACTCGACTTTGTTAAGACCCTCTGATTCCCCGCTCGACGCCCAGCCCGAACAGGACCGCACCGACGCAGCCGCAGACACCCCCCCCGCCATGGCGCACAAGCCCCGCCCGCCGCAGAAGAAATCCCGCCTCACCAAGCTCTTCGTCCTTGACACGAACGTGCTGATGCACGACCCGGCGAGCCTGTTCCGATTCGAGGAGCACGACGTCTACCTGCCGATCGGCACGCTGGAGGAGCTCGACGACCACAAGCGCGGGCTCTCGGACGTGGCGCGGAACGCCCGCCAGGCAAGCCGCTTCCTCGACGAGATCGTCTCGGACTCGGTGGCCGACATCAAGGCGGGCCTGCCGATCCGCACGCGCGACCGCCCCGGCGCCGGCGGGCGGCTGTACCTGCAGACCGAAGCCATCAACGGCGGCCTGCCGTCGACCTTCGCTGCCGGCAAGACCGACAACCACATCCTGCAGGTCGTGCGCCACCTGCAGAAGGCGATGCCGCAGCGCCCGGTGATCCTGGTCTCCAAGGACATCAACATGCGCGTCAAGGCGCGCGCCCTCGGCCTCGCGGCGGAGGACTACTACAACGACAAGGTGCTCGAGGACACCGACGTGCTGTATGCGGGCGTGCAGGCCCTGCCGGCCAACTTCTGGGACACGCACGGGCGCGACATGGAGTCCTGGAAGAAGGAGGGCCACACCTACTACCGCGTGCGCGGCCCGCTGGTGCCCAAGCTCCTTCTGAACGAGTTCGTGTACGACGACTCGGGCGAGCGCCCGCTGTACGCGATGGTGAAGGAGAAATCGGGGCGCAGCGCGGTGCTGGAAACCGTTCGCGACTACACGCACGCCAAGAATTCGGTCTGGGGCATCACCGCGCGCAACCGCGAGCAGAACTTCGCCCTCAACCTGCTGATGAACCCGGCGATCGATTTCGTGACGCTGCTTGGCCAGGCGGGCACGGGCAAGACGCTGCTCGCCCTCGCCTCGGGCCTCACGCTGGTGCTCGACCAGAAGCGCTACACCGAGATCATCATGACGCGCGTCACGGTGCCGCTCGGCGAGGACATCGGCTTCCTGCCGGGCACGGAAGAAGAGAAGATGCAACCCTGGATGGGCGCGCTCGAGGACAACCTCGATGTGCTCAACGCCACGGACGAATCCGGCGGCGAGTGGGGCCGCGCCGCCACCCGCGACCTGGTGCGCTCCCGGATCAAGATCAAGTCGCTCAACTTCATGCGCGGGCGCACCTTCGTCAACAAGTGGCTGATCATCGACGAGGCGCAGAACCTCACGCCCAAGCAGATGAAGACGCTGGTGACGCGCGCCGGCCCGGGCACCAAGGTGGTGTGCCTGGGCAATATTGCACAGATCGACACGCCCTACCTCACCGAGGGCTCCTCCGGCCTCACCTACGTGGTGGACCGGATGAAGGACTGGGCGCACGCCGGGCACGTGACGCTGGCGCGCGGCGAGCGCTCGCGCCTCGCGGACCACGCGGCCGGCACGCTGTAAACTCCGGCTTCCGTCTAGAGCAGAAAGGAATCCTCGTGCACTGGCATCACCACGCCGCGGCGGCGCTTGCCGCGCTCGCGCTCGCCCTGCCCGCCGCCGCGCAGAAAGACAAGGACTATGAGCCGCACGTCGGTCAGGCCGGCAAGGACGTCATCTGGGTACCGACCCCCGACGAGGTGGTTGACCGCATGCTGCGCATGGCGCAGGTCACGGCGAACGACTACGTCGTCGACCTCGGCGCCGGCGACGGCAAGATCGCCATCGCCGCGGCGAAGAAGTTCGGCGCCCGCGCGCTGGGCATCGAGTACAACGAGGAGATGGCGCGCCACGCGCAGAAGAACGTCGAGCGCGCCGGCGTCGCCGGCCGCGCGCGCATCGTGCAGGGCGATATCTTCGTGTCAGATTTCTCGCAGGCGACGGTGGTCACCATGTACCTCCTGCCGGCGCTCAACCTCAAGCTGCGGCCGCAGATCCTCGCCATGCGCCCCGGCACGCGCGTGGTGTCGCATTCCTTCAGCATGGACGACTGGGAGGCCGACGAAACCTCGAGCCTCGACGGGCGACGCGCCTACTTCTGGGTGGTGCCGGCTGCGGTCGCGGGCACGTGGTCGCTGGAGCTTGCCGGCGGCGGCGCCGCGGAAAAGATGGAAATGACGCTCGAGCAGCGCTTCCAGAAGATCGAGGGCACGGTGGCGCTCGGCACGGTGCTCGGTGGGCTGCGCGAAGCGCGGCTGCGCGGCTTCCTGATCGCGTTTTCCTACGTCGACGACAAGGGCGTGCGCCGAGAATTCAATGGGCGGGTGAGCGGCGCGCGCATGGAAGGATCGTTCCGCGCCGACAACGGCACCGAGGGGCGCTGGACCGCGGCGAAGCGCTAGGCCTGGACCACCTTTTGGTGGGTACCATCGCAGAACGGCTGCTTGCCGGTGTGCTTGCATCCGCACAACCAGACTTTCTGCGCCTCGGCAATCGAGAACTTCACCGGCGTGAACGGCCCGCCCTTGTGCGTGCCGTCGCAGAACGGCTGGCGCTTGGACTGCCCGCAGGCGCACCACCAGTAGTCGCCCGGCGCCAGCTCCACGGCGAACGGCGACTTCTGCGGGATCATCGGGTCGGCCATCACGCTCTCCTGCGGCTGAAGCGGTCCGGAGATTGTCTCAGAACGTGCCCGGGTCGGCGAAATTGGCGAAACGCGTGTGCTGGCCGAGGAAGGTGAGCTCGACCTTGCCGATGGGGCCGTTGCGCTGCTTGCCGATGATCACCTCGGCGCGGCCCTTGGCCTCGGGCTTGTCTGGGTGGTACACCTCGTCGCGGTAGATAAAGAGGATCACGTCGGCGTCCTGCTCAATGGCGCCCGACTCGCGCAGGTCCGACATCATCGGCCGCTTGTCGTTCCTGCTCTCCACGGCGCGCGACAGCTGCGACAGCGCGATCACCGGCACCGCGAGCTCCTTGGCGAGCGCTTTCATCGAGCGCGAGATCTCCGAGAGCTCGGTGGCGCGGTTCTCGCCGGCCTTCGGGTTCGCCGTCGACATCAGCTGCAGGTAGTCCACCACCACCAGGCCCAGCTTGCCGCCGAACTGGCGCCACAGCCGCCGCGCGCGCGTCCTCACTTCCAGCGCATTCAGCGCGGCAGTCTCGTCGATGAAGATCGGCGCGTCGTGCAGCCGCCCCATGGCTTCCGACAGGTCGTGCCACTCCTGGTCCGAGAGCCGCCCGGTGCGCATCTTGTGCTGGTCGACGCGCGCGATCGAGCCGAGCAGCCGCGTTGCCAGCTGCGTACCGCTCATCTCCATGCTGAACACCGCCACCGGCAGCAGCGCATTCAGCGCCACGTGCTCTGCGATGTTCAGCGCGAACGCGGTCTTGCCCATCGATGGCCGCCCGGCGACGATGATCAGGTCGCCCGGCTGCAGCCCGGCGGTCTTGGTGTCGAGGTCGTTGAAGCCGGTGGGGATGCCCGTGACGTCGGAGGGGTTGTCGCGGTGGTACAGGTAGTCGATGCGCTCGAGCACGCGCGCCAGGACGGGCTTGATCTCCTCGAGGCCGACGCCGTGGCGCGCGCCCGCCTCGCCGATCTCGAGGATGCGCGATTCGGCCTCGTCGAGGATCTGGCCGACGTCCTTGCCCGAGGGGCTGAGCGCGTTCTCGGCGATCTCGGTGGCCACCTGCGCCAGGCGCCGTTGCACCGCGCGCTCGCGCACCAGCTCGGCGTAGCGCCGGATATTGAGCGCGCTCGGCGTGTTCTGCGCCAGCGCGCCGAGGTAGGCCGGCCCGCCGGTCTTGTCCTTGTCCTCGCTCGCCTCGATCGACTCCGACACGGTGACCATGTCGGCGGGCTTGCCGGCCTCGACCAGCTTGGCGATGTGGCGCCAGATGCGGCGGTGGTCGTCGCGGTAGAAATCGCTCCCCGAGACCAGGTCGGCGATGCGGTCGAAAGCCTGGTTGTCGAGGAGCAGGCCCCCGAGCAGCGACTGCTCGGCCTCTACGGAGTGCGGTGGAACCCTGAGCGCGACGAGTTGGGGATCGCCGCCGTCGTTGCGGGCCGCGGGTTGCGGAAGCGCCATCCCCGCAATTTACCTCAAAGCGCGCCGCCGCCGCGGCAATAAAAAGGGGCCGCGCGCGGCCCCTGTGCATTACCTGTGATTAAGCTGTTCGCAGCCTGTGCGCAGCCTGTCAGCTTTCGCCGAGCACCGCCACGTTCACCGTTACGAGAACATCGGTGTGCAGCTGCACCTGGATCGGAAACTCGCCGACCTGCTTGAGCGGCCCCGAGGGCATGCGCACCTGGGAGCGCTCCACTTCGTGGCCCTGCTTCTCCAGCGCCTCGACGATGTCGAAGTTGGTCACCGAGCCGAACAGGTGCCCGTCGGGTCCCGCCTTCTGCACGATCTGCACCGTCAGCCCGTCGAGCTTCGCCCCGCGCTCGCGTGCCTTGGCGAGCTGCTCGGCCTGCGCCTTTTCCAGCTCGGCGCGCCGCGCCTCGAACGCCTTCAGGTTGGCCTCGGTCGCGCGCTTGGCCTTGCCGTGCGGAATGAGGAAATTGCGCGCGAAGCCGTCCTTCACCTTCACCACCTCGCCGAGGTCGCCGAGGTTGGCCACTTTCTCCAGAAGAATCACTTGCATGGCTTGGCTCTCAGTGCAGGTCGGTGTAGGGCAGCAGGGCGAGGAAGCGCGCGCGCTTGATCGCCGCCGACAGCTGGCGCTGGTAGCCGGACGCGGTTCCGGTAATGCGCGCCGGGATGATCTTGCCGGTCTCGTTGACGAAGTCCTTGAGGACCTCGATGTCCTTGTAGTCGATCCACTCGACCTTGTCGGCGGTGAAGCGGCAGAACTTGCGGCGGCGGAACAGGGCCCGCTGCCCCTTGTCCTTCTTGTCCTTGCCGAACTTGCCTTTGCCTTTGAACTTGCCTCTGCGCGGCGGGGGCATCTCTACTCTCCTTCTGCGAATTCAATGTGGGTGGCGTGCAGCACCAGCTTTTTCGAGCGACGGCTTTTCGCGGCGAGAAACCCCCGCACCTCGATGGCGCGCTCCAGCGCGCAGCCGGCGAGCAGGCGTGCCTGCACGTCGAAGGCGATGGCGGGGATCTCGGCGTTCACTTGTCGCTGGGCTCCAGCTTCGGTTTGTTCGGATTCGTGGCGCAGGCGGAACTCGATCGCCGGGAGGCCCGCGGGCGTGTGCCGCAGCGCTCCGAGCTCGATCAGCCGGCCGCGGATCCTGACCTGATTCAGGTCGCGCTCGCCTCGGCGGGCTTCGCCTCGGGCGCGCGCTCCATCACCGAGCGGGACTTCTCCTCCTTCATCATCGGCGAAGGGGCGGTCACGGCCTTGGTCATCTTGATGATGAGGTGGCGCAACACCGCGTCGCTGAACTTGAAGGAGTGCTCGAGCTCGTTCACCGTCTCCTGGTCGCACTCGATGTTCATGAGCACGTAGTGCGCCTTGTGCACTTTCTGGATCGGGTAGGTGAGCTGGCGCCGGCCCCAGTCTTCGAGCCGGTGCACGGTGCCTTTGCGCTGGTCGATGACGCCCTTGTAGCGCTCGATCATCGCCGGCACCTGCTCGCTCTGGTCCGGATGGACGATGAAACAGATTTCGTAATGCCGCATGCTGTGATTCTCCT
>DATHYT010000103.1:0-44307 GCA_035459025.1 Burkholderiales bacterium | reverse complement strand
CTGCGAGCTGCGGTTCGGCCCGGCGGCCCTGGCCGATCTCGCTGCCGCACCCGAGGGCGACACGGTCATGGCGGCGATTGTCGGTGCCGCCGGCTTGCCCGCGACGCTGGCGGCAGCACGTGCCGGCAAACGCGTGCTCCTTGCCAACAAGGAAGCGCTGGTCATGGCCGGGCCGTTGTTCATGCGCGCAGCGCGCGACGCGGGCGCGGTGCTGCTGCCGATCGACAGCGAGCACAACGCGGTGTTCCAGTGCCTGCCCCCCGAGGGCGCCAGGATGCAGGGCGTGCGCCGCATTCAGCTCACCGCCTCGGGCGGGCCGTTCCGGGCCACGCCGGCCGAGCGCCTGGCCGGCGTCACCCCGGAAGAGGCCTGCGCCCACCCGAACTGGGTCATGGGGCGCAAGATCTCGGTGGACTCGGCCACCATGATGAACAAGGGCCTGGAAGTGATCGAGGCGCACTGGCTATTCGGGTTGCCGGCCGAGCGCATCGACGTGCTGATCCACCCGCAAAGCGTCGTGCACTCTCTGGTCGAGTACCTGGACGGCTCGGTGATCGCGCAGCTGTCGCATCCCGACATGCGCGTGCCTATCGCCCATGCGCTCGGCTTTCCCGAGCGCATCGAGTCTGGCGCACGATCGCTCGATCTGGGCGCCGTGGGCCATCTCAGCTTCGAGGCGCCCGATGCGGCGCGCTTCCCCTGCCTCGGGCTGGCCTACGGGGCGTTGCGCGCCGGCGGCACCGGCCCCGCGCTCCTCAACGCAGCCAACGAGATCGCAGTGGAAGCGTTTCTCGCCGGCCGGCTGCGATTCACCGGCATCGCGCCCGTCATCGAGGAGACGCTGGATCGGGTCGCCGCCGGGGCGGCCGCGTCGCTCGAGCAGGTGATGGAGGCGGACGCCCGTGCGCGGCGTGCCGCCGAGGATTGCGTCGTGCGGCTGATGGGGCAGGCGGCATGAGTTTCCTGCACACCGTGGTGTCGTTCATCGTCGCGCTCGGCGTGCTGATCGTGGTGCACGAATACGGGCACTACCTGGTCGCGCGGCTGTGCGGCGTGAAGGTGCTGCGCTTCTCGGTGGGCTTCGGACGAGCGCTCGCCACCTGGCGCAAGGGGCGCGACCAAACCGAGTGGGTGATCGCGGCGATCCCATTCGGCGGCTACGTCAAGATGCTGGACGAGCGCGAAGCGCCGGTGGCACCGCACGAAGCGGGGCGCGCTTTCAACCGGCAGAGCGTGCTCAAGCGCCTGCTCATCGTGGTCGCCGGCCCCGCGTTCAATTTCGTGTTCGCCATCGCCGTCTACGCGGGCCTGTACATGGTCGGGCTGCCGGAAGCGCGGCCGGTGCTCGCCGAGCCGCCGGCGGCGACGCTCGCCCATGCGGCGGGCGTGCGGGGCGGCGACCGGGTGCGCGCCGTCGACGGTGAGGCGATCGCCACGTGGCAGGAGTTGCGCTGGCGCGTGCTGCAGGCGGCGTTGCAGCGCGAGCCGATGGCGCTCGAGATCATCAACGCGCGCGACCAGATCTCCAGCCTGACCCTGGACCTGGGCGATTACCCGGCCGAGGAAGTGGAAAGCGACGTCCTCGAACGCATCGGCCTGCGCTTGTATCGGCCGTCGCTGGCGCCGGTGCTCGGCCAGGTGGTTACCGGCAGCGCGGCGGCACGCGCCGGGCTGGAGCCGGGCGACCGGGTTACCCACATCGACGATCGCCCGGTGGCCACCTGGGAAGACCTGGTGCGCGAGGTACGCCGCCGGCCCGATCAGGAGGCGCGCCTGCGCATCGAGCGCGGCGAGCTCAGCATGACGCTGTCGGTGACGCCCGAAGCCGTAGCCGTGAATGGCGAGCGCCTCGGGCGCATCGGCGCGGCCCCGGCGATTCCGGCCGACCATGCCGAGCGCATCTTCGTGCAGGTGCGCCACAGCCCGCTCGACGCCGTAGCGCAGGCGGCGGTCAAGACCTGGGACATTTCGGTGTTCAGCCTGCGCATGCTCGGCAGGATGCTGCTCGGCCAGGTGTCCTGGAAGAACCTGTCCGGGCCGGTGACGATCGCCGATTTCGCCGGGCAATCGGCGCAGCTTGGCTGGATCCCCTACCTGACGTTCCTTGCCCTGATCAGCATCAGCCTCGGCGTGCTCAACCTGCTGCCCATCCCGCCGCTCGACGGCGGCCATCTCATGTTCTATGTCATAGAGATTCTCAAGGGCAGCCCGGCGTCGGAGCGTGCCATCGAGTTCGGCCAGCGCGTCGGCATCGCTTTGCTGCTGGTGCTGATGGCGTTTGCCTTCTACAACGACCTGACGCGCTTGTTCGCCGGCTGAAAGCGTGATCGCCGATGTGTAAGCGCATGACTGCGGCGCTCGCTTGGGCGCTGCTGGCGGTAGCGAGTGCCGTCGCCGCCCAAGAGTTCCAGCCGTTCAAGGTGCTGGACATCCGCGTCGAGGGCGTTCAGCGCACCGATCCCGGTACCGTGTTTAGCTATCTCCCCGTCAAGGTGGGCGAGACGCTGACCGCGGACAAGGCGCAGCAGGCGCTGCGCGCGCTGTTCGCCACCGGTTTCTTCAAGGACGTGCGGCTCGAGGCGGAGGGCGGCGTGCTGGTGGTGCTGGTGGAAGAGCGCCCGGCGATCGCCCAGGTGGATTTTTCCGGCGTGAGCGAATTCCCGCTCGACAACCTGCGGCGCGCGCTGCGCGACTTGGGCCTCGCCGAAGGGCGCATCTTCGACCGCGCGGTGCTCGAGAACGCGGAGCAGGAGCTCAAGCGCCAGTACCTGTCGCGCGGCAAGTACGCCGCCGAGGTGCAGACCACGGTTACGCCGCTCGAGCGCAACCGCGTGGGGATCAGCTTTGCCGTCAGCGAAGGCGACGTGGCGAAGATCCGCGCCATCAACATCGTCGGCGCGCAAGCCTTCAAAGAAGGCACGCTGCTCGACCTGTTCGTCCTGCGCACCCCGGGCTGGCTGACCTGGTACACCAAGCACGACCAGTACTCGCGCCAGCGCCTGTCGGCCGACCTGGAGGCGCTGCGTTCCTTCTACCTCGACCAGGGCTACCTCGACTTCAACGTC
Source organism: Burkholderiales bacterium (assembly GCA_035459025.1). Lineage (GTDB taxonomy): Bacteria > Pseudomonadota > Gammaproteobacteria > Burkholderiales > SG8-39 > JAABQT01. The sequence continues at coordinate 41,242 of DATHYT010000103.1, read as the reverse complement.
GAGTCCACCCAGGTTTCGATCACGCCTGACCGCAAGGACATCTACATCACGGTCAATATCGTCGAGGGGGCGAAGTACACCGTGTCGGACATCCGCATCGGCGGGCAGACGCTGGTCCCCAGCGACGCGCTGGAGAAGCTTCTGCGCATCGGGCCTGGCGACGTCTTCTCGCGCCAGAAGCTGATCGAGTCGCAGAAAGCGATCACCGACCGGCTCGGCAACGACGGTTATGCATTCGCGAATGCCAACGCCGTGCCGGAGATCGACCGGGACAAGCGCACGGTGGCGTTCACCCTGTTGATCGACCCTGGGCGGCGGGTTTACGTACGCCGCATCAACGTCGTCGGCAACAGCAAGACGCGCGACGAGGTCGTGCGCCGCGAGATGCGCCAGCTCGAAGGCGCCTACTACGACGCGTCGAAGATCCAGCTGTCGCGACGGCGCATCGACCGCACCCGATATTTCAGCGACGTGCAGGTCGCCACCGCGCCGGTCGAAGGCCGGCCCGACCAGGTCGACGTGACCTACACGGTCGAGGAGCGCTCGACCGGCTCGCTTGCGCTCGGCGTGGGCTTTTCCACGCTGGACAAGGTCATCCTCTCGGCCTCCATTACGCAGCCCAACGTCTTCGGCACCGGCAAGTACCTTTCGCTGGAGCTGAACAGCGGTACCGTCAACCAGGTCTACGCGCTGTCCTACGTCGACCCGTACTACACGGTCGATGGCGTCAGCCGCGGATTCGACTTCTACAAGCGCTCGGTCGACGCCACGACCCTCGCTACCGGCGCCTACGGCACCAATACGCTCGGCGGCGGCATCAAGTTCGCTTATCCGCTGTCAGAGCGCGTGACCGTGAGCTTCGGCGCGCTTGCGGAGAGCGTCGAGGTGGTTACGTTCGAGAACAGCGCACAGGTCTACAAGGATTTCGTCGCCGCCTTCGGCAACGACTACACGTACGGCGCGTTCACGGCGGCGTGGGCACGCGATACGCGCGACAGCCTGATCGTCACCACGGACGGCCTGCTGACCCGCTTCAGCACCGAGCTGGCGGGCGGTGACCTGCAGTACTACCGCCTCGGCATCAACCAGCAGCTGTACTGGCCGCTAAGCCGCACGTTCACGCTGTTCCTGAATGCCGACCTCGGCTATGCCAGCGGCAGCGGCGGCAAGACCCTGCCGTTCTTCAAGAACTACTACGCGGGCGGCCCCGGCACCGTGCGCGGCTACGACGATTTCTCGCTTGGGCCGCGCGACGCCGCTGGCAACACGCTCGGCGGCACGCGTCGCGTTGTCGGCAACGTCGAGCTACTGTTTCCGATGCCGGGCGCGGCGCAGGACAAGTCGCTGCGGGTCGGCTGGTTCGTCGATGCCGGGCAGGTCTATGCGGACGGCGCCCCGGTCGATCTGTCGGAGCTGCGCTATTCGACGGGCCTGGCGTTGGCCTGGGCGTCGCCGCTCGGGCCGCTGCGGCTATCGTACGCCACGCCGCTGAACGAGCGCGAAGGGATCGATCGCGTGCAGAGGTTACAATTGAAGTTCGGCACCATCTTTTAGGCCATCGGGCGATTCATGCACAAGCTCTTCGCGGTTCTGGCTCCTTCTCTGGCCCTGGCGCTTGCGCTGTGGGCACCGCCCGCCGCCGCGCAATCCGAGGGGCGTATCGGCTTCGTCAATACGGCGCGCATCCTGCGTGACGCCGCGCCGGCGGTGCGCGCGCAAAAGAAGATCGAGGCCGAATTCTCCAAGCGCGACCAGGAGCTGGCCAAGACCGCCGAACAGCTAAAGCGCATGCAGGACGAGCTCGAGCGCCAGGGCGTCACCATGTCGGAAAGCCAGCGGCGCACGAAGGAGCGCGAGTTCAACGACCTGAACCGCGACTTCCAGCGCCGCCAGCGCGAGTTCCGCGAGGACCTGAACCAGCGCCGCAACGAAGAGCTGGCGCAGGTGGTGGAGCAGGCAAACCGGGTCATCCGCCAGATCGCCGAGCAGGAGAAGTACGACATCATTTTCCAGGACGCCGTGTACGCGAACCCGCGGATCGACATCACCGACCGCGTGATCAAGGCGCTCGAGGGCAAGCCGCCCGCGCGCTGACATGGCGGGCCCGATTTCCCTCGGCGAGATCGCATCCAGGTTAGGCGGGCGCGTGGTCGGCGACGCCGGGGTCCTGGTGGAGCAGGTGGCCTCGCTGGAGCACGCGCGGGGGCACGAGATCGCCTTCTTTTCGAGCGCGCGCTACAAGGCGCAGCTCGCTGCCACGCGTGCCGCTGCCGTGATTCTCGGGCCGCAGGCCGAGCCGCTCACCCGGCTGCCGCGCATCGTCAGCGACAACCCTTATGCCTATTTCGCGCGCGTGTCGCAACTGCTCAATCCGGCGGGTGCCCCGCAGCCCGGCGTGCATGCGGCGGCGCATGTCGACGCCAGCGCGCGCGTCCACGCCAGTGCGCGCATCGACGCCGGCGCGGTGGTGGGCGCGCGTGCGGAGATCGGCGAGCGCGTGTGGATCGGCGCGGGCTGCTGCATCGGCGAAGGGGCGGTGATCGGCGCCGACGGCTTCGGCATGGCGCTCGATGCGGGGCGTTGGCTCAAGGTGCCGCAGATCGGCCGAGTGCTGGTGGGCGACGATGTCGAGATCGGCGCCAACACCACCATCGACCGCGGCACCGTGGACGACACCGTGATCGAGGACGGCGTCAAGCTCGACAACCAGATCCAGATCGGCCACAACTGCCGCATCGGCGCGCATACGGCGATGGCGGGCTGCGCGGGTGTCGCCGGCAGCGCGGTCATCGGCCAGCGCTGCACCATCGGGGGCGCGGCGGCGATCCTCGGCCACCTGAGCATCTGCGACGATGTGCACGTGTCCGCTGTTACGGTGATCTCGCGATCGATCCGCAAGCCCGGCACCTACACGGGCATTTACCCGTTCGACGACAATGCCTCCTGGGCGCGCAATGCCGCCCTGGTGCGGCATCTCGCGGAGCTCGCCGATCGCGTTGGCGCGCTGGAAAAGAAGAGCGGCTCAAGGAGGAAGAAGCGCAATGCCTGAGATGGATGCCCAGCAGGTCCTCGACTACCTGCCGCAGCGCTATCCGCTGCTGATGATCGACCGCGTGCTCGAGTGCGAGCCCGGTAAGCGCATCCTCGCGCTGAAGAACGTCACCAACAACGAGCCGCAGTTTACCGGGCACTTCCCCGGTCGGCCAATCATGCCGGGCGTGTTGATGCTCGAGGCGATGGCGCAGGCCGCAGGCATCCTGGTGTTTCGCACGCGCGGCGACAAGGCGGACGGGAACACCGTGTATTACCTGGCTGGCATCGACGAGGCGCGCTTCAAGAAGCCGGTCGTGCCCGGAGACCGGATCGAGATCGAGGCCACCATCCTTGCGCACAAGAAGACGATCTGGAAGTTCGCCTGCGTGGCGCGCGTCGACGGCGCCGTCGCTAGCGAGGCCGTGATCCTGTGCACCGAGCGCGTCCAGAGGCAGGGGTGAGCGCCGCGCAGGTTCACGCCACGGCGATCGTCCACCCCGGCGCGAAGCTCGCGCCGGGGGTCACGGTCGGCGCCTACTCCCTGATTGGCGAAAACGTCGAGATCGGCGAGGCCAGCTGGATCGGCCCGCACGTGGTTCTCGACGGACGCGTGCGTGTCGGCCGCGGCAACCGCATCTACCAGTTCGCCTCCATCGGCGCGCCGCCGCAGGACAAGAAGTACGCCGGCGAAGACACCGCGGTCGAGATCGGCGACCGCAATACGATCCGCGAGTACGTGACCATAAACCGCGGCACCGCGCGCGACGCCGGCGTGACCCGCGTCGGCGACGACAACTGGATCATGGCGTACGTGCACTTTGCCCACGACTGCCAGATCGGCAGCCAGACGATCTTCGCCAACGCCTGCGAGCTCGCCGGCCACGTGCACGTGGGCGACTGGGCGATCCTCGGCGCGACCACGCTGGTGCACCAGTTCGTGCATATCGGCGCGCACAGCTTCACCGGCATGGGAACCTACCTGCCGCAGGACCTGCCGCCGTACGTGAAGGCCGCCGGCAACATGGCCAAGCCGTACGGCATCAACAGCGAAGGCCTGCGCCGTCGCGGCTTCAGCGCCGACACCATCGCGCGCATCAAGCGCGCTTATCGCACCCTGTATCGCGCCGGCCTGAGCCTGGAGGAGGCGAAGCGGGAGCTGGCGGCGCAGGCCGCGGATTGTCCGGAGGTCGGCGCGCTGCTCGAGTTCCTGGCGCGCTCGAAGCGCGGCTTCATCCGCTAGCGCCGTGGCGGAGGGCGCCAACCACATCGCCATGGTTGCCGGCGAGGCGTCCGGCGATCAGCTTGGCGCTCATCTCATCGCGGCGCTCAAGGCGCGCCGGCCGCAGTTGCGCTTCTCCGGCATCGGCGGCCCACGCATGGCGGCGCAGGGTTTCGAGGTCAGCGTGCCCATGGACCGGCTGGCCGTGCGCGGCTACGTCGAGGCGCTGCGCCACTACCGCGAAATCATGCGCATTCGCGCCCGGCTCGGCGAAGCCTTGCTGCAGGCGCCCCCGGGATTGTTCATCGGCGTCGATGCTTCGGACTTCAATCTCGACCTGGAGCGCCGCCTCAAGCAGGCGGGGATTCCGACCGTGCACTACGTCAGCCCCTCGGTGTGGGCCTGGCGGCGCTGGCGCGTGCGGCGCGTCGCCCGTTCGGCGACGCACCTCCTGGCGATGTTTCCGTTCGAGCCCGCTTTGTACGAGAAGTCCGGCCTGCCGGTGACTTACGTCGGCCATCCGCTCGCCGACGTCATTGCGCTCAAGATCGACAAGGCGGAGGCCAAGTCGCAGCTGCGCCTGCCTGCGCGCAAGCTGGTGGTCGCGCTGCTGCCCGGCAGCCGACGCTCGGAGCTCGAGCACATGGCCCAGACGTTCATCCTTGCCGCGCATCGCTTTCGCCAGGAGGTGCCGGAAGTGCACTTCGTGTGTCCTCTGGCCACGCGCGAGACGCGCGACTTGTTCGAGGCGACGCTGCACGCGCACCAGCGCACCGACCTGCCGCTGACGCTGCTGTTTGGCCATTCGCATGAAGCGCTCGCCGCCGCCGACCTGGCGCTGGTGGCGAGCGGCACCGCGACACTGGAGGCCGCGCTGCACAAGACGCCGATGGTCATCGTCTACCGCCAGTCGCCCCTGTCCTGGGCGCTGCAGCGCCAGATGCTGTACCTGCCGTACATCGGCATGCCGAACATCCTCGCTGGCGAGCGCCTCGTGCCCGAGCTGATCCAGGGCCGGGCGACGCCGGCGGCGCTGTCGGCCGCGTTGATCGACCTGCTGCGCGACACCGATCTGCAGGAACGCCAGGTGCGGCGGTTCCGCGAGATGCACGCGTTGCTCAGGCAGGGCAATGCGCAAAAGGCGGCCGACGCGGTCCTTGGCGTGCTGGATGCGGGCCGTGCCTGAGCGCCTGATCTGCGGCGTGGACGAGGCCGGCCGTGGCCCAATTGCCGGCCCGGTGTACGCCGCCGCGGTGCTACTCGATCCGCGCCGGCGCATCGCGGGGCTCAGGGACTCCAAGCTGCTGCCGCCCGGGCGCCGCGAGGCGCTCGCCGAGGCGATCCGCGGCAGGGCATTGGCCTGGGCCGTAGCGAGTGCGAGCGTCGAGGAGATCGATCGCCTGAACATCCTGCAGGCATCGCTGCTGGCAATGCGCCGCGCGGTGGAAGCGCTCGCGGTGGCGCCGCAGGAAGCGTGGATCGACGGCAACCAGTGCCCCTTGCTTGGCTGCGCAGTACGTGCGGTGATCGGCGGCGACCGCCGCGTGCGGCAGATCTCTGCCGCCTCGATCCTCGCCAAGACCGCGCGCGACGCCGAAATGCTGCGTCTGCACGAGCGTTTTCCGCACTACGGGCTGGACCAGCACAAGGGCTACCCGACGCCGGAGCACCTCGCGCGGCTGGCGCAGTTCGGCGCCTGCGAGATCCATCGGCGCTCGTTCGCCCCCGTGCGCCAGGTGCTGGGCGCGTGAGCCTGCTGCGCTCGAGGGACAACCCGCGCGTGCGACGCTGGCACGCACTGGCGCACGATGGGCGTAGCCGGCGTGCCGAGCGCAGCGCGCTTATCGAGGGCGCGCACCTGCTCGCGGCCTACCTGGACAGCGGCGCGCGGCCGAAGGCCGTGCTGGTCAGCGCGAGCGGCCAGGCAAACGCGGAGATCGCGGCGCTGGCGAGGCGCGCCGGTCCGGCGCCGGTGACGCTGCCCGACCCCGTGTTTCGCTGGGTCGCGGACGCGGTCACCCCAGCGGGGCTGGCGGCCGAGATCGAGCTCCCGCCGGCGGCGCCCGTGGCGCAGGCCACCCATGCCGTGTTCCTCGATGGCGTCCAGGACGCAGGCAACGTCGGTGCGATCCTGCGCAGCGCGGCGGCCTTTGGCGTGGACACGGCCGTTCTCGGGCGCGGCTGCGCCGACCCGTGGTCGCCGAAAGTCCTGCGTGCTGCGATGGGCGGCCACTTCGCGCTCGGCATCACGGTCGTGGACGAGCTGGCCGGCGCGCTGGCGCAATTTCCGGGCACGCGGGTATGCGCGTCCGCCGCCGGCGGCGACGCGCCGGCCACGCTGGACCTGACCGCATCGATCGGCTGGATTCTCGGCGCCGAAGGGCAGGGCGTGAGCCCCGCGGCCGCGGCGCAGGCGTCGCATCGCGTCAGCATCCCGCTCGCCCCGGACGTCGAGTCGCTCAACGTCGCCGCCGCCGCCGCGATCCTGCTCTACGAGCGCGCGCGCCAGCTCAGTACATCGGGCGCTCGAGCCTGAGCTCGCGCAGGATGTTGGTGGCGATCTCCTCGATCGATTTGGCGGTGGAGTTGATCCAGCGGATGCCCTCGCGGCGCATCAGTCGCTCGGCCTGCTCGACCTCGTACCGGCAGTTGTCCAGGTCGGCGTAACGGCTGTCGGGACGGCGCGCCTGGCGGATCTCGCGCAGGCGCTCGGGCGAGATGCTCAGGCCGTACAGGCGCGCCTTGCACGGGGCCAGGGCGGGCGGCAGCTGCATGCGCGCGAAATCCTCCGGGATCAGCGGGTAGTTCGCCGCCTTCACGCCGAACTGCAGCGCCAGGTACAGGCTGGTCGGCGTCTTGCCGCAGCGCGAGACGCCCACCAGGATGACGTCGGCCTGGTCGAGATCGCGGTTCGAGGCGCCGTCATCGTGCGACATGGCGAAATTGATCGCCTCCATGCGATGCGAGTAGCCCGGCTTGTCCAACGCGCTGTGCGAACGCCCGATAGTGTGCGTCGATTGCACGCCGAGCGCGGCTTCCAGAGGGTCGATGAAGGTCTCGAAGAAATCGACGAACAGCGCGCTCGCCTTGCGCACCACCGCGCGCAGCTCGCCGTTCACCAAAGTCGAGAAGACGATGGGCAGGCCGTTCCCGTGTCGGCTTTCCTCGTCGATGCGCGCGCGGCAGTCCTCGGCCTGGTCCTGCGAGTTGACGAAGGGCACGGTGACCTGGTGAAACTCCATGCCCTCGAACTGTGTGAGCAGGCTGTGACCGAGCATCTGCGCCGTGATACCGGTGCCGTCAGAGATGAAGAACACGGTGCGGCGCTGCGGCATGCGGCTAAAATAGCAGGTAAATGAGAGTCGCGTGGCTGCAGGATTTGCGCCTGACCGACTTGCCGCAGGTCGGCGGCAAGAACGCGTCGCTGGGCGAGATGATCGGTGCCCTCAAGGGCGCGGGCATTCGTGTGCCCGGCGGTTTCGCCACGACCGCCGACGCCTACCGCGAGTTCCTGAAGGCCGACGGACTCGACCAGCGCATCGCCAAGCGCATCGCGGACCTGAAGGACGGCGACGTCGAGGCGCTGGCGCGCTGTGGGGCGGAGATCCGTGGATGGATCGAGAAGGCGCCCTTTCCGAAGGCTTTGGAGCAAGATATTCGCAAGTATTATCAAGAAGTTGAAAAGCAATATTCAAGTGATGCCTCGTTTGCTGTCAGGTCTTCCGCCACAGCCGAAGATCTGCCGGACGCCTCGTTCGCCGGGCAGCAGGAGACCTTCCTGAATGTGCGCGGCGTCGACAACGTGCTGCAGGCCATCCGGCACGTATTCGCCTCGCTCTACAACGATCGCGCCATTTCCTACCGTGCCCACCGGGGCTTCGAGCACGGCGATGTCGCGCTGTCGGCGGCCGTACAGCAGATGGTGCGCAGCGACCGCGGCGCGAGTGGTGTCATGTTCACGCTGGATACCGAATCGGGCTTTCGCGACGTCGTATTCATTACCGCCGCCTACGGCCTGGGCGAGATGGTGGTGCAGGGCGCCGTCAACCCGGACGAGTTTTACGTGCACAAGCCGATGCTCGAGCGCGGCCGGCCGGCAATCGTGCGCCGCTCGCTCGGCACCAAGCAGCAGAAGATGGTCTACGCCGAGACCGCGGCCGCCGGCCGCTCGGTGCGCACGGTGGAGGTGCCGGAGGCCGAGCGCAACCGTTTCTCGCTCGCGGACGCCGATGTGCTCGAGCTGGCGCGGGCCGCGCTGGCGATCGAGAAGCACTATCGCCGACCCATGGACATCGAGTGGGCGAAGGACGGCGTGGACGGGCACATCTACGTGCTGCAGGCACGACCGGAGACGGTGAAGTCGCGCGCGCACGTCGGTACCGAGGAGAGCTTCCGCCTGAAGCAGCGCGGCAAGGTGCTGGCCACGGGGCGCGCCATCGGCCACAAGATCGGCGCCGGGCCGGTGCGCCTGGTGGCCGCAGCCGCGCTGATGTCGAAGGTGAAAAAGGGCGACGTGCTGGTCACCGACATGACCGACCCGAACTGGGAGCCGGTGATGAAGCTCGCCGCCGCCATCGTCACCAACCGCGGCGGGCGCACCTGCCACGCGGCGATCATCGCGCGCGAGCTCGGCATCCCGGCGGTGGTGGGCTGCGGCGACGCCACCGAGACGCTGCGCGAAGGGCAGCCGGTCACGGTCTCATGTGCGGAAGGCGACACCGGCAACGTCTACGAGGGCAGCCTGCCGTTCGAGGTCAGCGCGGTGGAGCGCGGTGCGATGCCCGCGATCGGCGTCAAGATCGCCATGAACGTCGGCAATCCGCAGCTGGCATTCGATTTCGCCCAGCTGCCGAACGCGGGCGTCGGGCTGGCGCGCCTGGAGTTCGTGATCAACAACGAAATCGGCGTGCATCCGCGCGCCTGCCTCGAGCACGCGCAGCTGCCCGCCGAGCTGCGCGCCAAGGTCAGCGCCGCGAGCCGCGGTTACTCCGACCCCGTGGCCTTCTTCAGCGAGAAGCTGGCCGAGGGCGTGGCGACCATCGCGGCGGCATTCTGGCCCAAGCCGGTGATCGTGCGCCTCTCGGACTTCAAGTCCAACGAATACCGCAAGCTCCTCGGCGGCGAGCGCTACGAGCCCGAGGAAGAGAACCCGATGCTCGGGTTCCGGGGCGCCGCGCGCTACCTCGCCGAAAGCTACCGCGCCTGCTTCGACCTGGAATGCGCCGCGCTGCGCAAGGTGCGCGACGAGCTCGGCCTGACCAACGTCGAGCTGATGGTGCCGTTCGTGCGGACCGTCGATGAAGCCCGGCGCGTGGTCGCGCTGCTGGCGGAAAACGGCCTGCGCCGCGGCGAGAACGGGCTGAGGATCATCATGATGTGCGAGCTGCCGTCGAATGCGCTGCTGGCCGAGGCGTTCCTGGCCCACTTCGACGGCTTTTCCATCGGCTCCAACGACCTGACGCAGCTGACCCTCGGCCTGGACCGCGATTCCGGCCTGGTCGCCGAGGAATTCGACGAGCGAAACGCCGCCGTCAAGGCGCTGCTCGCGATGGCGATCCGCGCCTGCCGCAAGCACAACAAGTACGTCGGCATCTGCGGCCAGGGACCGTCAGACCACCCCGACCTCGCGCGCTGGCTGATGGAGCAGGGCATCGACAGCCTGTCGCTCAACCCGGATACGGTGGTCGCCACCTGGCGCGCACTGGCAGAGCCGGCGCCCGCGCCGCAGCCCTCAGCGGCTGCGTAGCAGCTTCTGCTTGTCGCGCTGCCATTGCTTGTCGCGCTCGGCGGCGCGCTTGTCGTGCTTCAGCTTGCCGCGCGCCAGGCCGAGCTCGAGCTTGATGCGACCCTTGTTGAAGTGCAAGTCGAGCGGGATCAGCGCGTAGCCGCGCTGCTGCACCTTGCCGATCAGGCGGCGGATCTCCTCGGCATGCAGCAGGAGCTTGCGCGTGCGCGCCGGGTCGGGCACGTAGTGCGTGGAAACCGTCGCCAGCGGCGTGATGTTGCCGCCGATCAGCCACAGCTCCTCGCCCTTGATCAGCACGTAGGCGTCGGCGAGCTGAGCGCGGCCGGCGCGGATCGCCTTCACCTCCCAGCCCTCGAGAGCGATGCCGGCCTCGTAACGCTCCTCGATGAAGTAGTCGTGAAAGGCCTTGCGGTTCTGGACGATCGACATGGGCGCGTGCGGCGGGCTGACGCGATTCTCCCATGAAGCGCATCGCGCGCTCCGCGATCGTCGAGCACGCGGCGCCGGCCATGTACGCGCTGGTCGAGGACGTCGCCGCCTACCCGCAGTTCCTGCCCTGGTGCCGCGCGGCGCACGTTCGCGAGCGCAGCGCGCAGCGCACGGTGGCCACGCTCGCCGTGGGCCTGAAGGGCCTGCGCTACGAGTTCACCACGCAGAACGACAGCCGGCCGGGCGAGGCGATCGAGCTGACGCTGCTGCGGGGTCCGTTTCGCCACTTTGCGGCGCACTGGCGCTTCACCCCCCTCGGTGAGAGCGCGGCGCGCATCGATTTCGCCATGGAGTACGAGTTTGCCGGGGCACTCGTGTCCCGCGCGCTCGGCCCTCTGTTCGAAACCATCGCCGACACCATGGTCGACGCCTTCAAGCGGCGCGCCGACGCGGTCTATGGGCAGGCTGCGCGTTGAGCTGATCGCCGCGCGTCCGGGGCGCGCGGCCCGCGTACGGCTCGATCTGGAGGAGGGCGCCACCGTACGCGCGGCCCTCGCGGCCGCGGGGTGGAACGCCGCCGCGCGCGGCGTCGGCATCTACGGGCGCCGGGTGAGCCTGGATACGCGGCTCGCCGACGGCGATCGCGTGGAGATCTACCGGGCGCTCAGCGCGGACCCGAAAGAGGCGCGCCGCCGGCGCGCGAAGCCGCGCCGGCGCTGAGCGGGCTCAGCCGCACCAGTCCTGCACCGCCCGGCGCGCAGCTTCCGTTTCGCGCGCGCGCGCGTCGTCGTCCAAATAGTAGCGCTCGCCCTGGGCGTTGGTGCGCGAGATGCGCTGGCCGCTGTCGAAGGTGGCAAGCGCTTCCCGGGCGCGCGCGCAGTTCTCCCGCTTGGTCTCGGCTTCCTTTGCCGCCATTTCCTGCTTTTCGCGCGCCTTCTGCGCCTCGAGCTGGCGCTTGCGGAATTCCTGCTCCTGTTCCGCCGGCGTGAGCGGACCCTTGCGCGCGTCCTTGGCGCCGGCGTCCTTGGCGGCGTCGTCCCTGGCGGCGTCATCCGCGGCCGGCGGCGGCGTCACGGGCGCCCGCAGGGTGCGCGCCTTCACGCCCGCGGGTGGCGGCGTCGCCGTGTAGTGCACGCGGCCGTCCTTGTCGACCCAGCGGTACATCTGCGCGAACGCGCTCGCCGCAAACGCGAGCATCACTGCCAAGATCATGGCTTTCGTCATGCGCTCATCCTCTCCGGCTGCCGCCGAGCCGCGATCGGCGTTGCAGACGCGAGTATAATGCCGCTTTGCATGAAAGGCTGAGCATGCGCGTCATCCAGAAGGCGCTGACCTTCGACGATGTCCTTCTCCTCCCCGCGCATTCGCGGGTCCTACCGCGCGAAGTTTCCCTCAAGACCCGCCTCACCCGGCAGCTCGAGCTCAACATTCCCATCGTCTCGGCGGCGATGGATACGGTGACCGAGGCACGCCTGGCGATCGCCATCGCTCAGGAAGGCGGCCTGGGCGTGATCCACAAGAATTTCACGCCTCAGCAGCAGGCGGCCGAGGTGGCGAAGGTCAAGCGCTTCGAGTCGGGCGTGTTGCGCGACCCGATGACCATCGCGCCGGAGCTGTCGGTGCGCGAGGCCATGGCGCTGCAGAAGCAGCATCGCATCTCCGGTTTCCCTGTGGTCAAGGGCGACAAGGTGGTGGGCATCGTCACCAACCGCGACCTGCGCTTCGAGACCCGGCTCGACCAGCCGGTGAAGAACATCATGACGCCGCAGAAGAGCCTGATCACGGTGCGCGAAGGGGCAAGCCGCGCGCAAGCGCTCGAACTGCTGCACAAGCACCGCCTCGAGCGCGTGCTGGTCGTCGACGCGGACTGGCGCCTGCTCGGCCTGGTGACGGTCAAGGACATCATGAAGGAAACCGAGCACCCGAACGCGTGCAAGGACGCGCAGGGCAAGCTGCGCGTGGGCGCCGCGGTCGGCGTGGGCGAGGGCACCGAGGAGCGCGTCGCGGCGCTGGTGGAGGCGGGCGCCGACGTGCTGGTGGTGGACACGGCGCACGGCCACGCGCAGGGCGTGCTCGACCGCGTGCAGTGGATCAAGAAGCACTTTCCGACGATGCAGGTGATCGGCGGCAACATCGGCACCGCGGACGGGGCGCGCGCGCTCGTCGACCACGGCGCCGACGGCGTCAAGGTCGGCATCGGCCCGGGCTCGATCTGCACCACACGCATCGTCGCGGGCGTCGGGGTGCCGCAGATCACCGCCATCCAGGATGTCGCCGCGGCGCTCGCCAAGACCGACGTGCCGCTCATCGCCGATGGCGGCGTGCGCTACTCGGGCGACGCGGCCAAGGCGCTCGGCGCCGGCGCGCACGCCGTGATGCTGGGCTCGCTGTTCGCGGGCACCGACGAGTCGCCCGGCGAGATCGAGCTCTACCAGGGCCGCTCCTACAAGTCCTACCGCGGCATGGGGTCGCTGGGCGCCATGCAGAAGGGCGCCGCCGATCGCTACTTCCAGGATTCCGAGATGAACGTGGACAAGCTGGTGCCCGAGGGCGTCGAGGGGCGCGTGCCGTACAAGGGCAGTGTCGTCTGGGTCCTGCAGCAGCTCACCGGCGGCATGCGTGCCAGCATGGGCTACACCGGATGCGCAACCATCGAAGAGCTCCGCACCCGATCGAAGTTCGTGGAAATCACGACGGCGGGCATGCGCGAATCGCACGTGCACGACGTGCAGATCGTCAAGGAAGCGCCCAACTACCGCGCCGACTGAAGAATCGGGGATGCGCGACAAGATCCTGATCCTCGATTTCGGGGCGCAGTACACGCAGCTCATCGCGCGGCGCGTGCGCGAGGCCCGCGTGTACTGCGAGATCCACCCTTGCGATGTCGACAATGCGTTCGTGCGCGCGTTTGCGCCGCGCGGCGTGATCCTTTCCGGCAGCCACATGTCGGCCTACGAGGAGAGCACCGCACGGGCGCCGCAATCGGTGTTCGAGCTGGGGGTGCCGGTGCTCGGCATCTGCTATGGCATGCAGACCATGGCGCAGCAGCTCGGCGGCAAGGTCGAGGCCGGCAAGGTGCGCGAGTTCGGCTTCGCCGAAGTGCGGGCCCGGGGGCACACCAAACTGCTCGAGGGCATCGAGGATTCGAAAAACGCGCAGGGCCACGGCTTGCTGCGCGTGTGGATGAGCCACGGCGACAAGGTGACCGATCTGCCTGGCGGGTTCAAGCTCATGGCCTCGACCGACGCCTGCCCGGTGGCCGCCATGGCCGACGAGCAGCGTCGTTTCTACGGCGTGCAATTCCATCCTGAGGTCACCCACACCCCCCAGGGTGCACGCATCCTGCAACGCTTCGTGCTCGACATCTGCGGGTGCGCCGGCGACTGGAGCATGCCGGACTACGTCTCGGAGGCGGTGGCCCGGATCCGCAACCAAGTCGGCAAGGACGAGGTGATCCTCGGCCTTTCGGGCGGCGTCGACTCCTCGGTCGCCGCGGCCCTGATCCACAAGGCAATCGGCGACCAGCTCACCTGCGTATTCGTCGATCACGGGCTGCTGCGCCTCAACGAGGCGGCGCAGGTCATGGAGACCTTCGCCCGCCACATGCGCCTGAAGGTCATCCACGTCGACGCGGCCGCGGATTTCTACGGCGCCCTTGCCGGGGTGCCGGATCCCGAGGCCAAGCGCAAGATCATCGGTCGGCATTTCGTCGAAGTGTTCCAGCGCGAGGCGGCGAAAGTGAAGAACGCAAGGTGGCTCGCGCAGGGCACGATCTACCCGGACGTCATTGAATCGGCGGGCGCGAAGACGAAGAAGGCGCAGAGCATCAAGTCGCACCACAATGTCGGCGGGCTCCCGGAATCGCTGCACTTGAAGCTGCTCGAGCCGCTGCGCGAGCTGTTCAAGGACGAGGTGCGCGAGCTCGGGCTGGCGCTCGGCCTGCCGCGCGACATGGTGTTCCGGCACCCGTTTCCCGGGCCGGGGCTGGGCGTGCGCATCCTCGGCGAGGTGAAGCGCGAGTATGCCGACCTGCTGAGACGCGCGGACGACATCTTCATCCAGGAGCTGCGCGCCGCGGACTGGTACGACAAGACGGCGCAGGCGTTCGCCGTGTTCGTGCCGGTGAAGTCGGTCGGTGTGATGGGCGACGGGCGCACCTACGAGTACGTGATCGCACTGCGCGCTGTGCAGACCACGGATTTCATGACGGCCGATTGGGCGCCGCTGCCGCACGAATTGCTGGCGCGAGTCTCCAGCCGCATCATCAACGAAGTGCGCGGCATCAACCGCGTCACCTACGACATTTCCTCCAAGCCGCCGGCCACTATCGAGTGGGAGTGATTGGTGCGGCGCACCATGCGTTACGGGGTTGGAATTCATCCGCGAGTCCACTATCATGGATTGATCCGCGTCAATAATGCGGAGAAGTAGCGGGCCAGGCTCGGCGTTGGGTGCGTTCGAGACCGGTCAAATCAAAGCCCAACACGGAGGAGAACCGCATGAAGCGAAATACAACGCTTAAGCTCATGGCTGCAGGGGTGGCCGTCGCGCTGGCTGCAGGATCGGGCAGCGCGCTCGCGCAGAAGCGCGTGAAATGGAAGATGCAGAGCGCCTTTGGCAGCACGCTGCCGCACCTGGGTACATCTGGCCCTCGCTTCACGAAAAACGTCAGTGAAGCGACAGACGGACGGTTTGACATCAAGTTCTTCGAGCCGGGCGCGCTGGTGCCGGCGCTCGAATGCTTCGACGCAGCTTCCAAGGGCTCGGTCGAGTCATGCTGGACGACCCCCGGCTATCACACCGGCAAGATCGGACCTGGGGTCGCGTTCTTCACCGCGGTGCCGTTCGGACCGACTTTCGGCGAATTTATGGCGTGGAAGCGCCACGGTGGCGGCGACAAGGTGCGCGACGAGATTTATGGCGAGCACGGCCTGATGGCGATCGACTGTTTCGCCATCGGCCCCGAGACCTCCGGCTGGTTCAAGAACCGGGTCACTTCGCTCGACCAGCTGAAGGGCATGAAGATGCGCTTCTTCGGACTGGGCGCGCAAGTGATGCAGAAGCTCGGCGTGTCGACGCAGTTGCTGGCGGCCGCCGACATCTACCCGGCGCTGGAGCGCGGCGTGATCGACGCCACCGAGTTCTCGATGCCCTCGATCGACCAGAAGCTCGGCTTCCACCAGATTGCGAAGAACAACTACTTCCCCGGCTGGCACCAGCAAGTCTCGGTCTCCGAGCTGCTGATGAACAAGAAGGCCTACGAGGCGCTGCCGGCGTCTTACAAGAAGGTCCTCGAGCTGGGATTGGGTGAATCGGTCATGGCGACCTACGCCGAAACCGAGTGGCGCAATCCCGCGGCAATGAACGAGAACGTCGAAAAGCACGGGGTCAGCAACGTCCGCTGGACCGACGAGCAACTCGCTAGCTTCGAAAAAGCATGGTTCGAGGTAATGGGGGAGCTCTCGGCCAAGGATGCGACCTTCAAGAAGATCGCGGATAGCTATATCGCGTTTCGCAAGCAATACAAGGTCTGGGGCGAGGCGCAACAGCTCAACCCGACGTATCTGAAGTAGGCGAGACGGCGCGCGCGGCGCGCGCGGCCATTTTGACCGGAAAGCCGGGGCGCCCGTTGGCGCCCCGGTTGTTTCTTTGCCCGGCCTACGGGAATCCAGGTGACTGAATGGAACTGTTGCTAAGAATCGGCAGCCGTATATTCAACCGGTACGTGATCGTTATCGGCCTGCTGGTGCTGCTGGGCGCCGGCTACGCCTACGTGTCGAGCCTCACCGGCGAGGCGCAGGAAGAGTTCCTGTATTTCGTGCACGAGTACCTGCCGATCGTCATGTTCCTGACGCTCGCGTTCCTGCTGTTCTCAGGCTTCCCGGTGGCCTTCATTCTCGGCGGCCTGGCGATGCTGTTCGGGTTGATCGGCTATTTCCTCGGCATCTTCAAGCTGATCGAGTTTTTCAATTTCATGCCCCGCATCTGGGGGCAAGCGGCCGAGAACCTGGTGCTGGTGGCGATCCCGGCGTTCGTCTTCATGGGCGTGATGATGGAGCGCAGCGGCATCGCCAACGACCTGCTGTACTGCGTGCAGGTGTTGCTCAAGCGCGTACCCGGCGCGCTGGCGCTGGCGGTCACCATCATGGGCACGATTCTCGCAGCTATGACCGGCATTATCGGCGCCTCGGTGACGATGATGACCGCGCTCGCGCTGCCGACCATGATCCGACAGGGCTACAACCACGGCCTGGCTTGCGGCACCATCGCCGCGTCGGGCACGCTCGGCATCCTGATCCCGCCGAGCATCATGCTGATCATCATGGCCGACCTGTTGTCGGTGTCGGCGGGCGACGTGTTCAGTGCCGCGATCATTCCGGGCCTGGCGCTGGCAACGCTCTACATTGCCTACGTCATATTTGTTGCCTGGGTCAAGCCGGCAATGGCGCCGCCGCTGCCCCCGGACATGCTGACGGTACCGAAGGGCAAGATGCTCGGGCTGCTCGGCCGCGCGTTCTTCCCGCCGGTGTTCCTGATCGGCATGATCAAAGGCTCGATTCTTTTCGGTTGGGCCACCCCGAGCGAGGCCGGCGCGGTCGGCGCCTTCGGCGCGATGCTGCTGGCGTTGTTCAATGGCCGCCTTACGCTCGCCGTGCTCGAGGGCGTATGTCACACGTCAGCACGCACGGTGGCGATGATCTTCTTCATCATCATCAGCGCCACCTGCTTTGCCTATGTCTACCGCTCGCTGGGCGGCGACGACATCGTCGAGCACTTGATCAAGAGCTCCGGTCTTACAGACTGGGGTTTCCTGATCCTGATCATGTCGATCACTTTCGTGCTCGGTTTCTTCCTCGACTGGATCGAGATCACGCTGATCGTGCTGCCGGTGTTCGCGCCGATCGTCGCCACGCTCGATTTCGGCGAGCACGTGCCGAAAGCGGAGATCACCTACTGGTTCATCGTGCTGATGGCGGTCAACCTGCAGACCTCGTTCCTGACGCCGCCGTTCGGTTTTGCGCTGTTCTACCTGAAGGGCATCGCGCCCAAAGAAGTCAGTATCCAGAGCATCTACAAGGGCATCATCCCGTTCGTTCTGCTGCAGCTCACGGCCGTGATCATCGTGCTGGCGTTCCCGGACGTGGCGTTGTGGATCATTCGTGCAAACAACTGAGGAGGCGAGGGATATGGCAGCAGTACGGGAATCAGCCAGAGCAGCCTCGCCGCAAGCGACATTCACCGGCGAAGCCGAGCCCTTGGCGCTGCGGCTGAGCAACCGCCTGCGCGCCTTCGTGGATTTCGTCGGGCGCTGGGGCTCGTGGCTGGTAATTCCTATGGTGCTGTTCACCATCGTCGACGTGGTCGGGCGCAAGATCCACTGGCTCGACGACGAGGGCAAGCAGCATGGCATGCAGGTATTCCTCGTCTCGGTTTTCGGTCGCATTTTCGAATCGACCATGCTGCAGGAGCTGGAGTGGCATTTCCACGCCGGGCTGTTTGCGCTGGTGCTGGGCTACGGTTACATCCACAACTCGCACGTGCGCGTCGACCTGATCCGCGAGAACCTCGCGTTTCGCAAGAAGGCCTGGCTGGAACTGTTCGGCATCACCTTCTTCCTCATCCCATTTACGCTCACGATCCTGTACTTCGCCGTCACCTATGCCTACGGGTCGTTCCAGATGAACGAGCAGTCCACCTCCACGGTGGGCCTGACGCACCGCTGGATCATCAAGAGCGTGCTCGTGTTCGGCCTGCTTACCGTGGTGACCGCGGGGCTTGCGGTGTGGCTGCAGGTCGCGCTCGTTCTGTTCGGGGACCCGGCGCGGCGCTTTCCTCTGATGACTTTCGAGTGGCCGGAAGAAGACGCCAAGATCGAGGGCAAGGAGCGCGTCAAGCTGGAGGACGCGCCCAACACGCTGGTGGCGCCGGACGCGGCGCTCAAGGAGCGCACCTCAAAGATACTGACCGGGGGCTGACGCCGCGGGCATGGACAAGTACTTTCGCAAGTACGTCTGGGACGACGAGCGCACGCCGTACCTCATTTCCGTGGCGCGCCTGACGCGGGCGCAGATCGAGTACGAGCTGCGCTTCTATGCCGTGATCACCGGCGTCCTTTTCGCGCTCGTGTCGCTGGCGGCGTTGTCGCAGAGCCTGCCGCACGGCGACGCACGCATCGTCTCGGTCTACGCCTTCACGCAGGTGTGCGCGGCGCTGCTGCTCGGCATGACGCGTAGCGCCTGGGCCGCGTTCTACTGCGCGAGCGCACCGCTCGCAGCGCTGCTCTATTTCGCGTTGTTCGGCTTTCACCCGAGCCTGGGGGCGGGGGACAAGACGCTGCTGGTCGCGGCGGTCGTGCTGTGGGTGGCTTACGGCGGTCGCCTGATCGCGATCGCCCGTGCCTACGCGGGGCTTGCCGAGCCGGACGCGCGTTGAGCGTTACGCCGCGCGAGCGCCTGGTGGGCGCGTTCAGGCCCCACCTGTACATCTACCTCGCTGTCAACGCCGGTCTGACGGGCATCAACGTCGCGACGGGCGCGCCCTGGTGGGCGGTCTGGCCGCTCGTGCTGTGGGGCATGCTCCTCATGCTGCACTTTCTCTATTGTCGCGCGACGACCGTGGACGAGGCCTGGGTGGAGGAGCGCACGCTCGACCTGCGCTCGAAGAGCTACGACGCGGGCCACATCGACGACATCCGCAACCATCCGGCGCGATCCATCGAGGAAGAGGGGGGCGGGTCCCGCTAGCGCGGCGGAACCGTCCAGCGCAGCAGCGGGTGGCCCCGCGCCTCGATACGGCGATCCGGCGGCCAGTCGCCAAGTCCGAAGCGGTGCGACACCACGCGGGTGCCGGGCTGCAGCTCGCGGCGCAGCTTCGGGGCGAGGCGCGCATTGAGCTCCGGGAACAGGAACAGGGTGACGACGCTCGCCTCGCCGAGGTCGGTGTCGAAGAGATCTCCGTGGCGGATCTCCACGCGATCGCCGAGGCCGGCTCGCGCCACGTTGGCGCGCGCTTCTGCCACCTTGCGCGTATCGAGCTCAATGCCTACCGCACGCACGCCGTAGCGGCGCGCGGCGGCGATGACGATGCGGCCGTCGCCGGCCCCGAGGTCATAGAGCACGTCGCCTGGACGGATGTCGGCCAGATCGAGCATTGCCTCCACCACGGCGGGCGGCGTCGGCAGGTAA
This sequence comes from Burkholderiales bacterium, assembly GCA_035459025.1. GTDB lineage: Bacteria > Pseudomonadota > Gammaproteobacteria > Burkholderiales > SG8-39 > JAABQT01. The sequence goes on along the minus strand of DATHYT010000103.1, from coordinate 21,630 downwards.
AGGACGTCTGCGTCGTGCGGATCGGGCGCGCGCATCGCGCAGCCCAGCAGAGCCGCGCAGGCCGCGACGGCAAGTGCTCTGGCCATGGCAGAGTATGCTTCCACCGTGCGCATCCACACAAACCAGCTCGCCCTCCGCTGCCTGGGCACGCTCGTCGGCCTGGGCTTCCTCGCCATCGGCACCTATGCGATGCTGGGCGGCGACGACGCCGTCGGCGCGCACGCGCTGGAGCGCGCCTGGTGGTTCGGCCTGACCGCCGTCATCGCCGGCGCATGGGCGATCGGCGCGTCGTGGCTCGATTCCGACCTGTCCGGCGTCTGGTGCCGTCCGCCGCGTCGTTTCCGTTAACCAAGGAGAGACCCGCATGCTGCTCGACGTACGTACCTATACCTGCCGCCCCGGAACGATCAAGGCGCACCTCGCGCTCTACGACAAGCTGGGCAGGACGCCGCAGACCCGGCACCTCGGCCAGCCGCTGGCGTACCTGGTCACCGAGAGCGGCAACGTCAACCAGTACATCCACATCTGGGTGTACGAGAACGCCGCCGACCGCGAGAAGCGCCGCGCGGCGATGTGGGCCGACGCCGAGTGGATCGCGTATACGCAGGAGAGCGCCAAGCTCGGCGCGCTGGACGCGCAAGAGAATCGACTGATGACGCCGGTGGAGTTCTTCCCGCTCAAGCGCTGAGCGCGCGCGCCCGCCAGCGCTCTAACTGCGGACCTGTCGCGCCTGAGGCGCCTTCAACCCTCGGTCAGGGTCAGCAGGATGTCGGCGTACCAGGCGGTATTGAGGCCGAGCGCCTCGTCCATCTCGCGGTCGCGCGAGCCCGCGTCGACGCGCGCCGAATGCACGCCCAGCAGCTTCAGTTGCAGCTTGCCCAGTGCCGGCGCCATCGTGGCCGCACGCAGCACGACCGGCGCGCCGCTCGTGCCCCGATGCGTGCGCGCGTCCGTGAGGAAATAGCCTTCGCCATTGAAGCGCAGGCCGAAGGCGGAAGCCAGAGCCGCGCGGCGCACCACCGGCATGTGGTGCAGCGTGTCCTTGAAGCCGAGGGGAAAGCCCACAATCAGCAGCGAGCTGCCGACCTCGACCCTGTCGGTCTCCAGATCGCACAGGTGCGCGGGCGAGAAAGCATGGAACACCGCCGTCACGGGCAGGGTGCTGCGCTCGATCTCGATGACCGCGACATCGATCTCGCCGGCGGCGTCCACCCCCTGGCGCCACAGGGAGGCGCCTTCGCGGAACAAGGGGATCGATACTGCTGCCGACTTCGCCATGTCCGCGGCATCAATATGCAGCTCGATTTCCAGCCGGTCGGGAAAGTGCTGCGCCGGCGCGTCGCTCACCACGTGCCGGCTGGTCACCAGGAACAGGCGCTCGTCGCGCTCGAAGAAGAACCCGCTCGCGTTGGTCAGCGGCTGTTGCTGCCGGAACGTCGAAACGCGGGCTACGGCGAGCAGGAGAGGTTCGATCATGGGTATTGCGCCAGCAGCGATCTTACGCGACCCGCGCGTGCCGGCGCCCACCCTGCACCTGGCCGCAGGCGTGCGGCATCGGGTAGCATGCGCCGATGAGCTTGACGCTGACCGAATTCCTGGCGCACGCCGTCGCCATGGAGCAGGAGGCCGCGGACCGTTACCTGGAGCTGGCGGACATGATGGAGGCGCATCGCAACGACGCCGCGGCGGCGCTGTTCCGGGACATGAACCGGTTTTCGATCCTGCACCGCGATTCGATCCTCGAGCGCGCGGGGACGCTTGAGCTGCCGCGGCTCAATTCCTGGGAGTACCGCTGGCGCTCGCCGCCGGAGGTCGGCGGCGAAGAGGCGTTCGATTACCTGCTGGAGCCCTACAACGCGCTGCGTTACGCACGGCAGAACGAGGTCAGGGCGATGAAGTACTACCGTTCCGTCGCCGCCGAGGCGCGGGACAGCGAGCTGCGGCGCATGGCGTCCGAATTCGCCGCCGAGGAGCGCGAGCATGCGCAGTCGCTCGACGAGTGGATCGCGCGCACACCCCGTCCGTCGATGACCTGGGAAGAGGATCCCGAATCGCTCGAGCCGCTCGACTGATCCCATGAGCGACGCGCAATTCATGCGGCGGGCGCTCGAGCTCGCCCTGCGCACCGAGGACGAAGTTCCCGTGGGCGCCGTGGTCGTGCTCGACGGCAGGGTCGTCGGCGAAGGGTGGAATCGGCCGGTCAGCACGCAGGACCCCAGCTCGCACGCCGAAATCGAAGCCATGCGCGCCGCCGGGAAGGCGACGGGCAACTACCGGCTGACGGGCGCGACGCTGTACGTCACGCTCGAGCCCTGCGTCATGTGCGTGGGCGCGGCGTTCCATGCGCGCATCGCTCGCGTGGTCTATGGGGCGCCGGACCCGAAGACCGGGGCGTCGGAACTATTCATGTCGCGGTTCAACCACCACGCAAGAGTGCAGGGCGGCGTGCTCGCGGAAGAATGCGGGGCCGCGCTGAAAGCGTTCTTCGCCGCGCGCCGATGAGGGTCGAAATCGACGTCGCGCGCCAGGAGCTGCGCCTGCCGGACGGCCGGCGCTACGCGGTATCCACGGCAAAGAACGGCCTCGGCGAGAAGAACGGAAGCTTCTGCACGCCGCGTGGCCGCCACATCGTGCGCGCGAAGATCGGCGCCGGCCAGCCGCTCGGCGCGGTATTCGTGCGGCGCCGGCCAACGGGCGAAGTCTGGAGCCCCGAGCTGCATGCCAAGTACCCCGGGCGCGACTGGATGCTGACGCGCATCCTGTGGCTCTCGGGCTGCGAGGTAGGGCGGAACCGGCTTGGCGACGTGGACACGATGCGGCGCATGATCTACATCCATGGCGCGCCGGACAGCGCAGAGATGGGCAGGCCCGGCTCGCACGGCTGCATCCGCATGCGCAACGCGGACGTCGCCGAGCTGTTCGAGCTCGTACCGCCCTATGCCGAGGTCGACATCAGGGGCTGAAGGCGCTCGCGGCTCGGCGCGTGCACCACGGCCTTCTCGCAGATGATCGCGGTGACGAGTTCCGCGGGCGTCACGTCGAACGCGGGATTTCTGACCCGGACGCCTTCCGGCGCCCAGCGCGCACCGCGGTAGCCTGTCATCTCTTCCGCGGCCCGCTCCTCGATCGGGATCTTGGAGCCTTCCGGGGTGTGCGCGTCGAACGTCGAGAGCGGCGCGGCGACGTAGAAGGGCAGACGATGGCGCTGCGCCAGCACGGCGAGGGTGTAGGTGCCGATCTTGTTCGCCGTGTCGCCGTTGGCGGCGATGCGGTCGGCGCCGACAATCACCAGATCGACCTCGCCGCGGCTCATCAGGTGCCCGGCCATGTTGTCGGCGATCAGCGTGCACGGGATGCCCTCCTGCGCGCACTCCCAGGCCGTGAGCCGCGCGCCCTGCAGGTAGGGTCGCGTCTCGCAGGCAAGCACGGAGATGCCCTTGCTCTTGGCTGAACGCACCACGCCGAGCGCCGTGCCGTGGCCCGCGGTCGCCAGGGCGCCGGTGTTGCAGTAGGTCAGGATCCGCGCGCCGGGCGGGATGAGCTTCGCGCCGTTGGCGCCGATCGCCCGGTTGATCTTCAGGTCCTCCGCGAAGATCGCCTCGGCCTCGGCGCGCTTGTCCTTCGCCCCGCGCATGCGCTCGAGCGCCCAGAACAGGTTGACCGCCGTGGGCCGGCTCTTAGCGAGGGTGTCGTAGGACGATTCCTTCGGCTCGAGCGCGATGCCGAACGCCGCCGCGCAGCCGATGGCGGGCGCACCGCGCACCGCCATGCCGCGGATCGCCTCGGCCACCTCGGCGGCCGTACGGCACGTAAGGTACGCGACGCGATCGGGTAGCAGGCGCTGGTCGAGCACCTCCAGCCGGTCGCCTTTCCAGCGCAACGCCTCGACCGTCACACCAGCTTCTCGGTGCCGCCGTCCACCGGCACTTGCGCGGCGGTGGTCTTGGCGAAGAGCGGCCCGCACATCTCGGCGGCAAGCTCGGCGACGTCCTTGGAGGACACCTCGGTCTTGAGGAGATTGTTCTTCCGGTATTGCTCAACGGTCATGTTGTACGCCTTGGCGCGCGAAGCCAGGACCTCCTCGGTCCAGAGCGCCGTGTCGTAGACCGCGTTCGGGTGGATCGTGTTGACGCGGATGCCTTCTTTCGCCCACTCCAGCGCGGCGATGCGCGCAAGCTGGTTGAGCGCCGCCTTGGACGCCGAGTAGGCCGCAGCCCCGGGGCCTGGTGCGGGCACGTTCTTCGAGCCGATCACCACCACGCGGCCACCGCGCGGGGCGAGCGCGAGCAACGCATGCACCGCCTGCATGACGAGCAGGTTGCTCTCCACGTTGACTGTCATTGCGCTGCGCCATGACGCGATTGACAGGGACTGGATGGGGGCGGAGGAGGGGAAGATGCCGGCGTTGAGGACCAGCATGTCGATGCCGCCAAAACGGCGCACTGCCGCGGTGACCGCGCTGTCGATCGCCGACGCATCGGTCAGGTCGCAAACCACACCGAGATAATCCGGACGCTTGAACAGCGTTTCGATCGCGGCATTGCGGTCGACGCCGACCACGGCCGCGCCGCGCCTGAGCAGGGCCTCTACGCACGCCCTGCCGATTCCAGACGCTGCGCCCGTCACGAGCGCCGCCTCGCCCGCGAACGCGGCAGGCGTGCCGCCCTTTCGCAGCTTCGCCTGCTCGAGGTCCCAGTACTCGATGTCGAAGATGTGCCGGTCGTCGAGTGGCCGCCAGCCGCCGAGGGCCTCGGCGCGCAGGATCACGTCGATGGTGTGCTCGTAGAGCTCTTCCACGATGCGCGCGTCGCGCGCGCTGCGCCCGAACGCGGCGAAGCCCAGCTGGGGATCCAGGGCCATCCGCGGCGCCGGATCGAGCATCGTCTTCGGCTCCTTGGCCTTCGCCGCGTTGCGCTCGAAGTAAGAGCGGTACGCGGCGCCGAAGCCGGCGACGTCCCGGCCCAGCATCGGCACCGGCTTGGTGCGGATGACGTGATCCGGCGTTGCCGGGCTGCCTTGCGCGAGGCGCTGCACCTCGGGATGGCGTGCAAAGCCGAGAAAGCGGGGCGTGTCGTTACAAAGGCAAACCAATGGAAAGCCCGCCGCGTGCGACACATCGCGGCGCAGCCGGGCCGCGTCCTCGCGTGCGAAGCCGCTGGCCGTTGCCGGCGGCGGACCCAGACTCCAGGCCTTCCTGGCCGCCAGGTACTTCTCGGCCATGCTCACCAGCTCGATCATCAGCTCGTAGGACTCGCGCGCGTCCTCGGCGAACGAGAACACCCCGTGCGAGAGCAGCACCATCCCCACGGTGCCCTTCTTCGCCTGCTTCGGGAACTCGCGCGCGCAGTACGAGGCGAGATCGAAGCCGGCCATGATGTAGGGAATGATCACCGCCTTGTCGCCGTAGATGTCGCGCGCACGCGCCTCGCCTTCGGGCGAGTTCGATATCGATAGCACCGCGTCGGCATGCGTGTGATCGACATACTTGTGCGGCAGTATCGCGTGCAATATCGTCTCGACCGACGGCGCCGGCGCGCCGGCCCGCAGCGTGTGCGTGGCGAGCTCGTTCACCATCTGCGGATCGGACAGCGCGGGCAGGGAAGCGAGCCGCCGCACGTAATCGAGCTTCACCGGCGCAAAGCCGGCGGCTTCGATGGTCTCCATGTCCCAGCCGCTGCCCTTGACGTAGAGCACCTGTTCCTCGTCGCCGAACAGGTTCTTCTCGCGCAACTTCACCGAGGTATTGCCGCCGCCGTGCAGCACGAGCGACTTGTCGCGCCCGAGCAGGCGCGAGGTGTAGACGCGCGGCCCGAGCGGCCCGGTGTATTGCGCGGCTTCGGCGTCATTCCACAGGCTCTTCATGCTGCGAATTATACTTTTGCGCCATGCCGCATATCGAACTGTTCGATTGGGAAACAGCGCGCGCCGAGGCGAGCCGCATCCGCATGACGGTGTTCGTGCAGGAGCAGGGCGTGCCCGCGCACATCGAAATGGACGATATGGACGCCGCGTGTGCGCACGCGCTCGCCTATGTGGCCGGCAAAGCGGTCGGTACCGGCCGGTTGCTGCCCGACGGTCACATCGGGCGCATGGCGGTACTGAAGGAGTGCCGCGCGCTCGGCGTCGGCGGCGCGATCCTCGTCAGCCTGATGGCCGAAGCGCGGCGCCGGGGGATGAAAGAAGTGGTGCTATCGGCGCAGACGCACGCGATCGGCTTTTACCGCAAGCACGGGTTTCGCGAAGTGGGCGCGGTTTTCGAGGAAGCCGGGATCCCGCATCAGGAGATGCGCCGCGTCGTGAACTCGTAGCGCAGCGTCGCTTGCTCAGCGCCCTCGCGGTCGAAGCCGCGCTCGGCAAAGCGCGTCTCGACGCCCTGCAGGAGCACGCTCGAGCAGCGCGTGCCGTAGCGCGCGTCGACGATGCGCGCCGGCGCGAGGACCGCGAACAAAGGCTCGATGGAAGCAGGGCTGGCGCGAAAGCGTTCCTTGTGCGCTTCGACGTCGGGCGAGTCGAGCAGCAGGTTGCCCAGGCCGTACCAGCCCGGCTCCAGGCGCCGCGGCCCGCCGTCGCGGTTCGATAGCCACCACAACTCCGTGCCGTCGCTCGCCACAAGGTTGAACCCGCTATAGGCCGCCCCGCGCTCAGCGAGCTGCGGAATACCCGCGCCCTCGAGGTAGCGCATCACCAGCGCGCCGCGAGACTCGGCGGCGCCCGGCTCCGTGCCGCCACGGTAGTTCGTGACTGCCGCGAAGCGACCGTCGCGCGAGACGCCCATCCAGGTGCCGCGCGCCTGCAGGTCGCGCCCGGCCAGCACGTCGGGCTTGTCGTCCCAGAACGCGGCGCGCGCCGCCGGTCGGTCGTGGAACTCGTCCCGGTTGGCGGCCACGACGAGCGGGTACGCCTGGTGCATGCGCCAGCCGACGAGGATCAGGCACATACGAAGCGCTCCACGTGGCGCTCGAGTCCGAGCGTGGCCGCCTCCCGCGCGAGCAGCGCCTCGAACGCGTCGTCGTCGCTCACGTTCTCGTAGACCTCCATGTAAGTGCTCGGCTCGTCGCGGCGGCGCAGCCAGCGCCCGCGCACGCCGGTGGCGCTTTCGATCGCGGCGAACAGGCGCATCACATCCTGGCGCAGCGCGGGCATCCGCCCCGCGTCGACCCGGTAGTAGACGAAAAAGCTGGTCACGCGTAGGGCAGGGGCAGCAGCTCCAGCACAGGACCATCGGCCGTCCGCAGCCGGATCGGGCGCCCGCTTTCCAGCGCGCTGATCTGCGCCACCGCGAGCAGCTCGCTGCCGCCCTCGGGCGAGGCCGCGGCATTGGCCACCACGCCGCTCGCCTGCCCGGGCAGCTCTTCGGCGAACAGCTCATCGCCCGGCGCTGCTGCCGCGGCCACGCGTGCGCGCACCATCCGCCGTTTGAGCACGCCGCGGTACTGCGTGCGCGCCACGATCTCCTGGCCGGGATAGCAGCCCTTTCTGAAGTCCACCGCGCCGAGGCGCTCGAGGTTGACCATCTGCGGCACGAACTGGTCCTGCGTCGCCGCGAGGACCTGCGGCCGGCCGCCGCGGATCTCCTCGAGCGCCCAGGCGTCGTCAGCGGCCGTGCAGGCGAGCGCCGCGATGCGGTCGCGCCGCGCCACCGGCAAAAGCACGAGAAAGCGCTGCTGCGCCACCTGGACGACCACGCCGTCGAGCGAGCGCGCAACCCGCATCGGGGCCTGCGGCACGTCGAATCCCAGCGCGGCGAGGCGCTCGGCCGCAGCACTGCCCCAAACGCCGAATTGCGCCCAGGCCTCGCTGACGTCCGCGAGCTTTGCCTTGGTGCGCAGGATGAACATCGACAGGCGCTTGCCAACTGGCGCAGCCAGCTCGCGCGGCAGCTGCAGCAGAAAGCCGCCGTCGTGCGGCATGACGAGAAAGGTTGCGAGCAGACGTCCTTTCGCCGAGCACCAGCCCGCGGCGCGGGCCTCGTCTTGCGCGAGCCCGGCGATATCGTTCGTCAATTGCGCGTGCAGAAAGCCGCGCGCCTCGTCGCCCATGCACGACAGCAATCCGAGCCGCAGCAACTCCGCCGCAGAGTAGGAAACCTTGGTGTCCATCGTAGAATGCCTGCAGCGATTCTATGCCGTTTTCCATGCCTCGCCGGCTGCGCATCTACCTGTTGCTCGCGGTTTTCGCCGCGCTTGCGGCAGGGGCCTACGCGGCGTGGTACGTGCATGCCGCGGTGGCCGTGGCGAGCCTGCCGGTCGAGTTCGAGGTGCCGGCCGGGAGCAGCCTGCGCGCCACGGTGCGATCGTTGGAAAAGGCGGGGCTGGTCACGCGGCCGCTGCATTTCGAGCTCTACGCGCGCCTCACCGGCCGCGCCGGCGAAATCAAGGCCGGCAACTACGAGATCACGGCCCCGGCGAGCCCCTCGGCGCTGCTTGACAAGCTGACGCGAGGCGCGGTGATGCAGGCGGAGCTGCGCATCATCGAGGGCTGGCATGTCGGCCAGTTGCGCGCAGCACTCGACGCCAGCCCCTTTCTGCGCCACGACACCGAGGGCCTGACTGATGCCGAGTTGCTGGCGCGCGTTGGCGCCACGGAGCGCCATCCGGAGGGGTTGTTCTTCCCCGACACGTACCTTTTCGCGCACGGCTCGAGCGACCTCGCGGTGCTGCGGCGGGCCTATCACGCCATGCAGCGGCACCTCGACGACGAGTGGGCGCAGCGCGCCGCGGACGTGCCTTACAAGACCCGCTACCAGGCGCTCGTCATGGCCTCGATCGTCGAAAAGGAGACGGGACGGGCGGAAGAGCGCGACCGCATCGCCGGCGTGCTGGTGAACCGGCTGCGCATTGGCATGGCGCTGCAGGCCGATCCCACCGTGATCTACGGATTGGGCAAGGACTTCGACGGCAATCTCAAGCGCACGCACCTGACGACCGACGGGCCGTACAACACGTACATGCGTGCCGGCCTGCCGCCCACGCCCATTGCGTTGCCGGGACTCGCGTCGCTACGCGCCGCGCTGCGTCCGGCACCGACCAAGGCGCTGTACTACGTGTCGCGCGGCGACGGCACCAGCCAGTTCTCCCGCAACCTCGAAGAGCACAACCGCGCGGTGTCAAAATACCAGCTGCAACCGAGAAGGAAATGACGCGCGGCCGCTTCGTGACGCTGGAGGGCGTGGACGGCGCCGGCAAATCCACGCACGTGGCCTGGATCGCCGAGCGCCTGCGCGTGCCGGGCCGCAAGGTGCTGGTGACGCGCGAGCCGGGCGGCACGCCGCTCGCAGAGCGCCTGCGCGCGCTGGTGCTCACCGAGCCGATGGATCCGATCGCCGAGACCATGCTCCTTTTCGCGGCGCGCGCCGACCACGTGCAGCGCGAGATCGCCCCGGCCCTGGCCGCAGGCGACTGGGTGCTGTGCGATCGCTTCACCGACGCCACTTTTGCCTATCAGGGGGGCGGGAAGGGCGTGGCGGCGGAGCTGATCGCCCACTTGGCCCAGGTGTCGCACGACGGGTTGCTGCCCGATCGTACCCTGGTGTTCGATTGCCCCTACGAGGTAAGCCGTGAGCGCCTGAACCGCGCCGCGCGCACCCCCGACCGCTTCGAACGTGAAGATCGCGATTTCTTCGAGCGGGTACGCCAGGCTTACCTGTTGCTGGCCCGCTCGGACCCCGAGCGCATCCGACTGATCGATGCCAGCGGGGCTCCGGAAGATGTTAAGAAGAGAGTTGAGGAAGAAATTACAGGGTTATGAATAATAAGCTTTATCCTTGGCTGGATGAAGCTTGGAAAGCGCTGCAATCCAAGCTTGCTCGCATGCCGCACGCGCTCTTGATCCATGGTCCCCAGGGCATCGGCAAGCAGCAACTGGCCGAGCGCCTGGCGCAGCGCATCCTGTGCGAGTCCACGGCGGGCGGCGAGCCCTGCGGCGCTTGCCCGGGTTGCCGCTGGTTTGCGGCTGGCAGCCACCCGGACTTCAGGCGCGTGGAGCCCGAGGCGCTGGCGCGTGCGCCGGCCGAGGACACGGAGGATGCGGCGCCAACCCGCACCGCGAAGCCCAGCCAGGAGATCAAGGTCGACCAAGTCCGGGCCCTCGACGGCTTCCTGAACCTGCAGTCGCACCGCGGCGGTCCCCGCGTGGCGCTGATCCATCCGGCCGAGGCCATGAACCCCAACGCGGCCAATGCGCTACTGAAGGGGTTGGAGGAGCCGCCTGGTCGGGCGCAGTTCATCCTCGTATCGCACAGACCGTCCCGGATCCTGCCGACGCTCCGCAGTCGTTGCGTTGCTTTGCCGGTGGCGGTGCCGGAGCGTGGAGTTTCACTCGCCTGGCTGGAGGGCCAAGGCACGCGCGATGCGGCGTCCTGGCTGGCGTTCGCCTCGGGATCGCCATTGCGAGCCCTGCAGCAACAGGCGGGCGGGACCCTGGCGAGGCGGCGGCAAGCGCTGGAGGCCCGGGATCGTGAGGCGCTGGGGCTGGCGATCGACCGCGAGCAGCTCGAGGAGCTGGCGGAAGTGCTGCAAAAGCATGCCCTTGACCGGGCTTTCGTGGCCTTCGGCGGTCGGTCTAAGTTCGGCACGGCACGGGAAACCAAGGCGGGTACCGAATGGCTGCGCTACGCGAGGCTGATGGGACGAAACCGGGCCCTGGCGCGCCATCCCTTGAATCCGCGCCTGTTTGCTTACGAAATGCTGGCAGCGATGCCTAGGGAGTGAAGGAGGTCGGCAGTGCCACGTGGAAGAGCAACCGACTATTTGACATAATACACAATGATCAACTTACACCTGACCAAGGTGCTCAGTTCCAGTCCTTTGCAGGCGGGATCGGCATCCTGAGAACCGGGATGCCTTCCTCAATCAACTCCGCATGTTCCTCCTGCGTGGCCTGGCCGCGGATCATGCGCTCAGGGGCCTCGCGGTGGTGGATGCGCCGTGCCTCGGCGGGAAACTCCGCACCGACGTCCTCGGAATGCTTGAGGAGCTCATCGAGCATCCGCGAGTAGAGCTTCTGCGCCAGCGCCAGCGGATCCTTCCCCGCCTCTTCCCTGGCCATGGGTGGGGGCGCCCCGGTATTGAACCGCGTCGCCGACGGGACGCGATCCACCTCCTGCGCTCCGCACGAGGGGCAGCTCACCTGGCCCCGAGCGCGCTGCACGGTGAATTCGTCGGCCGAGGCGAACCAACCCTCGAACCGGTGGCCTGACCCGCACTGCAGGTCGAAGATCTTCATGTGTCGGATTCTATTACGATGTCGCCGTCATGACCCCCGGGCGCATCGAAGGCAAGTGGATCGACCTCTTTGCCGAGGTATTTGCGCGCTGCAAAGTGGCGCCCGGCGACGCGTGCGCCGTGCTCTCGGAGTCGCAGTCCCGGACGCTCAACGTGCAGCTTGCGGAGCTCGCCCTGCACAAGCTCGGCGCGCGGCCCTTTCACCTCGTCGTGCCGACTCCGCGCCAGCAGGCTCCGGTGCCGATCCGCTCCACCGGCGCCTCGGTCGCGCTGCAGGGGCTGGGCCCGGCGCTGCAGGCGCTCGCCGCCGCGACATTCGTGGCCGATTGCACCCTCGAGGGGCTGATGCACGCGGCCGAGCTGCCGGCGATCCTCAAGGGCGGGGCGCGAGTGCTCTACATCTCCAACGAGCACCCGGACGTCCTCGAGCGCCTGGCCCCCTCCTCCGCCGATGAGGAAAAGGTGAGGGCGGGCATGCGCCGGCTCAAGGACGCGAAGCTCATGCGGGTTACCTCGACGGCCGGCACCGACCTCACGGTTCGGCTGGAGGGGGCTCGCGTGGGCGGCGTCTGGGGATACACGGAAAAGCCCGGAACGCTGTCGCATTGGCCGGGCGGGCTGTGCCTGTGCTTTCCCCGCGCCGCCAGCGTCAACGGCACGCTGGTGATGGCGCCGGGAGACCTCAACTTGACCTTCAAGCGCTACGCGGAGTCGCCGGTGCGGCTGTCGATCGACCAGGACTACGTGACGCGCATCGAGGGCGACTCGCTGGACGGTGAGCTGATGCGCGCCTACTTCGCGGCCTGGGGCGAGCGCGAGGCCTACGCAGTTTCACATGTCGGCTGGGGCGTGAACGAGCGCGCGCGCTGGGACGCGCTGGTGATGTACGACCGCGCCGACGTCAACGGCACCGAGCAGCGTGCGTTCGCCGGCAACTTCCTGTACTCCACGGGCGCCAACGAAGTCGCCGGCCGCCATACGCTGGGGCACTTCGACCTGCCGTTCCGGCGCTGCACCGTGGAGCTCGACGGCGATGCGGTCGTGCGCGAGGGCAAGCTGGCGGCGTGAGCCCGCTGCTGTTCCTGCACGGCGTCGGCGGCGGCAGTGCCGCCTGGGCGCGCCAGCTCCCCTATTTCGTCGCGCGCGGGTATCGCGCGCGCGCCTGGGACCAGCCGGGCTATGGGGGCACGGCGCCCGTCGAGCCGTACGACCTTGCGCAGGTGACGGCTGCACTCGAGCGCAGCATCGGCGACGAGCCGGCGGTCCTCGTCGGCCATAGCATGGGCGGCTTCATCGCGCAGGAGGCCTACACGCGCTTTCCCGATCGCATTCGCGCCCTGGGCCTGTGTTTCACCAGCGCGGCGTTTGGCGGCGGCAGCGGCGAGTTCGCGCGCCAGTTCATCGCAGCCCGGATCGCGCCGCTCGACGCGGGCAAGTCCATGGGCGAGATCGCCGCGCGCCTGATGCCGGCGATGCGCGGAAGCCGCTCGGATCCGGAGGGCCTCGCCCACGCCGAGCGTGTCATGGCGGCGGTGCCCCCCGACACTTACCGCAAGGCGGTGCATCTTCTCACCACGTTCGATCGCCGCGAGCAGCTGGCAGGCATCCGGGTGCCGACGCTGCTGCTGGCGGGCGGGGACGACCGGGTCGCCCCGGCGGCGGTGATGGAGCGCATGGCGCGGAGGATCCCGGGCGCAGAGTTTGTCCTGCTGGAGGGCTGCGGACACCTCGGGCCCATGGACCAGCCGGGTCCGTTCAACGAGGCGCTCGCGGCTTTTCTCGAGCGTCACAAGCTCTGAGGATAGCCATGCACGATAGAGTTCCGCAATCCGACCCGCGCTACGCCGTCGCCGGCTCGAATTACCCCCTGAGCGACAAGCAAAAGGCGCTGCTCGCGCAAGCCGAGGCGCTTGGGCCGCGATTTGCCGGGCGCGCCGAGCGCTACGACCGCGACGCGAGCTTTCCCGTGGAGAACTACGCCGATCTGCGCGATGCGGGCATGCTCGGCCTGTGCGTGCCGGAGAAGTACGGCGGCAAGGGCGCTGACCTGAAGACCTATGCCCTGGTGTCGGCCACGCTCGGCAAGTACTGCGGCGCCACCGCCCTCACCTTCAACATGCATGCCTGCTCCACTCTGTGGCCCGGCGTGCTCGCCGACGACCTCGAGATGACCGAGGCGCAGCGCGCGGAGCATGAGCGCTATCGCGCGCTGCACTTCGAGCGCGTCGTGCGAAAGGGCGCGGTGTACGCGCAGCCGTTCTCCGAAGGCAGTGCCGCGGCCGCCGGCAAGGCGCCCTTCGGCACCACCGCGGACAAAGTCGACGGCGGCTGGCTGGTGAACGGCAAGAAGATCTTCGCCTCGCTCTCGGGAGCGGCGGACTACTACGGCGTGCTGTGCACGGAGAACAAGCCCGAGCTGTCGATGCGCGATACGATGTACCTGGCCGTGCCGGGCGATGCGCCCGGATTCTCCATCGTCGGCGACTGGGATCCCCTCGGCATGCGCGGCACCGTTTCGCGCACGCTGGTATTCAAGGACGTGTTCGTGCCGGACGACGGGGCCATGATGCCGCGCGGGGTGTACTTTCAGGCAGCCAGCCGCTGGCCGCACATGTTCACGACGCTCTCGCCGACCTACATGGGCATCGCCATCGCTGCGTACGAGTTCACCGTGCGCTACTTGCGCGGCGAAGTCGACGGCATGCCGCCGGTCAAGCGCCGCATGTACCCCACGAAACAGATCGCCGTGGCCGAGCTGTGGGTGAGGCTCGAGCAAACGCGCGCGCTGTTCCTGCGCATGCTGGAGGACGCCCGCGTGGATCCGCCCAAGGACGCGCGCCTGCGCGCCTACGCCGCGCAGTACACGATCATGGAGAATGCCAACGACATCTGCCGGCTGGCGATCCGCACCTGCGGCGGGCAATCGATGCTGAAGTCGCTGCCGCTGGAGCGCCTGTACCGCGACTCGCGCTGCGGCGCCCTGATGCTGCCCTGGACCGCCGAGCTGTGCCTGGATCGCATCGGCCGCGAAGCGCTGTACGAGAGCGGCGAAGTGGACTGACGTGGATCTCTCGCGCATCGTGGAGCAATGGGCGCGACATGCACCATCCCGCATCGCGCTGCGCTTCGAGGGCGAGCAATGGACTTATGGCGAGCTGTGGCAGCGGATCGAGCACGTCGCGCGCGCGCTGGAAGTCGCGAAGGGCGACCGTATCGCCTGGCTCGGCTACAACCGTCCCGACATGCTGGTGCTGCTGTTCGCGGCGGCGCGACGCGGCGCCCTGCTCGTTCCGCTGAACTGGCGGCTGACCGCTGCGGAGCACCGCGGCATCCTCGACGACAGTTGCCCGCGCTGGATGTTCGCCGACGCGGACTTCGCCGAGGCGGCGCGCGCGCTGGGCGTTCCGATGGGGCAGCTCGATGCGCCCGCGGGCACCGCCTCGGCCGGAGCCGACGAGGACGACCTGCTCATCGTCTATACCTCGGGCACTACCGGCCGGCCCAAGGGCGCGGTGCTGGCGCAGTCGGCCTTGCTGTGGAACGGCTACAACGCGATCCACGCGCACAATCTCGGCCAGGCGGACCACGTCCTCAGCACGCTGCCGATGTTCCACGTCGGCGGGCTGAACAACCAGACCGTTCCCGCTCTGCTCGCCGGCGCGACGGTCACGCTGCACAAGCGCTTCGAGCCCGGGCGCTGGCTGCGCGAGGTGCACGCGGCACGACCGAGCCTTTCGCTTCTGGTCCCCGCGACCATGCAGGCCGTCATCGCACACCCGGACTGGGCGCGCACGGATCTGTCCAGCCTGCGGCTGCTGATGACCGGCTCCATGGTCGTGGCAGAGTCCCTGATCCACGCGTTCCACCAGCGCGGCGTGCCCGTGGGCCAGATCTATGGCTCCACCGAGACTGCGCCCATTGCGCTCGTGCTGACCCGCGAGGATGCGCTGCGCAAGGTCGGCAGCACCGGCAAGCCGGCATGCCACTGCGAAATCAAGCTCGTGCACGGCGAGATCTGCGTGCGCGGGCCGAACGTCATGCGCCGCTACTGGAACGACCCCGTGGCCACCGCCCGCGTGCTCGATGCCGAAGGCTGGTTCCATTCGGGTGACCTCGCGCGCGTCGACGACGAAGGCCATTACTGGATCATGGGCCGCTCCAAGGACGTGATCATCTCGGGCGGCGAGAACATCTATCCCGCGGAGCTGGAAAGCGTGCTCGCGGACTGCCCGGCGATCGCCGAATCGACGGTCATCGGCGTGCAGGACGACAAATGGGGCGAGGCCGCCTGCGCCGTCGTCGTGCGCCGGGCAGGCGCCACGCTCACCGAGGCGGACGTGCTGGGGCTGTTCAAGGACCGCCTGGCTCGCTACAAGCACCCGCGCCAAATAGTATTCGCGGATGCCCTGCCGAAGAATGCCCTCGGCAAGGTGCAGAAGAACGAGCTGCGGAAGCTGCTGCAGTCGCGCTAGGCCACCTGCAGCTCGACCGCGCCGAGCGCGCCCGCCTCGAAGCGCACCCGGTCGCCGGATCGCGGGAACTTGGACGTCACCAGGCTGCCCGTGATCACCACATCGCCGCGGCGCAATCCCTGGCCCCGGCCCGCAAGATGATTCGCGACCCACGCCAAGGCGGCCAGCGGATGCCCCATGCTGTCGGCGCCTCGGCCCTCGCCGACCACCGCGCCGTTGATCAGCGCGCTGCCACGCAGTCCGGCGAGGTCCACGTCACGCCAGTCGTCGACCGGGGCGCCGAGAACGGCGCCTTCGTTCCACGCGTTGTCGGCGGCCAGCTCGAGGCCGCGCGCCGACAACGTGGCGTAGTCCGCGTTGCGGTCATCGGCCAGCTCGAGCGCCGGCATGACAGCCCCCACCGCATCGGCGGCCTGCCCCATCGTGACGGGCGCGCGCTCGGGCGGCAGGTCATGCGCCATCTGCATCCCGATCTCGAACTCGACGATCAGGCGCCCGTACTGAGCGGCTTGCACGCTGGCCGGCCCGCGCACGACCTGGCGCTGATGCAGCTGCCCGCCGATCGGCGTCTCCAGCCCCACCATGGCGCGCATGCGCGGCGTGGTCAGGGCAATCTTGTGGCCGGTAACGCGGCCGCAGTAGCGCGCTTTCATCCGGACGAAGGCGTCCTGCACCGCGTACGCCTCATCAGCTGTGCGCGGCGTCAGCCCCCGTGACATCGGCCGGGATGCCAGTCGCCCCTGGTGCTGGCGCACGAGCCAGCGCGCGGCTCGATGCACACGGCTGGCGTCGTCAGCGCGCATGAGTTCGATTCTAGCGGTTGCCGAGCGTCCCGGCTTTGCAGACAATAGGCGCCGGAAGGACCTCGCATGCCTCTTGCCCACCGCCTCTACGACAACGCCCTGGTGCTTACGCCCACCGGGCGACTGGATCACGACAACTGCGAAGCCTTCCGCGAAGAACTGGCGCCGCACCTCGAGCGCTCGGCCAAGGAGGGCATGTCCCTGGTCCTCGACCTGTCGGGCCTGGAATACGTCTCGAGCGCCGGATTGCGCTGCTTCATGCTCGCCGCCAAGCAGGCAAAGGCGCAGAACAGCCGCATCGTGATCGCCGCGATGCAGCCGGTGGTGGCTGAAATCTTCCAGATTGCGCGCTTCAACCTCGTGTTCGAGGCTTTCCCCAAGGTGCGCGACGCGCTCACCGCGCTGTCGCCCGCCGCTGCCGCCGCGTTCGACCGGGGATAGCGCGGGTGCGCGTCCGCTTCTGGGGCACGCGCGGCTCGATTCCCGTTGCGCTGACCTCCGCGGACATCCGCGACAAGGTTGCCCTGGCGCTGTTCAAGGCAGAGGGGCGCCGCTTCGAATCGGTGGGCGAAGCGCATGATTTCGCGCTCAAGCACCTCGATTTCTCCCTGACGCACACCTTCGGCGGCCATTCGCCCTGCGTCGAGCTGGAAACCGGCGCGCAGGAATACCTGGTCTGCGACCTCGGCAGCGGTGCCCGACCATTCGGCGCGCACGTCAT
This sequence comes from Burkholderiales bacterium, assembly GCA_035459025.1. Taxonomy (GTDB): domain Bacteria; phylum Pseudomonadota; class Gammaproteobacteria; order Burkholderiales; family SG8-39; genus JAABQT01. Next base: position 4,412 of record DATHYT010000103.1, on the reverse strand, counting down.
GGCGCGCCAGTCCGGCAAGCCGGCGACCGTGAACGTCTTCATGTCGCACGTGCACTGGGACCACATCATGGGTTTTCCGTTCTTCGGGCCCGCCTACGTGCCCGGCACGCACATCCGCATCCATGGTTGCCACGACGTGATCGAGCAGGCGTTCCGGCTGCAGCAGGCGCCGCCCTGCTTTCCGGTCGAATTCTCGCAGCTCGCCGCCGACATAGAGTTCGTGAAGCTGGCACCGGGGCGCCCCCACGAATTCTCCGGCATCCGGGTCACGCCCACGCCGCAGATGCATTCGGGGGAATCCTTCGGCTACCGCTTCGAAGTCGGCGGCAAGGTCGTCGTGTACACCACCGACTCCGAGCATAAGCTGGAGAATCGCGCGCAGACCGAGCGCTTCGTGCGCTTCTTCCAGGGCGCCGACCTGGTGGTGTTCGACGCCATGTACTCGCTCGCCGACGCGATCTCGGTGAAGGCGGACTGGGGACACTCGAGCAACATCATCGGCGTCGAGCTCTGCCAGATGGCCCGCGCGAAGCATCTCGTGCTGTTCCACCACGAGCCGGCCTACGACGACGCAACGATCGAAGGCGTGCTGCGCGAAACTCGGCGCTTCGAGGAACTGACGCGAGGTACACAGCCGCTGCGGATCTCGGCGGCCTACGACGGCCTGGAGATCGACGTGTGAGTTCCGCCTGGTTCAAGCGGGCCGGGCCGCTGGCGCTGGTCATCGCGCTGCTGCTGGTGCTCGCGAGCGAACCGCCTTTCGTATTCGGGCTGCGGCACGCCCTGTTCGACGGCTACCAGCGCCTGTTCCCCAGGGAGCGCATCAGCGCCCCAGCCGTCATCGTCGCCATCGACGAGCAGGCGCTCGAGCGCCACGGCCAATGGCCCTGGCCACGCACGCGCGTCGCGCAACTGCTGGCCGGCATTTCCGACGCCGGCCCGGCGGCGATCGGCGTCGACCTGCTGTTTGCGGAACCCGATCGCTTCTCCCCGGCCGAAGTCGCGCGCGAGGTGCAGGAACTGTCCGTGGATGTGGCACGGCGGCTGCGCGCCCTCCCCTCCAACGACGCCGCCCTGGCCGCCGCATTGAAGGCGCGCGCCGTGGTGCTGGGTATTGCCGGCCTCGAAGCCCCCGATCCGCGTTTCGAGCGCCCGCCCGCGGCGGCGCCGATCCGTATCACCGACGGCGCCGACTTTGCCCTGCGCCGCTTCGCGGGACACCTGCAGAGCCTGCCCGAGATCGACCGTGCCGCCGCCGGCCGAGGCCTGCTCAGCGTCGATCCGGAGGGCAATGTAATTCGCCGCGCGCTCGCCGCCGCGCGCATCGGCGACGTCATCGTCCCGGCGCTGAGCGTGGAGATGCTGCGCGTGGCGACCGGCGCGCCGCTCGCACTGATCGCACGCGGCCGCGACCAGGTCGAAGTGCGCCTTGGCGACATCGCCATTCCCGCGCATGCCGATGGCCGCTTCTGGATCCGCTACGGGCCACACGATCCGGCGCGCTTTGTTTCCGCCGCGCAGGTCCTGGAGGGTAGCGTCGCAGCGCCCGAGCTCCAGGACAAGCTGGTGCTGGTGGGCGTCACCGGTCTGGGCCTGCTCGATTACCAGACCACCGCGCTCGGCGAGCGCATCCCCGGTGCGGAGATCCATGCGCAGATCCTGGAGCAGATCTTCGACGGGGCCTTCCTGCGCCGTCCGTCCACCCTGCATGCGCTGGAGCTTGGCTTGCTCGCGGTCGCGGCGCTGATGTTTGCACTGACGGTGCCCTCGCTCGGCGTGGCCACATCGATCGCCCTGTACGCGGTGGTCATCGCGCTGCTCACGGCGCTGGGCATCGAGGGCTTTCTGCTCGAAGGCCTGCTGCTCGACGTTGCCTGGCCGGCGATCGGCGCCACCGTCGTCTTCGGCATCGTTCTGGCGCAGGCGCTGAGCGAAGCCGACGAGCAGCGGCGCCGGCTGCGCGAGCAGGCGGCCCGCGTCAGCGGCGAGCTCGAATCGGCGCGCCGTATCCAGATGGGGCTGCTGCCCGCACCCCGCGCGTTGTTCGCGCGCGAACAGCGCTTCGCCATCGATGCGCTGCTGGAGCCGGCGCGCACCGTGGGCGGCGACTTCTACGACTGCTTCATGGTGGATTCGGAGCGCCTGTTCTTCATCGTCGCCGACGTCTCGGGCAAAGGACTCCCGGCCAGCCTGTTCATGGCGCTGTCCAAGACGCTCCTGAAGAGCGCGGCGCGCCGCGGCGGCGACGTCGGGGGGCTGATGGTCCGCGCCAATGCCGAGGTGTCGAGCGAGAATCCGGAGTCCTTGTTCGTCACGGCGTTCGCGGGCCTGCTCGATGCGCGCACCGGCATGCTGCAGTTCTGCAATGCGGGGCACGAGCCGCCCTTTGCGCGCGCTCCTGGCGGCGCCCTGGAGCGGCTGGTGCACGCGGGCGGACCGCCCTTGTGCGTCATGGAGAACTACGCCTATCCGATCGAGCATCGCGCGCTCGCCGCGGGGGAGTGGATCTGCTTGGTGACCGACGGCGTCACCGAGGCCATGAATGCAGCGGGCGAGCTCTATGGGGCAGCGCGACTGCGATCGGTGCTGGAGGCGCTGCCGGCCGGCGTCGGGCCGAGCGAGCTGCTGGCGGCCGTGCGCGCCGATGTCGGTCGCTTCGTCGGCGCGGCTGAAGCCTCGGACGATCTGACCCTGCTCTGCGTACGGTGGAACGGCACTGCCGCGCTGCCGGCAGGCCCGGACGATTCAGCGGACGTTGATCTCGACGCGCCGGTTCCGGGGCTCGGCGACGTCGTCGTCGGTCGCCACTAACGGCTCTCGCTCGCCGCGTCCGGCGACGCGAATGCGCGCCGGCGGGATGCCGAGCCTGACCAGCTCGCCACGCACGCGCTCGGCGCGCTGCAGCGACAGATCGTCGTTGTACTGAACATTGCCAACGCGATCCGTGTGCCCGATGACGACCACGTCGGGAGCGCTGCGCTCGCGCAGCTCGGACAGGATCTTCGTGAACTCGATACCGGATTCCTCGGTGAACTCGTCCGTCCCTTCCAGGAAGTACACCAGGAAGGACTGCGGTCGGTCGGGCAGCGCAGCAAGGACGTCGGCAAATTCGGCGCGCACCGCGTCGGCGCCGCCGAAGCGCTCGGCGGCGGGTGCACCGCCATCGACGATGCGGCTCGCAGCGAAAGCCGTGTCCAGGGTCAGCTTCTTGTCGCCTCGCTCGACGATCACCACGCCGACGTGGCCATCTGCCGAGGGAACCACCACGACCAATTCATTACCCACGCGATCGGGGGCGAGAAAGACCATGAGCGTCCCGACGAGCGCGACAATTACCGCCCCCATTTCACTTTGCCGGCTCGTCCACCTGCACCATGAATTCCGTGCCGCGCACGCCCATGATCGCCGCCGGGGTCCGCACGCGCATCGCGCCGGGGGACTGCTTCACGATCTTTCCGGATACCACCGCCAGCGTGCCCTTCTTCAGCGACGCGTCGAACTTGCCGGCGTGGGTCGTTGAATCGAAGGCGTAGTGATCCACGACCAGCACGCTGTTGGGGCCCGTGGAAAGGAGGCTGTTATCGCTGAAGGTCACGCCGGCGGAGCCGTCCGCGCCGGTCAGCACCGTGTCGGACTGTCGAATCGTCATGCCCACCGCGGCCGGCAGGCGCTTGCCGTCGCGCTCGACGTGCACCGTGCCCTTCGCGACCTTGACATGGCCGACGTCCTGCGCCCGCGCGAAACCCGTGACCGCCAGTGCCAGAACCGCTACCGCAAGAAAATGGCGCATACGCCCTCCTGCTGAGTGACAAGGATTCTATAATGCCCTGAGGGCATTGGGTAAAGCCGTGACATACGACCGAGCAGCACAGTTTCTTGCACGCCTCGACCAGCTGCGCCCGATGCAGCGGTTTCTGGAGCAATTCTGCGCAGAATCGAACCTTCCGCGCGCGGCATATTTACGCCTGAATCTCGTCCTCGAAGAGTTGTTTACCAATACCGTGAAGCACGGCCACCGTGGCGACTGCGATGCACCGGTTTGGGTCGCAGTGTCTCGGCTCGGCGACACGTTGTCCGTGGTCTACGAGGACAAGGCGCCGCCCTTCAACCCCTACGCCCACCTGACCGAAGCGGTCGTGGATACCACCGTGTCGATGCGCAAGATCGGCGGTCTGGGTGTGCTTCTCACAAGGGAGCTGGCCGCGTCGCGCGACTACGCCTACCTGTTCGGTCGCAATCGCATCCGTCTCACCCTGGCGGCGGCCTGAGCGGGTACCCGGGGCCGGACTTGAACCGGCACGGCCTTGCGGCCGAGGGATTTTAAGTCCCTTGCGTCTACCAGTTTCGCCACCCGGGCGGCGCTGTAGGAAGAAAGTCTGGAGGCGGGAGTCGGAATCGAACCGGCGTCCACG
>DATHYT010000102.1:0-8348 GCA_035459025.1 Burkholderiales bacterium | reverse complement strand
TGTCGGTGAACGTATTGACCGGGTGCGCATGCGTCTTGCTCAGCTCGGGCTGAATCAGGCGCGCCGCTGGGGTGGCGGGAGTCGCCGGGTCGGGATAGTTCGTGTTCGTACCGTGGCAACCTCTTTCATAGCAGGTGTTTTCCTCGGCGCCTCTCAGGATGTACGGCGTGCCGCCGGAGGAATGCGGCTTGTGGCAGCTGCGGCAGGAGTACTCACCCACCGTGGTCGCCGTGCCGCCGGGCGGCGTATAGGGCGCCGTCGAGTTGCGGTGGCCGCTAAGGTCATAGTCGGTCTTTGCGTGACAGAACGTGCACAGGGCCGCGTTGGCGTTGGACACGCGCAGGAACTTGGTGAACTGGTTGTTGTGCGGCTCGTGGCAGGTCTGGCATTCGACCGTGCCGGTGCTGGCATCGGGGTCGAGCTTGACCGCGGTATTCCATGGCCACAAACCACGGTCCGCCAGCTCAGGATCCTTCGTCCTGTCGTACATGTAGCCCACGGGATGGTCGTTGGTGAGCGAGGTTCCCAGGTACCCCGCGGCGCCTGCCGGCATGGTGGTGATGGGAGACCCGCTCTGCGTCATCGCGATCGTGCCTCCGCTTCCGCCACCGGAGCCGGGCAGGTTGTACACCGAGCCCAGGGCGACGGTGCCGTCGTGGCAACTCAGGCACAGTTTCGACCGGGTCTTGGGCTGGGCGGGCGCGGGATACGACGGCAGGGACGTGATGTAGTCGCTCGAATACAGCGTGTAGTCGGCACTCGTCGTCTGCTTGTTCCAGAGCTGCGCGATGCTCGAGGAGCCGTGCGGCGTATGGCAGAACACGCAGATCTGCGATTCGGAGGAGGCCTTGATGGAGCCCGTGCCGCTCGAGGACAGGTTGTGCTTCGAGCTCACGATCGATACCTGCGCGAGCGCGAGTCCCGGCAGCATGAGCAGCAGGAGCAGAACGGGAGCGACCATCCTTCTCATTGCGTTGACCCGAGGAACTGGAATACCGGAATCCTGGCGTTCAGCATGTCGGCCACGAACACGCGGTCGCTGCCGTCAACCCACACCCCGGCGGGAAGCTCGAACCCGCCAATGCCCTGCATGCCGCCGTCCAGCGCGAGCAGCAGCTCGCCGCGCGGGCTGAACACCAGCAGGTGGTCGTAGTAGGACTCGACCACGTAGATGTTGCCCTCGCTGTCCACCGCCACGCCCTTGGGGCGCACCAGGTTGCCCACCTTGGTGCCGCGCGCGCCGAAGCGCAACCGCACCACCGTGCCCGCTTCGCCCAGGACCTGGATGCGGCTGTTCATGGTGTCGGTCACGTACAGCTCGCCGTGGGCGAACGCGAGGTGCGTCGGAAAGTTGAACTCCCCGTCGCCCTCGCCGCGGTGGCCGATCGTCTTCACCAGCCGGCCGTCGTCGTCGAACGCCTTGATGTCGTGCGCGGCGGTGTCGGACACGTAGATTCGCCCGCCCACCGGGTCGTAGGCGAGCCCGGTCGGGCGCTTGAGGACGCCGCGGCCGATGCTGCGGCGCGGATTGCCCCTCGCGTCCAGCCGCGCCACGATGCCCAGACGCGAGTCGGCCACCAGGATGTCGCCGCCGGGGCCGACCGCGATGCCCACCGGGCTCAGGAAATTCGCCCGGGGTTCGGCCTTGTCCCACACCACGAGTTCGCCGGCGACGGCATCGAACACGAACACCGCCGAGTTGCCGGCGTCCGTGACGTAGATGCGACCGGCAGCGTCGATCGCGCCCGCCTGGGGGCGCTGCACGCGCACCGGCTGCTGCGACTCGCCCAAGATCACGCCCGCAAGCCAGCGCAGGAACCCCCCGTCACTGCCCGATGGCTCGCCCTGCCGTTGGAAATTGTCCTCGCCGAGCAGCTCTCCGGCCCAGGCGTAGCGCGGCACCTCCGGCGGCAGGGGCCACACGATGCGCTTGCGATCCGGCGCAGTTTCGATGTCGAGGCGCAGCTCCCGCGGCGCCGATGCGCAGCCCGCGAGCAGCACGCCGAGCGCCAGCGCGCACAGCATCGCGCCCGCCAGGCGCGTCGCGCCGGCCGGCATGCTAACGCGCGACCGCCGGAGCCAGGCGCAGGATGCTGACGCCCGCCCCGGTGCCGCTGGAAAGAACGATCTCGCCATCGCCGACCCAGAGGTCATTGATCCCCCGCAGGCCGAGCTCGCCCGCCGCGAGATCATGGATCAGGTTGCCGTCCTGGAAAACCTTGAGACTGCCGTCGAACGTGTCGATCACGAACACGCGGCTGTCGCGGTCCACCGCGATCGGCCCCGGCTGGCCGAGCTCGTGCTCGCCGAAGGTGCCGAGCACGTCCCCGTCCAGCGACACCTGCGCGATGCAGCCGCACAGCGGATCGGAGAGAAAGATCCCTTCGGCGCCGACCGCCATCGCCGCGATCCCGAACACCCGTTCTCCGGCGCCGCCGCGCAAGTGAATGACGTAGGACGCCCTGCCCAGCGGATGAAACGCGACCAGATGGTTGTGCATGGCATCGGCCACCAGCACCCGGCCGCGGGTTTTATCCAGCGCGACATCCACCGGGCGCCCGAGGTTCAGGTCGTCGCTGAACGTGCCGAGCAACTGCCCGCTGCGCGCGTAGTGCAGCACGCGACGTTGGGACCGATCCAGCACGTAGAGCGAAAAATCGGCGGCGACGTGCAGCTGGATGCCGGTCTGCGCGAGGATTCCGGGCAGCGCCACCATGACGTTGAACCTCGAATCGTAGCGGTAGACGGCGCCCGAGCCGATATCGGCGATGTAGGTTTCAGGGCCCCGACCCGCCACCGCCGCCGGGTGGACAAAGCGCTGGAACCCGACCAGGCCCGATGCGACGGCAGGCGCGCCGCCGGCGTCGATGCCCGAAGACAAGCGCGCGCCGGAGAGCGACACCCACGGGGTCAGCAGTCGCGGCGCCGCGGCGCCCGTCGCCATGGCCGCGCCCGGCGCGGTATCGGTCGCGCAGCCGCCGAGCACCACCGCCCAGATGATTGCCGCGATCCGCGCCCATGCGAAGCGCGATCCGGGCCCATGCCCGCCCGCGTTCGCGACCGCTGGCATGCGCGCGGACCTACCAGAGCCCGGGGCCACGCGTCTTGTCGCCGCCCACGACACCGGTGGCCCGGCCGGGGAGACCGGAATGGCACAGGTCGCAGCGATCGGCGCCCCAGGCGATCGTGCCGTTATGGCAACTGCCGCAGAATTTTCCGGCGCTGACGTCGGCCATGGTCGCGTTCGTAGCGCCGGCGCGCATCTCGAACCCCATCTCGCCGTGGCAGACTCCGCACCGGAAACGGATGCGATGGAACCAGTGCGGAAACACCACCGGCCGCATGCCGTTCTTCTCCGCCTGCCTGTTCAGGATCAAGTCGCCGTATTCGGCCTGCGACGGCGCGTGCGCCACCATCAGGAACAGGCCCGCCGCGAGCGCGACCAGGTTCAGCACGGCGCGATGCGCGCTCATCAGGGCTTGCCCTTTGGCGCCGAGGCCGCGCCCCACGGCAGGTTGTGGCAGCGATTGCACTCGGTAAGCGGAAAGGCGATCGCGCCGTGGCAGACGCCGCATTGCTCGCCGTCGAGGATGCGCAGCATGCTGATGCCGCTGGCACCCTTTTCCATCTGGAACGGCTTCGGATGGCAGTTGCCGCAATCGAGCCACCGCGTGTGATCCGCGTGCGCGAAGCGCACGGGCGGCAGGCTGCCGTTCGGATCGAGCAGCACATCGAGTTCGAGGACCTCGGCGTCGGCGCCCGATTTCTCGCCGACACCCGCGCGCGGGACGATCAGCCCTTGCTGCAGCGCCGCCCCCCAATCCACCAGGTTGCCGCCGCTTGCAGGCGGCAATTTCGACAACGCATCGCCCGGCGCCTGCAGTTGCGTGACCGCCGGGCTTGCCGGATCGTGGACGCCGTCCGCGGCGAGCGGTTTCCAGCTGCGCTTGTCCTGTGCCGGCGCGCCCGCGGCGAGAACCAGCAGCAGCGCGCCGGCACCCAGCGTCCGCAGCGCGCGCTTTCGTAGGCCGAAGTTGTCCGTCATCGTCCACCTATCCGGGAATGAAGATGCCCAGGCCGCGGATCGCGCGCACCAGCTCGCGCGTCGAGCGTTCCAGCTGCTCGATCGCGGCGGCGTGATCGCCGCCCGCCGCCGCGCGTTCCGCACTGCTGCGCAGTTCGACCGCCCTGGTGACGAAGCCCTTGAGCATATTGTCCGCTCCGGCCATTCTGGCCTCGTCCGCGCCGAAAACTTTGATCAACATCATGTGCGTGTCGTTTCGGTCGAGCTCGTAGCGGTATTCCTCCTCAGGGCTGGCGAAATTCAGCGAGCGCACCAGCGTGTCGCCGGCGCGCATCGAGCTCACCGCCGCCTTGGCGAGCAGGTAGGCCCGGTCGAGCGCGGCCGCGGCCTTTTGCAGCTCGTTCGCGGCGGCAAGCCGGCGCGCCTCGTCGATCAGTTCTTCGATGCTACGGCCGGTCTCCGCGGCATGCGGCGTGCCGGGCTTTTCCGCGCTGATACGCTGCTGTGCAGCAAGCAGGGCCTGCACGCTTTTCAGGCGCGCGTCGAACTCCGCGCGCTGCTGGTCCTCGCGACCGCGGTCGCGCCCCGCGAGCTTCGCCGCCTCGAACATCAGCCTGCTCGCTTCCGAGGCGAGGCGCGCGGCGGCTGCGTCATCCCCCGCGTCGCGGGCCTGCAATGCCTGCCGATAAGTATCGCGTGCGGCGGCGCGGCGTTCCAGCGCCCGCGCGTCGCCGCTCGCCTCGATCTGGCGCGCGGCCGAGGATTTCTCGATCAACGTGCCCACCGAGACCAGCCGCCGCTCGAGCTGCGCCTTGTCCGGCGGGGCCTGTTGCCCCGCGCCGGCCTGACCCGCGGGCGTTGCCGGTTGCCCGAGAAGCGCGGTCGGGCACAGCACCAGCAGGCCGGCGGCGAGCGCCAGGCCTGGCCCGAGCCGGGAGCGAAGCGCGGACCCGGGCCAGCGATCGGCGCGCGCGGCATTCATCGCCCGGCCTGCCCTCCCGCGGCGCGCGCGCCGGCGCCGGCAGCCTGCTTCGCGCGGGAATGGCACAGGCGGCACTCCACGATCGGAAACGCGACGCGCCCGTGACAGGCGCCGCAGCCCTGGCCCAGGATGATCGCCGCCATGCTCATCTGGTTGGCCCCTTTCTGCGGCACAAAGATCGCAGGGTGGCAGATGGCGCAGTCCAGTTGCTCCGTGTGCTGCTTGTGCGGAAAGACCACGTCCGGCATCGAGCCCTTCACTTCGCGCACGATGTTGAGGTCGAACGCGGCGGCACTTTCCTTGTGGTCCGCGGCGTTCCACAGCGGCCGGATCTTTCCGTCCGCCTGCGCGCCCACCCAGTCTACGCGGTTGCCGGAATTGCGCTTCGGCAGTGGGCCGAAGGACTCGAGGGGCGCCTGCAGCATGCGAGTGCCGGGATTTACGGGATCGTGAATGCCGTCCTCGGCGGGCGGCAGGTTGCGCTGGGCGGCCGGCTTGAGCAGGCGGTTGAACGCGTTGGCCGAGTCGGCGGCCACTTGCGCCGCCGCCGGCATGCCCGCCAGCACGAGAAGCGAAGCCGCCAACGCCATCCAGGATGTCTTTGCCATGGCTGCCTCCTATTTCTTCGCGCCGCTCGCCGCGGCCGGCGCGGGCAGTTTCTGAATGGTGCTCTGGTGCACCTGGGTCGGCGTGCCGGGCTTGCCGCTATGGCACAGGTCGCAGCGCTCCACCGACCAGGCGACGTTGCCGTTGTGGCACGCACCGCAGTACGCGCCGTCGATGATCTTCAGCATGTCGATCCCGGTGCCGCCCGCTTGCAGCTTGATGCCGAGGTCGCTGTGGCAGACCTTGCAGCTGTAGCGCACGCGATGGAACCAGTGGGGGAACACCGCCGGGCGCATGCCCGCGGCCTCCGAGTACTGGTTCATCACCACATCGCCATACTCCGCCCGGACGTCGCCGACGCTGCCCCCTGCCAGCAGCAGCACCGCGGCCATCGCGCCAAGTGCGGCCCATCCGCCGCACCCGTATTTCAACCGCTGTCGCATGTGCGCCTCCTGTGCAAAAAACTGATTGAACCGCGTACCCGTCACAACGCCCCGAAGCGCCGCAATACCCTGAATAAGAGCAGGCCATAAGTCCGGCCCCCGGTTTCCGCGACCTGCAGGCTCAACTGCGACTCCAGCCGGCCGATGGCGTAACCGAGGCGTTGCTCCAACGACCAGTTGACCTGTTCGATCGGGGCGTTGATATCGCCCTCGAAACGGGAGCGGCCCTGCTGCTGGTTCAGGCTCAGCAAGGCGTAGTAGCTCAGCCGCGGCACGTCGAATGCGCGCGCATGCCTGTAGCTCAGGCTGCCGCCTGCGCTGCTGCTCGTGTACGTGGTGGGGGGCGTGGTGGCACCGGTGGCGAACGCAGGGTAGGTGGTCTGGCGCGTGGCCTGCAGCGTCATGTTCGCGTTCGCGGACGAATAGCGGCTGAACTGCATCTGGCCGCTCCCCTGCAGGTTGACGAGCTGGAAATGCTGCTCCGCGTAGCCCCTGGTGCGCGAATCGGAGACATTCAGGCTGACCAGCGTGCTCGTGTCTTGACTCGCTCTACGGCTCCAGGACACACCCCCTTGATGCGTGAGGGACTGCGACGTGGGCGCGAGCGAGTCGCGCATGGCGGAATAGCTCTGGCCGGCATTGATGCCGAGCGCCGAGCCCACGTCGAGCGCGATGTTGCGGGTCACGCGGTGCCCGAGCTGCCCGCTGACGGTCTGCCGGCTGCTCTCGCCCCCGGTCTGGTTGCCAAGCGTCGTGCCGGCGTTCCAGACGTAGGAATATTCGCCGAGCCGGATCTGGTCGGAGTAGTAGTCGGCGCCCACGTTTTGGTCGCTGTGCACGCTGCTCACGCTCCCTCGCGTCGTCCGGGTGACGGAGCCGCCGCCCCGCAGATTGGCGTTGCTGCTGAGCGCGTAGCTGGCCGCGGCGTGGGCGGTGAGCGTCTGCGCGTCGACGGTGGCGCCGTTGCTGCCGGTGCGGTTCTCGAACAAGCGCGCGCCACCGCTCACGCGCAGCGGCGAGGTCTCGGCGGGGCGCCACGTGGCGAAGGAGCTGAGCTGCAGGTAGCGCGAGCGCAGGTCCATGGGCAGGCCGCCGCCCACCAGGTGGTACTCGGTGTCGCTGTAACTGGCGACATTCTCGACTGCGAAGGTCGAGGCGGGCCGGTAGCTGTAGCCGACGTAGGTCGACTCCAAGGACGAAGTGTCGCCGCTGTAGTCGCGGGTATTGGTGTAGGTGTTGCCGGAGACGTTCAGCGTATGGAACCCGCCGCTCCAGTTCATGCTCGCGTTCAGCGCTTTCGCCGTATCGGTGCCGAGGGCCTCCGAGGTCACGCCGCTGCGCTCGTAGCTGAGCCGGTAGTTCGAACCGCCTTGCGGCGGGGTGTAGCTCTGCGTCAGCCCGTAGCGCCGGCTGGTGTACGCGTTGGTGACCAGTTCGCCGCTGACGCGGCTGTCGCTCTCCCGGTAGGTGGCGGTAAACGGAAAGCGGCTCATGGGAAACAGCGCGAGCTGACCGCCGCCGACCACATTGCGGGAGGAGGTCTCGCCGCCGTCGTTGTCCACTCGCGCCTGGGCGGCGAACAGCGTCGCATCGCCGCTCACCTGCGCGATCCAGGGCTGCCAGATGTGGCTGCTGCCCTTGAAGGTCAGCGACTCGACCAGCTGCCGGCGCCGCGGCTGGCCCTCCGCGCTCGCGCTGTGATATGCAAGGTCCAAATATCCGCCCCATCGGATCGGCGCGATCCCCCATGCCCTGAGGCCGGTCCCCGGCGCGGCCGGCGGCTCCGCCGCCTCGCTCTGCACGCCCTGCGCCATGGTCGCGGCGTCCTCGGACGCCGGCGCCGCGCCCTCTTGCGGCACTTGCGGAGGCGCCACGCCGATCAATGCCGACTCGCCCTCGCCCCGCCGGGGCGCGGCAGCGGGCGCGACGTCGGTGCGTGCCGCCAGCTCCGGCGCCTGCGCCACCGGCCCCGGCTCGGGATCGGCGGCCGCGGCGATGCCGGACAAAACCCACACCCACCCGCCAACCAGCAGAGCGCACAGTTCATGCCGTCCCTGTTCTCGCGCGTGGCTCACGGGTCGCTCGGTGTCGATCGCCCGTTTTTCCGGAGGGTCGCGCGGTCTCGCGTTCCTCATTTCGGGACCAGCTCGGCGGTCGGGTAGCGTGACCGATCGAGCACCTCGATCGTCGCGGCGCGGCGCAGCGCCGCCTTGAGCTCGCGCCACTGCCGTTCCTCGCGCTCGCGCCGCCACAGCTCGGCCGCGCGCTGGCTCGATTCCTCGAAGCCCCTGAG
>DATHYT010000101.1:0-41919 GCA_035459025.1 Burkholderiales bacterium | reverse complement strand
AAGCGATGCTTCTCGCAGCACTGGCCGCGCTGAGCATTCCGGGGATGGCCCAAGGCCAGCTCGGCATGGCCGAGGTAAAGGCGCTCGTCTCCGGGACGACCGTGGACATCCTCAACCTCTCGAGCGGCCAGCCCTTTCGCGCCTATTTCGCAGCCTCGGGCGAGTTGGTGATCCAGCGCCCCGATGCCGTGGAGGTCGCCGGCCGCTGGAACGTGCGCGAGGACGGCTCCCATTGCGTGCACTTCGATCGGGAGAGCTGCGGAAAGCTCTCGAAGAACGCCGACGGCTCCTACACGCGCGTCGTCGACGACGCGCTCGCCTACCGGTGGCTGAGGGTCACGCCGGGCAAGGACTTCTGAAGTGAGGATGCTATGAACAGGCTCATCGCTTTGCTTGCAGGGACGCTGGTGCTGGCGCCCGCGCCGTCACTGTCCCAGTCCGAGTGGGTCGACATCAAGGACCCGAGCGAACTGCGGGCGTTGTACTCGAACAAGACGTTCAAGGGGACCGACTACCTCGACCGGCCCTTCGTCGGGCACTACCGAGATGACGGCCACGGAACGCTCCTGTTCCAGGGCGACACCTATCCGCGCACCTGGGCCGTGAGCGGCAACGATCAGGTCTGCGTTACGTGGGCCATGGGTACCATGTGCTATCAGTTTCAGAAGAACAAGAGCGAGCCCGGCAGGTACCGGAATTGGCAGACTGGCAACGACCGGATGATCAACAACTTCCGCGTCGAAGACGGGATTCCGAAGTTCTAGCGGCGCGCTGACACGAGGAGGGAATGGGCATTCATGATTCCAGCGAGTGATCCGGGCATCCGCTTGCATGTCCGAAACAAGAGAGTGGCCGGGCAGGAATCCTTCTCTGCGGAGCGCATCGTGCTGTTCGTGCATGGCGCGACCTATCCAAGCGCTACCGGGTTTGACATCGACCTGCCGGGAGGCTCGTGGATGGACTACGCGGCACGCCGCGGGTTCGACACGTACTTCGTGGATGTGCGTGGCTATGGCGGTTCGACTCGTCCGGCGACCATGAATCAGCCCGCCGCCAGCAACCCGCCTTTCGCCGATACGAAGGAGGCGATTCGTGACGTGTCCGCTGCGGTCGACTTCATCCTCAAGCGGCGGGGCGTGCAGAGGATCAACCTTGTCGGCTGGTCCTAGGGAACGGCACTCATGGGCGGCTATGCCGCTGAAAACAACGCCAAGGTAAGCAAGCTCGTCCTATACGCGCCCGTCTGGACCTTGAAGGCCCCGCCGCCCATCAGCGGTTCGGGCAACTACCGTGCGGTGCAGCGTGACGCTGCCCGAGGCCGGGGATTACGCGGTATTCCCAAGGGACGGGAGGAGGAAATCAGCCCCACGGATTCGTTCGACAAGTGGTGGGCTGGAAACCTCGCCAGCGATCCAGAGGGCGCGAAACAGAATCCTCCGGTCGTGCGCGCTCCCAACGGCGTGATCAAGGACATCGTCGAATTCTGGGGCAAGGGAATACCGACCTGGGATCCGGCAAGTGTCCGAGTGCCAACGCTACTGATTCTTGCCGAGTGGGATCAGGACACGCCTCCATACATGGCACAGGAGGTGTTTGCCAAACTTGCCAATGCTCCGTATCGCAGGCTTGAGCTGCTGTCGGAGGGGACTCACGCGATCGCGCTGCAAAAGAACCGAATGCATCTGATGCAACAGGTGCAGAACTTCCTTGAGAATGCGCCGCGCTGAGACGGCTCGACGGCGAACCCCCATGGCAGCGTTACGCTGTGTAAGGCCCAACACTGCGGTCAGCGTGACCTGCTAGGCGGCGCGTCGGTTACCGCCGACCGCCATGATCGTGGTGGTGACGATGGTCATGACCGTGATCGTCGTCATGGCCGTGATCGTGGTCATGCCCGTGGTCGTGGCGATGCCCGACCGCGTGCTCAGCTACCTCGGGCTCGAACGGCGCTTCGACCTCGCTCAGCTTCGCGCCCAACTCACGCAGCATCCTTTCGACCGCGGCGTCGGCGGCGACGCGCAGCCCGTCCGGCCGGAACTCGACCGGCACGTGCCGGTCGCCGAGCCGATAGGCGGCCTGCGCCAGCTCGGCCGCACCCGGCAGCGACGCGTGCAGCAGCTTTTCCGCGGCGGCCTGCACCTCGACCACGCGCCCGTCCGACGCGGTGACCAGATCGCCGCCCCGCAGCACCTCGCCGCGCGGCAGGTTCAGCAGCACCTCCTCGCCCGAGTCCAGCTTCACCTTCGCGCCCCGCTGCTGTCGCAAGGCAAACGGCAGGCGCAACCGGCCCTTCACCTCGAGCTTGTACGCGGCGCGCGAAGTCTTCAGCTTGGCCTTGATCTCGATCATTCCGACGCCCTCTCCCGCCGATCCCTGCCGCGCCGCTGCTTGAGGAAGCCGCGCACCGCATCGATCTGCTTCTTGTCGAACAGCGCGGGCGCATGCCCGACGCCCGCGAACTCCACGCTCTGCGTGCCCGGTTTGCGCCGGCGCATCTCTTCCACCGTCGAGGCGAGCAGCACCTCGGACTCCGCGCCGCGCAGCACCAGCGTCGGGCCGTTCACGGCGTTCCACACCGTCCACAGGTCGATGCCGCGCAGGAACTCCGGCCCGATCGGCAGCTCCGGGTCGGACTGCGCTTTCCACTGTCCGATCGCCGGGTCGAAGCGCAGGTACCAGCGCGCATCCTCCGCGCGCTGGCGCACGCTATGCTTGATGAGGTGCTGCCACTGCGCCTCGGTCAGCGGCCCGAAGGCGGCGAGCGCCCCGCGCAGGAATTCCCCGGCCGCCTGCAGGGTGCCGAAGCCGTGCGGCCGGCCCAGATGGCCTTTCAGCCGGAATAGTCCGTTCCACGGCACGAACGGGCCGACGTCGTTCATCACCAGGCGGCCGATCGGCGTGCCGCGCTTGGCCGCCAGCATCATCCCCATCAACCCGCCCATCGAAGTGCCGACCCAGTCCACGGTGCGCGCGCGCATCTCGCGCAGGAAGCCCGAGCGCACCGGGGTCGTCACGCGCGCCACCAGTGCCGCGGCGTCCGCGAGGTACGTCGAAAAGGTGTAGCCGGCCTTGTCCTCCAGCCAGTCGCTCTCGCCGCGGCCGACGACGTCCATGCACACGACGCGGTAGTCGCCGCTCAGCGCCTGCGCAAGGAAGTCGAAGTCGCGGCAGTTGCGCGACAGCCCGTGCACGCACACCACCACGTGCGGATTGTCCGCGTCGCCCCAGTCGGTATAGGCGATGCGGTGGAACCCGTCGGGCCCGAGGCTGAGGACGCTCTGCTGCCGGAAGCTCAAGCGCCCAGCGCCTTTCGCAGCCGCGCCGCGCCATCCGCGAGCTTCGCCTGGTCTGCGGCAAAGCACCAGCGCACATAGCCCTCGCCTTCGGGGCCGAAGGCCGCGCCCGGCGCCAGGCCGAGGCCGTGCTCGGCGACCAGCCGCTTGCAAAAGCCGAGGCTGTCGGTCATGCCGCGCACGCGGAAGAACGCGTACATGGTGCCCGAGGGGCTCGCCACCTCGACGCCCGGGATCGCGCGCAGTTCCTGCACCAGGAAGTCGCGCGCCTTGCGGAAGCGCTCGAGCGTGCGCGCGATCACCGGCTCGCCTTGCGTCACCGCGGCCAGGCCCGCGCGCTGCACGAACACCGGCGCGCAGGAGGTGTTGTACTCGACGAGCTTGCCCATGTCGGCTACCAGCGCCGCAGGCAGCACCGCCCAGCCCAGGCGCCAGCCGGTCATCAGCCAGCTCTTCGAGAACGTATTGGTGCTGATGACGCGCTCGCCCGGCTCGGCGAGGTCGAGGAACGAGGGCGCCACGTGGTTGCCCTCGAAATACAGGCGCTCGTAGGCGTCGTCGGCGAAGATCCAGATGCCGTGGCGGCGGCAGTGCTCGAGCACGGCGCGCTGGTCCTCGCGCGAGATGGTCCAGCCGGTGGGGTTGTTGGGCGAGTTGAGGTAGAGCGCTTTCGTCCCCGGCTTGAGCGCATCGAGGAGCTTCCGCAGGTCCAGACGCCAGCCCTCGGGCGAGAACTCGAGCGCGACGGTCGCGACCCGCGCGTTGAGGATCTTGGGGATCTCCTGCAGGTTCGGCCACAGCGGCACCACCTCGACCACGCGGTCGCCCGGATCGACCAGCAGCTGCGACACCAGCATCAGCGCGTTCACCCCGGCGCTCGTCACCACCACCTCCCCCGGCGCGGTGGTCCGGTGCAGCCGCGTCAGGTAGGCGGCGAGCGCCTCGCGCAGCTCGGCGATCCCGTAGTTGCTCGAATAGAACAGCTCCCCCGCCTCGATCGAGGCGATGCCGGCCTTGCGGATGAACTCGGGCGTGGGCTCGTCGGGCTCGCCCACCCAGAACGGCACGACGTCCTTGCGGCCGATGCCGGCGTTGAACAGCTCGCGGATCTTGGAGGCGGTCAGCTCGCGCACCGCGGCGCGCGCCGCGACACGATCGGGGCTCTCGGGTCTCATGCGGATATTGTAGATTGCCAGGCTCGGATGGCCGTCGATACCGCTTCCCTGCAGAAATGGGCGCTCGCCGCGGGCTGCGCGCTGATGGTCACCTGGGGCGTGAACTTCGCCATCACCAAGGTGGTGCTGGCCGAGCTCGGCGTGTGGCCGTTCCTGTTCATCCGCTTTCTCGCCATGCCGCTGGCCGGTTTTGGCCTGCTCGTCACCATCACGCGGCGCCACTTCCCCAGGACCTGGCCGCGGCGCGAGGACCTTGCGCGCTTCGCCGCCGCGGGGCTCATCGGCCACACCGCGCACGTCAGCCTCGTGATGTGGGGCATCAACCTGTCCACGGCGTTCTCGTCTTCGCTGGTGCTGACCTCGAGCCCGCTATGGACGCTCCTGATCCTCGCGCTGCTCGGCGCCGAGAAGCTGCACGGGCGGCAGCTCGCCGGGACGCTCCTCGCCTTTGCCGGCATCGTGGTGTTCCTGTCGGACAAGTTCGTGCGGGGCTTCGCGCTCGCCGGCGCCGGCGACCTGGTGCTGCTCGCTGCCGCGTCGCTGTTTTCCCTCTACACGGTGCTCACCAAGCCGCTCGTCGAGCGCTACGGGCCGCTCAACGTGATGTGCTATTCGCTGCTGTTCGGCGCGCCGCCGCTCGTGCTCGCGACGCTGCCCGCGTTCCTCGACGCGCCGCTCGCCGGCATCTCCGCCGGGGTCTGGTTCGGCGTGTTCTGGGCGGTGGCGGTATCGTCCTTCCTCGGCTGGATCGTGTGGGCGTGGGTCAACTCGGTGCGCGGTCTCGCGCGCAGCGCGCCGCTGCAGTACCTGATGCCGCCGATCGCCGGGCTGGTGGCGTGGCTCACGCTCGGCGAGACCTTTACCTGGCTGAAGATCGCCGGCGCGGTGGCCGCCATGGCCGGCATCGCCTGGGCGCAGTCCGGCGCGCCGAGCAGGACGCCGCCCGACGCGGGCTAGGGCTTGAAGCTGCGGAACGCCGCGATGGCACGCTCGATGCCGGCCTGATCGACGTCGAGGTGCGTGACGAGGCGCAGGCGCGCGCCCGGCAGCACGATGACGCCGTGGCGCGCCAGGTGCTCGACCAGGCCGGGCTTCGAATCGAAGAACACCATGTTCGAGGACGGTGCCGGCGCGCCGATGCCGGTCGCGAGGCGCTCGGCGTTGGCGTGGTCCTCGGCCAGGCGCTCGACGTTGTGCTCGAGCGCGTACAGCCCCGCCGCGGCGAGCACGCCCGCCTGGCGCATGACGCCGCCGAGCATCTTGCGCGCGCGCTTCGCGCGAGCGATCAGGTCCTTCGACCCGAGGAGCATGGTCCCCGCGGGCGCGCCCAGGCCCTTCGACAGGCACGAGGACACCGTGTCGAAGCCGCGGCACAGGTCTTTCACCGCCGTATTCAGCTTCACCGCGGCGTTGAAGATGCGCGCGCCGTCGAGATGCGTGCCGAGCCCGCGGCGCTTGGCCAGCGCCAGCGCTTCGTCAAAGTACGCGCGCGCGATGACCCTTCCGGTGATCGTATTCTCCAGCGCGAGCAGCCGCGTCTTCGCGAAATGCGGGTCGTCGGGCTTGATCGCCGCCTCGATGTCCTGCAGATCCAGTGTGCCGTCGGGCCGATTGACGATCGCCTGGGGCTGGATCGAGCCGAGCACCGCGCCGCCGCCCGCTTCATAGCGGTAGGTGTGCGCCTCCATCCCGACCAGCACCTCGTCGCCGCGCTGGCAGTGGCTCATCAGCGCGGCGAGGTTGGACTGGGTGCCGGTGGGAAAGAACAGCGACGCCTCGAAGCCGAAGATCTCCGCCGCCCGGTCCTGCAGCCTGTTGACGGTGGGATCGTCGCCGAAGACATCGTCGCCGACCTCGGCGCGCGCCATCGCCTCGCGCATGCCCTTGGAGGGCCGCGTGACGGTGTCGCTGCGCAGGTCGACAATCGGCATAAATGAGGTCTGTCCCTATTTTCCTGCGATGTTGAGCACCGAGGGCAGCCAGAGCGAGATCGCCGGGAACGCGGCGAGGATGAACAGGCGCACCACGTCGGCGGTGACGAACGGCAGCACGCCGCGGAACAGCGTCGGCGTGCTCACTTGCGGCAGCAGCGACGAGAGGACGAACAGGTTCATGCCTACCGGCGGGCTGATGAGCCCGATCTCCACCACCACCACCACGAGAATACCAAAGTACACCGGGTCGATGCCCAGCGCGACGATGAGCGGGAAGAAGATCGGCACCGTGAGGAGGATCATGGACAGCTCCTCCATGGCGGTGCCGAGGATCACGTAGATCGCGCAGATCGACATCACCACCAGCATCGGGTGCAGGCTGAACTGCTCGACGAAGCCCATCAGGTCCATCGGCAGCGTGGTGAAGTTGATGTAGTTGGCGAAGACCAGCGCCCCGATCAGGATCATGAACAGCATGCCCGTGGTGCTTGCGGACTCCACCAGAATGTCGCGCAGCGTGTGCCAGGTCAGCGCGCGGCGCGCGAGCGCGAATACGAACGCTCCGGCGGCGCCGACGCCCGCGCCTTCGGTGGCGGTAAAGAAGCCCGCGTAGATGCCGCCGATGGAGATCGCGAACAGCACGATCACGCCCCAGATTCCCTTCAGCGCCGCCAGGCGCTCGCCCCACGACGAGCGCTCGCCGGCGGGCCCCGCCTTCGGGTCGCGCCAAACCGACCAGCGCACGGCGAGGCACAGCAGCGCCACCGCGAGGACGCCCGGCAGGACGCCGGCGGCGAACAGACGCCCGATGTTGGTCTCGGTGATGATGCCGTAGATCACCATGATGGTGGACGGCGGAATCAAGATGCCGAGCGTGCCGCCGGCGGCGATCGAGGCGCTGGCGAGCTTGTCGGAGTAGCCGAGCTTCTTCATCGGCGGGTAGGCCACGCGCGACATGGTGGCCGCGGTGGCGATCGAAGAGCCGCAGATCGAGCCGAAGCCGGCGCAGGCGACGACGGTGGACATCGCCAGCCCCCCCTTCCAGTGCCCGATGAACGTATAGGCGGCACGGAACAGCTCCTGCGACATGCCGGCGCGCGCGACGAAGTTCCCCATCAGGATAAAGAGCGGCACCACCGAGAGCTCGTAGTCGATGCCGGCGGCGAAGGTGGTCTGCGCCACCTGGTCGAAAGCCGCGGGCCAGCCGCGCTTCAGCGCAAAGCCGGCGCCGCCGACGATCAGCATGGCGAACGCGATCGGCATGCGCGCAAACGCGAGCGCGAGCAGCACCGCGAAGGCGACCAGCGTCTCGGTCATTGCGTCGTGCGCAGCCGCGCGCGCTCGATGTGCTCCAGCGCCACCACCAGGCAGGCGATCGCGGCGAGGATCGCGAGCACGGCGAACGCGCGGCTGAACGGCCCGTGCGGGATGTGCAGCGTCATCGTCACTTCATTGGTGCGCAGGTGGCTCGCCGACAGGATCCACAGCCGCCAGCCGAGGAAGGCGAGCACCACGGTGGACAGGAGGTTCACGATCACGCGCTGCCA
This sequence comes from Burkholderiales bacterium, assembly GCA_035459025.1. Lineage (GTDB taxonomy): Bacteria > Pseudomonadota > Gammaproteobacteria > Burkholderiales > SG8-39 > JAABQT01. The sequence continues at coordinate 33,970 of DATHYT010000101.1, read as the reverse complement.
GCGGCCGATGGCGGGCGCGATGAAATGGTCGAAGACGTCGATGGTGACGTGGTTCTCGCGTGCGGTGACCAGCGGCAGCGCGCTGAAGATCAGCACGCCCATCATGAACTCGGTGATCTCGTAGGCGCCGTAGATGGGGCTGGCCAGGAACTTGCGCCCCGTCACGTCGAGGAAGGTGAGCGTCATCATCGCCGCGAGGTCGATCGCGGCGATGGTGCCGAGCGCCCAGGCGGCCCAGGCGCCGGCTCGCCCCGGAAAGAGCGCGTCCCTCCGGGTCGCTTCGTGCAGTGCAGCCGACAGTCGGCGCTACTTCCCTGCGGCGACCCGTGCCACCTCGGCGCGGAAGAACTTGATCGCGCCCGCGCCGTCGATGCCCATGGCGTCCATCTTCGCGCCGTAGTCGCGCTCGAGGCGCTCGGTGACCTTCTTCAGCTCGGCGACGAATTCGGGCTTGACTTCCCTGATGGTGCCGCCCGCCTCCTTCATCGCCACGCGGCCCTCCTTGTCGGCGCGGTCCCAGCCCTCGCCGGCGAGGCGCGCGAACTTCTCGCCGGAGACTTTCATGATGGCGTCCTGGTCGGCCTGCGACAGGCCCTCGAACTTCTTCTTGTTCATGGCGAACCAGAACGACGAGCTGTACAGCCCGCCCTTCACGTAGCTGGTGTGCTTGACGAGGCCCGCGATCTTGAAGCTCTTCAGCGACTCGGTGGGGAACATGATGCCGTCGGCGATGCCCGCCGACAGGATCTCGTAGGACTTGGGCGCCGGCTGCGTGATTACCACGCCGCCGAAGGATTCGACGATGGCCTTCGGCACGTCGCCGCCGACGCGCATCTTCTGCCCCTGCAGGTCGGCGGGCACCAGGATGTGCTTTTTCGAATGGTGGAACAGGCCCGGGCCGTGCGTCATCACGCCAAGAAGCTGCACGTCCTTGTGGATGCCCGATTGCTCGATGAACTTCTTGTGCGTGCGCCACAGCGCCACGCCGTTGTGCACCGCCGTCTCGCCCAGCTGCGGCAGCTCGGCGATCAGGTACGGCTGGAAGCGCTCGGGCTGGTAGCCGTAGGTGGCCCAGGCGAGGTCCACCTGGCCGTTGATGGTGGCGTCGTAGTGCTGGTTGGGCGCGGCGATCGCCTTGGGCAGCATCTGCACCCTGACGCGCCCGTTCGTAACCTTGGCCACCTGGTCGGCCCAGGGCTTCATGATGTAGACGACGATCGGGTGCGCCGGCGGCACCCAGTTCGACATGGTGAGCACGGTCTGCGCCTGCGCGGCGGTGCCGGCGGCAGCGAGCGCGCTGGCGGCGGCCAGCATCGCCGCGAGTTTGACGGGTTTCATCGTTTCTCCTCCTCCTAAGACCAGGCCGTTATGGTAGCAGCGGGATAAATAGGGACAGACCTCATTTTATTTGAGCCGGCGGCGCGAACCCGTCGGTGCCCGGGCTCGGTTCTCTATGGTCTCGGCTTTTTCTGGCCGGATGAATCTCCCGGCCAGAAAAAGCCGAGATGTACGAAAGGCAGAACCCGCGCGGACGGTGGTGAGGCCGCCAGCTCAAATAAAATGAGGTCTGTCCCTATTTAACGAAGTCCAGCAGCGCCCGGGTGAATGCCGCCGGCCGCTCCACCGGCACGAGATGCCCGGCGTCGGGAAACTCGACACGCCTCAGCCCGGCGATCTTCGCCGCGAGCGCCTCCACGTCCGCCGCAACGTAGAACACCCGGTCGTGCAGTCCGGTCATCGAAAGGACCGGCAGCTTCAGCCTTTCCCACGGAAAGTTCCAGTCGGTGGCGAGCGAGCCCTCGAGCAGGCGAAAGAGTCCGTCGGCGCGGTCCATCGGCACGTACGGCTCGGGGCCGAACACCCCGGCGCGCATCGCCGCGAGCTGCTCGGGATTGACGAGCTGCGGCAGGTTGGCTTCCATGATCAGGCGCGTGCCGCCGGCGCGCGCCAGCGCGACGGTCGCCTGGTTGATCCACTCGAGCCGCGCGCCGGGTTTGCGCAAGGTGTTGATGAGCACGAGTGCCGACGCCGGCATGCCGGCGAGCACCGCCTGCGCCGCAAAGAGGCCGCCGATGGACAGGCCTACGACGATCGGCTTGGGCGGCTTCGTATGCGCGACGACGCGCTGCAAGTCCTCCACCACCAGCTTTGGCGTGAGCGCGGTCTGCGCGCCGAAGCGCGTCTGCGCCTGGCCGCGGAAATTCCACGCGAGCGTGCCGTAGCCTGCGGCGCGCAGGGCCGGGCCGATATCGGCGTGCTGCCAGGTCCCGGTATTGCCGGTGAGCGCGTTGACGAAGACGAACGTGGCACCGGCGGCGCCAGGCGCATCGTATTCGTAGTAGAGGGCTTCGCCGGGGGCGATTTCGAGGTGGGGCATGGCTACTCCAGGTGCTTGGGGTGGGTCACGCCCGCGGGCGTGCGCAGATAGAGCGCCGCGGCGACGGCGCAGGCAAGCGGATACAGCGCAAGCAGCCGCAGCACGAGCGTCGGGCTGTCGAGGTAATCGAAGGCGAAGCCCACCGGCAGCGGCCCGAGCGAGGCGCCCACCACCGCCACCAGCTGGCCGGTGCCCTGCAACGACCCGACATGCTTGCGCCCGAAGTAGCGCGGCATCAGGTAGCCGAACATGGTGAGGCTGAACGCGTTGTTCAGGCCGAAGAGCGCCGCGTAGACGATCGCGCTCGCCAGGCTCTCGACCAGCGTCACGCCGAAGAGCGCCGCCGCCATCACGACCAGGCCGATCGCGAACACATAGCGCGTGCGCATGTGATCGAACAGCCGGCCGACGAGCGGCATGGTCACCGCCAGCACCAGCGCCGACACCGGGAACACGCGCGCGGCGATCTCGGCGGCCACACCCTGTGCGGTGAGAATGGACACCTGATAGAAGTGCAGCGTCGTGACGAGCATCGCCATGCCGAACCAGCCGGCGGCGAGCAGGTAGAACGTCGGCGTGCGCAGCGCCTCCTGCTGCGTCAGGCCGTCGATCGCGGGCGGCGCCGCGCCCGCGGCCGGCGCGGCCTCGCCGTCGGGGCGCAGTCCCTTGTCCTCGGGCTTGTCGTGCACCAGCAGCAGCACCGGCGGCAGGAGCAGCGCCCAGGTCAAGAGACCCAGGATCACCCAGGCCCAGCGCCAGCCGACCTGGTTGATGAGGAACTGGCCGAGCGGCGGGTGCACCGCCATCGAGGCGGCGAAGCCGAGCGCCATCAGGCCCATGGCGAAGCCGCGCTTGCGGCTGAACCACTGCGCGACGAGGTTCGCGCAGTTCATCATCAGCGAGCCCTGGCCGAGAAAGCGCAGCGCGCCGAAGCCGAGCGTGAGCGTGACAATGCCGCCGGCGGCGCCGAATGCCATGCAGGCAAGCCCGAGCGCGAGCGCGACGACGAGCGTCATGCGCCGCGGGCCGTGGCGGTCGACCAGCTTGCCCATCTGCGGCAGCAGGAACGCCGCGCCCAGGGTTGCGAGGCCGTACGCGCCGGCGATGGCGGCCTTCGACAGGCCGAGGTCGGCGCCGATCGGCTCGACGAACACGCTGAAGGTGTGCGACTGCCCGGGGCCGCTGGCGAAGATGCCCAGCCCCGCCACCGCGAGGATGGTCCAGCCGTAGAAGGCGCGCGCGTTGAGCACGGCGAACAGGCGGTCGCGGATCACGTCCGGGATTCTAACGGGGCCGGCGACGCTTACGCGTCGGAGCCTCCGTTGGGTTTTCTATTGTCTCGGCTTTTCTGGCCGGATGAATCTCCCGGCCAGAAAAGCCGAGATCGATTTGAAAGGCAAACGCACCGTTCACCCCTCGCGCCCCCGCCAGTACCGCAGCATCAGCGGCTTCACGCTCACGCCGTGCACGAGGATCGACAGCGTCACCACGATCAGCGTGAGGTGGATGAACTCCAGCGCCAGGCGCTCGGGCAGCCCGTGCTCGATGGCATACATCAGGTAGTACAGGGAGCCGATGCCGCGCACGCCGAACCAGCCGATCATGCCGCGCATCGGCCAGGGCGTGCGCGTGCCGGCGAGCCCGCCCATCACGCTCACCGGCCGTGCGACGAGGAACACGAACGCGGCGAGCCCCACCGCGCGCCAGCTCCACGAGTCGAGGAACAGCGTGCCGCCGATGAGCAGCACCAGCAGGATCTCGGAGACGCGCTCGAGGTGCTCCTTGAACACCAGCGCGTCGACGCTGACCTGCGGCAGCGCCTCGGTCTCGCCGGCGCTGTCGGCCACCCCGGCGATGCGCAGCTCGGTCTGGCGCAGCGCCACCGCGGCGAAGAACACGGCGAGGAAGCCCCAGGTCAGCGCGATCACCGCCACGCCGTACACCACGCCGATCATGCCGAGGGCGATCAGGTCATCGTAGCGTTCCGTGGCCGGGTAGGCGTGGCGCAGCCGGGCCGCGAGGCGCGCGACCGCTACGCCGCCCGCGACGCCGATGGCGATGCCGCCCGCGGTGGCCCAGAGCACGTCGACCAGCATCCAGCGCAGCCCGAAGCCGCCGAGCTCATGCAGGCCGAGCAGGCCGAGCCCGAGCATCACGAACGGGAACGCGCTGCCGTCGTTCATGCCGGCTTCGCAAGTGAGGTTGAAGCGCAGCCGGTCGCGGTCGCCCGGGTGGCGCACCTGCACGTCGCCGGCGAGCACCGGGTCGGTCGGCGCGAGGATCGCCCCGAGCAGCACCGCGGCGCCGAGCGGCAGCGCCAGCAGGTAGTAGCCGTAGGCCGCGACCAGGCACACGGTCACCGTCATCGAGGCGAACGCGAGCAGCACCGGCGAGCGCCAGCGCGCCCAGGTGAGGGGCGCGGGCAGCTTCACGCCCGCGGCGAAGAGCGAAATCAGCACCGCCGCCTCGGTCAGCACCTCGAGCACCGCCGATTCCTTGAGCGGGTTGAAGTGGAACAGGCCGAGCACCGTCGGTCCGACGAGCAGGCCGACGGCGAGGTAGATGATGGCGGTGGTGAGCGGCAGGCGCTGCAGCGCCGGGGCGAGCAGCCCCATGGCGAGCATCAGCGCGCCGACGACGAGAAAACCGATGGCGCTGGTCATGCGCGCGGACGGCGGCCCTTTGCAGGGCTAGCGCTTGTCGCGCAGCCGGGCCTTGGCGGCAGCCACCGCCGCCGCGGCCTTGGCGGCCGCGTCGGGCTTGGCCGGCGGCGCCTTGGGTGCCGGGGCCTTGGGCGGCGGCGCGGCTGCCGGCGCGTCTCGCGTCGGGCTGAAGTCGAGGTTGATCAGGTCGCCGAGCGCGTCGGAGAACTTTTCGCGCACCTTGCTCATCGCGGGCAGCGCCTTCCCGAACGCCTCGGCAAGCGAAGGGTCGAACTGCTTGCCGAATTCGGCCCGGATCAGCTTCGCCGCCTCGTCGATCGTGTAGGGCTTCTGGCGGTAGAACTGGGTCGTGGTCATCGCCTCGAATGCGTCGACCAGCGCCATGACGCGCCCCGGCCAGGGGATGTCGTTGCCCTTCAACTGCTTCGGGTAGCCGGTGCCGTCCCAGCGCTCGTGGTGCGTGAGCGCGAGCTTGTGCGCGAGCGAGAGCACCGGGTCCTTGTGCTCGCCGATGATCTCGGCGCCGAGCTGCGGGTGGCGCCGCATGCGCTCGATGTCGGGCGCCGAGAGCGCGCCGGGCTTGCGCAGGATCTCGGACGGCACCCCCATCTTGCCGATGTCGTACAGCGGCGAGGCCTTCTGCAGCAACTCGGCAATCTCCGGCTTCATGCCGGCCGCCTGGGCAATGAGCTTGGCGTACTGGCTGACCCGCGCGACGCGGTTGCCGGCGGCGGCGCTTTCGTGGAACTCCATGGCGCGGGCGAGCCGCCGGATGAGCTGCGAGCGCGCGTCCTCGAGCTGCGCGGTGCGATCCTGCACCTGGCGCTCGAGTTCGGCCTGCCGCCGGGAGAGCGCAAGGTGGATGCGCACGCGCGCCATGAGGAGCTTGGCATTGATCGGCTTGGTGAGGTAGTCGACCGCGCCGACGTCGAGCCCCTCGAGCTGCTCGGAGGGCTCCACCCTGCCGGTGAGGAAGATCACCGGAATGTGCGCCGTGGCGGGGTCTTCCTTCAGCAGCTGGCAGATCTCGTAGCCGCTCGCCCCCGGCATCTCCACGTCGAGCAGGACCAGATCAGGCTGTGGCGCCTGCGCAACGAGCGTCAGGGCGTCGCCGCCGTCGCTGGCGAGCTTCACCCGGTATTCCGAAGCGAGCGCCTTGCCGATCAGGGCGAGCAGGTCTTCGGCGTCGTCCACCGCCAGGATGACAGGCCGGGTGTCGGGCTGGCTCACGCCGGCAAGTCTACCTCCTGGATCACGGCAGTGCTTGACGCAAAAGGCGTTCATGTATAATGCGCGCCGCTGGTTTCCTCAAGCAGTTCCGCAGGCTCTTGCATCTCCCGCGTCTTCTACTTGGTGTTCCGGCAGTGGGCGAAAGCCCGTGACCCGTTAACTTTTTTTACAAAGGCAATTCGACATGGCAACTGGAACAGTCAAGTGGTTCAACGACGCAAAGGGCTTCGGCTTCATCACCCCGGACGGCGGCGGCAAGGACCTGTTCGCGCATTTCTCGGCGATCCAGGGCTCGGGCTTCAAGAGCCTGAAGGACGGCCAGAAGGTCTCCTTCGACGTCACCACGGGACCGAAAGGCGACCAGGCGACGAACATCAAGCCGATGTAACTGTCGGCTTCAGGCAGCAAACAAAAAGGCCCGCGCAAGCGGGCCTTTTTAATTGGGGACAGACCTCATTTACGCATCTGCTTTGCGTAAATGAGGTCTGTCCCCTTTTTACGTGTACAGGCCCTTGGCGCGCGCTTTGTGCGCCGCGAGCGCGGCCAGGGCCTCGAGGGCCGGCGCCGGCACGCCAGCCGCGCGCGCGAACCACAGCGGCGCCATCAGGATCGCGTCGATCTCCATCGGCCGGCCGCGCTCGTAGTCCTGCAGCATCGAGGTCTTGTGCTCCGGGCCGCCGGCCTGGTGCGGCGGCGGCAGCGGGGCGCCTTCGGGGTCGACGCCGTGCGCCGCGGCCACGGCCCTGCCCTCGGCGTGCACGCGGCGGCGCAGCTCGGCGAGCGCCGGGTCGGCCATCGCCGCTTTCACCGTCTCGCCGGTCACCACCCCAATGGCCGAGCTGCCGACGTTAATGAGCAGCTTGGCCCATACCGAGCGGCGGATGTCGGCTTCGACGGGGGCCCGGATCTCGGCGGCTTCGAGCGCCGCGCTCAGCGCGGCAAGCCGCGCCGATGTGCCGCCGCCGGGCTCGCCGAGGACGAGGACGTTTCTCTGCGGCGCGTTGCAGCGCACCACGCCCGGCTCGAGCACCTCGTTGGCCGAATAGATCACGCCCCCGAGCACGCGCTCGGGCGCCACGGCGCGCGCGAGTGCCCCGCCGGGATCGAGCCGCTCGAGCTCGGCCGGCGGCGCCGGCCTGCCGGCCAGCCCCTGCGCGTACCACCAGGGGATCCCGTTTTGCGCGAAGACCACGGCCGTGTCCGGCCCGAGGAGCGGCCCGATGCCCGCAGCGAGCGCGCCGAGGCCGGTGGCCTTCAGCGTCGCCAGCACGCAGTCCACGCGGCCGACGTCGGCCGCGCGCTCCGCCGCGCGCACCCGGGCGACGATGCGCCGCTCGCCTTTCAGCAGGGTGAGCCCGTTCCTGCGCATCGCCTCGAGGTGATCTCCCCGGGAAATCACCGACACTTCGTGCCCCGCCGCGGCGAGCTGTGCGGCAAAATGGCCGCCGACCGCCCCGGCGCCGAAAACGCATATCCTCACGCCGCCCACCCGCTGGAGACCGCCATGCGCACCTTCGTCAAAGTAGTGCTGTTCACCGACCGCGACGGCCGCGCGCGCTTTCGCGAGGAGGAGCTGCTGCTCGCCGAAGGCACGCCGCAGGCGCTGCTCTCGCCAGTGTACCCGTGCGCCGGCTACCAGCTGCGGCGCAGCCCGGTGGGATTCCGCAGCGACTGGCATTGCTCGCCGGCGCCGCAATGGGTGTTCATCCTGCAGGGGGAGATGGAGATCGGGCTGCGTGACGGCACCTCGCGCGTGTTCCGGCCCGGGGAGCATTTCTTCTCGTCCGACACGCTGCCTGCGGGCGCCGCGGCGTTCGATCCGGAGGTTCATGGCCACTGGAGCGCGCAGCGCGGGCCGGCGCCGCTGGTCACGCTCTTTGTAAAAGCCTGAGGCCCGCCTATAGTTGCGCGCATGGGCGGGCGCATCTATCGCATGTCCACGTCCGGGCGGCGCGCGTGGGAGAAGGAGGACGCTGCGGTGCCCGCCGTGTTCCGTCGCATCCTCGGCATGCTCGACACCGAGACGCACGGCGACGTGGTGCGGGGCTACCTGCGCCGCTATCCCGACCAACTGATCTTCGAGTGGCTGGCGGAGCTCGAGGAGCTCGGCCTGGTCGAGTCGCGCCCCGACAAGGCGTCGCACGACCTCGACTTCACCGGCAAATTCAAGCTGCCCCGGCTGATCGCGGAGGACCGCGCGCAGCTCGCGCGCGAATCGAAGGCTGCCGGCGGCGTGCTCGAGCGTAAGGGCGTATACCTTGCCACCGATCGGCTGCAGCACCGGGCCCCGTCCGAGAAGGCGCCCGCCGAGACCGTGGCGCTGATTGTCGAGGACGACCCCGACCAGCTCGCGCTGGCGCAGCTGCGCGTGCGCATGGCGGGCTTTGCTGCGCGCACCGCGGATTCGGCCGCCGCGCTGCAGGCGGCGCTCGGCCGCGGCGATCCGCCCGATGTGCTGCTGCTCGACATCGGGCTTCCCGACGGCGACGGCTTCCACATCCTGGCGGCGCTGCGCGCGAACCCGAAGCACGCCCTGCTGCCGGTGGTGATGCTGACGGTCAAGGACAGCCCCACGGACATCGAGCGCGGGCTGGCGCTGGGCGCCGACGGCTACATCGTCAAGCCCTACAGCAAGAAGCTGCTCGAAGAGGTGCTGTCGCAGGTGTTGCGCCTGGACGCGGGCTGAGGGGCGCCGGTCAGCCCCTGAGCCGCACGGCGAGCGGCATGCCGCCCCGGGGAACGAGCGTCACGCGCGCCAGCTGCTCGCGAGCCACGGCTGCTGCTCGCGCGGCAGCCCCGCGGGGCGGTAGTAGTGGTGCAGCGCGGTGAAGCCGGCGCCCTCGGCCAAGCCCTTCCAGGTTTCCCAATCGAGGAACGCACCGTAGCGCCCGCGGCTCCAGCCCTCTTCGTTGCGGCCGTGCGGATTCGACGAGAACAGCACGCCGCGCGGCCTGAGCGCGGCTTTCAGTTCGCCGAGCACGCGCGGCAGCTCCTGGGTGGGCACGTGAAACAGCGAGGCGTTCGCGAAAACGCCGTCGAACGAGCCCGGCGGCAGATCGAGGCCGAGAAAATCCTGCTCGAGCACCTCGCAACCGCTGTGTGCGCGCGCCATGGCCGCGAACGCCGGCTGCCCCTCGAGTCCCACCGGCACATGGCCGAGCTCCCGGAACGCCTTCAGGTCCCGGCCCGGCCCGCAGCCCAGATCGAGTATGCGAAACGGCGGCGCCCCTTCCAGGTGTCGCAGCAGCTCGCCGATGTTCTGGCTGACGTCGTGGTCCCGGGTGCCGCGGCGAAAGTCGGCCGCACGCGCGCCGTAGTCCGCCAGCGTTCGAGCAGCGATCTCCGCCAGGTCGTGCCGATCAAGCGTCATGCGGCGTCCATTTGTCCGATAATGCGTCAATCATCAGGAGCTCTCGAATGCCCAAGGGAACGCAGCGCAGCAACCGCGAGAAGAAGAAGCCCAAACAGCCCCCGAAGCCCCTCGCCCCCGGCAAGCCCGTGCGCCAGCCCTGGAAATAGGCGTCGCAAATGAAACGCCCCGGCCAGTCGCCCGGCCGGGGCGTTTGCTAAGGCATGGCCGGCTGCTCTAGCTGGCGATGCTCCTTTGACCACTGAATGATCCGGTTCGGGAGCCCAGCCTGCCGGTGCTGCCTTGGTCGTCTCTCACTGGATCACCTCCTTTCGTGGTTGCCAGCCCGCAGTGTAGCAGGACAGAATTCCGCCCATGAACATGTCTGCCGAGGAAGTGAAGCAGTTCTGGCGTGGCTATTGCGAGCGCCGGAAGGTAGCGAAGGACGTCGTCGCCAGGGGCGAGGCGGAGATCGACAAGGATCCGGAGTTCTGGGCCGACCAGACGATGGACCAGCTACTGGCGCTGGTCACGCGCTGAACGGCGCCGCTCGCGGCGCTGCTCCACCCCGCGGTCGCGGCGCTGCTCCAGCCGCTGGCGCTGCGGGCGGTCCTTCAGGGAGCGCTCGGGCGGCCGCGGGCGCGTACCGGGCCCGCCCCGCGGGCGCAGGAACTCGCGCCGCGCCTGGCGCCGCTCCTGGATCGTCCGGCGCACCTCGCGCGCGCGGCCCTCGAAGCGGCGCTCGAACCGTCCCGGCCTGAAGAACCCCGGCGTCGTGGCGAGGAGGCGCGCGCGCGCGCCGCGCGCGTGCCCGCGGAACACGACGCGGTTCGCCGGCACGTCCACCGTGCCCTGCGGGCCCTGCATGTAGGTGCGGCCTTCGTTCACCTTGTCGTAGCTGCCGGGCTCGCCGCGCGGGTCGCCCTCGAGCAGGTGCGAGGGCTCGTGGTCGGTGCCGCGCACGCCGATGGTGACGAGCGGCGTGCGGATCTTGTAGTTCGCGCGGTTGTACTGGCCGATCCAGCCGGTGATCGAGCGCAGCGCCCCCTTGGCGAGATCGATCAGGCTGCGGTCGTTGTCGCCGCCGTCGGCGACGTACTGGGCGATGGTGATCTTGGAGTTCTCGCGCACGATGAGCGAGGCCCCGTCGGCCATCTGCAGGTGGATCTCGCCGTTCGGGAACGTGGTCACCGTGTCGCCCTCGAACACGTTCTCGCCGTTCGCGGGCAGGCGGGTCTTGCCGTCCCGGCCCTCGAGCAGCACGTCGCCGTCGGTGAGCTCGATCGCGCCGGCGATGCGCGGCGCGTCGCGCTGCGCCTGCGCGAGCGGCGCGAGGCACGCGCACAAGACGAGAACGAGGACGCGCGCCACGGACTATTTCAGGAACCGCTCCAGGCCGCGGCGCAGGCTGTCGCGCGTCGGCGCCGCGGGCAGGTTGAGCTTGCCGTCCTTCAGCTTCAGCAGCTCCTCGACGCGGCCCTTGCGCAGCTCGTCCAGCGCGCGCTCCACCTGCCGCGCCCGGGCGGTGAACTCCTGCTCGTACTTCCCCGGCTTGAAGAAATCGGGAACCGCGTCGAGGAGCTGCGGCGGCACGCCCTCGAGCCCGAGGAACGCGGCCTTGTTGGCGGGGATCTCGAGGCTGCCCTGCGGGGTCTGCATCACCGCCAGCCCTTCGTTCACCTTGTCGTAGCTCCCCGGCTTGCCGCGCGGGTCGCCCTGGAGGAGGTGCGTGGGCTCGTGGTCGGTGCCGCGCACGCCGATGGTGACGAGCGGCGTGCGCACGGCATAGCGGTCGCGGTTGTACTTGCCGATCCAGCCGGAGATCGCGCGCAGCGCCCCCTCGGCGAGGTCGAGCAGGCTGCGGTCCTGCGCGCCGCCGTCGGCGACATAGGCGGTGATCGTCAACTTCGTGCGCTCGCGCACGATGATCGAGGCGCCGTCGGCCATCCTCAGGTGCAGCTCCGCCCTGGGCGCGGTGGCGATGGCGTCGCCCTCGTAGACCTGCTCGCCGACGGCGGGACGGCGCTCGCGCTGGTCCTTTCCCTGGATGCGCGAGATGCCTTCGGCGAGCTCGATCTTGCCGGCGGCGCGCGGCTGCGCTGCGGCGACGAGCGGGAGGCAGAGCGCGGCGGCGAGGATCGGCCTGACGAGGGACATCGCGACCGGATCATACCTGCTGCGTTACCATCGTCCCATGGCCGCCGTCCTTACGCCTGAACGACCCGTCGACCTGTCCGCGGCCTCGTTCCGCAGCTCCTTCGTCGACGAGATGCCCGCCGACCCGCTCGCGTCGAACACCCGCCGCCAGGTCCCGAACGCGAGCTACACGCGCGTCACGCCCACCCCGGTGGCGGCGCCGAATCTGCTTGCGTGGTCGCAGGCGCTGGCGGGCGAGCTGGGACTCGCGCGGCCCTCGGCCCAAGCCCTCGAGGCGCTCGCCGGCAACCGCGTGTTTGCGGGCATGGCGCCCTACGCCTCGCGCTACGGCGGACACCAGTTCGGCGTCTGGGCGCGCCAGCTCGGCGACGGCCGCGCCATCACGCTCGGGGAGCTCGTCGCGCGCGACGGCTCGCGCCAGGAGCTGCAGCTGAAGGGCGCGGGGTTGACGCCCTACTCGCGCACCGCGGACGGGCGCGCGGTGCTGCGCTCCAGCCTGCGCGAGTACCTGTGCAGCGAGGCGATGCACTTCCTGGGCGTGCCGACCACGCGCGCGCTGTCGCTCGTCGGCACGGGCGAATCGGTGATCCGCGACATGTTCTACGACGGCAACCCCGAGCCCGAGCCGGGCGCGGTGGTGTGCCGCGTCGCGCCGTCCTTCCTGCGCTTCGGCAACTTCGAGATCCACGCCGCGCACGGCGAGCAGGAGCTGCTCAAGCGCCTGCTCGACTACGTCATCCGGCATTTCTATCCGGGCCTTTCGTACCGGGACTGGTACCACGAGGTGTGCCGCCGCACCGCGCGGCTGATGGCCGACTGGATGCGCCTGGGGTTCGTGCACGGCGTGATGAACACCGACAACATGTCGGTGCTCGGGCTCACCATCGACTACGGGCCGTACGGCTGGCTCGAGGGCTACGACCCGGCCTGGACGCCGAACACCACGGACAACGAGACGCGGCGCTACTGCTACGGCAACCAGCCGCAGATCGGGCTGTGGAACCTGGCGCGGCTGGCCGAGGCGCTGCTGCCGCTGATCGCGAAGGAGGACCTGGAGGCCGGGCTCGAGGTCTACGGCAACGTCTACCAGGAAAGCTTTTCCCGCGCGCTGGCGCAAAAGCTCGGGCTCGCCGCGTTCGACGGCGACGACGACGAGGCGCTGCTCGCCGAGCTGTTCCAGGTGCTGAACGCGGTGGAGACCGATTTCACGCTGTTCTTCCGCGGGCTTTCCGCGGTGCGCGAGGACGCCCTCGTTGCGCCGCTCGCGCGCGCGTTCTACGCCGCGCCGCCGGCGACGCATGTCGCGCGGCTCGAGGCCTGGCTGCGGCGCTGGCTCGCCCGCGGGCCCGAGCGCGCCCGCATGAACGCCGTCAACCCGAAGTACGTGCCGCGCAACTACCTCGCGCAGCAGGCCATTGACGCCATGGCCGCAGGAGATGCCTCGGTGCTGGAGCGGCTGATGCGGGTGCTCGAGCGGCCCTACGACGAGCAGCCCGGGCACGACGACCTCGCGGAAAGAAGGCCCGAGTGGGCGCGGCACAAGCCGGGCTGCTCGGCGCTGTCGTGCAGCTCCTGAGGCTCGCCCTTGCTTTGCTGCTGGCCGCCGGCGCCTCCATCGGCGCCGCGCAGCAGAGCGCCCCTTACGAGCCCACGTTCGGGCAACAGGGCAAGGACGTCGTCTGGGTGCCCACGGTGCCGGCACTGGTCGAGAAGATGCTCGACATCGCGCAGGTCGGACCGCAGGACGTGGTCTTCGACCTCGGCTCGGGCGACGGCCGCACCGTGATCGCCGCCGCCAGGCGCGGCGCGCGCGCCGTGGGCATCGAGTACGACGGGAACATGGTCGCGCTTTCGCGGCGCAACGCGGCGCAGGAAGGCGTCGCCGGGCGCGCCACCTTCGCGCAGGCGGACCTGTTCAAGACCGACCTCTCGCCGGCGACGGTGATCACCATGTTCCTGCTGCCGACGATCAACATGAAGCTGCGCCCCACGCTGCTCGGCCTGAAGCCCGGCACGCGCATCGTGTCCAACACCTTCACCATGGACAAGTGGCAGCCGGATGCCTCCGCGGTGCTCGACCAGGACACCGGCTGCGCCAACTGGTGCACGGCGCTGCTGTGGATCGTGCCGGCGCAGGTCGCGGGGCGCCACGTCCTGCCGCAGGGCGAGCTGGAGCTGAAGCAGGAGTTCCAGGTGCTCGCGGGCACGCTGCGCCAGAACGGCGTGACCTACGAGCTCGAGGGCCAGGTGCGCGGCGAGGCGCTCGCGTTTCGCGCGGGCGGCCGCGAGTACCGCGGCCGCGTGAACGGCAAGACGATCGAGCTGCGCTAGCGCCGGGCCGGCTCGAGCGCCTGCGCCCGGGCGCCGAAGCCCTGGGCATCGCGCTCAAGGCGCAGGCCGAACGTGCGCTCGGTCCCCGGCGGCGCCGATACCGCGGCAACCGGCTCCGGCGCGCGAGCGCCGAACTGCGTCCCGAGCGCGAACGCCGCCGCGAGCGCCACCCCGATGACCAGCCACGCGCGCGGCCGCGCGCCGCGCCGGCCGCGCGCCGCGGCGAGCTCGGCCTCGAGCTGCGCGCGCTCGCTGGCGTTCGCCTCGGCCTGCGCCGAATCGGCCTGCGCTTCGGCGACGCGCGCCTCGACGCGCTGCTCGGCTTCCAGCCGCGCGCGTGCGCGCTCGAGCGCCTTCGCTTCGGCCTTGGCCCGCGCGCGCGCCTGCCGCGCCGAGCGCTCCTCGACGCGCACGCGCTCGGCGGCGGCCCGCGTGGCCTTGTCGTCCTCCTCCGCGCGCGCCTTCAGCGCGAGCTCGAGCTCGGTGTCGGTCTGGCGCCGTGCCTCGGCTTCCTCGTACAGCGCGGATTCCGTTCTGGCCTTCGCCTCGGCCTGCGCCGCCGCCGCCTGCTCCGCGGCGAGCCGCTCCGCGGCGGCGCGCCGCGCGGCCTCTTCCGCGGCGTGCCGCGCATTGACGGCTTCGAGCGCCTCGGCCTGCGCCGCCTCGCGCGCATGCGCCGCCTGCGCCAGCTCCGCGTCCGCGGCCTCGCGTTCCCGCGTGCGTTGCGCGGCGGCCGTCTCGGCTTCGGCGCGCACCCGCGCCGCTTCCTCGGCCTCGCGCTCCGCGGCGATGCGCAGGCGCGTCGCCTCGGCGGCCTGCGCGTCGGCCTGCGCGCGCTCGCGCGCCGCGCGTTCCGCCGCGCGGTCCTTGCGCTGGCGCTCCTCGGCCGCCGCCGCCGCCCTGCGCTCGTTCTGCTCGCGCTCGCGCGCCTGCGCGAGCGCCCGCTCCTCGCCCTCGCGGCGCTCCTCGGCGAGGCGTGCCGCGTCCTGCTCGGCCTGCGCGCGCTCGCGCGCCTTGTGCGCGGCCTGCGTGTCCCGGGTCTCGCGCTCGCGCGTGGCGAGCGTGGCGCGCTTGTCGGCCGCGGCGCGCTCGGCCGCCGCCGCGCGCGCCGCCTCGCTCGCTTCGGCCCGGGCCGCGGCTGCCTGCGCGGCTTCCGTTTCGCGCTTGGCGCGTTCTTTTGCGAGCGCGGTGGCATTGCGCTCGGCCTCGGCGTTGCGGTGCGCCTGCTCCACCGCCGCCGACTCGATCGCCGCGCGCTCCTCGGCGAGGCGTTTCGCCTCGGCTTCCGCCGCGCTGCGCATCTCGAGCTCGCGATTGAGCTTTTTCTCGGTCGCCTCGCGCTCGCGCGCGGCTTCGTGCGCCTTGCGCTCGGCGTCGGCGCGGGCCGCGACTTCGCGCCGCGCCTGCTCCTCGGCCGCAAGGCGCTCGCGCATCAGCTGCCCGGCCTGCTGCTCCGACTCCGCGCGCTCGCGCGCATGCTGCGCGGCGGCTTGTTCCTGCCTGCGGCGCGCCTCGGCAAGCTCGGTGGCACGGCGCTCGGCCTGCTCCCGGGCCTTGGCTTCCTGCAGCGCGTGCGCTTCCGCGCGCTCGCGGTCGGCGACCAGGCGCGCCGCCTTGGTTTCGGCCTCGGCGCGGGCGTGGGCGATGCGCCGCAGCTCGGCTTCGGCCTGCTGGCGCTCGCGCGCGAGGTCCAGGCCGCGCTTATCCTCGGCCATCTTCGCCTGCTGGGTCTGCTCCTTGCCGCGCTCGGTGGCGATGCGGTCGCGCAGCTCGGTCGTGCGCTCCGCCTGCTTGAGCTTGTCGAGGGTGCGGCTCATGACAGGCGGAGGCTAATCGCCCTCAGCGCATTGCCGCGTTGATCTTCTCCAGCATCCCCGCCCCAGGGCACAACTCTTTTTCAGACAGCCTATTGAGCGGCACCTCATAGGTATTGAGGTGTGCATGCAGGTCCTTGGCATCCGGCGCCAGATACAGCAGCCCGGTCAGAACCTCTCCCTTCTCCGCCGCCCGCGCGATATGGGATACCGCGTTGATCTTGTCCGAAGGGTCGTACTCCGCATCCAATTTGCGCAGCTTGATGATCGACCCATCATGCTGCGGCACCTCGATCACCCCGCCTTCCGAATAATCGACGGTAATCGCATCCCGCGACGGCCAGAAGTCCAGACGATTGACCGCCTCGTTGTGCTCCCGGACGTAGTCGTAGCTCTTGGTCGAGCCCGGATGGTTGTTGAACGCGACGCAGGGCGAGATCACGTCGATGAAAGCCGCTCCCTCATGCGCGATCGCCGCCTTGATCAACGGCGTGAGCTGCTTCTTGTCGCCTGAAAAGGAACGCGCCACAAACGTGGCGCCCATCAGCAACGCCAGCGACACCGTGTCCACCGGCGCATCGGCATTCACCATGCCCTTCTTCGCCTTCGAGCCCTTGTCGGCGGTCGCGGAAAACTGCCCCTTGGTCAGCCCGTACACCCCGTTGTTCTCCAGGATGTAGGTCATGTTCACCCCGCGCCGCATCACGTGCGCGAACTGCCCCAGGCCGATGGAAGCCGAATCCCCGTCGCCGGACACCCCGAGATAGATCAAATCCCGATTGGCCAAATTCGCCCCGGTCAGCACCGACGGCATGCGCCCGTGCACGGTGTTGAACCCGTGGGAATTCCCCAAAAAGTAATCCGGCGTCTTGGAAGAACAGCCGATTCCGGACAGCTTCGCCACCCGATGCGGCTCGACATCGAGCTCCCAGAACGCCTGGATCAGCGCCGCGGAAATCGAGTCGTGCCCGCAGCCGGCGCACAAAGTAGACACCTTGCCTTCGTAATCACGACGAACAAACCCCAACTTGTTCTTCGGCAGGGTCGGATGGTGCAGCCGGGGCTTGGCAACGTAGGTCATGCGGCCTTGTCCTTCTTAATCGGCCGCACGTTCAGCGCGGACACGATTTCGGCGATCTCCCTGGCGATGAACCGCGCCGTGATCGGCGTGCCGTCGTAGTGCAGCACCGAAATCAGCGAGGCCGGATTGACGCCGGCCTCGTTGACGAGCAGCGTCTTGAGCTGCGCATCCCGGTTCTGCTCCACCACGAACACCCTGGAGTGCGACTGCACGAAGTCGGCGATCTCGTCCTGGAACGGAAACGCCCGCACGCGCAGCGCGTTGACGAAGATGTCCTTCTCGGTCAGCGCATCGAGCGCCTCGTGCATCGACGGCGAGGTCGAGCCGTAGTAGATCACCCCGAAGCGCGCCGGCTCGCGCGACGCGGTCAGCACGGGCTTGGGCACCAGCGTCTTGGCGAAGTCGTGCTTCTTCAGCAGCCGCTCCATGTTGTAGCGGTAATCGGACCCGGCTTCCGAATACACCGCGTACGGGTTCTTGCTGGTGCCGCGCGTGAAGTAGGCGCCTTTCGACTCATGGGTCCCCGGGTAAGTCCGGTACGGTATGCCGTCCCCGTCCACGTCCAGATAGCGCCCGAACTCCTTGCCCTCGTCCAGCATCTCGGCGGTCATCACCTTGCCGCGGTCGTACCGGCGCGCGTCGTCCCACGCGAGCGGCTCGCACAGCCGCTGGTTCATGCCGATGTCGAGGTCGGTCATCATGAACACCGGCGTCTGCAGCCGCTCGGCCAGGTCGAGCGAGGCCGCCGCGAACTCGAAGCACTCGCGCGGATCCTCGGGAAAGAGCAGCACGTGCTTGGTGTCGCCATGAGACGCATATGCACAGGCCAGCACGTCCGACTGCTGGGTGCGCGTCGGCATGCCGGTCGAAGGCCCGCCGCGCTGCACGTCGATGATCACCGCCGGGATCTCGGCGAAATAGGCCAGCCCGATGAACTCGCTCATCAGCGAGATCCCCGGTCCGGAAGTCGCGGTAAACGCCCGCGCCCCGTTCCACCCCGCCCCGGTGACGATGCCGATCGAGGCGAGCTCGTCCTCGGCCTGGATGATGGCGAACTTGTTCTGCTTGGTCTGTGCATCCACGCGCAGCCGCGAGCAGTAGCGCTGGAACGCTTCGGCCAGGGACGAGGACGGCGTGATCGGATACCAGGCGCACACCGTGGCGCCGCCGTACACGCAGCCCAGCGCGGCCGCGGCGTTGCCTTCCATGAAGATCTTGTCGCCGACCGCGTTGGCGCGCTTCACCTTGAGCCCGAGCATGCCCTTCAGCTTCTCGCCGGCGTAGTTGTGGCCCATCTGGAAGGCGTTCAGGTTGGGCTTGAGGAGCTTTTCCTTGCCCTTGTACTGCTCGCCGATCAGCTCGGCGATGACGCCGGGCTCGATCTCCATCAGCGCGGACAGCGCGCCGACATAGATGATGTTCTTGAACAGCTGCCGCTCGCGCGCGTCGGTGAACGTGGCGTTGCTGATCTCGGTGAGCGGCATGCCGATGACGTTGACGTCGTCGCGGAACTTCGACGGCGGCAAGGGCTTGGTGTTGTCGTAGAACAGGTACCCGCCGGGCTCGATCTCCTTCACGTCCTGCGCCCAGGTCTGCGGATTCATCGCCACCATCAGGTCGACGCCGCCACGCCGGCCGAGCCAGCCTTTCTCGGTGACGCGCACCTCGTACCAGGTGGGCAGGCCCTGGATGTTGGAGGGGAAGATGTTGCGCGGGCTGACCGGGATGCCCATCCGCAGGAAGCTCTTCGCGAACAGCTCGTTGGCGGAGGCCGAGCCCGAGCCGTTCACGTTGGCGAACTTGACGACGAAGTCGTTCAGCGCCTCGATGCGCTTCAGGGACATCATGCGGCCTTCCGCTCGCGGCTGCGGCAGCCGGGCCCGGCCGCGGCCATCTCGAGCAGGAATTTCTGCATGTCCCAGGCGCCGGTCGGGCAGCGCTCGGCGCACAGGCCGCAGTGCAGGCACATGTCCTCGTCCTTCACCATCACGCGCCCGGTCTTCAGGCCGTCCTGCACGTAGAGCGCCTGCGCCAGGTTCTTCGCCGGCGCCATCAGGCGCTGGCGCAGCTCGGCTTCCTCGCCGTTCTGCGTGAAGGTGATGCAGTCCATCGGGCAGATGTCGACGCAGGCGTCGCACTCGATGCACTGCCTGGCCTGGAATACCGTCTGCACGTCGCAGTTCAGGCAGCGCTGCGCTTCCTTCCACGCGGTGGCGACGTCGAAACCGAGCTCGACCTCGGTCTTCACGTTCTTCAGCGTCACCTTGATGTCGCGCCAGGGCACCTTGAAGCGCGCGTCGGGCGCGATCTCGTTGTCGTAGCTCCACTCGTGGATGCCCATCTTCTGCGACAGCAGGTTCACGGTGGGCGCCGGGCGCTCGCGGAGGTCCTCGCCGTTGAGCAGCTTGTCGATCGAGATGGCGGCGCCGTGGCCGTGCGCCACCGCCCAGATGATGTTCTTCGGCCCGAACGCCGCGTCGCCGCCGAAGAAGACGTTCTTCACCGAGGACTGGAACGTGGCCTCATCGAGCACCGGCAGGCCCCACTTGTCGAACTCGATGCCGCTGTCGCGCTCGATCCAGGGAAAAGCGTTCTCCTGCCCCACCGCGACGAGCACGTCGTCGCACGCGTGCGTCTGGTCGGGCTCGCCCGTGGGCACGAGCTTGCGCCGCCCCTTGTCGTCGTACTCGGCCTTCACCTTCTCGAAGGTCATGCCCTTCAGCCTGCCGTTCTCGTGCAGGAAGGCCTTGGGCACGAGGTAGTTGAGGATCGGGATGCCCTCGTGCTGCGCGTCCTCCTTTTCCCAGGGCGAGGCCTTCATCTCCTCGAACCCCGAGCGCACGATCACCTTCACGTCCTCGCCGCCGATGCGCTTGGAGGTGCGGCAGCAGTCCATCGCCGTGTTGCCGCCGCCCAGCACGATGACGCGCTTGCCGATTCCCGTCGTGTGCCCGAACGACACCGAGGACAGCCAGTCGATGCCGATGTGGATGTTCTTCGCCGCCTCTTTGCGCCCCGGGATGTCGAGGTCGCGCCCGCGCGGCGCGCCCGAGCCGACGAAGATCGCATCGAAGCCCTCGGCCATGAGCTTCGCCATCGACTCGATCCTGTGGCCGCCCTTGAATTCCACGCCCAGGTCGAGGACGTAGCCCACCTCCTCGTCGATCACTTCGAGCGGCAGGCGAAAGCGCGGGATTTGCGACCAGATCATGCCGCCCGCGCGCGGGTCCTGGTCGAAAACGGTGACTTGGTAGCCGAGCGGCGCCAGGTCGCGCGCCACGGTAAGGGAAGCCGGCCCGGCACCCACGCAGGCGATGCGCTTGCCGTTCTTTTGCTTCGCCGGCCTGGGCATGCGCGCCTTCACGCCTGCGCTGTCCTTGTTGTCGGCGGCAACGCGCTTCAGCCGGCAGATGGCGACGGGCTCGGGCCTGGCCTGGTTCTCTTCCTCGACGCGGCCGCGGCGGCAAGCGGGCTCGCAGGGACGGTCGCAGGTGCGCCCGAGGATGCCGGGGAAGACATTCGACTTCCAGTTGACCATGAAGGCGTCGTCATGGCGCCCTGCAGCAATCAAGCGGATGTATTCGGGTACGGGGGTGTGGGCGGGACACGCCCACTGGCAATCGACGACTTTGTGGAAGTAGTCGGGGTTCCTGATGTCGGTGGGCTGCAACTCCTCGTCTCCTTGGCGGCGCCGCTTCCGTTGCGGGCGCGCGACGGCTGCCGCACAAGGACAAGTCTACTCCGGGATAACGCGGGGGGAAAGGCTTTGTATTCAAACCCCTGCGACGAGGCGGGTTACCCCTCGGCGAGCGTGAAAAAGAAGGCCGCGCCGTGCTCGGGCTCGCCTTCGGCCCAGGCCCGCCCGCCGTGGCGCTCGACGATACGCTTCACCGTGGCCAGGCCGATGCCGGTGCCCGGAAAGTGCTCCTCGCTGTGCAAGCGCTGGAAGGCCCCGAAGAGCTTGCCCGCGTAGGCCATGTCGAAGCCGGCGCCGTTGTCGCGCACGAAGAAGGCGTGCTCGCCTGCGGCGCGCTGCTCGCCGACCTCGATGCGCGCCCCCTCGCGCCGGCGCGTGAACTTCCAGGCGTTCTCGAGGAGGTTCTGCAGCACCACGCGCAGCAGCGCGGGGTCGCCGCGCGCGGCCAGCCCGGGCGCGATCGCGATCTCGACGGCGCGCCGCGGCTCGCCGGCGCGCAGCTCGTCGGCCACCTGCAGCGCGAGGCGCGACAGGTCGACCGGCTCCGGACGCACCGGCGCCCGCGTCACGCGCGAGAGCTCGAGCAGGTCGTCGATCAGCCGCCCCATGCGCGCCGCCGCGTCCTGCACGCGCTCCAGGTAGTGCCCCGCCTGGGCGTCGAGCGCCGCGCCGGCCTGCTGCGCGAGCAGGTCGCTGAAGCCGTGGATCGCGCGCAGCGGCGCGCGCAGGTCGTGCGATACCGAGTAGCTGAAGGACTCGAGCTCGTCGTTCAGGCGCTGCAGCTGCGCGGTGCGCTGGCGCACCCGCGCCTCGAGCTCGGCGTTGAGCGTGCGAATCTCCGCCTCGGCGCGCTGGCGCTCGGTGATGTCGCGCACCACGGCGATGCTGCCCGCCTCGCCCTGGTAGACGTGCGGCACGACGGAAACCTCGCCGGTGAACAGCGTGCCGTCGCGGCGCAGGAAATTGCGGACCGTGGGCGGGTAGGACGCCCCTTCGTCGCGCACGCGGCGCATGCGCTCGGCGACGTCGGCGCGCTCGTCGCCGTGGATGTACTCGAGCAGCGGCCGCCCGACGACGTCCGCGGCGCGCGACTCGCCGAACAGGCGCAACGCGGCCGGATTCACGTAGCGCAGGATGCCGCCGACCTGTACATAGATCGCCGCGGGCGAGACATCGGTGAGCGCGCGGTAGCGCGCCTCGCTCTCGCGCAGCGCGCGCTCGGCGATGACGCGCGCGGTGACGTCGCGGCTGATGCCGCGGTAGCCGATGAAGCGTCCGCCCGCGTCGAGCATTGGCTGCCCGCTGATCGCCACGAAGCATTCGCTGCCGTCGCCGCGGTAGCGGCCGACGATGAAGTCGCGGAACGGCTCGCGCCGCTCCAGCAGCGCACGATGCTGATCCCACTGTGACGCGCTCACGCCATGGTGCGGCGTCTCCCAGCGCGGCCTGCCCAGATAGTCGCTCGCCGCCATCCCCGCGGCCTCGAGCTCGGCCGAGGTGAACACCGTGAATTTCATGTCCGCGTCCTGCTCCCAATACCAGTCCGCCGACAGGGCCAGCAGTTCGTTCCAGTCGATGCCGCTATTCAACGCGCCTCGCCTCCCGCTCGAGGCGATAAGCGTAGCGGAAATCAGGCCGCCTCGGCCTGCTCCCGGGGGCCTGCCAGTCATGTGAGCGGGCGGAATATCCGCACGGCACCGGGTCCGGGTAAGCTATGCGCATGCCCACCCAGCTCGAATCCCTGCGCCGGCACTCCACCGTCGTCGCCGACACCGGCGACATCGACGCCATCGCGCGCTGGCGCCCGCAGGACGCGACCACCAATCCGTCGCTGCTGCTGGCCGCGGCGCAGGAGGCGCGCTTCCGCCCCCTGGTCGACGAGGCGCTCGAGCGCGGCCGCGGCGCGCCCGAGCCCACGCTGGAGTGGCTGTTCGTGCTGTTCGGCCGCGAGATCCTGAAGCACATGCCGGGGCGCGTCTCCACCGAAGTGGACGCGCGCCTGTCGTTCGACGCCGCGGGCTCGATCGCCAAGGCGCGCCGCTTCATCGAGCTCTACGACCAGGCGGGCGTGGCGCGCGAGCGCGTGCTCATCAAGCTCGCGAGCACCTGGGAGGGGATCCGCGCCGCCGAGAAGCTCGAGCGCGAAGGCATCCGCTGCAACATGACGCTGCTGTTTTCGTTCGCGCAGGCCGCGGCCTGCGCCGACGCCGGCGTCGCGCTGATCTCGCCGTTCGTCGGCCGCATCTACGACTGGCACAAGGCGGCGCGCAAGGTCGACGACATCCCGATCGCGGAAGACCCCGGCGTCGCCTCGGTGACGCGCATCTACCAGTACTACAAGAAATTCGGCTACGCCACGCAGGTCATGGGGGCGAGCTTCCGCAAGACCGGGCAGATCCTGGCGCTCGCCGGCTGCGACCTGCTCACCATCGCCCCGGACCTGCTGGAAAAGCTCGCCGAGACCGAGGGCGAGGTGGCACGGTGCCTGTCGCCGCAGGACGCCGCCGCGCAGGGCTTCGAGCGCGTCGCGCTCGACGAGAAGGGCTACCGCTGGCGCCACAACGAGGACGCCATGGCGGTGGAAAAGCTGGCCGAGGGCATCCGCAGGTTCGATGCCGACGCGCGCAAGCTCGAGCAGTTCGTGCTGCCGCTCGTCAAGGAGCGGCGCGCCGCCGCCTGACGCGCTTGGCCGCGCCGATCCAGACCACGCTCGAGGAGCGCGCCGGCGGGAGCGTGGCGCGGGTCACACTCGCCAACCCGGCGAAGCTGAACGCGCTCGACGCGCAGGCGATCCTGGCGCTCACCGAAACGATGCGCGGCCTCGCCGGCGACCTGAAGCTGCGCGCCGTGGTCCTCACCGGCGCGGGCGACAAGGCGTTCTCGGGCGGCGTCGACGTGGCCGAGCTCGGCGCGACGACGCCGGCGACCGCGCGCGAAGCCATCACCCGCCTGCACCGCTGCATCACCGCGGTGCGCGAGTGCCCGGTGCCGGTGATCGCGCGCGTGAACGGCTACTGCATCGGCGGCGCGCTGGAGCTGGCGGCAGGCTGCGACCTGCGCATCGCCGCCGACCACGCGCGCTTCGGCATGCCGGAGGTGCGCCTCGGCATCCCGTCGGTGATCGAAGCGGCGCTGCTCGCGCGCCTGATGGGCGCCGGGCGCGCGCGCTGGCTGCTGCTCACGGGCGAGCTGATCGACGCCGCCGAGGCGCTGCGCTGGGGGCTGGTGGAGCGCGTGGTGCCGGCACAGGGCCTGGACGCCGAGGTCGACCATGCGCTCGAGTGCATCCTGGAGAGCGGCGCCGAGGCGATCCGCGCGCAAAAGCGGCTGAACCGCGCCTACGAGGAGCTGCCGTTTGCCGAGGCGGTGGCGCAGAGCATCGACGCCTTCGAGCAGTCCTACCGGACGGGCGAGCCCGCGCGCCAGATCGGGGATTACTTGCGGCGCAGGCGGAAGTAGAGCCAAAGCACCGCGTAGAGCAACGCCGGCCCCGCCACCGCGAGCACCATCGGCTGCGCGGCTTTCGCCCCCTCGCCCTCGCTGAAGGCGAGGATGGTGACGGCGTTCAGCACGCACACGACGACCCAGATCGCCGAGCCGAGCAGCCAGAAGCGCTTCCAGAGCGGCATCAGCCGATCGGCAGGCGCCGCAGCTGCTCGAGGTCCTGCACGGCCTTCGCCTCGGCCTCCGTCGCCGCCTGGTGCAGGCGCCGGCGCTCCGCTTCGGCGAGCAGCGGCGCCTCGGGCACCACGGCGCGCAGCTTCTGCTGCGACTCCCCGTGCGCGTAGTAGAGCCCCGCGAGCGTCCCCACCGCGGTGCGGTAGTCGAAGTTGTCGCGCTCGGCCTTTTGCTTCAGCGCCAGCGCGCGCTGGATCCAGGCCGCGCCGCGGCCCTCGGCGTGCTCCATGTGCGCGGCGAGCGCGCGGCGGCTGCCTTGCGCCGCGGCAAGCGCGCGCGCGGCGTTCGCCTGCACGCGCAGCATCGCCTGCACGTCCACCAGGTAGAGCTCGGCGGCTTCGGCGAGCGACTTGTTGCGCGAGGCGTCCTCGGCGCGCAGGCGCTCGAGGTGCGCGCCGAGGGCCGCTTCGTGCGCCTGAAGCTGCGCGGCGGCCTTCGGCGCGTCGAGCGGCAGCGCGGCCGCGTCGCGCAGCCGCGCCGTGGCGTCGGCCACGCTCGCCGCGGCGCTCGACTCGAGGGCCTGCTTTTTCAGCGAGCCGTAGTAGAAGCTGCCGCCGATGACGAGCACGATGAGGCCGGCGAAGGCGCCAAGCAGGAGCTGGCTGCGGGAGGACGAGCGCATGGCCCCCGGATTTTACGCCGCCTGATAAAGTCGACGCTGAGCCGAAAACTGCCCGAGGCCCGTGATGCTTCCCGAACTGAAATCCGCCGCCGACATCACCTACCGCGAATCCGGCAGGAAGGAGGCACCCGCGCTCGTGCTGCTGCACGGCATCGGCTCGACCTCGGCGGGCTGGCGCCTGCAGTACGGTCCCCTGGGCGCGCATTTCCGCGTCATCGCCTGGGACGCGCCGGGCTACGGCGGCTCGAAGCCGCTCGCGGCCGACGCGCCTTCGGCCGAGGACTACGCGCGCGCGCTCGCGCGCCTGCTCGATGCGCTCGGTGTCGAGTCCGCGATCATCGGCACCAACTCCTGGGGCACGCCCACCGGCGTCGTGTTTGCACGACTGTTCCCGGCGCGCGTGCGCGCGCTGGTGCTCGGCGGGCCGGCGGCAGGCTGGGGCGCGGCACCGCAGGCGGAGCGCGAGCAGCGCATCGCCGCGCGCATCGAGCGCGTGTCCACGCTCGGCGTGCAAAGGATGCGCGCGGACGACGCCGCGGAGCTCGTCGCCCCCGGCACGCGCGCCGAGGTGCTCGCATGGATCAAGGGCGCCGAAGGGCTGAACGCGAGCGGCTATGCGCAGGCCGCGCGCATGCTCGGCGCGGTCGACGTGCCGCGCGAGGTCACCGCGGTCGCCTGCCCGGTGCGGGTCGTGTCGGGGACGCTCGACCGGCGCACGCCGCCCGAGACCAACGCCAAGCGCATCGCCGCCGCGGCCCCCAACGCCACGCTGCAGATGGTCCCGGACTGCGGGCACCTGCCGCATCTCGAACATCCCGAGGTGTTCAACGCCGCGGTGCTGGCGATGGCGCGCTCGCTCGGCGAGGCGCGCGCGGCGTGAATGCACCGCAGGCCCACGAGTTCCTCACGCTGCACGAGATCGTGGCGGCGGCGCGCGCCGCGCTGCCGCCCGGGCCCTGGGCCTACCTGATCGGCGGCACCGAAACCGAGACCACGGTGCGCCGCAACCGCCAGGCGCTCGATTCGCTCGCGTTCCGGCCGCGCGTGCTGCGCGACGTGCGGCGCGTCGCCGCCACCGCGAGCTGCCTCGGGCGCAAGGTGCGCCTGCCGGTGCTGCTGGCGCCGATCGGCGGCCTGGAGTCGCTGGTCGAGGGCGGCGCGGCGGCCGCGGCGCGCGGCGCCGCGCAGTTCGGCGTGCCGCAGATGCTGTCCTCGGTGTGCAAGCCGGGGCTGGAGGAGACGGCGGCCGCCGCGGACGCGCTGCGCATCTTCCAGCTCTATGTACGCGGCGACGACGCCTGGGTGGACGATTACGTGCGCCGCGCCCGCGACCACGGCTACGCGGCCTTCTGCCTCACGGTGGACGTCGCCATGTACAGCCGGCGCGAGCGCGACCTCGTCGGGCGCTTCGTCAAGCCCTGGCGCGCGGACGCCGCGCAGGGCCGTGATTTCCAGGCCGCGCTCGCCTGGGACCAGGTGAAGCGCTACAAGGACCGGCACGACCTGCCGCTCGTCCTCAAGGGCATCGCCACCGCGGAGGACGCGCAGATCGCGGTCGAGCACGGCGTCGACGTGATCTACGTCTCCAACCATGGCGGGCGCCAGCTCGACCACGGGCTGGGCAGCATCGCGGTGCTGCCCGAGGTGGTGGCCGCCGTGGGCGGCCGCGCCCAGGTGTGGGTGGACGGGGGCTTCATGCGCGGCACGGATGTGGTCAAGGCGCTCGCGCTCGGCGCGCAGGCCGTGGGCCTGGGGCGCCTCGCCTGCCTCGGGCTCGCCGCCGCGGGCACGCCGGGGCTCGTGCGCGCGCTCGAGATCCTCGAGGAGGAGATCGTGACCTGCCTCGGGCTCCTCGGCGCCACGGCGCTCGCCGAGCTCGGCCCGCGCCACCTGGCGAGCGCGGCGCCGGTCGGCCCGGCCGGCGCGCTGAGCGCGTTTCCCCTGCTAGGAGAATAATTCTCCGAGCGGGTATGCTGCGCAGCGGAGGAAAGTCGGCACCGTGGCATTGAAGACACTTGGGCGCTACCGCATCCTCGGCGAGCTGGGGCGCGGCGCCATGGGCGTCGTGTACCGCGCGGTCGATCCGGTGATCGAGCGCGAGGTGGCGCTGAAGGCGCTGCACGCCGAGCTGCCGGCCGACGTGGCCGGCGAGGTGCGCGTGCGCTTCCTGCGCGAAGCGCGCTCGGCCGGGCGCCTCAACCATCCCAACATCGTCACCATCTTCGACGTCGGCGAGGACGCCGGCGCCGCCTACATCGCGATGGAACTGCTCGACGGCCCGTCGCTCGCGCAGATGCTGAAGGAACGCCAGACGATCGCATTCCACGTCGCCGCCGACATCATCGCCCAGGTCGCGGATGCGCTGCACCACGCGCACCAGCATTCGATCGTGCACCGCGACGTGAAGCCGGCCAACGTCGTGGTGTCGCGCACGGGGCGCGCCAAGCTCACCGACTTTGGCGTGGCCTATGTCCCGGCGTCCGACGTCACGCAGCACGGATCGGCGCTCGGCTCGCCGCGCTACATGGCGCCCGAGCAGGTGCTCGGCCAGCCGATCGACGCGCGCGCCGACGTGTTCTCGCTCGGCGTGGTGCTGTACGAGCTGCTCACGCGGCGCACGCCGTTCGAGTGGCCGGGCGACACCACGGTGTTTGCGCTCATGCAGCGCATCGCCGGCGAACCGCATCCGCCGCTGCGGCAGATCGACGCCGCGATCCCGGCCGGGTTCGACCGCATCATGGACCGCGCGCTCGCCAAACGGCCGCAGGACCGCTACCAGAGCGCCGCCGAGCTCGCGGCCGACCTGCGCAACTACCACAGCCTGGGCGGCGGCACCGAGTTCGCCAAGACCGTGCCGCAGGAGACCCTGCGGCCGGCGACGGTGGTGGCCGAAGAGCAGAGCCTGCGCAACCAGCTGCTCGACGACCTCGAGCAGTTCGCGAAGGACTTCGAGACGCAGGAGGTCGCGCGGCTGCGCGCGGAGCAGGAAGCGCGCCTGCGCAAGGAGCAGGCGCTGCAGCGCTGGGGCGCGGCCCAGGCGCACGAGCGCGAGGCATTCGAGCGCGGCGAACGCGTGGTGCCCGACGAAGACCCGAAGAGCATGACCACCACGCGCCGCATGGAGGCCGTGGAGATCATGCGGCAGCAGGCGGCCTTCCGCAAGGCGCAGGCCGAGGCGAAGCCCAAGGCGATGGCGGCGCTCGACGCCGCGATGCGCGCGGTGCTGCAGTACCTGACCGAGTTCGGCAAGGAGATGCAGGCGCACGCGCCGCACGCGGGCGCGCCCTACGAGTTCATCTACGTCGGCAAGGTGCCTTCGGTGACGCTGGTCCAGCCCACGGTCAGCAACCGCACGCTGAAGCTGCCCGAGAACAAGGAGCTCTGCGCGCAGATCCAGTTCCGCTTCTGGGTGCAGCCGGCGGAGCCGCCGAAATTCATGCTGCTCGGCGAGGATGTCACGCGCTGCGAGCAGTACCTGAAGTCGCTGCGCGTGAGCTTCGAGAAGCGCGCGCGCGGCGACGACAAGGAGCGCCCGGTGCAGTTCGTCGTCAACGGACCCCTGCCCTGCGACGTCAACGTGCGCGCCGACTACGAGGCATTGACCGCCACCCTCGAGCTGATCAACGTGCGCCGCTTCGGCCGCTTCACGGTGCGCCTGGACACGGCGTCGTTCAAGGCGGCGATCGACGATCTGGCGCGCTACGTGCTCGGCGTCGACGACGAGTTCGAGAAGCTGATCCCCGAGGCCTAGTCCCTCCACTCGCGGTACGGGCGCGAGGGCCTGGGGGGCTGGCGGTGGCGCTGGCGCATGGCGAACCCCCACAGGCCGGCGATGCCGACGATGACGCCGAGGCCGAGGCCGCGCAGAAGGCCGCATCCTTCGATACCGCAGGCGACAAGGCGCAGGCGAATTTCCGGCGCCGCGTGGGCGAGGCGCTGCAGGAGATGCGCGGGCCGCGCGAGAGCTAGTCGCCGGGGTCGTGAAGCAGTGCGCTGCGCGCGCCTAGGCCGCGCGGAATTCGGCGATGAGGCCGAGCATTTCCGTGGCCTGATGCGGCATGCGCGCGCCCTTCATCCTGAACGCGGAGCACTGATCCTTCATCATCAGGCGAAACGCGCTCATCAGGTAGTCCCGCTTGAAACCCTTCTCGAGCGCGAGCACTTCCTTCAGCTTGTGGGCGTAGAACTCCATGTAGCAATTCGCCAACGCCTCGTTGACCTCCTCGAGAGACATCTCGAAGGGCTCGATGATCGGGGTCACCAGGTTGTACTTGGCATAGTCAAACACCCTGATCCTGTCCTTCATCTCCTTGTACATCGGCGTATAGGGCCACGGCGTCACGATCGGGAATACGGCGACGTCGGGATTCAGGTAGATCGCGGCGTCGATGGTGTTCCGGACGGAGCTCGGCGTTTCCTGCGGAAAGCCGATCATGAACGAGGCTTCGCTGATGATGCCGGCCTGGTTGAGCAGCGCCAGCGCCTGCTTGGTGGTCTTCATCTCGATGCCCTTGTTCAGGCTCGTGAGGACCGCGTCGTCGCCGCTTTCGGCCCCCATGTAGATGTGGATGACGCCGGCTTTCCTGTATTTGTGGAGGATGTCCGCATCGCGCACGATGTCCTCGACCCGCGTTTCCATGAGCACGGACAATCCCAAATCCCGTTCGATCAACAGGTCGAGCAGCCGTTCCCAGCGCTCGCGGTCGCGCGTGGGAAAGGCATCGATCAGGGTGAATACCGTGACGCCGTACCTTTGGTGCAGCAGAACGATTTCCTCGACGACCTTTTCGGGCCGCCGGGCGCGCCAGGCGCCGCGCCAGAACAGCCTCTGGCTGCAGAAGCTGCAGTGCATCTCGCAGCCGCGCGAACTCAATATGGAGGCCATGCGTCCGCCCGGACTGACCCGGTAGCGGTAAGCGTCCCAGCGCAGGAGATCCCAGGCGGGCTGCAGTTGATCCAGATCGGCGATCAGCGCCCGGCTGCCAGTGCCGACCGCGCGCGCGCCGTCGAGGTAGGCGATGCCCTTGACGCCGCTCGCCGATCCGCCACGCAAGGCCTGCAGCAGGGCCTTGAGCGTCGCCTCGCCCTCCCCCAGGAGAACGTAGTCCACGACGCCCCGCTCGGACTCGAGCACCTCCTTGGACATGAACGTGGGGTGGGGGCCGCCGAGCAGCGTCACGATGCCCGGATCGATCTCCTTGGCGAGCTTCAGGATCGCGAGCGACGCCGGCAGCGCGGCGGTACTGATCGCGCCGGTCACCGGAAGATAATCGTAGGCCAGCACGTAATCCGGCCTGAAACTCTCGATCTGCGCCCGAATGTCGGCGTACGAGTGCGACTCGTTCATCGCGTCATGGATCTTCGGCACCACGCCCGCCTCGCGCGCGGCGCCCGCCAGATAGACCAGGTGCAACGGCGGCCACGTGCCGACCACCTGGACGCCCCAGCATTGGTAAGGCGCAGTGACCAGCAGTATCTTCTTGTCCATCAGTTCGTCGCCTGCGCCTTGAGGCGCTTGAGGTGCTTGCGCAGACGGTGCTGGATATACGTGCCCCAGACGACGACCGCGACAAGCAGGACGTGCTTCACCACGAGCGCCGCCACCTGGCCGCGGCCCGCCGCCTCGTTCCACTCGAAGCTCTCGTAGGCCAGCGTGCGCCCGATGCCGCCGAGGATCAGAGCCGCCCAGCATGCGTAAACCACCTTCTCGAAGGTGCCGGCCACCACGCGCACCAGCGCGGTATCGGCCGGATCGCCCTGCCCCCGGATGCAGCGGTAGAACAGACCGAGCATCAGCAGGCTGGCGAACAGCAGCGCCACGGCGAAGTCGTGGAACAGGTTGTTCAGCATGACGAGGATCGCGAGGGTCGAATCGCTCATGGTCCGTGTCCGCCCGATCAGTACTTGTACAGCGCGATGGCGCGCAGCTGCACGTCGGAGATGTAAATGAGCCGCTGCTTCGGGTCGATGGCGATGCCGTTCGGCTGGCGCAGCTCCTCGCCATAGGTCAGCACGTACTTGCCGAGCGCGTCGAAGACCTTGACGCGCGCCTGCGCCGCGTCTACGACGTGGATCCGACCCAGCTCATGAACGCGCGAGGGGTCGAACACGCGTCTTGCTTTGGCCAGCAGCTCGGGCGAGCGCAGGTCGTCCATGGCGATGCCCATCGGCGTCTTGAGACGCGCCGGCTCGGCCTGGTCGAACAGATGCGCCGACCTGCCGCTGCAGGTGAACGCCTTCACCTCGCCGCTCTTGGCGTCGCTCACCAGCAGGCGGCCATCGGCGGTCACCATTGACCAGGTCGGGTAGCCCAGCTCGAATTCCGATGGCCCGCCGTTGGGAAAAGCGACGATCAGCTCGCCTTCGTCCCGCACGTCCTTTTGCGCCAGCGCGCCGATCGCGAGCATCTTGCCGGAGGCGACGTCGGAGACATACAGATTGTTCTGGAAATAGGCGACGCCGAGCGCCTTCATGCGCGTCTGGTAACCGGGCAGCCAGCCGTAAGATTGCAGCAGCTTGCCGGTCTTGTATTCCGCGACCAGAAGATCGCCTGAAACGAAATCGGTCGCGTAGATGCGGTCGCCCTCCACCGCGACGCCGGTGATCGACGCGGGCTCGTTCTGCCGCAGGTGCAGCGTGCGCCTGAATTCGAGCCTGTCGGAAAACTCGTCGACGCGGTCCGTGCTCAGATACGACACCAGCAGCTTCTTCTCGTTCAGCGCCAGCGCGAAGGGCTTGAGCGCGGCGGCCTCCGCAACGCCGTGCATCCCGACGAATATTGGCGGCTGGTCGAACGCCGTGGGCTCGGTAATGGCGTCGGCGCGCTCCATCGGCGAGCGGGTAAAGTACGCGACGGACCATCCGACCAGCGCCGCGACGAGCAGCACGGCCAGGATCGTCCATTGCGGTCGGGTCAACTGCCAGCGCACGGCTCAATTGCCTCCATAGGTATGCAGGGTTCTGTACAGAAAGCCGATACCCCATAGCGACATCGCGACGAACAGCGCGCCGATGATCGCATACCACGCAAGAAACACGCCCCGCAGCCTCCTCCATACCGTGTAGATGTGGAGGTAGACCGCGTACACCAGCCAGCTGATGAGGCTCCAGACCTCGACCGGATCCCAGGCCCAGTAGCGGCCCCAGGCCCCGTCCGCCCAGATCGCGCCCGACACGGTCATGATGCCCCAGAACAGGAAGCCCAGCAGGATGAGGCGGAAGTTGAATTCGTCGTAGCGATCGCCAGGCGCGATGTGATAGGCGGGATCCGACGGCGCGTTGCGGCGCTGTTGGTACAGTCGCATGCCCGCCACGCCCGCGGCCAACAGAAAGCAGCCTGCCGCCGCCGTTGCAAATCCCGCGTGCACGAAAAGCCAGAAACTCTGCAGACTCACGGGCAGCGACTGGCCGCCGAACGGACGCGTACCGGCCCAGCCCATGAGCAGCACGATCAGGGGCATCAGGCCCGCGCCGGCCGGGCGCAGAAACGGCTTCCACTGCTGCAGCGCCAGGAACGCGAGCATGCCGAACCAGGCGCTGGCCGACATCGATTCGAAGTAGGAAACGAAGGCCGGATGGCCCGTCTGCACCCACCGCGCAACCATGACGACGCTATGCGCGAAGAACCCGGCCCACGCTACGGTGATGGCGTGGCCGAGCGTGCCGGGCTTGCGAAACACCAGCGCGACGGCGAACAGGCCGAAGGCGATCGCATAGACCACGGCGGCGAGCCAGAACAACGCGGAAAGCACGGTCTGCGAGGTCATAGGGCTTTCAAGTCCAGGTCAAAGACATGGAACGTCCTCCCCGCCGGGAGGTAGATCAGCCCCCAGTAGGAGAAGCCGATCACGGCGAAGATCAGCAGGTACGACCGCGCCGCCCGCTTGCTGTTCCAGTGGTAGAAGAGCCGCAGGTGGATATACAGGCCGACCAGCAGCCAGGCCACCAGGGAAAGCGAAAAGGCCGGGTCCCAGCGCCACCAGGTGCCGAACAGGATGGAGGAATAGTAGCTGCCGAGCGCGAACATGACGCTGTGGGCGACGAAACCCAGCGTGATGTAACGAAACGCGAGCTCGTCGAGGATGTCCGCGTGCGCCGGGGGCGGCGCAGCCGCGCGGCGGCTTCGGGTCGACCACAGATAGGACCCCGACAGGCAGAACGCCAGGGTGAACGGCGCAAAGGCGAGCCAGGAAAAGAGCGCGTGGAACTCCACCCACAGGCTGCGTTCCGAAATGGTCAGCGGGATCCTGCTCGTATCGAAGAAGGTCACGCCGTACGCCAGCAGGAGCAGCGCGATCGGGACGGCGGTCAGGACCAGCAGCCTGAATTGACGATGCACCGAGCCGAAGGCAAGCGCGACGAAGAGCATCAGAAACCAGCTCGCGGCAAGCGTGGCTTCGAAGGTGCCGAAGACCGGCGGGTGCCCGGTTCCGACCCATCGAATGGCCGCGGATGCAAGATGAAGTGCCAAGCCGGCCACGACGCTGACAAAGCCATAACGCAACCATCCTTTTCCAGCCAGAAGAAAAGACGAGGCGTACAGCGCGCCGGCGCCGAAAAGCAGGCCGGCCTCGAGGGAAGTCATGCGGCTTCCGCCTTGAATTGCTCGCCCAGGCTCGCGAGCCAGCCGGCGTTCAGCCTCGGGAAATAATCGAAGCGCCCGGACAGCCAGGTGCGGCCGGCGTCATCCTGCCACAGCGCGATGTTCTTCCGGTAAAAGAGCAGTCGCCATGCCAGGCCCAGGCCCATGACGATGAAGGCGGCCCAGATGATCGGATGCCCCGGATTGCTGACGATTTGAAAGGTCCCCGACTTGACGTACGATGGAAAGGAAATGCTCAAGCCGTCGAAGTCCGCCCACTCCCCCGGCTTGACGGCGCCAGTGAACACGGGGAGCCTGCCGCGGAATATCCTCAACATGTACACGGGGTTGACCGGATGCATCGACTTGCTGACGGCCTTTCCGTCCACT
>DATHYT010000100.1:0-43159 GCA_035459025.1 Burkholderiales bacterium | reverse complement strand
GCGATCGCGCAAGACCTCGGAAGTCTAGAACCCTCGAGATGCCGAGCGGGGCACTGGAACCGGGGACGCAACGTGGCGCCAGCGGCGGCGCGACTCCCCGCTGTGGTGCTGTGGTCGAGAAGCCGGGCGTCACGCCGCTGGAAGCCAACCCTCCAGCCATAGCGGGTTAGCCGCCCGCCCTGTTATATCGGCGACAAACCCTCGTGGGGATCCGAACCCCGGTTACCAGGATGGGAGGACGTTTCCGGATACGCCGCGCCCTGGACTACACCAAACCCCATGACGCGCTGCGCGAGGCCTGGGCGCGCTCAGGCCGCACACGGCGGCAGCGGAGTGCTTGGCGCTTCTTGGTGCGTCTGGGATCTATTCCTTGGCACACTCTTGGCACACGCGCAGGGAAGAAACGCCAGCAAAGGGCAGCACTCGGCAGCTAACGCGCTGTTCGATTCCCCTCTGTAGTGCTGCTGCTTAGTGCTGTGGTTTGCTGTCGAGAACGGGTCGACTCTCTCTAATAATCCCTTGGTCGTTGGTTCGAATCCAACCCGGCCCACTCTTCCCGCTCGCGGCAATGCGCGCGATGAACACCCAGTGGCAGGCGATTCCGGCCAGCACGGCCAGGTGCAGCACCTCGTGCGGCCCGACGAATCCGGGCACGAGCAGCGGCCAGCGATGGAACTCGGCGAGCGCGCCGGCCGTGTAGGCGAGCGCCCCCCACAGCACCGGCTGGATGAAGCGCAATCCGTACCGCCGCGCGAGGGCCACTGCCGAGATGACGCCCAGCCACCCCAGCCCAAGGTACATCGACAGCCCCACCCATTCGGGCATGACGTCGAAATAGGCTGTCTTGACGATCAGGCCCGCGCCCGCGGCGCTCCAGATGCCGGCGAGCATGCCCCAGCGCCAAGCGCCGCGGAAAAGAATCGCGTGGACCGGGGTAAAGCTCGCCGCGATCAGCATAAAGATGGCGGCGTGGTCGAGCCGCTTAAGGAGCGCCTTTGCCGCGGTGTCCGGCGCCAGCAGGTGGTAGGCGCCGCTCAGAGCGAGCAACAGCACGCAGCAGAATGCGAACAAGCCAAGAGATAGCAGGCGGGCGCCGCTGCCGCGCCCGCTCCGCAGCAGGGCGCCGGCCCGGGTCGCACACGCCAGCGCGCCCGCCAGATGCGTCATGGAACTCACGGGGTCGCTCATTCCGGCGACGGCCAGCATGCGGGCGGAATCCATCGGGACACATGCTAACCCTTTGCGCGGTATGCGCGGTACGCGTCGGAGCACTATGGCGCCGTCTCGCGATACAGTACGCATATACGCGATGGCACAGAAAGCGCGCTCCTATCGATTGACCGCCGCCGGCCGGGCTGCCTGGGAGAGCCAGGACATGGCCGTGCCGGAGGACTACCGGCGCATCCTGTGGCTGATGGATTTCCACGGCCAGGACGGCGTGGTGGGCGAGCTGCTGCGCCGCTATCCGCGCAACGTGTTGAACGAATGGCTCTCGGAAATGAAGGACCTCGGCCTGATCGAGTCATCGCTCGAGGGCGAGGACGACGCATCGGCGTTCTCGGCGGGCGAGTCCGACCTCACGCTAGGCCTCGACCAGGCGCGGATGCGCCGGGACGGCGACTCCGCCAGCGCCGCGCTGGCGCGCACCGGCGCCTACATCTCCGCCGATCGCCTCAGCCGCCGCCCGGCGGCACGCAAGGCGCCCGCGGACACCGTGGTGCTGATTGTCGAGGACGATCCGGACCAGCTCGCGCTTGCCGACCTGAGGGTCAGCATGGCCGGCTACAAGGTGCGCGTGGCGAAGTCCGTGAACGAGTTCCTGCACAGCATGCTCGACGAAGGCGCACCTGACCTGCTGCTGCTCGATGTCATCCTGCCCGACGGCAACGGCTTTGACCTGCTCACCAAGATGCGCCGCCATGCGGTGCTGGGCTCCTTGCCGATCGTCATGCTCACCGCGGAGAACGACGCCGCGGATATCGGCAAGGGCCTGCTGCTCGGCGCGGACGGCTACATAACCAAGCCGTACACCAAGAATATTGTCGCGGATGTAATCCGCCGCGTCATGAAGCAGGACGGCGGCGTTTAGCGGACTTTCAGATAAACGCGAGCCGGGCGCCTGTGTCACAGTTCTGCGGCACTAGCCCAGGGAGGCGGCTTGAGCGGTGGTCACGATAGTGAAGGCGAGGTACTGGCGCAGTGGCTGAAGGAGGCCGGACGGCGCGCGCAGTCACCGGCCCGGAGCGAAGCCAAGGCGAACGGCGACGACACTTATAACTCGCCGGCGTCGCTGCACCGCTATGTCGAGGAGCTGGCCGGGCGCAAGCTGCAGACACACGCCGAAGTCCTGGAGTTCCTCAAGGAGGTGGCGGGCAGCCAGCCCCAAGGCCACCGCGAGCACGAGCGCCGGCGCATGGTGCGCGAGGTGGCGTTGATCGTGGCGCTCGCGCTGAGCTACCTGCACTTTTACTACTGGGAAGTGCAGTTGGAAATCGCCGCGCTCAATTCCGTCAGGGTCGTCCTTCCGGCGATCGCGGTGCGCACAAAGAGTATCTGAGCGCTCAGCCGGACGCGCGCGCGGCCCGGCGCCGCAGCAGGCGCGCGAAGTTCTCCAGCGAAAGCAGATGGGCGTAGATGCGTCCCAGAATTCCCTTCCTCGCCAGGTTCTTGAACTGGCTGGGGTTGAGATGCTCGATCTTCGTCTCGTCGACGCGGTGCATTCCCGTGAGCTGCATCTGAGCGCCCTGGTCGAGCTTCGCCTGCATGTTGAACGGCTGCAGCAGCGCGTAGTCCGCGAGGATCGTGCATAGCTCGCGGCCGCGCTCCAGATCAGTCTCGTACTCGACGAGCAGACGTTGCAGATCCCGCCATCTGGAAAGCGGCTCGCCCTTGTCGTCGAACAAGGCCTCGCCGCCCGCGTCCTCGAGGCAAGCCTTCTCGACGCAGATGAGGCGGTCCTGACGCTCGACGTCCTGCACGCGGACCCTGGCCATGCAGAACGGATAACGGCGCACGTAGGCCGGGATGTACACGTCCTGCGCCCAAGCGTCCTGCGCGCTGAACAGGTTCTCGCCCTGGCGCATGCCAAGCACCGCGACCGGCGCGTAGGTCTTGCCGCCGTCCGCGGAAGTGAAGACAAGCGGATAGTCGCGCGCCGCGGGCGCGAACTCCGTGTAGCTGATCGGGATCGCGTTCAGCGCGCGCGTAAAGGCGGGCGCCTCGCCGGCGCGCTGCAGGCGCACGCGGTGGGTTTTGAGGAGTGGAACGACCTCCGAGTAGCCGAAAGGCGGATTGATCTGAATGGGAGATACCCCGAGGGAACGCGCCGATCATAGCGGCCCTGCCGGGACCGCCGCAATGCGCCGCTCCAATCGTTCCCGCGGGCCGGATCTGCTGTAAAATCCGCGACTTCCCACGGGGTGGTAGCTCAGCTGGGAGAGCGTCGCGTTCGCAATGCGAAGGTCGAGGGTTCGATCCCCTTCCACTCCACCACGGAATTCTTCGAGGCCCGCGCGGACCTACAGACGGGCCTTGTTTTCTTGTACGCCGTTGGCGGCAATGTTAAATAGTTGATGCGAATGCCTATTTGCCGGGCGTGGGCGCGACCCGATGCCCGCCAATCGGGCGACAATCGACGCGGGGGAGCGCGCTGCGCGCTCCGGAGCAGGAGGGCGTTCGGCGCAATGGCGTTCCGGCTGCGGCCGCGTAGCATCCATGGCGAACTCGCGCTGCTGGTGGGCGTGCCGGTGCTGCCGTTCGTCGCGATGACCGCCTACCTGCTGTATCAGCAGGCGCAGCGCGATCTGGAAGAAGCGCGCAGCGTCGTGCGCGAGCTGGGACCGCTCTGGATGCGGGTCAACGAGCCGCCCCCGAGGGCGTGCGGCTGAGCGCATGGCGCGGCTGCGGGTGCTGCTGCTCGAGGATTCGCCGGCGGACGCCGAGCTGGCGCTGGCGGCGCTCGCCGCCGCGGGCCTCGACTGCGCCGCGGATATCGCGCAGGCGCACGCGGACTTCGAGCAGCTGTACGCGGCAGACCGCTACGACGTCGTGCTTGCCGACTACAGCCTGCCCGACTACACCGGGCTTGATGCGCTGGCGCGGGTGCGCGCGATCGACGGCTTGCAGCCGTTCATCCTGGTCTCCGGCGCCCTGGGCGAGGAGCGCGCCGTCGAGGCGCTGCGCGCGGGGGCGACCGACTTCGTGCTCAAGGGCAACCTGAACCGCCTTGGGCCGGCGGTGGCGCGCGCGCTGCAGGAGAACCGCCAGCGCCGCGAGCACCTGGCCACGCAGCGGGCGCTCGAGCTGTCCGAGCGGCGCTACCGCGCCATTGTCGAGGAGCAGTCGGAGCTCATCATCCGCATGCTGCCGGATCTGACGGTAACATTCGTGAATGGCGCGTATTGCCGCTATTTCGGGCGCACGCAGGCGCAGGTGCTAGGCAAGAGCCTGCTCGAGCACATGCGGCCGGAGGAACGTGGCAATGCGCAGCGCTTCCTCGCCGCCATCGGGCCCTCGACCCCGGGATACGAGCGCGACGCGCTGGTGCGCGACGCCGGGGGCGCCGAGCGCTGGATGCACTGGGCGACCCGCGGACTGTTCGATGCCGACGGCGCGCTGCGCGAGATCCAGTCCGTCGGCCGGGACGTCACGGAGCTCAAGCGCGCCATGGACGCGCTGGGCGCCGCGCGCGAGCGCCTGCAGTGGCTGTCTCGCCGGCTGCTCGAGGTGCAGGAAGCCGAGCGCCGACACCTGGCGCGCGAGCTGCACGACGACATCGGCCAGGGCCTCACGGCGCTCAAGCTCAACCTGGAGGCGCTGGCACGCGGGCGCGACGGGGCGGCGCTCGCGACGCGCATTGCCGAGGCGCTGGAGACCGCGCGCCACACGATCGAGCGCGTGCGCCAGCTCTCGGTCAACCTGCGGCCGCTGCAGCTTGACGATCTCGGCCTCGCCGCTGCGCTGCGCTCGCACCTCGACCGACAGGCCAGGCTCGGCGGCCTCGCGCCGCACTTCGAGATCCAGGAGGTGCCGCTGAAGCTGTCTCCCGACGTGGAAACGGCATGCTTTCGCGTGGCGCAGGAAGCGATCAATAACATCGTGCGCCACGCAAGGGCCGCAAACGTATGGCTGCGGCTGTTCCTGGCCGGCGAGCGGCTCGCGCTCTCGGTGCGCGACGACGGCGCCGGCTTCGACGTGACCTGGGCGCAGCGACGGGCCGCGGCGGGCGAGAGCCTGGGCGTGGTCAGCATGGAAGAGCGCGTGGCGCTTGCCGGCGGCACCCTGCAGATCCATTCTGCCCCCGGGCAGGGCACGGTGATCGTGGCGTCGTTTCCGGTGGGAGCGCCTTGAAAATGGCCGCGCTGCGCGTGCTGCTGGTTGACGACCATTCCCTGGTGCGCGCCGGGATGCGCTCGCTGCTCCGGGACATCGCAGACGTCGAGGTGGTGGCGGAGGCGAGCGACGGCGCCGAGGCGCTCGCGGCGGCCGAGCGCGAGCGGCCCGACGTGGTGCTGATGGACATTGCCATGAAGGGCATGAACGGGCTGGAAGCCGCGGCGCGCCTGCGCGAGCGCCAGCCGGTCGCGAAGGTCATCATCCTTTCGATGCACACCAGCGAGGAGTACGTGCTGCTCGCGCTGCGCGCGGGCGCGGCGGCCTACCTGATCAAGGATTCCGCGACCTCGGAACTGGAGCTGGCGCTGAAAAGCGTGATGCGGGGCGAGACCTACCTCAGCCCGGCCATTTCCCGGCAGGTGGTCGACGGCTACGTGCAGCGCGTCGGCGTGGGCGCCGGGCCCGATCCGCTGACGCCGCGCCAGCGCGAAGTCCTCAAGCGCATCGCCGAGGGCTGCAGCACCAAGGAAATCGCCTTCGAACTGAACCTCTCGGTGAAGACGGTCGAAACACACCGCGCCCAGATCATGGAGCGGCTCAGCATCCGCGACGTCGCCGGGCTGGTGCGCTACGCCATGCGGGCGGGCATCGTTCCGCCGGAAACGTAAGACGTAACAAAGGCTTGGGCCTTACCGGGGTTTCCCCGACGGCGCGTAGGGAAGGGCCTTATTACGGGTCCGGAGCCCGGCACCTAGAGTGCGGGCTGCCATGGCTCCGAGCGCACCGCCCGCCCGCATCATCGTCCTCGACGACAACCCCGGCTTTGCAGGGGCGGCCCGACGCTTCGTCGAGCGCCTGCCGGGCTACGCGCACGCCACCGGCGACGTGGTGCTCGTCGACCTGGGCATCGCCGGGCTGGACCTGGCGCGGCGGCTCAAGCGCAGTAACCCGGCGCTTGGCGTCATTGCGCTGGCGCTGTTCCCCACCGCCGAGCTCCTGGCCGAGGCCGAGCGCGCGGGCGTCGACGCCGTGGTGTCGAAGGAAGCCTTCGCCGAGGAGCTGCCGGTGGCGCTGGCGCGCGCGGGCGTCGTGCTCGGGGCGGCGCTCGCCGACGGGCCGGCCCAGGAGTCGCTGCGCGAAAGCGAGGAGCGCTTTCGCAGGCTGACGCAGCTGTCTTCGGACTGGTACTGGGAGCAGGATGCGCAATTGCGCTTCGTGCATACCGGCGGCGACGCCGCGGAGCGCGGCGGCATCACGGCGGAGCAGCACGTCGGGCTGCAGCGCTGGGAGCTGCCCGGCACCACGCCCCTTGAAGGCGACTGGACGCAGCACCGGGCGGTGCTCGCCGCGCGCGGCTCGTTCCACGACTTCATGATCAAGCGCTCCGTAGCGGGCCAGCGCGTGGCCTACGTCAGCGTATCGGGCGAGCCCGTGTACGACGCAAACGGCGTGTTCCGGGGCTACCGCGGCATCGCGCGCGACGTGACCGAAAGCCACGAGGCGATGCTCGCGCTGCGCGAAAGCGAGCGCCGCCTGTCGACGCTCATCGCCAGCCTGCCGGGCGCGGCCTACCGCTGCCGCAACGACGAAGCCTGGACCATGGAGTTCGTGAGCGAGGGCACGCGGCTGCTGACCGGGTACACGCCCGAGGACTTTACCAGCGGCCGCGTTGCCTACGGCAGCCTCGTGCACGAGGAAGATCGCGAGCGCTGCTGGCACTCCACGCAGGAGGCGCTGCGCCAGCGCGCGCCCTACACCATGGAGTACCGCATCCGTACTGCCGACGGCGCCGAGAAATGGATCTGGGAGCGCGGCGTGGGCGTGCAGGACGCCAAGGGCGAGGTGGTCGCGCTCGAAGGCTTCGTATCCGACATCACCGAGCGCAAGCTCACCGAGCAGCGCCTGGCGCAGCTCGCGCAGTTCGACACGCTGACCGGGCTGCCGAACCGGCTGCTGCTGCACGACCGGCTGGCGCAGTCGCTCACCCAGGCGCGGCGTCACGACCGCAAGGTGGGCGTGCTGTTCGTCGATCTCGACC
Organism: Burkholderiales bacterium; assembly: GCA_035459025.1. Taxonomy (GTDB): domain Bacteria; phylum Pseudomonadota; class Gammaproteobacteria; order Burkholderiales; family SG8-39; genus JAABQT01. The sequence goes on along the minus strand of DATHYT010000100.1, from coordinate 35,787 downwards.
GGTTCAAGCTGGTCAACGATTCGCTGGGCCATTACGCGGGCGACCTGCTGATCGCGGAAGCGGCGCGTCGCCTCGCGGGCTGCGTGCGCCCGGGCGACACCGTGGGGCGCATCAGCGGCGACGAGTTCGCCGTGGTGCTGGCCGATCTCGCGCACGCGGACGACGCGGGCCTGGTCGCGCAGAAGGCGCTCGAGGCGCTCGGCGAGCCCTACCAGCTCGCCGGCAGCGAAGCCTTCGCCACCGCGAGCATCGGCATCGCCGTGTATCCCGGCGACGGCTATGACGCCGAAGACCTGCTGCGCAATGCCGACATGGCGATGTACCGCGTCAAGGAATCGACGCGCAACGCGTATTGCTTCTTCACCGCCGAGATGAACCAGCGCTCGGCGCAGAAGATGCAGCTCAACAACGACCTGCGCCACGCCATCGAACGCGGCGAGTTCGTGCTGCACTACCAGCCGAAAGTGGCGCTGGACGGCGGGGCGCTGACGGGATTCGAGGCGCTGCTGCGCTGGGACCACCCGACGCGCGGCCTGGTGCCGCCCGGGCAGTTCGTTCCCGCGCTCGAGGAATCGGGCCTGATCGTGCCGGTGGGCGAGTGGGTGCTCAGGGAAGCCTGTGCGCAGATCGCGCGATGGCAGCAGGCGGGCTTCGCACCGGTGCCCGTAGCGGTCAACCTGTCGGCCAAGCAGTTCCGCCGGCGCGACCTCGACGAGGTGGTTTCCGGCGTGCTTGCCGCTTCCGGCGTGACACCGGCGCTGCTCGAGCTCGAGATCACCGAGAGCTGCCTGATGGAGGAGCCGGACCAGGCCGTGCGGCTGCTCTATCGCCTGCGCGACGCGGGCGTGCGCATCTCCGTCGACGACTTCGGCACCGGCTATTCCAGCCTGTCCTATCTAACCCGCCTGCCGATCACCGCGCTCAAGATCGACCGCAGCTTCGTGCGCGACGCGGTCACTAACGCGGAAGCCGCCTCGATCGTGCGCGCGGTGATCGACATGGCGCACAACCTGCGCTTCACCGTGATCGCCGAAGGCGTGGAAACGCCGCAGCAGGTGGCTTTCCTGCGCAAGCACGAATGCGACCAGGCGCAGGGCTACCACTTCGCGTGTCCTGCGCTCGCCGAGCAGAACAGTCGCTGGCTCGAGTCCGCCAGATTCGCGGCATGACCCAGGTCAGCGCGCTGAAGGCCGAGGACCTGCGTCCGGCGGCGCTGCGCCTGCTCATGGTGGAGGACGACGCGAACGACGCCGAGCTTCTGCAGTCGCACCTGGCGAGCGCCCGGCTCGGCGGCGCGGAGATCCTGCATGCCCGCAGCCTCGCCGAAGGGCTGGCGCTGCTGCAGTCGCAGGACGTGCGCATCACGTTGCTCGACCTCGACCTGCCCGACAGTCAGGGCCTGCAGACGCTGGAGCGCGTGCGCGCCGTGGCACGGGGGCCGGTCATCGTCGTCTCCGGCAACGACCATCCGTCGCTGGTGGACGAGGCACTCAAGCGTCGCGCCTACGATGTGATCCCGAAGGATGAGCTCGACGCGGCTACGCTGCGGCGCGTGCTGCGCCTCGCGATCCGGCACCCGCAGGCGGGGCGCGAGGGCGCCAGCGAAGGACGCTACCGCGCGCTGCTCGAGTCCAGCTCCGAGGCACTGGTGCTGCTCGATGCCAAGGGCCGCATCGAGTACGCGAGTGCCGCCATGCGCCGCGTGCTCGGCTTCAACACGGCGGAGATTCTGGGCCGCGCGGGCCTGAGCTTCGTGGTGCCCGACGACCGGCCCGCCGTGCAGCAGGCGTTTGGTGCGTTGAGCGCCCAGCCGGGAAGCTTCGTCACGCTGCGCGTGCGCTTCTTGCACAAGAACGGCGGGCAGCGCGTCCTCGAGAGCTCGCTCGCCAACCGCCTGGGCGATGCCGACGTCGCCGCCATCGTCTGCAGCTATCGCGACGTGACGCAGGAAGAAGAGCATCGCGAGCGCTTTGCCGCCACGTTCGAGAACTCGCCCGTCGGTCTCGCGCACGTGGATCTCGAGGGGCGCTTCCGGCTCGTCAACCGGCGCCTGTGCACCATGTTCGGCTATACGTCGGAGGAGCTGATCGGGCGTCCGGTGCGCGGGCTCTCGCACCCCGAGGACAGCGCCGCCGCCGACGCGCTGCACCGGCAGCTGCGCGCGGGCGTGGTCCCTCAATTCACGACGCGCAAGCGCTACTTGCGCAAGGACGGCGCCACGCTCTGGGTCCAGCTGACGGTGTCGCTCGAGCGCGACGCGCAGGGCGCGCCGAAGTACGACATCGCGGCTTTCGAAGACGTGACCGACGCGGTACGCGCCGAGGAGCGCCTGCGCGCGAGCGAGAGCCGGCTGCGCGCCATCGTCGGCACAGAGCCCGAGTGCGTCAAGCTGCTGGACGCCGAGGGCACCGTGCTGGAGATGAATCCCGCCGGCCTCGCGATGATCGAGGCCGAGAGCCTGGCCGCGGTGGCCGGGCAGTGCGTGTACGCGCTGGTGGCGCCGGCGTATCGGCAGCGCTACAAAGACCTCACGGACCGCGTCTGCCGCGGCGAGCGCGGTCAGCTCGAGTTCGAGATCGTGGGATTGAAGGGCACGCGCCGCTGGATGGAAATGCACGCGGTGCCCCTCCAGGACGCGGCGACGGGGAAGACGCTCGCCCTGAGCATCACGCGGGACATCACTGCGCGAAAACGCGCCGAGCTCGGGGCCGAGCGCGTGCGCCGCATGTACGCGGCGCTGAGCAACGCCAACGAGGCGATCGCCAAGAGCGAGGACGAGCCGTCACTCTACCGGCGCATCTGCGAACTGCTGGTGGAGCACGCGGGCCTCAAGCTCGCGACAGTGCGGCTGGTGGACCGCAACACGCACTGGATGGAGCTGGCGGCGCATGCCGGCGGCCCGATGTCGTATCTCGAGAAAGTCCGCGTATCGATCGATCGCGCGCGGCCCGAATCGCGCGGCCCGGCGGTGACGGCGGTGCTCGAGAACCGCACGCTGGTGCACAACGAATTTCTCGCCGAGCCGACGCTTGCGCACTGGCATGCCCCGGCGCGGGAGGCGGAGATCGCGGCCACGATGTGCGTGCCGTTGCGCCGCGGCGGCGAAGTCATCGGCGTGATTCTTCTGTACGCCGCCGAGACCGGTTGGTTCGATCCGGAGCTGGTGGGGCTCGCAGAGCGCATGGCGCAGAACGTTTCGTTCGCGCTGGACAACCTGGAGCACGAGCGCCAGCGCAGCGCCGCTCAGGCCGCCGTGAAGGAAAGCGAACAGCGCTTCCGCAGCCTGGTGGCGCTCTCGTCGGACTTCTACTGGGAGACCGATGCCGAGCACCGGACAACCAAGCGCGAGGGCGGCGGGCGGGCGAGCGCGCAGCTCACCGACGCCGGCATCGGCAAGCGGCGCTGGGAGTTGCCGGCCCTCGCCCCGGACGTGGCAGGCTGGAGGGCGCACAAGGCGCTGCTCGATGCGCACCAGCCGTTCCAGGGTTTCGAGTTCTGCCGGCCGACGCCCGACGGCGGGTCGCGCGACTTCTCGATCAGCGGCGAACCGGTGTTCGACGAGCAGGGCGCGTTCCGGGGCTACCGTGGCGTGGGCACCGACATTACGGTGCGCAAGTCGGCCCTGCGCACGCTCGAGCTGGAACATGCCGTCAACCGCCATCTGGCCGAGGCGGAAAGCGCGCTCGCCGGCGTGCAGGCCGTGATCCGCGCGATCTGCGAGCTGCACCAGTGGCATCACGGCCGCTTCTGGCAGGTGGACGACGAGGCCGGACTGATGCGGTTTGCGGCGCACTGGAGCAGGGAAGGCGGGGGCGCGGACGCCTTCACCTCCGCGCTGCGCGACGTGGTGTTTCAGCCCGGGCAGGGCATCGCGGGCCGGGTGTGGCAGTCGGGCGAGCCGATCTGGGTCGCCGACGCGAGCAAGGATGCGCGCGCGGCCAAGCACACGCTGTGGCGCACGCCGCTGCGCGGCACGTTCATGTTCCCCGTCAAGGGGGCGGGCAAGGTCCTCGGGGTGATCACCATCGCGAGCGAGGAAGTCCGCAAGCCCGACGAGCGGCTGCTCGCCGCCGCCGGCGTGATTGGTGACCAGATCGGCCAGTTCCTGCTGCGCAAGCGGAACGAAGAAGCGATGCGGCGCTTCCGCGCCGGCATGGACGCCTCCGCCGACATGGTCCTGCTGATCGACCACAAGGCGATGCGCTACGTCGACGTCAACGAGACGGCTTGCCGCACGCTCGGCTACTCGCGCGAAGAGATGCTCGCGATGGGCCCGCACGATCTTCTCCCGGCGCCGCGCGAAGTCCTGCAAGCGGAATACGCGGGGTTCGTCGCCGATCCCAGCACGATCCACGGCATGAACAGCTTCTACCGCCGCAAGGACGGCTCGACGATCCAGTTCGAATCGACGCGCCGCGTGCTGCAGTCGGAGAACGGCGCGCTCATCGTCGCCATCTCGCGCGACATCAGCAAGCGCCTGGAGGCAGAGCGCGCGCTGCGCGAAAGCGAGGAGCGCTTCCGCAGCCTGACCGAACTCTCGGCCGACTGGTACTGGGAGCAGGACGCAGAGTTGCGCTTCGTCGGCACCGGCGGCCAGGACAAGGCGCGCGGCGGCATCACCGCCGCTCAGCACGACGGACTGCGCCGCTGGGAGCTGCCGGGCACCGAGCCGCTGGAAGGCGGATGGGAGGCGCACAAGGCGCAACTCGAGGCGCGCCAGCCGTTCCGCGACTTCATGCTCAAGCGCAAGGGCAACGACGGCCGGACGCACTACGTGAGCATCTCGGGCGAGCCGATCCTCGGCGAGGACGGCGTGTTCCGTGGCTACCGCGGCATTGCCAGGGACGTCACGGAGACCATGCAGGCGACGATGGCCTTGCGGCGCTTTCGCGCCGCGCTGGACATTTCCATGGACGCGATCTCGCTGATCGATGCGGACACTCTGTGCATCATCGATATCAACGATGCCGCGCTCAGAAGCCTCGGCTATGAGCGCCATGAATTGCTCGGGCGGCCGGTCACGGCAGTGTTCCCGGACCGCAGTGCCGAGGACATGCGCGCGGCGTACGACAAGCTGCTGCAGGACCCGCATGGCTCCGAGCTGCTGCAGATGCGCCACCGGCGCAAGGACGGCTCCATCGTGCCGGTCGAGGTCACGCGCCGTGTTCTGCGCACGGGCGAGGGCACGTACATCATCGGCATTGCCCGCGACCTGACCGAGCGCCTGCGCAGCGAGGAGCGGCTGCGCGCGAGCCATGAGCGCTTCGAGATGGTGTCGCGCGCCACCAACGACGTGGTCTGGGATTGGAACCTGGTCACCAACCAGGTCTGGTGGAACGAGAACTTCCAGAGGCTGTTCGGCTACGCGCCGCAGGAAGTCGGCGCCTACGCCGACTTCTGGATTTCGCGTATCCATCCGGACGACGCGGCGCGCGTGAAGTCGCAGGTCGACACGGCGATTCGCGGCGGCGCCAAGGCCTGGTCCGGCGAGTACCGGTTCCTGTGCAAGGACGGCGGTTATGTCGACGTATTCGATCGCGGCCTGCTGATGCAAGACGAGCGCGGCCAGCCCGTGCGCATGATCGGCGCGATGATGGACATCAGCGAGCGCAAGCACGCCGAGCAGCACGTGCGCGTGCACGCCGAGCGCCAGGCGGCGATCGCGAGATTCGGGCAGTTCGCGCTCGGGCGGCGCGTGACCGAGGAGCTGTACGCCGAGGCCGCGCGAGCGCTGCGCTGCGAGGGCGTGGACGCGGCCTGCGTGCTGGAGATGTTCACGGCGAAGGGCGAGTACCTGGTGCGCGCGGCGCAGGGCGAGGGGCCGCACGGCATGCTCGGCGTGCGCGGGCCGATGGCGGCCGACAGCGTGTGGCCGGAGATCCTGCGCGAGAACACCCCGCGCATCGCCGGCAGGAAGTACTTGTCCTCGCGGCCGCTCGACCGTCCCTGGCACGCCTGGGTGCGCACGATGGGCAGCGCCATGTACGTTCCGGTCCGCGACGACGCGAGCCCGATCGCCATGCTGTGCGTGTACGCGTTGGAGGAGCGCGCCTTCAGCACCGAGGACCTGCGCTTCGCGGAGTCCGTCGGCCATGTGCTGTCCACGGCGCTGCAGCGGCAGAAGGCGGAACAGCGCCTCGCGCATCTCGCGCAGTTCGATGCGCTGACCGGGCTGCCGAACCGCACCCTGCTGCAGGACCGGCTGGCGCAGACCATCGTGCAGTCGCGGCGCAAGCGCTGGCACGCGGGCGCGCTGTTCGTGGACCTGGACCGCTTCAAGCTGATCAACGACACGCTGGGCCACCACCAGGGTGACGCGCTCATCCGCCAGGTGGGCGAGCGCCTGCTCGAGTGCGTCCGCCCGGGCGACACGGTGGGCCGCATCAGCGGCGACGAGTTCGCGATCGTGCTCGCCGACCTGGCCCGGCCTGACGATGCCGCGCTGGTGACGCAAAAGGTCCTCGATGCGCTGGCGCAGCCGTTCGACCTTGGCGGCAACGAGGCCTACATCAGCGCCTCGATCGGCATCGCCGCCTTTCCCGAGGACGGCGACGACGCCGAGACGCTGCTCAAGAACGCCGACATCGCCATGTACCGGGCGAAGGAATCGGCACGCAACTGCTACCGCTTCTTCACCACCGAGATGAACCAGCGCACCGTCGCCAAGGTGCAGCTGAACACGGACCTGCGCCGTGCCATCGAGCGCGAGGAGTTCACGCTGCACTACCAGCCCAAGGTCGACCTCGCCGACAGCCACCTGCGTGGCCTTGAGGCGCTGCTGCGCTGGGACCACCCGCAGCGCGGCGTGGTGTCACCGGGCGAGTTCATTCCGGCGCTGGAGGATTCGGGCCTGATCCTGCCGGTCGGCGAATGGGTGATCAACAAGGCCTGCGCGCAGCTGCGCCGCTGGCGCGACGAGGGGCGCAGCGTGGTGCCGGTGGCGGTCAATCTGTCGCCCAAGCAGTTTCGCCGCAGCGACCTGGACCGCATCATTCGCGACCTCCTCGCGCGCCATGACGTGGAGGCCGGGCTGCTCGAGCTGGAGATCACGGAGAGCTGCCTGATGGAGGATCCGGAGCAGGCGGTGCGCGTGATGCACAACCTGCGCGCGGCCGGCCTGTGCATCTCGATCGACGACTTCGGCACGGGCTACTCGAGCCTGTCCTACCTCACGCGACTGCCACTGTCAGCGCTCAAGATCGACCGCAGCTTCGTACGCGACGCCGGCGCGAGCGCCGAGGCGGCCTCGATCGTGCGCGCGGTCATCGACATGGCGCAGAACCTGCGCTTCACGGTCATCGCGGAGGGCGTCGAGACCGAGCAGCAGGTCGCGTTCCTGCGCAGGCACGGCTGCAACCAGGCTCAGGGCTATTACTTCGGGCGGCCAGACTGCGCCGAAGTGGCCGGCGCGCACTTGCCGCGCGCCTAGGCGCCGCTGCGCCGCTCCAGCCGGCGCGCGAACACCGCCATCTCCTTCTCCGCCTGCCGGTCGCCCTTGGCGCGCGCCGCTTCGATGCCGCGCGCGTAGGCTTCGCGAGCCTCTTGCACGCGGTCGGCAGCGGCCAGCGCGCGGCCCAGGACCTTCCACGCCGCGGAGTACTGGGGGTCGCGCCGCACCGCCTCGCGCAGGTGCTCTATGCCGCGCTCGAGGCTCCCCGCTTTCAGGCACTCGCTGCCGAGCGAATAGCGCAGCAGCGCGCCGTCGCGCGGCGTGCCGAGCAGCTTTTCCAGGCTGGCAATGAGCGGCGTCGTCATTTCGGCTAAGATGGACCGGACATTCTAAGCCCGGCTCCCGCCATGAAAACCGCGATCCAGACTGCCGCGGCGCCCGCCGCGATCGGCGCCTACTCCCAGGCCGTGCGCGCCGGAAGCACGGTATATCTGTCCGGCCAGATCGGCTTCGACCCCGCCACCATGCAGCTCGCCGAGGGTATCGACGCGCAGATCCACCGCGTGTTCGCCAATCTCGCCGCCGTTGCGCAGGCCGCGGGGCTCGGGCTCGGTCACAGCGTGCGCATGACCGTGTACCTCACCGATCTCGCGCACTTCGCCAAGGTCAACGAGATCATGGCGCAGTACGTGCCGCAGCCCTACCCGGCGCGCGCGGCCGTCGGCGTGGCGAGCCTGCCGCGCGGCGCGCTGGTCGAAGTCGACGCCATCCTGCACGCCGGTTGACGCGCGCACTGCCGCCCGCCACGGCGAGCAAGCTCGCCAAGCTCGGCATCCGCTCGCGCCACGACCTGCTGTTTCACCTGCCGCTGCGCTACGAGGACGAAACACGGCTCACGCCGCTGGAGCGGGCGGCGCCCGGCGCGCCGCTGCTGGTGCAGGCCCCGGTGCGCCGCGCGGAGATCGCGTTCCGGCCGAAGCGCCAGCTGGTAGTGCACGCGGACGGGCTGGTGCTGCGCTTTCTCAACTTTTACGGCAGCCAGGTGAAGCAGTTCGAGCGCGCGGCGCGCGAAGGCCTGCTCGTGCGCGCCTACGGCGAGGTGCGGCCGGGCTGGTTCGGCGCCGAGATCGTGCATCCCCGCTACCGCATCGTCGCGCCGGACGCACCGCTCGCCGACACGCTGACGCCGGTGTACCCGACGACCGCCGGCCTGCCCCAGGCGACGCTGCGCAAGCTGGTGCTCGAAGCGCTGGCGGAGGAGCCGATCGAGGAGATCCTGCCCGCGTCGCTGCGCGAGCGCCTGGGGCTCGCGCCGCTGGCGGCGAGCGTGCGCCTGCTGCACGGGCCGGCCCCGGGCGCGGACACAGCATCGGCTTGGCAGCGCGTCAAGTTCGACGAGCTGCTCGCGCAGCAGCTGCAGTTGCGGCTCGCGCGGCGCAAGCGCAGGGAGCGCAGCGCGCCCGCATTACCCGCGAGTGGGCCGCTGCTCAAGCGCTTCCTCGGCCGCCTGCCGTTCCGGCTGACGCGCGCGCAAGCCCGAGTCATGGCCGAGCTGCTGCGCGACCTGGGGCAGGCACATCCCATGCAGCGGCTGCTGCAGGGCGATGTCGGCAGCGGCAAGACCATTGTCGCGGCCATCGGCTGCCTCGCCGCGGTGGACGCCGGCGGGCAGGCGGCAGTGATGGCGCCCACCGAAATCCTCGCCGAGCAGCACTACCGCAAGTTCTCCACCTGGCTCGGACCGCTCGGCGTGAGCATTGCGTGGCTGCACGGCGGCTTGCCGGCCGCCGAGCGCCGGCGAGCGCGCAAGTCGATCGCCAGCGGCGCGGCAAGCATCGCCATCGGCACGCAAGCGCTGTTCCAGGAGGGGGTCGAGTTCTCGCGGCTCGCGCTCGCCATCGTCGACGAGCAGCACCGCTTCGGCGTGAAGCAGCGCCTGCAGCTGCGCCGAAAGAGCGAGCAGGCGGCGGCGCACCAGCTGATGATGAGCGCGACGCCGATTCCGCGCACGCTCGCGATGAGCTACTACGCGGACCTCGACGTGTCGGTGATCGACGAGCTGCCCCCCGGGCGCAAGCCCGTGACCACGCGCCTCGTCGCCGCTGCACGCCGCGCCGAAGTGCTCGAGCGCATCCGCGCTGCCTGCGCCGACGGCGAGCAGGCGTACTGGGTCTGCCCGGTGATCGAGGAGTCGAAGGACGGGGACCTGCAGGCGGCGCTCGAGGCCTACGAGGAGCTGCGCCAGGAGCTGCCGCGCCTGCGCATCGGCCTCGTGCACGGGCGCATGGCGCCGGCGGAGAAGGCCGCCGCGATGCAGGCGTTCGCCGAGGGCGCCACGCAGCTTCTGGTCTGCACCACGGTAATCGAGGTGGGCGTGGACGTTCCGAACGCCTCGCTGATGGTCATCGAGCATGCCGAGCGCTTCGGCCTGGCGCAGCTGCACCAGCTGCGCGGCCGCGTCGGCCGCGGCGCGCGCGCGAGCCACTGCGTCCTGCTGTTCCAGGAGCCGCTGTCCGATGGAGCGCGGGCGCGCCTCAAGGTGATCTACGAGAACGCCGACGGCTTCGCCATCGCCGAGCGCGACCTGGTGCTGCGCGGTCCGGGAGAGCTGCTCGGCGTGGCGCAGAGCGGGGCGCCGCTGCTGCGCTTTGCCGACCTGGTGGCCGACGAGCCCGTGCTCGAAGCGGCGCGCGCCGCTGCCGATGAGCTGCTCGCGGCGGACGAAGGGCTCGCGCGCCGCCATATCGATCGCTGGCTCGGCCTGCGGGCCGACTTCGGCAAGGTCTAGACTCGCGCTCACATGTCCTGGACCGCCATCGAGCAGCGCCTGGATGCCTACGAGCGGCTGCTGCGGCTCGACAAGCCGATCGGCACCCTGCTGCTGCTGTGGCCGACGCTGTGGGCGCTGTGGCTCGCCGCGCGCGGCCTGCCGCCGGTGGAACTGATTGCCATCTTCTGCGTCGGGACGTTGCTCATGCGCTCGGCGGGCTGCGCGGTCAACGATTTCTTCGACCGCGGATTCGACCGCCATGTCGAGCGCACGCGTGTTCGGCCGCTCGCCGCGGGCGAGATCCGGCCGGCAGAAGCCCTGGTGCTGGCGGCACTGCTCGCCGCGGCGGCCTTCGGCTTGGTGCTGATGCTGAACCGGCTCGCGCTGCAGTTGTCGTTCGTCGCCCTCGGCATCGCCATTACCTATCCGCTCACCAAGCGCTTTTTCGCCTTGCCGCAGCTCTACCTCGGGGTTGCTTTCGGCTTCGGCATCCCGATGGCCTACGCAGCCGCGCAGAGCCGGCTGCCGGCGGAGTGCTGGGTGCTGCTCGCCGCCAACGTGTGCTACGCCTTCGCCTATGACACGGAGTACGCCATGGTGGACCGCGACGACGATGCGAAGATCGGCGTGCGCACCTCCGCCCTGACGCTGGGCCGTTACGACGTGGCGGGCGTGATGGCCGCCTATGCCGGGATGCTGGCGCTGCTCGGCGCCGTCGGCGTCATGGCGCGCCTCGGCTGGCCGTACTACGCGGGGCTCGCGCTCGCCGCAGCCCTGATGGCCTACCACTACCGGCTGATTCGTGATCGCTCCCGCACGGGCTGCTTCAAGGCGTTCCGGCACAACAACTGGGTGGGCGCTGCGGTGTTCGCCGGCATCGCGGCGCACTACGGCCTGCGCTAAGCTTCGCCGATGGCTCTCGAAACGCCGATCGCGAACTACGAATTTTCCACCGGGCCGTTGCGCGGCACGCAACTCTCGCTCTACGGCACGCGCCTCTTGCACCATGGCGTCGGCCAGATGGACAGCATGGCGCTCGGCGCCATCGCCGCGGTGCGCGTCGGCTACGAGCGCGACGTGCGGCGCATAGCTGGGGGCGTGGCGCTCGCGCTGCTCGCGCTTGTCCTGTTCGCCGTGGCCGGCCCGCTTTCAGGCGCCGCTGCCGAGGCGGCCGCCGAAGTGAGTGGCAATCACTCGGTGGCCCAGTTGCTGCGGGGCACCTTGCACGTGCTCGGCGCGATCGCGAGCCTGCTGCCCGCGGTAGCCCTGGGCTGCCTGCTGGGCGGGGGTGCGCTCGCTGCTTTTGGCTGGATCGGCACCACTACGCTCGTACTCTCGCTGCCCGCCGCCGATCGCGCCTACGCGGTACGCGGGCAGAACCGCATGCTGGTGGATTTCGCCGAGTTGCTGGCCGAGCGCGTGGCGCAAAGCGGTCGCTGAAGCATGCACTACGCAGATCTGCGCGAGTTCCTCGGCGGACTTGAGGCGCTGGGCGGGCTAAGGCGCATCGCCGCACCCGTATCGCCGCGCCTCGAGATGACCGAGATCTGCGACCGCGTTCTGCACGCGGGCGGGCCGGCGCTGCTGTTCGAGCAGCCTGCGGGCTTCGCGCTGCCGGTGCTCGGGAACCTGTTCGGCACCGTCGAGCGCATCGCGCTGGCCATGGGCGTCGACGCCGGAACGGATCCGCGCCCGGCCTTGCGTGACATCGGCAGGCTGCTCGCCGCGCTGCGCGAGCCCGATCCGCCCAAGGGGCTGCGCGATGCGGTGACCAAACTGCCCCAGCTCGCGCGGCTCGCCGGCAAGGTGTTCGCCATGGCGCCGAAGACGGTGAGCTCGGCGCCCTGCCAAGAGACGGTCTGGGAAGGCAAGGACGTCGATCTCGCGCGCCTGCCGGTGCAGACCTGCTGGCCGGGGGATGCAGGCCCGCTCATCACCTGGGGACTCACCGTCACGCGCGGGCCGCTGAAGCCGCGCCAGAATCTCGGCATCTACCGACAGCAGGTGATCGGCGCGAACCGCGTCATCATGCGCTGGCTCGCGCATCGCGGCGGCGCGCTCGACTTTCGCGACCACCAGCTGGCGCAGCCCGGCGCGCCGTTCCCGGTCGCGGTCGCACTGGGCGCCGATCCGGCGACCACGCTGGCCGCGGTGACGCCGGTTCCGGACGCGCTCGGCGAGTACCAGTTCGCGGGCCTGCTGCGCGGCGCGCGCACGGAGCTCGCGAAGTGCCTGGGCAGCGACCTGCAGGTGCCCGCGCGCGCCGAGATCGTGCTCGAGGGGGCGATCCACCCCGGCGACACCGCGCTCGAAGGCCCGCACGGCGACCATACGGGTTATTACAACGAGGCCGAGCGGTTCCCGGTGCTCACGGTGGAGCGCATCACGCTGCGCCGGGATCCGATCTACCACTCGACCTACACCGGCAAGCCGCCGGACGAGCCGGCGATGCTCGGCGTGGCGTTGAACGAGATCTTCGTGCCGCTGCTGGCGAAGCAGTTTCCCGAGATCGTCGACTTCTACCTGCCGCCCGAGGGCTGCTCCTACCGGCTCGCCGTGGTGAGCCTGAAGAAGCAGTATCCGGGGCACGCCAAGCGGGTGATGTTCGGCATCTGGAGCGTGCTGCGGCAGTTCATGTACACCAAGTTCATCGTCGTCGTGGACGACGACATCGACGTGCGCGACTGGAAGGAGGTGGTGTGGGCGCTCAGCACGCGCGTCGACCCGGCGCGTGACACGCTGATCGCCGAGAACACGCCGATCGATTACCTCGACTTCGCGAGCCCGGCGGCGGGACTGGGCTCGAAGATGGGCATCGACGCGACCGGCAAATGGCCGGCAGAGACTTCACGCACCTGGGGCCGCCCGATCGCCATGGACGCCGAGGTGAAGCAGAAGGTCGACGCGATGTGGCAGGCGCTGGGCCTGTAAATGGGGACAGACCTCATTTTCCTCGCCGTTCGTGGAAAATGAGGTCTGTCCCCATTTACGCTATGCCGCCGCCTTGACCGGTGCGGTGCGATAGCGCGCCATCAACTCCGCCTGTTTCCTGCGCGCCGCCTCTACGCTCTTCGCCTTGATGTGGCCGAAGCCGCGAATGCTCTCGGGCAGGGACGCGATCTCCACGGCGAGCGCGTGATGGTCGCGGGAGAGGCCGCCTAGCAACGTCTGCACGGTGTTCTCGTACTCGCCGATCAGCGCGCGTTCCATGCGCCGCTCGGCCGTGCGACCGAAGACATCGAGCGGCGTGCCGCGCAGGCCCTTCAATCTCGCCAGCAGGCCGAATGCGCGCAGCATCCACGGCCCGAACTGCATCTTGCGCGGCTCGCCGGTGAGCGGATCGGGCCTGGCGAGAAGCGGCGGCGCCAGGTGGAAGTTCACCTTGTAGCCGCCCTCGAACATGCCGTCGATCTTCTTCATGAATTCACCCGTGGCGTAGAGCCGCGCCACCTCGTACTCGTCTTTGTAGGCCAGCAGCTTCGCGTAGTAGCGTGCCACGGCTTCGGCGAGCTTCGTGCCACCCACCGCGTCCTGCTCGGCCGCGCGCACCCGCTCGACGAGCGCGCGGTAGCGCGCGGCATACGCGGCGTTCTGGTACGCGGTGAGCAGCTGCACGCGCCGCTCGACCAGCTCGCCCAGATTGCGCGAAACATGCTGGTCGATGGGAATGACGTCCGCCGGCATGGCGATGCGCCGTACGCGCTCGAGATCCACCGCCGCGCGCCGGCCCCACAGGAAGCTTTGCTTGTTGAACTCGACCGCCACGCCGTTCAGCTCGATGGCGCGCTCGACGGCGTCGCGCCCAAGCGGCACCCAGCCCTTCTGCCAGGCGTAGCCGAGCATGAACATGTTGGTGGCGATGGAATCGCCCATCAGCGCCGTGGCGACCTCGGCCGCGGGCACGAATTCGACGCCTTGGCCGCCGCAGGCCTCGGCGATGTCGTGCTGCAGGTTCGAGCCCGGCAGCTGCCAGTCCGGGTTGCTGACGAATGCCGCCGTCGGCGACGTGGTGCCGTTGACGACGGCACGGGTGCGCCCGGCGCTCATCCTGTCGAGCGCATCGGCGCTCGCGCTTACCACCAGGTCGCAGCCGATGACGAGGCGCGCATCGCCCGTGCCCAGGCGTGCCACGTGCACCTGATCCGCGCTCGAGGCGATCCGCACGTGCGACATCACCGCGCCGTACTTCTGCGCCAGGCCCGACATGTCGAGCACCGCGACGCCTTTGCCTTCGAGGTGCGCCGCCATGCCGAGGATCTGGCCGATGGTGATGACGCCCGTGCCGCCGATGCCGGTCACGAGCACGCCGCAGGGCTCGTCCAGCGGCGCCGGCGCGGCCTCGGGGAGCGCCGGGAAGTCCTCGCCCGCAGCGCGCGAGCCTTTCTTGCCTTTTCGCAGTTGCCCGCCTTCGACGGTGACGAAGCTCGGGCAGAAGCCCTTCACGCAGGAGAAGTCCTTGTTACAGGTGGACTGATTGATGGTGCGCTTGCGCCCGAACTCCGTCTCGAGGGGTTCCACCGAGAGGCAATTCGACTTGGCGCTGCAGTCGCCGCAGCCTTCGCACACCATCTCGTTGATCACCGCGCGCTTGGCCGGATCGGGGTACGCGCCGCGCTTGCGGCGCCGGCGCTTCTCGGAGGCGCAGGTCTGGTCGTAGATCAGCGCCGACACGCCGGGCTGCTCGCGCAGCATGCGCTGCACGGCATCGAGCTCGTCGCGGTGGCGGATCTGCACGCCCGGCGCCCAGTTCGTGCCCGCCGGGTACTTTTCCGGCTCATCGGTCACCAGCACGATGGGCTTCACCCCTTCGGCCGCAATCTGGCGCGAGATCATCGCCGGATCGAGCGGGCCGTCGTGGTGCTGGCCGCCGGTCATCGCCACGGCGTCGTTGTAGAGGATCTTGTAGGTCATGTTGACCTTCGCGGCCACCGCGGCGCGGATGGCGAGCAGGCCCGAATGGAAGTAGGTACCGTCGCCGAGGTTGGCGAAGATGTGCTTTTCCGCGGTGAACGGCGCCTGGCCGATCCAGGGCGCGCCTTCGGCGCCCATGTGCGTGAAGGTGGAGGTATTGCGGTTCATCCAAACCGCCATGAAGTGGCAGCCGATGCCCGCCGTGGCGCGGCTGCCCTCGGGCACGCGCGTTGACGTGTTGTGCGGGCATCCCGAGCAGAAGTAGGGCTGGCGCACCGCGGTGACGCGCGGCTTGGCCAGCGCCTTTTCCTTGAAGTCGAGGAACGCGAGCCGCTCCTTGAACTGCGCGCCGAGCCGCTCGGCGAGGCCAAGCTTTTCCAGGCGCTTGGCGATGGCGCGAGCCACGATGGCCGGGGTGTGCTCGTAGTGCGCAGGGAGCAGCCAGGTGCCCGCGGGCTGGCCTTCGGCGCGGCTCCACTCGCCGTTGTCGTCGAACTTGCCTACCACGCGCGGCGCGCGCTTGCCTGCCTCCCACGTGTACAGCTCTTCCTTGATCTGGTACTCGATAAGCTGGCGCTTTTCCTCGACCACCAGGATTTCCTCCAAGCCCCGGGCAAAGCGCCTCGCGCCCTGGGGCTCGAGCGGCCAGGACATGGCCACCTTGTACACGCGTAGCCCGATGTCCCGCGCCACGCGCTCGTCGATGCCGAGATCGGCGAGCGCTTGCATCGTGTCGCCGAAGCTCTTGCCCGTGGTGATGATGCCGAGGCGCGCCTCGGGCGCATCCCACACAATCCGATCGAGGCCGTTGGCGCGCACGTAGGCAAGGGCGGCATAAACCTTCCAGTCCAGAAGGCGCGTCTCCTGCTCGAGGAAGCCGTCGGGCCAGCGGATGTTGAGGCCGCCCTGGGGCATGGCGAAGTCGGTCGGCAGCTTCACCTGCACGCGCTTGGGGTCCACGATCACCGAGGCGCCCGATTCCACGACGTCGGTGACGCACTTGAAGCCGATCCAGCAGCCCGAGTAGCGGCTCATGGCATAGCCGTGCAGGCCGAAATCCAGGTAGTCCTGCACGTGCGACGGATTGAGGACCGGGATGCAGCAGGCTTTCAGGATGTGCTCGCTCTGGTGCGCGAGCGTCGAGGACTTCGCGGCATGGTCGTCGCCCGCGAGCACGAGCACGCCACCGTGCTTCGACGTGCCGGCCGAGTTGGCGTGCTTGAATACGTCGCCGCAGCGATCCACGCCGGGGCCCTTGCCGTACCACATGCCGAACACGCCGTCGTACTTGGCGCCGGGGAACATGCCCACCTGCTGCGTGCCCCACAGCGCCGTCGCGGCGAGGTCCTCGTTGACGCCTGGCTGGAACCTGATGTGATGATCTTCGAGGTGCTTCTGCGCGCGCCACAGCGACTGATCGAGCCCGCCCAGCGGCGAACCGCGGTATCCCGACACGAAGCCGGCGGTATTCAGGCCGGCGCGCTGGTCGCGCTCGCGCTGCAGCATGAGCAGCCGGATGAGCGCCTGCGTGCCGGTGAGGAACACGCGCCCGTTCCCGAGCGTGTACTTGTCGTCGAGAGAAACCTTGGCGAGCTTGCGGGCATCGACCGGCGCGTTCATCGATAGGCCTCCATGGCTACTGTGGTTCTACCATAGCCTTAGACAGCGGCGCGCGACTTGATTCGCGGTGCCGGCGGCGTCGCCGGCGCGGCGCCCGCGGGCCGGTCCCAATAGGGTTCGGGCCCGAAGGATTCAGCGAGGAAATCGATGAACGCGCGCGTCTTCGCCGGCAGATGCCGGCGGTGCGGATACATGGCGTAGATGCCGACGTCGGTGCCGAAATCGTAGCCCGACAGCAACGGCACCAGTGATCCCTCCTCGAGCTGCCTGCGAACGTCCCAGGTCGATTTCAGCGCGACGCCGAGACCGGCCACCGCCCAGTCACGCAGCACTTCCCAGTTGTCGCAGGCGTAGCGCCCGGTGACGCGCACCGTGCCGCGCTTGCCGGTCGGGCTCTTGTACTCCCATGTCATAGCGAAGCCGTGCTCCCAGCTCGCCACGAGGCAGTTGTGCTTGGCGAGGTCCTGCGGGGTCTTCGGCTCGCCATGCGCGCGCAGGTAGGCGGGACTGGCGCACACCACGCGCCGGTTCGGCGCAAGCTTGCGCGCGGCGAGCGACGAATCCTTCAGCTCCGCGATGCGCACGGCCAGATCGAATCCCTCTTCGATCAGGTTGATCGAGCGGTCCGACAGGCTGAGCGCGAGCTCCACCTTCGGGTAGCGCTCGGCGAAGCGCGGCACGAGCGGCGCGATGTGCTGGTGGCCGAACGAGGCGGGCAGGGCGACGCGCAGCACGCCCTGCGGCTCGACGCGGTGCGAGGTCACCGCGGCGTCGGCTTCGTCGATCTCGGCCAAGATGCGCTGCGAGGTCTCGTAGTAGCTTGCCCCTTCGTCCGTGAGATGCAAGCTGCGCGTGGTGCGGTTCACGAGGCGCACGCCGAGACGAGTCTCGAGCGCGGCAAGGGTGCGGCTCACCACCGCGGGGGACACGCCGAGCTCGCGCGCCGCTGCCGACAAGCTGCCGGCCGCCACGACCTTGGAAAAAACCAGCATGCCGTGAACTACGTTGTGCATATCTTTGCTATTTGCGCAAAAGACTTTTGTCTACCGCCGCTATTCTAAACCATTTTGCAAAGCCCTATATTTGCTGCACCGCAGTATCCACAGCGAAAAAGGGAACGGATGATGAATGCATATGAAATCGAGCAGATCGAAAAGGACGTGAGGGCCAACTTCCGGCTGCCACTCGCGTTTTCGGAATGGGGCGACATCGAGCGCCGCGCGCGTGAAGAGCGCGCCCGCGTGCTGGGCGGGGGAATTGCCCGCTTCTTTGCCGCCGCGTGGGCGAAGGTCACCTTCCTGGGCCGTGGCATGCGCGCGACGGCCGCGGACTGCACGAGCGCGAGGCTGCACCACAGCTAGCGCAACCCGGTTAGGCAGGCCCCGCCGCGGTATTCTCCTCCCTCCTCCTACGCGGCGGGGCTGCGCCTAGCCCCTTGCGGTCACGCGATCGACTTCCACATCTCCCGGTCGCGCCGCGCCGTCCAGATGCGCGGATGCTTGATGCCGCGCGCCTCGTCGTAGGCGCGCGAGACGTCGAACGGCATGCAGTGCTCGTAGATCGGGAAGCTGCCGTAGACCGGATCCATCTTCTTCTTGGTTGCCAGATACACCTGCCTGAGCGACTGGCGAGCGCGTGCGCCGCGCTTCGCGGCCGCGTACAGGCCGCGCACGAAGTCCTGGGTGTAGCCGATGGCCTTCTGGCACTGCGCTGGGGTCGTGAGCGCGGGGCCGCGGCCGGGCACCAGCGCACGCGGCTTGAGCGCGCGCAGCTTGTCCAGAGTAGCCGGCCACGCCTCCAGGTGCGCGTCACCCGTGTAGATGCCGGCGTTGTACTCGACCAGATCCCCCGAGAACAACACCTTCTGCGACGGCAGCCACACGATGGCGTCCCCGCCGGTATGGCCGGGGCCGACGTGCATGATGCGCACCTCGAGCCTGCCCATCATCACGGTGAGCGCGCTATCGAACACGAGTGTCGGCCAGGTCAGGCCCGGGATGGACTTGGCGCCACGGAAAAGGCGCGGAAAGCGCCCGATCTCGCTCGCCATGTCCTGCTGGCCGCGCTCCTCGATCAGCCCGAGCGTGCGCCGGCTGGCGATGATCTGTTGCGCGCGGTAGGCCGAGGCGCCGAGCACGCGTACCGCGTGGTAATGCGTCAGCACCACGTATTTGATGGGCTTAGGAGTGACGCGGCGCACACGGCGGATCACTTCCCGTGCCATCAGCGGCGTCGCTTGTGTATCGATGACCATCACGCCGTCGTCGCCGACGATCACACCAGTGTTCGGGTCGCCTTCTGCGGTGAACGCGTAGGCGTTTCTCGAAAGCTTCCGGAAGCTGATCTTCTTGGGCTTGAGATCGGCCTGGGAGGCGAAGGTTTTCATCGCGCCGGGACTCGCTTGAGGGTTTGTCAGCTCCGGGCAATGGTAGTCGTTTGCCGCAGGACGTAAAAGCGGATAATGTGCGCCGCGCCGCCCTCGTACGGAGCACCGCCATGGGACGCCCGGAAAAGATCCGCCTCGGCGACGTCCTCGTCGCACAGAAGGCGATTTCGCAGGAGCAGTTGAGGGTCGCGCTCGAGCAGCAGAAAAAGAGCGGCCGCCGGCTCGGGCGCGTGCTTGTCGAGAAGGGCTTCGTCAACGACGAGCAGATCTGCGAGGCGATCTCGCGGCAGCTGAACATCCAGTACGTCAATCTCAAGTTCTACAACCTGAATCAGGATGTGGTGCGGCGCCTGCCCGAAGCGCAGGCGCGGCGCTTTCGCGCCATCGTGCTCGAGGACCGGCGCGCGAGTGTGCTCGTCGGCATGGCCGACCCGACCGATCTGTTCGCCTACGACGAGCTGGGCCGGATTCTGCAGAAGGACCTCGAGGTGGCGGTGGTGGGGGAAGCGGCGCTGTTGCAGACGGTGGACCGGGTGTACCGCCGCACCGAGGAGATCTCGGGATTGGCAAAGGAGCTGGAGCGCGACGTCGGCGATTCCTATGTCGACTTCGGCGCGCTTGGCGCGGGCGCCGAGGACGCGCCCGTCGTCAAGCTGCTGCAGAGCGTGTTCGAAGACGCGATCCAGGTGAACGCCTCCGACGTGCACATCGAGCCGCAGGAAACCGCGCTGCAGATCCGCTTTCGCATCGATGGCGCGCTCAACCCGCAGACGCAGGCCGACCCCAAGATCGCGCCGGCACTGGCACTGCGCCTGAAGCTGATGGCGGGCCTGGACATCTCGGAAAAGCGCCTGCCCCAGGACGGGCGCCTCAACGTCATTGCGCGCGACCAGAAGGTGGACGTGCGCATGTCGACCATGCCGACGCAGTATGGCGAGTCGGTGGTGCTGCGCCTGTTGAATCGGCGCGCCACGCGCCAGTCGCTCGACAGCCTGGGCATGCCGCCGCAGATGCTGCAGCGCTTCCGCGAGATCATCCGGAAGACCGCCGGCATGGTGCTGGTCACCGGGCCGACGGGCAGCGGCAAGACCACCACGCTGTACTCGGCGGTGTCCGAGGTGAATACGCCGGAGCGCAAGATCTTCACCGTCGAGGACCCGGTCGAATACCGCCTCGCAGGGATCAATCAGGTGCAGGTGAATGAGAAAATCGATCTCACGTTCGCCCGCGTGCTGCGCTCGGCGCTGCGCCAGGATCCGGACATCATTCTGGTCGGTGAGATCCGCGACGAGGATACGGCGCAGATCGCGCTTCGGGCGGCGCTTACTGGCCACTTGGTGTTTTCCACCTTGCACACGAAGGACTCGGTCAGCACCCCGATCCGCTTGATCGACATGGGGGCGCCGGCCTACATGGTGGCCACCTCGGTGCATGCGGTGCTGGCGCAGCGGTTGGTGCGCCTGAACTGCGAAACCTGCAACACCGAGTACCAGCCGGACGCCAACGAGTCGCGCTGGCTGGCGGCCGAGGTCGGCGCGGACTACGCCAGCCACAAGTACTTCCACGGACGCGGCTGCTCGCACTGCAACGGCACGGGGTTCGCGGGTCGCATCGGCGTGTACGAGATGCTGGAGATGACCCCTGAGCTGGCGCGTGCCGTGGTGGCTCGCGACCCCAACATGTTCGGAGAGGTGGCGCGGCCGCAAATGCAGGGCGCGCGGCTCACCGACCGGGCGCTCGAGCTGGTGCTCAAGGGCCGCACCACGGTCGCGGAAGTGCTGAAGGTGGCGACCCAGGTGGAGGAGTAGGGTGCCGCACTACGCCTATCGCGGGCGGGATACGCGCGGTGGCCTCGTGACCGGCAGGCTGGAAGGGCCGGATTCCGGCGCGGTGGCCGACCAGCTCCTGGCTATCGGTGTCACCCCGGTGGACATCCAGCCCGTCGCCGAGCCCACCGCCATCGAGGCGCCCGAGTGGTGGCGGCGCTTCAGCGCGCCGCCGATCACCGACGTGGACGTCATGCTGTTCTCGCGGCAAATGTACGCCCTGCTCAAGGCGGGCGTGCCAATCATGCGCGCCCTGACAGGGCTGCAACAGTCCACACGCAATTCATCGCTAGCCGAAATGATCGGCGATTTGCGTACCAGCTTGGATGCCGGCCGCGAGCTCTCGGCGGCGATGCGCGGCCATCCCAAGGTGTTCAGCCCGTTTTACGTCAGCGTGATCCGCATTGGCGAGGCGACCGGCGAGCTCGAGCAGTCGTTCAACCGCATGTTCGGCTACATGGAGTTCGACAAGGAAATCCGCGACCGCATCAAGTCGGCGGTCCGCTACCCGATCATCGTGCTGGTCGTGATCGCGGTGGCGGTGGCGGTGGTGAACTTCTTCGTCATCCCGGCGTTCGCCAAGATCTTCGCGGCGCAGAAGGTGCCGCTGCCGCTTCTGACGCAGCTGCTGATCGGCACTTCCAATTTCTTCCTCGCGTATTGGCCTGCGATGCTGGGCGCGCTGGTCGCCGCCATCTTCGGCGCGCAGATCTACGTCGGCACGGAGCAGGGGCGCCATCAGTGGGATCGCTGGAAGCTCAGGCTGCCGCTCGCGGGCACCATCATTCTGCGCGCGACGCTCGCGCGCTTTGCCCGGGGCATGTCGCTCGCAGTGCGCGCCGGGGTGCCGATCGTGCAGGCGATGTCGGTGGTAGGAGAGGTGGTAAACAACGCCCACATGGCGCTTCGGATCGGCCAGATGCGGGATGGGGTTGAGCGGGGTGAGAGCGTGCTGCGCACGGCGACGGCAAGCGGCATCTTCACGCCCGTCGTCCTGGAGATGATCTCGGTCGGCGAAGAGACCGGCGAACTCGACGATCTGATGGACGAGGTCGCCGACATGTACGAGCGCGAGGTCGATTACGAGATCAAGAATCTTGCGGCGAACATCGAGCCCATCCTCACCATAGCGCTGGGCGTGATGGTTCTGATCCTGGCGCTGGGCGTGTTCCTGCCGATCTGGGGCCTCGGCAACGTGCTGCTGCAGAAGTGATCCCCGCCAGCCGGCAGCGCAATTACCTGCAGTCCGGGCTGTACTTGATCATCGTCGGGATACTTGCGACGGTACTTCTGGAGCGACTGCTCACTTACGCGGAAGTCGCCGAAAAATCTGCCATGGAGGCGACGATTAGCCGCCTGCAATCGGCGCTATATGCGCGCGTGGCGTATCTCAGCCTGCGGGGTGAGCAGGAGGCGATCGAGGCGCTGCCGAAGCGAAGCCCATTTGTGTCCGCGGCCATGCGATCGACGAACTATCTGGGGGAGTTCGTGGGCTTGCCGTCCGAAGCGCAGGGCGGAAGCTGGCTCTTTGATCGCCTGCGCAACGAGCTTGTCTACCTTCCACGCCTCAAGCGCTACCTGGTGGGACTGGAGGAACAGCCGGCGTCGCATCTGCGTTTCAGGCTGCAGGTGTTCCGGGCACCGGACACCGGGTTCACGGTGGTGTCGCTGAAGCCTGTCGGGTCTGTCCGCTGGGAGCCGGCACCGTGAGGAATCTCACTTGCTTTCTTAGTAATATTCGGGAACCAATTGACTCATATTGACAAAATCGTCTTGAAGGCTTACAAAGCCGCCGGTAGCATGGGAGTCATAGATAAAAGGGGGGCGGGCACCTGGGCACCGGGTTCCGGTCCGACCGAACTGAAGAACATTAGAGGAAGAAACATCATGCGCAAGGCATTACAAGCGGGCTTTACCCTGATCGAGCTCGTGGTAGTGATCGTGATTCTCGGCATACTGGCGGCCGTCGCTGTTCCCCAATTCGTAGACATTTCCAGCAGTGCGCGCCAGGCGGTCGCCGATGCCGGTTGCGGCGCGGTGCAGTCGCAGGCCGTCATTTTTTACGCCTCGACGCGTACCGCGGTTCCAGCTGCGAGCATTGCCAACGGCGTGAACGCTTCTTCAACTGGTGTCACGATTACCAATACCGGCTGCACGTTTACCGCTACTGCCAACGGTGGAACTCAGTTTGCAACCTGCACCGTGCCCACTCCAGGGATCTGCACTCCTTAGTAAACCCGCGCCGCTTTGAGTTGAGTTGACCCAAAGCCAGCCTGCCAGGGCAACGCCAATTCGAAGATATGAAGGGGGGCTACCGGCCCCCCTTTTCTTTTTAGCGCTCGCTTTCGCGAGCGCCGGTTCCTATTTCGGGGATATTGTTTACTGGTCAGCGTCGGCCGTCATGCTGGCGGCTGCGGCGTGGAAGGCCGAAAGATCGGAGTGGGGCCAATCCTGGCTGGCGTTCGCTGTGGCGGCGTATGCGGCAATGGCGTTGCTGAGTACGTTCGCGACGGCTCCAGCTTATACGGCCGCGGGCCTGTTCCACCCGCTGCTGCTGGTCTTGTCCTATGTCGTACTGCGCGGGTGCTCCGATCAGGACGAACAGGCGATCGCGCACATGACTACCGCCTTTGGTGTTTTCATCGGTGGCTGGGGGCTCGCGCAGGTCGGCGTGCTTGGCGCCGCACGCGCCAGCGCGTTCTTTGAAACGCCGGCCACCTACGCTGCCGTCCTCGGATTGATCCTCCTCCCACTCCTGTCGGTCGTCGCAATGGGGCGGCGCGACATCGCGATGGTGTTCACGGTGGCGTGCCTTGCGGCTGCTGCCTTTGCCGCAGAGAGCCGGGGCGCAATGCTGGCTCTGGTGGTCGGCGCAGCGTCGGCACTGATCCTGGGTATGCGTGCCGGGCTTCTGCAGCGTCGCGGCGTTGCGGCGGTGCTGCTGGCGCTCGCTATCGGCTGGGCGGGCGCATTCGCGATTCGGGTCACGCCAGCGACGGACGCGCCGGCATCCGGCATCGAAGTACGCGCCGAATCCTCAATTTCGCGCCTGGAGCTGTTCGCGCTTGCTTGGAAAGCCCGGCACGAGCAACCGCTCTCGGGATCGGGTTACCTGACGTTCAGCTATGTTCTCGAGCAGAATCGTGCGCAAGTGCCCAGCTATGGAGAATCCAGCGAGACCGCTTTCGTACATAACGATTACCTGCAGACCTTGCTTGAGTTGGGCCCCATTGGCTTGCTCGCCTTCCTTGGATTGTCGGTCCTGCCGCCCGTGCAAGCCTATCGCCGTCTTCCCGAGCTGCCGCTCGAGCGAAGAGCCGTCGTTGTGGCTGCGGCCGCGGCACTTGCGGGTATGTCTACGCATGCACTGGTGGACTTCCCGTTCTATATTCCAGCGTGCCTGCTTCTCTACGGGGCGTTGCTCGGGGCGCTCGACCGTCGGCTGAGCCCGAATGCGATTGCCATTCCACGTTCTTGGCGCGCAAGGTCGTGGTATCGCCCCGCGCGCGCAGCCGCTTTGACGATCGCCGCGGTGGTAGTGCTTCGCCCGGTCGCCGCGGAAATGGCCGCAAAGCAGGGCCTACGCATGTCCTTGGCTGGAGATGCACAAAGCACCGCGTTCTGGATCGGCGCGGCCCAGCGCCTCGAGCCGCGCGACTGGCGTTACCACTGGTACGCGGGACAGTTCTGGGAGATGCAGGCCGCGCGGGGCGGCAACCCCGAAGCCGCGCGTCTGGCGGCCGATGCCTATGCGGCGGGGCTGGCCGCCAATCCGCTGGAGGTGAGGAATCTTCTCGGGGTGATCTCCGTGCACCGCCAGCACGGCCCACGCCTGGATGCGCCGGCTGATCGCGCTGCGTTCGAAACCTGGCTGGCGAGAGCCGAAGCGCTCGCGCCGCTCAATGCGGCCGTGCGTGGCGAACGCGCACTGCTGGAAAGCGCCAGATGACGCTATCGCGCATGAAGGGATTCACGTTGACCGAGTTGGCGATCGTCATCGTGATCGCGGCGATACTTGCGGCCCTCGTCATTCCGCAGTTCAACATTCGCGACATCGACGCGGCCTGGTACTACGAACAGGTGCGGAGCGGCGTGCGCTACGCTCAACGCACCGCCGTGGCGCAACGCCGGCCGGTGTTCGTCGTGGTCGAGGCGGGCCCGAGGCTCGCCCTGTGTTACGCCGATCCTTGTGGCACGCGGGTGACCGATCTGGCGACGGGCAGCCCTGTCCTGCTCGACGCGCCGGCGGGCGTCGCGCTGACCATCTCCGTCAGCCCGCTGTCGTTCAACGGCCTGGGCCAGCCGAGCTCGGCAGCGACGATCAATGTCGGTGGTCAGACCATCATTGTGAACGCGGAAACGGGCTATGTTCAGTAGCCGCCAACACGGCCTGTCGCTGATCGAGGTGGTGATCTTCATCGTCGTACTCGGCATCGGCATCGCGGGGCTCGCGGTGCTTTACAACCGGCTCACGCTGTCGAGCGTCGATCCGCTGGTGCGCAAGCAGGCGGTGGCGATCGCTAGTTCGCTCATGGAGGAAATCCAGCTGCGCCCTTTCACATTCTGCGATCCGGACGATCCCGCAGTGTTTACGGCGACAGGCGTAGGAGATTGCGCGACGCCGGAGGGCATTGGTGTCGAGGGCGGGGAAACGCGGTACGGCCCGACGTTTTTCGACAATGTCAGTGATTACGCTGGGCCGCCGGACATGTTGGGCAGCATTCAGGACATTACTGGCGCGACGGTTCTCACAGGCTATTCAGCCCAAGTGAGAATCGTCGCTGCGGGCGGCGACTTCCCGGCCGCAATTCCCGCCGACGAGGCGCTGCGTATCACCATCACGGTGACGGGGCCCGCCAATACTCAAGTTGTCTTGCAGGGCTACCGCCTTCGCTATGCGCCCAATTCGCCCTGAACGCGGCGTCACACTGATCGAGCTGGTGGCGGTGATCGTCATCGTCGGCATCATCGTCGCTGCTGTCAGTTTCTTCTTGACGCCCCTGCGCCAGGGAACCGACATTGCGGCACGCGCTGAGCTGACCGACATTGCGAACAACGCGTTACAGCGCATGGGGCGCGATGTGAAGCTTGCATTGCCCAACAGCGTGCGCCTCGCAAGCGCGGGCACCTCCAGGTTCGTGGAGTTCATCGCGGTACGGACGGCCGGCCGCTACCGCGCGGACGGCGGCGGACCCGCCGGGGGCACGAACTGCCCCGCCGACGATGCCGCGCTCCCCGCACCCGACAACGACCAGCTTTCTTTCGACCTGCCTGGCGGAGATCAGTGCTTCAAGACGCTCGGCAAGCTGCCAGGTGCCTTTGTCGCCGGCGATCAGCTGGTGCTCAACAACTACGGCTTTCCGGATCAGAATGCCTACCAGACCGCGGGGACTCTGAATCGCGTCCCGATCACCGCGGTCGACACCTCCGAAGGCGCGAGAGACCGCGTTGCATTTGCGCCTACGACATTCGTCCGCGCGCTGCACGATTCGCCGGGCAAGCGCTTCTTCGTCATTTCCGGCCCGGTGACTTACGAGTGCGACCTCGCAGCCGGCAGGATCTACCGCCATAGCGCGTACGCGCTGGCGGCGGCCCAGCCGACCTCGTTTGGCGGGACCCCGGCGCTCGTGGCCGAGCACGTGACGGGCTGCGTGTTCGAGTACGCGCCGAACGTGTCGGCGCAACTCGGTCTGCTTACGCTTCGCCTGACGCTGCAACGGCAGCTGTTCGGCGGAACTCCGGAAACCGTGGCCCTGTATCACGCGGTCCACGTGAACAACGCGCCATGAAATCTTTCCTGCGCCGCAGCCGTGGTTTTGCCCTGGTTCTTGCCTTGTTCCTCATCGTGTCGCTGTCGGCGATTGGCGCCTACCTGCTCACGGTGTCGAACGTGCAGGTTGAGTCGGGCCTCATGGACGAGCAGGGTGCCCGGGCCTACCAATCGGCACGCGCGGGGCTCGAATGGGGCGCATACCGGGTGTTGCGCAACGCCACGTGCCCGGCAGGCACGACCACCATCGCCCTGGCCGCGAATCTTGCGGGCTTCTACGCCGAGGTTACCTGCACGTCCTTTGGAGCCGAGAACGAAGGCGGGACCCCTGTGACCACTTACCGCATCGTTTCCACGGGTTGTAACGCCACCCCCTGCGCCAGCGGTGCCGGCGCGGTCTACGTCGAGCGGCAACTGCAGTTGACCCTGGCAAGGTGAAAGCGGAAAAACCGGAGGAATGGCAATATCCGCTTCTTACGGAAATCCCATTGACAACAATTGGTTATTGATTTAATTTCAAGTTAAATCATGGATTTGGGGGCAACATCCGAATGAAGTGGCCGTTTTCCCGCACCACGCGCGAACCCGGGTGGCTTGCCGTGAGCCTTCAACCCGGGGAATTGCGTTTCGTGCACGGAAACGTGGCCCTGGGCGGCACAGCGACCGTGGATGTTTGCGGCACCCGGGTGTTCGAGGGCGAATTCGATGCCGCGCAGAACGCCGCTCGCGAACATGGCCTCGGCCGATACCAGTGTTCCACGTTGCTTGTGCCCGGCGAGTACCAGATGCTGCTGGTGGAGGCGCCGAATGTGCCGCAGGCTGAGTTGAAGACCGCGATCCGCTGGCGCATCAAGGATCTGCTCGACTATCACGTGAACGATGCAACGGTCGACGTGCTTGCGGTGCCCCCCAACCCCGCCGCCGGCGGGCGTGCGCAGTCGATGTATGCGGTCGCGGCCCGAAACGACCTGATCCAGGCGTGCATCGGCCGCTTCGAGAGCGCTCGCATTCCGCTGTCGGTGATCGAGATCCCCGAGACTTCGCAGCGCAATCTCGCCGCGCTGTTCGAGGATGAATATCGCGGGCTCGCCATGCTCTACATCGGCCAGGGCGAAGGATTGCTGACGATCAATTTCCGACGCGAGTTGATGCTGGCACGGCGCCTCGACGTGGGAATGCAGGAAATGGCATCGTCGTCTGGGGCTGCCCGCGAGGAGCTGTTTCAACGCGTGCTGCTGGAACTGCAGCGTACCTTCGATCATTTCGATCGCCAGTTCGCATACGTTCCCGTGGCGAAGCTGATGCTCGCGCCCGATCCGGAGGAAACGGGTCTGCTGGAGTACCTGGCTGGCAACCTTGACGTTCCCGTCGAGCGCGTGCGCCTTTCCGCGGCGATCGATTTCGGCGCTCGCGCGGAGCTCGAGCCGAAGGAGGAGTGGCGTTTCTTCCATTTGATCGGCGCCGCGCTGCGGCACGAGTCGAAGGAGTTGTAGGGCCCGTATGAGTCAGCAGATCAACCTTTTCAACCCGCTGTTCATGCGCAAGGAGAAGTACTTCTCCGCGCGCACCATGCTGCAGAGCCTGGGTCTGATCGTGCTCGGTCTTGTCGTCCTCTACGCCTATGCGCTATGGCAGTCGGTGGACCTCAAGCGGCTGGCCGCGGGGTACGGCGCTCAGCTTGCGGCGCAGCGCGAGCAGTTCGTCGCGTTGAGCGGGCAAGGACGCAGCAAGCTGCTCGAGGCGGAAGTGGCGCGACTCGAGGCCAGCTTGAGGGCGCAGCGCGGCGTGCTCGACGTCATGCAGGGCGGGGGGCTCGGAAATACGGACGGGTTCTCGCGTTTCTTCGCCGCTTTCGCCCGGCACCCCATGCGCGGGGTATGGCTGACCGGATTCAGCGTCGGCGACAACGGCAACGTCCTCAACATCCACGGCAGAGCATTGCATCCCGATCTGCTGCCCGAGTACCTGAAATCGCTGAATCGGGACGATGTGATGCGCGGACGGCTGGTGACCGAGTTGAAGCTGGTCGCCCGGGATGAATCGCCCTCGCGTGGCGGCAGTGCGCCGGGCGGTCCGCTGCGGTTTGTCGAGTTCGATCTTTCCGCCCCAATACGGCTGGTGGATGCGGGCGGGCCGGCGACCAAGGGGGCGCGGTAGTGAGCGCTCTGTTGAAGCGGTACGCCGAGCGCATCGACAACGCCACGCTGCGTGAGCGCGTGCTTGTGTTCCTTGCGGCAGCCCTGATCCTCGTGCTGGTCATCAACGGGGCCCTCATCAAACCCCTGCAGGACTCGCAGCGTCGCTTGAGCGCGCAGATCTCGCAGAACGAGCGCGAGCTGCGCACTATCCAGGGTGAAGTGCAGCGCCTCGCGCGCGCCCGCGATGGCGATCCCGATGCACGCAGCCGCGAGCGCGTCGCCGTGCTGCGCGCGGAGATCGCGGCGCTCGAGGGGCAGATCGCGGAGGAGCAGCGCCGCTTCACCACGCCGCAGCGCATGCGGGGCGTCCTGGAAGAGATGCTCCAGCGCGACAAGCGACTGCGCTTGATCGATCTCAAGTCGCTGCCGGTGACGGAGTTGGCTGCAACCCAGGGGCAGGCAGGCCGGCGCGTGTTCCGCCATGGCGTCGAGCTGACGCTCGCCGGAAGCTACCTGGACCTGTACGCGTACCTGGCGGCTCTGGAGAGTTTGCCGACTCAGCTGTATTGGGGCCGCGCAGAGATGTCGGTTTCCGAGTATCCGGTGGCGACCCTTAAGCTCACCGTGTACACGCTGAGCTTCGATCAAGCGTGGCTGGTGGTATGAACCGCGTGTTGCTCCTTTCGCTGATTTGCATGGCCTCTAGTGCGCTGGCGCAGCGTGCGGCGCTTGTGGATCCGACCCGCCCGCCCACGTGGACGGGAGGGTCAGGCGCAGTCGAATCCGCGGCGCCGGTCGGGCCTCAGCTTCAATCCGTCTTGATCTCGCCGACGCGGCGCATCGCCGTCATAAGCGGCAGCACCGTAGGCCTGGGTGAGAAGTTTGGCGGCGCCACGGTAGTTGCGATATCCGAAGGCGCCGTGATGCTGCGGTACGCCGACCGCAGGGAAACGTTGCATCTCATTCCCGGCGTAGTCAAGCGCGAGCGGCGCGCTGACGCCGAGACGCAATTGCTCAAAGGAAATTCCAGATGAAGTACTCCATGGTTTGCCTCGGTGTGCTGCTGATGGCCGCCTGCGCGACGCCCCCGCCCCGACCGACCAGCGTGGATCCGGCGATTACTGGCGAGGTCGACAAGGCGATCGCCAGTCCCGGACCGCAGGAGACACGATTGCCGCAACAGGCGCTGCTGCCGCCCCTGCGCATGGAAATGCCCAGCGTGGAAGGACGACCGATCGATTCAAGATTCGATCTGTCGGTCAGCAACGCGCCGGCCGCCCAGGTGTTCATGGCGATTGCCTCCGGAACGCGTTACTCGATGCTCCTCAACCCGGGCATCACAGGCCTGATTACAGTCAACCTGAAGGACGTCACCGTGCGCGAAGCGCTCGATTCGCTGCGTGAGCTGTACGGGCACGACTACCGCATCGAAGGCAACCGCATCTTTGTGCAGGCCGCGGGGCTGCAGACCAAGATCTACCGGGTGAACTATCTTCTCGGCCAGCGCCGCGGTACCAGCGACCTGCGGGTGCAGTCGGGCTCGCTCGCGGACTCGTCGGCGCCCTCCGGCCCGCCCACGCCTGCCTCGACGGCATCGCCGGTCCCGAGCACGGGCTCGGGGCGCGCAATGGACAGCACGCGCGTGACGACAAGCATATTCAACGACTTCTGGGGGGACTTGCGCACTGCACTGACGGCGATTGTCGGAACAGGCGACGGGCGCAGCGTCGTCGTAACGCCTCAATCGGGGGTCGTTCTGGTCCGCGCCTTTCCGACCGAACTGCGCTCCGTGGAAAGCTATCTGCGCGAGACCCGCTTGGTGGTCGAGCGGCAGGTCATGCTCGAGGCCAAGGTTATCGAGGTCACGCTTGCCGAGGGCTTTCAGTCAGGCATCAATTGGGGATTGTTCCGCACGCACGATAGCCCGCGCGGCGCGATTGGTCAGATCGGCAACAACACGACACTCGGGTCCAATATCAGTTCCGCGACGCTGAGCAGCCAGGGCATTACGGTCAACCCCGCAGCAGGTACGCTTGCCTCCGCGGCCACGTTGGCAGGAAACGGAGGCGCGGTCTTCGGCCTGGCGTTCCAGACTTCCAACTTCGCGGCGCTGCTCCAATTCCTCGACTCGCAGGGCACGACGCAGGTGCTCTCCAGCCCGCGCATCGCCACCCTCAACAATCAGAAAGCGGTGCTCAAGGTCGGTACCGACGAGTTTTTCGTCACCAACGTCGCCACCGTGACCACGACCACGGGGACGACCACACAGCAGACCCCGACCGTGACCGTCGCGCCGTTCTTCTCCGGCATCATGCTCGACGTCACGCCGCAGATCGACCAGTTCAACAACATCACGCTGCATATCCATCCATCGATCAGCGAGGTCACCGAGTCCCGGCGCGTCGTGGACCTGGGAGGCACCATCCCTTCGATTACGCTGCCCCTCGCCAAGTCGGCGGTGAACGAATCCGACACCGTAGTCCGCGTCACCGACGGCAACATCGTTGCCATCGGCGGCTTGATGAGCGTGGACGTTCGCGATGGCCGCACTGGCATCCCGGGGGTCGCCGATTCCAATGTGCTTCTGCGTAATTCCGATCGCCAGGCGCGCAAGCGCGAGATCGTGATCCTGCTCAAGCCGACCGTCATCCAGAACGACGCCAGCTGGGGCCAGGACCTGCGCGAGACTCGCGAGCGCCTTGAGCGTTTCATTCCGCGGCGTCCGCCCCAGGAGGCCGGCTCGCGATGAACTACTTCCGCCATTTCGGCCTGCGCGAAGCGCCTTTTGGGATCACCCCCGACACCAGCTTCTTCTACGCATGCCGCAGTACGCAGGAGGCGCTCAATACGCTGCTGATCGCGCTCGGCAATGGCGAGGGGTTCATCAAGATCACGGGCGAGGTCGGCACCGGCAAGACGCTGCTGTGCCGGAAGTTCCTGGGCTCGCTGGACAGCAACTGGGCGAGCGCGTACATCCCCAACCCGAACCTGGAGCCGCGTGCGCTGGTGCTGGCGATCGCGGAAGAACTCGCGGTGCCGGTGGAGCCCGACGTGGATCAGCACCATCTGCTTCGCGGCATCACGCGGGTGCTGCTCGATCACGCGCGCCACGCGCGACGCGTGGTCCTGTGCATGGACGAGAGCCAGGGCATGCCGCTCGAGACCTTGGAGACGCTGCGGCTGCTCACCAACCTGGAAACCGAGAAGCGGAAGCTCCTGCAGGTGGTGCTGTTCGGCCAGCCCGAGCTTGACCGCAAGCTCGCTTCCGAGTCGATCCGCCAGCTGCGGCAGCGCATCACCTTCCAGTACGCGCTGCGCGGGCTGCACCGGGACGAGATTGGCGCCTACATCGAACACCGCCTGGCGATTGCCGGGCTCGTGGGCGGGCCGCTATTCGATGCGGGCGCGCTGCGGGCGCTGCACCGGGCAAGCCGCGGCGTGCCGAGGCTCGTCAACATCCTCGCCCATAAGGCGCTATTGCTGGTGTTCGGCGAAGGCGGGCGCTGTGCGTCCCGCCGTCACGTGCATGCCGCGGCGGTCGATACTCCCTCGGCCGGCCCGGTCAGCGCCTGGTGGTGGCTGCTGCGCACCAGCCGCGCCGCGGACTAAAAGCAGCCGATGAGCATTATCAACAAAATGTTGCAGGACCTCGATCGCCGTCACGCGCGATCGGCGCCGCCCGGGCAATCTCTGCACCCCGAGGTGCGCGCGGTGCGTGGCGCGGACGGTTCCGGCGAGTGGTTCTGGCGCATCGTGGCGGGACTCATGCTGGTGGCGGCCGCGTGGACATTGTGGGTGGTGTATCAGCTGCAGCCGCGCCCCATCGCGACCGAGCTTGCCGCGCGCGCCGAGGACGTCAGTCGCCAGCGCACAGTTTCGGCACCGGCTCCGCAAGACACCGCGGCCGTGATGGTGCTCGCGGCAGCTCCTGCCGCCGACGCGCAGCCGGTTCCGCTCGAGGCAGTTGCAGCCAAGCCGGCACCGGAAAAGCTTGCCGCGCCTATCGAAATGCTGCGCCTTGCGCTCACCATCGATACGCCGCTGGCGCCGCGCCCGCAGAGGCCAGCGGCCCCGACTCCTTCGGAAAAGCAGACGCCGCGCGTTGCAGCCGCACCGAAGCCGCGTGCCGAGCCCGCGCGCGTAGCGCCGGCGCACATCGAAAAGCGCGAACGGGATCGTTCGCCGGCCGACCGCGCAGAGAATCATTTTCGCCGTGCGGCGCAGATGCTGGAGCGCGCACGGGTCGCCGACGCTGAGGACGCCTTGCTCGCGGCCCTGGATGCGGATGCTGCGCATCAGGCGGCACGCCAGACGCTGGTCGCGCTCCATATCGAGCAAGGCCGCATCGATGACGCTCGGCGCCACCTGCAGGAAGGGCTGGCGTTCAATTCAGGTTATGCGCCGTTCGCCGTTGCCCTGGCGCGCATCCATGTCGATCGCGGCGACTTTTCGGCGGCGCTGTCGGTCTTGGAACAGGCGGCGGTGGCCGGCCGTGGCAACCCCGACTTTCACGCGCTGCACGGGGCAGTGCTGCAGCAGCTGCGGCGGCACGGTGCGGCGGCCGATGCCTACCGACTTGCCTTGGCCTCCGCCCCGCAGAGTGGCGCCGCGTGGGTCGGCTTGGCGATCTCGCTGGAGGCACAGGGGCATTTGCCCGAGGCGGCGGAGGCCTACCGCCGTGGCGTGGCCTCGGGAACCCTGACGGGCGACGTACGCGCGTACGCGGATCAGCGCGCTAGACAGCTGAAGTAGCTCAAGCGACGCTGGAATTGCCTTCGCCGACCTGCTCGAGGCGATAGCCGTAGTTGTAGATCGGCACCACCCGGAATCCGGTCTCGGCCCGCAAGTCGAGCTTCTTGCGCACCTGACTCACGTGCGTATCTACCGTGCGCGTGATGAGGTCGCCGCTACGGCCCCACACCGCCTCCTGCAGGTGGCCGCGCGACAGCAGTCGCCCCAGATTGCGGAACAGGACCACGGTCAGCTCGTACTCCTTCGGCGTGAGCTCGATGCGTTCCCCGTTGCGGCGCACCTCGCTCTTTGCTGTATCGATCTCGAACGGCGGGAAGGACAGGAGCTTCTCCTCCACCCGCGGGTACGCGCGGCGCAGCAGCGCGTGCACGCGCGCAATCGTCTCCTGGCGGCGCACCGGCTTGATCATGTAATCGTCGGCCCCGTTCTCGAGCGCGAACACGATATCCTGCTCGGCATCGCGTACGGTCACGAACAGCACCGGAACCTGCTTCGACACGTTCGTGCGCAGCCACATCAAGACGTCGACGCCCGATACATCGGGCACCTGCCAGTCGATGACGAACAAATCGAAGCTTTCCCGACCGGCATGCTTCATGGCATCGCGGCCACTCAGATAGCCATGCACGTCGTGACCGTCATCGGCCAGCCAGCGCTTGAGCAACGCCAACTGATCTGGATCATCCTCGAGAATAGATATCCGCATCGCGCGCTCCCTTCGGGCGGAATAATACTGCCAGTACCCGGTAACCCCAAGCACTGTGGCAGAATCGCGCGGCCATGCGAATCGCCTTGCTGGGCGCCGGCACCATCGCCCGCCTCGTTCTCCAGCACTTGCGCTGCGGCGACCTGCCCGGCATGCAGGTCGTCGGCATTGGCGGTCGCACCTCCGCCTCGCGCGGCGTCGCGCTGGCGAGGGAGTACGCCCTGCCGTACGTCGTCGGCGGGAAAGCGCTGCTCGCATTGCAACCTCAAGTCGTCGTCGAGGCGGCGTCCCACGACGCCGTGCGCGAGAATCTGGTGCCGTTCCTCGAGGCGGGGGTCGGCGTGGTGGTGCTCTCGGCGGGCGCGCTGGCGGATGACCGGTTGCGCGACGCGGCGGAGGATGCGGCCCGTCGAGGCGGTGGCCAACTCTACGTGCCCTCGGGCGGCATCGGCGGACTCGACGCGCTGAAAGCAGCGTGCGTTGCCGGAGTGGACGAAGTCAGCATCCGGGTGGCCAAGCCGCCCAGGGCGTGGCAAGGGATTCCGTTCGTGGAGGCGCTCGGCATCGATCTCGATCGCGTAACGCAGCCGCGCACGCTGTTCAAGGGCGCGGCGCGCGCTGGCGTGCCGCACTTTCCGCAGAACGTAAACATTGCGGCGGTGCTCTCGCTTGCCGGCATCGGTTTCGACCGCACCGAGCTCGAGGTCGTCGCCGATCCCACGCTGACGCACAACACGCACACGATCCGGGTCGCCGGGAAGAGCGGGCGGTTCACGGTGGTGCTGGAGAACGTGCCCTCGCCCGACAACCCGAAGACCGCTTGGCTCGCCTGCTACAGCGCACTGGCGGCCTTGCGCGCCCTCGCGGGCGCCGTCCGATACGGCACCTGAGAACCGCCTAAGTCCTTGATGGCGCTCGCGAGCTGAAGCCGTAGCGCAACGCCGCGGCCCTCGCAACTGCGCCAGCGCAGTTTCGCCCGCGATTCCTTGACTAAGCAAAGGATTTCTCACATAATTTCGGGTTCCGCCGGAGGGGTGCCCGAGCGGCTAAAGGGGGCAGACTGTAAATCTGTTGGCCTTGCGCCTACGTTGGTTCGAATCCAACCCCCTCCACCAGCATCCGGGCGGTCCCGGCGGTGAGGCGGCACATGGCGTGGGTCGAGGTGAACGAGGCGGGTGTAGCTCAATGGCAGAGCAGAAGCCTTCCAAGCTTATGACGAGGGTTCGATTCCCTTCACCCGCTCCAGCAGAGCATAACGGCCCATGTAGCTCAGTGGTAGAGCACTCCCTTGGTAAGGGAGAGGTCATGCGTTCAATCCGCATCATGGGCACCATGGACAACGGCAGCGCGTAGAGACTGAACGGACACGAAAGAAGGTCATGGCAAAAGGCAAATTCGAGCGTACGAAGCCTCACGTGAACGTGGGGACGATTGGGCACGTGGATCACGGCAAGACGACGCTGACGGCGGCGATGACGCACATTTTGGCCAAGAAGTACGGTGGGGAGGCGAGGAATT
>DATHYT010000099.1:0-52999 GCA_035459025.1 Burkholderiales bacterium | reverse complement strand
CAGCCGGAGATCGGCATTCTCGCGCCGACCGAGTCGGTCTGCGCC
The DNA here is from genome assembly GCA_035459025.1 of Burkholderiales bacterium. Lineage (GTDB taxonomy): Bacteria > Pseudomonadota > Gammaproteobacteria > Burkholderiales > SG8-39 > JAABQT01. The sequence continues at coordinate 52,954 of DATHYT010000099.1, read as the reverse complement.
GTGTTCCAGGCCGCGGGATTCAGGCATACGCAGCTCGTGCCTTATCCCGTCACGCCGGCAGCGACGAAGCCGATGCGGAGCGACGCGCCGGTTTTTCGCCACGTCCTCTTTGCCGGCGCTGCGCGGCCCGACAAAGGCTTTGCGGAGGTGGTGAATTTCGTGGAGCTGTTGTCCGAGGCTCGACTCGACATTCCGATCAGCCTGCAGGTCTCCGCTCAGCACTACGAGAAGGCGGACCCGGCGATCGTGGCAAGCCGCGCGCGCCTGGACGCCATCCGTTACCCGTTCCTCAAGCGATACGACAGCACGTTGAGCCCCGCCGACTACGATACGCTCTTCGGCGGGGCGATCTGCCTGCAGCTGTATTCCCGCAGCGACTTTGCCGACAGGATCAGCGGCATTACGCTGGACGCCCTGAGTCACGGTTGCCCGGTCGTGGCGCTGTCCGGGACCTGGATGGCTCGCGTCGTCGAAGAGTTCGGCGCGGGGCTGGTGGTCGAGGAACCCACGCCCGATGTCCTGCTCGACGCCGTGAGAAAGCTCATGGCGAGCTACGAGGACTATTGCCGCCGCGCGTGGCAAGCGGGTCGCGAGATCCAGAGACGGCACCATCCCCGGCAGCTGTTTCTGGCAATCACTTCATGAGACGCCCGCGGGCGGGACCGTCGCAGAACGGCTAGTTGAGATCCAGATAGCGCCAGCGCGTAAGGTCGATCCGGCACGCGCGCCAGGCGTCGCTGCCGGCGGCGCCGCGCCGTGCGCATTCCAGGTCCCGATAGGTGCGCCAGGCGGCCGCCGAGCTGCGGTAGGCCGTCGAGGCGGCATCGTTTCCGGCCCTGGCGTCGGCTTCCAGCGATTCCTGGAAGCGCAGCGCGGATACCTCCAGCAGATCCCGCTCCGCGAGCTCGAGCAGCGCCTCCAGGCAGACGCCGGCGCCCGTGCTGCGGCGGCACTGGGCAAGCGCCGGCGCGTCGCGCCGCGGCAGCCAGTGGAACCAGAGCGCGCGCCCCTCGCTCGCCAGCAGGCAAAGGAACACGATCTCCACCGCGGGGCCGGCCGCGCGCACGATCGCCCCGTGGCCCGAGAGCGTGGCGCCGATCGGCTGGCTGCCGAGCTTGCGCGCCTTGCGCTCGAAATACAGGTGCCGGTCGTTGTCGAATGCGAGCGCCTTGACGTCGGCGCCGTCCCGCTTCAGCGCGCGCTCGCCGTTTGCGCGGCAGGCGCCGAGCGCCGGGCCGTCGTAGCTGGCGGCGGCCGCGAGCGGCAGCGCCGCCAGGAGCGCGAGAAGGAGCGCCCTCATCGATACTGCCCGGTCGCCTGGGCGCGCAGGCGGATGAGGCCGCAGAGGCTGTGCGTGAACGGGGCGGCGATGCCCGCCTTCTGCGCCACTTCCAGCGTGCCGGTCAGCAGGCCGTCGATCTCGAGCGGCTTGCCCGCTTCCATATCCTGCAGCATCGAGGTCTTGAAGCGCCCGAGATGACGCGCCATGTCGATACGCGCCTCCGGGTCGATGTCGGCGTCGACGCCCACCGCGCGCCCGATCGCCAGCACCTCGCGCATGATGGTCACCATGTAGTCCTTGATCTCGGCGTCGGCGATCAGCTTGTCGGCGGTGGCGAGGGTGAGCGCCGAAACCGGGTTGAAGCTGACGTTGCCGAGGAGCTTGACCCAGAAATCCTTCTCGATGAAATCGCTCTGCACGCAATCGAAACCGGCCGCGGCAAGCGCGCCGGCGATCGCCTGGGTGCGGGCGGAGTTGCGGCCGCCGGGCTCGCCGAGGATGAGCTTGTTGCCCATGTTGTGGCTGACCAGGCCGGGCTCCGGCGTCGAGGCCGCGAAATGGATCACGCAGCCGACGATGCGCTCGGTCGGCATGGCGCGCGCGAGCGCGCCGTCGGGGTCGAGGCTGTCCAGGCGCAGCTTGCCCTCGCCGAAGCGCAGCCGGTCGAAGAACCACCAGGGCACGCCGTTCATCGCCGTGACGACGGTGGTGTCGGGCCCGGCGAGCGCCGGCACCGCGCGCGCCGCCTCGGGTAGGCTGTGCGCCTTGAGCGCGACGATGACGCAGTCCTGCGGCCCGAGCTTCGCGGGGTCGGCTTCGGCGCGCACCTTGTGCGTGGCGATCTCACCGCTGGCCTGCGCGCGGATGCGCAATCCGCGTTCGCGGATCGCCGTCAGGTTCGCGCCCCGCGCCACGACTGAGACGTCGTGGCCGGCGCGGTGCAGCGCGCCGGCCATCACGCCGCCCACCGCGCCGGCGCCGAAGATGCAGATTTTCATGATGTAATTCTAGCCTCCGGGAGGAAACGCCCATGTTCGCGTTCATGAAGAAGATGACCCAGCTCCTGCCTAAGGACAGCACGCTTCCCGGGCGCAAGGAGAAGATGGCTGTGCCGGAAACGCACGCCGTAAACGGCAACCGCATGGTGCCGCCGTTTCCGCAAGGCCTGCAGCTCGCGCAGTTCGGGCTGGGCTGCTTCTGGGGCGCCGAGCGCATCTTCTGGCAGACGCCCGGCGTGTACAGCACGGCAGTCGGCTATGCCGGCGGCGAGACGCCCAACCCGACGTACGAGGAGGTGTGCAGCGGCTTCACCAACCACACCGAGGCGGTGCTGGTGGTGTTCGACCCGAAGCGCGTGAGCTACGAGGCGCTGCTCAAGGTGTTCTGGGAAGGCCACGACCCGACGCAGGGCATGCGCCAGGGCAATGACCGCGGCTCGCAGTACCGCTCGGCGATCTATACCTGCGACGAGGCGCAGGCGAAGGCGGCGACCGCGGCGCGCGACGCGTTCCAGGCGGCGCTGAAGGCGAAGGGGTACGGGGCGATCACCACCGAGATCAAGCCCGCGGGCGAGTTCTACTACGCCGAGGACTACCACCAGCAGTACCTGGCGAAGAATCCCGGGGGCTACTGCGGGCTCGGCGGCACCGGCGTTTCCTGCCCGGTGGGCGCGCTAGAAAAGGCCTGAGCGCCGGGCGCGCTACTTGCCCCGCTTGAGGATCAGCTGCGCGTCCTCGATCACCTTGAACGGGCTCTTGCCCCAGAGCATCGCCGCGTAGAAGAACTTCTCCAGCTTCGCCTCGGTCAGCGCGCGCCACTGGTACTGGTTGACGAGGATCACCTGCCCGGTCATGCCGAGGTCGCCGATGACGGTGAAGGCGCCTTCCTGCACCGGCTTCCCAGGCGCCTTGTTCCAGTTGATTTCGCCCACCGCGGCGATGCTGTTCGGTTGCTCGCCGGGCGTGACGTCGAACGAGCCCTGGCAGCCGTCGATGGTCTTCAGGGTGCACGCGAGGCGGCTTCCGCGGGGCGGCATGGTTGCCGCCATAATAAACGCATGCGGCTTGCGTTGGCATGGCTGGCGGTGGTTGCGTGCGGCGCGTTCGCCCAGCCATCCGATCCGGTGGTGGTGACGGCGACGCGCGTCGACCGGCCCAGCCTCGACATCCCGGCCGCCATCGACCGGCTCTACGCGGAAGACGTGCGCGAAGGCCGGTTGCAAGTCAACCTGTCGGAAAGCCTGGGCCGCGTGCCCGGCGTCGTGGTCCAGAACAGGCACAACTATGCGCAGGACCTGCAGGTGTCTTCGCGCGGATTCGGCGCGCGCGCCAGCTTCGGGGTGCGCGGCATACGCCTGATCGCGGACGACATTCCCGCCAGCATGCCCGACGGCCAGGGCCAGGCCGCGACGTTCGATCTGGGGTCGGCCGGCCGCGTCGAGGTACTGCGCGGGCCGTTTTCGGCGCTTTACGGCAACGCTTCGGGCGGCGTCATCCTCGTACAGACGGAGGACGCGCCGCCGGTGCCGACGCTGGAGGGCGCGCTGACCGCCGGGAGCTACGGCACACGGCGCGCAGCGCTGAAGTTCGGCGCACGCGCCCAGGGCGTCGGACATGCCGTCAACCTGTCGCGCTTCGAATCCGACGGCTACCGCGAGCACAGCGCGGTGCGGCGCGACCAGCTCAATACCAAGCTCGACCTGGCGTTGGGGCGGGGTACCGGGCTCACGCTGGTCGGCATGGCGCTGCACCAGCCCGACACGCAGGACCCGCTCGGGCTGACCGCGGCGCAGGTGGCGCAGAACCCGCGGCAGGCCGCGCCCGCGGCGCTGACGTTCAACACGCGAAAGTCCGTATACCACGACCAGGTCGGGGTGACGCTGGGGCACGAGGTCCAAGGCGTAGCGCGCCTGCAGGTGAGCGCCTGGGGCGGCGGCCGCGACGTGGTGCAGTACCTATCGATTCCGCTTGCCGCGCAGAGCGCGCCCACCGCTTCGGGCGGCGTGGTGGATCTGGAGCGGGTCTTCGGCGGCATCGCGCTGCGCGGGCAGCGCGACATGGCGGCGGGCGGACGGCCGCTGCGCCTGGCGGCGGGGCTGGAATACGAGCGCATGGACGAACGGCGCCGCGGCTTCATCAACAACAACGGCGTCGCGGGCGCGCTCAAGCGCGACGAGGACAATGCCGTGCACGCCAGCGACGCCTACGTGCAGGCCGAGTGGCGCTTCGCGGAGCGCTGGTCGGCGCATGCGGGGCTGCGCAGCAGCCGCGTCGAGTTCAAGACCGCGGACAACTTCATCGCCGCCGGCAACCCGGACGACAGCGGCAGCGTGACCTTCGAAGCGAACACGCCGGTGGCGGGCATTCTGTACCGGCTTGACGCGCTGACCAGCCTGTATGCGAATTACGGCCGCGGTTTCGAGACGCCCACGTTCGTCGAGCTGGCGTACCGCAGCGTCGGCACCGGCCTCAACTTCGACCTGGTGCCGTCGCGCAGCCGGCACGTGGAGGCGGGCTTCAAGGCCGTACGGCCCGGACTCGGCCGGCTCAACCTGGCGGTCTTCGACATCGCGACGCGTGACGAGATCGTGGTCGACCAGTCGAGCGGCGGGCGTACGACGTTCCGCAACGCCGGGCGCACCGAGCGGCGGGGCATCGAGCTCGGGGCGGAATCTCTGCTCGCCGGCCCGTTCGAGGCGCGCGCCGCCTACACGTGGCTGGATGCCGCTTTTGCGTCGGATTTCGGCACCGCCGCCGCGGGACGCCAGCTGCCGGGCGTTCCCGAGGTGCAGTTCTATGCCGAAGGCGCCTGGCGGCACGCGCCCTGGGGCCTTCGCGCCGCCCTGGAGCTGCTGCACCGCTCGCGCGTCCCGGTGAACGATGCCAACAGCGAGTTCGCGGGCAGCTTCACCGTCGCCAACGCCGTGCTCGGCTTCGAGCAGCGCGCCGGTCGCTGGCGCCTGGCCGAGTTCCTGCGGGTCGACAACCTCGCCGACCGGGCCTACGTCGGCTCGGTCATCGTCAACGACGGCAACGGGCGCTTCTACGAGCCGGCGCCGGAGCGCAACATCGTGCTCGGCATCCAGGCGAACCTGCGGTTCTAAAAAATTCCGGGCAGGACTAATATTCGCCCTCTCTACCCGGAGGAACCACGCCATGAAGAGAGCAGTGCTCGCCGCGACGCTTCTCGCCGCGATGTCCGCTTACGCGCAACCCAAGCCGCCGCCGGCCTGGCACCAGGGCAAGCCGCCGGCCCTAGCCGACTCCAAGCTCGCGCCGCTACCCGGGCGCATGACCGAGACGCCGGCTTCGGAGATCCCGATCACCAAGCTCAAGCTGCCCAAGGGCTTTGCCGTCGAGATCTGGGCCGCGGGCATGCCGGGCGGTCGCGCCATGGCGCGCGGGCCGAATGGCAAGATCTACGTGGGTACCCGCGCCATCGGCCGCGTGTACGAGGTCACCGACCACGGAACGCGGCGCACCAGCCGCGTTGTGGTCGACAAGCTTACGCAGCCCGCGGGCGTCGCGATGCGCGGAGAATCTCTCTACGTGATGGCGATCAACAAGGTGCTGCGCTTCGACGGCATCGAGAAGAATCCGGACGTGCAGCCGGTGGACATGACCGCCGCGTTCAACCTGCCGCCCGAGCAGCACCACAACTGGAAGTACATCGCCTTCGGGCCGGACGGCAAGCTCTACGTACCGTTCGGTGCGCCGTGCAATATCTGCGAGCCGCCCGCCGAGTATGCGCAGATCCGTCGCTACAACCCGGACGGCTCGGGCATGGAGGTGATCGCCCGAGGCGTGCGCAACTCCGTGGGCTTCGATTTCCACCCGCAGACGGGCGAGCTCTGGTTCACCGACCACGGTCGCGACTGGATGGGCGACAACGGGCCGGAGGATGAACTGAACCGGGTCTCCAAGCCGGGCTTGAACTTCGGCTATCCCTACTGCCACGCCAAGGGCGTGCTCGACGTCGACTTCAAGCGCGCCGATGGCTGCAAAGGCGTGACCCTGCCGGTGACCACCATGGGGCCGCACGCAGCGGCGATGGGGGTGCTGTTCTACACCGGCACGATGTTCCCGAAGGAGTACCAGAACACGATGTTCATCGCGCGCAAGGGCTCCTGGAACCGCACCGTGAAGTTCGGCTTCGACGTGGTCAACGTGCGCGCCACGACCGACGGAAAGAGCGCGAAGGTGAAGCCGTTCATGACCGGGTTCCTCGAGGATCCCAAGGCCGGCAAGTTCTGGGGCCGTCCGGCGTACCTGCTGCAGATGCCCGACGGCGCGCTGCTGGTCTCGGACGAGCAGCTCGGCGCGATCTACCGTGTGAGCTACTACAAGTAGTGCGGGCGGGCTGGCTCGCCGCCCTGATGTTTTCCGGCTGCGCGCTGGCGCAGCCGGCGAAGGTTTCGACCGAGCGCCTCGCACTCTGCGGGGCGTGCCATGGCGAGCAAGGCGTGTCGCGGATCCCGGGCACGCCCTCGCTCGCCGCGCAGCCGTCGCTGTTCATCGAAAACCAGCTGGTGCTGATCCGCGAGGGCGTACGCGAGGTCGCGGCGCCGATGGCCGAGGCGGTTCAGGGCATGCGCGACGCGGAAATCCGCGCGCTGGCGAAGCACTACGCAGCGCTCAGGCCGCCACCGCCCGCGGACGCACCCGACCCGGCGCTGGCGCGGCGCGCCCGGGCAGTCGCGGACAAGGCGTACTGCGGGAGCTGCCACCTCCCGGACTACAGCGGGCGCGACCAGATCCCGCGCCTTGCCGGCCAGCGCGAGGAGTACCTGCTCGAATCGATGCGCGCGTACGTCGAGAACCGCCGCCCGGGCGGCGACACGATCATGGCCGCGTCGCTCTACGGGATCGCGGACGCCGACCTGCAGGCGCTCGCGAAGTACCTCGCCGGCAAGCCCTAGGCCGCCTTCGCCGCCGAGGGCCCGGCCTTCGAGATCAACTCGCGCAGCACGTAGGGCAGGATGCCGCCGTGCTTGAAGTAGTCGACCTCGATCGGCGTGTCGATGCGCGACTTGACCCTCACCTCCTGCTTCGCGCCGCCGGCGCGCGTGATCACGAGCGTCAGCTCCTGCTGCGGCCGGATGTCGTCCAACCCGAGCACATCGATGGTCTCGTCGCCCTTCAGGCCGAGCGACTGCGCCGAGTCGGACCCCGTGAACTGCAGCGGCAGCACGCCCATGCCGACCAGGTTGGAGCGGTGGATGCGCTCGAAGCTGCGCACGATCACCGCCTTCACGCCGAGAAGCTGCGTGCCCTTGGCCGCCCAGTCGCGCGATGAGCCGGTGCCGTACTCCTCGCCGCCGAACACCACGGTGGGCGTGCCTTCCGCGATATAGCGCATCGCGGCGTCGTAGATGGGCATCTCCTGGCCCTGGAACTTCGTCAGGCCGCCTTCCTTGCCCCCCATCATCAGGTTCTTGATGCGCACGTTGGCGAACGTGCCGCGCATCATGACCTCGTGGTTGCCGCGGCGCGCGCCGTAGGAGTTGAAGTCGGCCACCGCGACGTCGTGCTCCTGCAGGTAGATGCCGGCAGGGGAGGTCGGCTTGATCGAGCCCGCGGGCGAGATGTGGTCGGTGGTGACCGAGTCGCCGAAGATGCCGAGGACCTTCGCGCCCCTGACCTCGCCCGGGAGATTCGGCTGCATGTCGAACTCGGCGAAGAAGGGCGGCTCGGCGATATAGGTCGAGGTCGGCCAGCTGTATACCTGCCCCGAAGGCGCCGAGATCTTCTTCCACATCGGGTTCGCGTCGCCCAGGTTGGCGTACAGGCGCCGGAAAGTCGGCGCATCCATCGCCAGCTTGAGCAGGGCCTTCACCTCGTCGGCGCTCGGCCAGATGTGGCCGATGTACACGTCGCGGCCATCCTTCGATTTTCCGAGCGGCTCGGTCTTGAAGTCCTTCAGCATGGTGCCGGCGATGGCATACGCCACCACCAGGGGCGGGCTGGCGAGAAAGTTGGCGCGGATGTTGGGGTGGATGCGCGCCTCGAAATTGCGGTTGCCCGAGAGCACGGCCGCGCACACCAGGTCGTTCTTGACGATCGCCTCTTCGATCGGCTGCGCCAGCGGCCCGGCGTTGCCGATGCACGTGGTGCACCCGTAGGCAGCCAGATTGAAGCCGAGCTTTTCCAGGTAGGGCATCAGTCCTGCCTTGGTGAGGTACTCGGTGACCACGCGCGAGCCCGGCGCGAGCGAGGTCTTCACGTGCGGCTTGACCGAGAGGCCGAGCTCTACCGCCTTCTTCGCCACCAGTCCGGCCGCGAGCAGCACGCCCGGGTTGGAGGTGTTGGTGCAGGAAGTGATGGCGGCGATCAGCACGTCGCCGTTGCGCATCTCGGTGCCATCGAAGGCCCGGTGCACCTTGGCGAGGTCTTCCTGCTTCCGGCCAAAGCCGTTCTCCGCCGCCGGCCTCGAATACAGCGAAGTGAAGGTCGATTTGACGCGCTCCAGGTTGATGCGGTCCTGCGGCCGCTTCGGGCCGGCCAGCGACGGCATGACGCTCGCGAGGTCGAGCTCCAGCGTCTGGCTGTAGTCGATCGCACCAACCTTGGGCACGCCAAACATGCCCTGCGCCTTGAAGTACGCGGCGAAGGCGTCGATCTCGGCGTCGCTGCGCCCGGTGCCGCGGAAGTACTCCAGGGTCTTCTCGTCCACCGGGAAGAACCCCATGGTGGCGCCGTACTCGGGCGCCATGTTGCCGATGGTGGCGCGGTCGGTGACGCTGAGCGAGGCGGTGCCCTCGCCGAAGAACTCGACGAACTTGTTCACCACCTTGGCGTTGCGCAGCATCTCGGTGACGGTGAGCACCAGATCGGTTGCGGTGCAGGCCGGGTGCAGGCGGCCCTTCAGGTGCACGCCGACCACGTCCGGCGTCAGGATGTACACCGGCTGGCCGAGCATGCCGGCCTCGGCCTCGATGCCGCCCACGCCCCAGCCGACCACGCCGATCCCGTTGATCATGGTGGTGTGGCTGTCGGTGCCGACGAGCGTGTCGGGATAGAACACGCCGTCCTTCGACCTGTGCACGCCGCGCGCCAGGTACTCGAGGTTCACCTGATGGACGATGCCGATGCCCGGCGGCACCACCTTGAACGTGTCGAAGGCCTGCATGCCCCACTTCAGGAACTGGTAGCGCTCCTCGTTGCGCTTGAATTCGAGCTTCATGTTCAGATCGAGCGCGTTCTTGGTGCCGTAGTGATCGATCTGCACGCTGTGGTCGACCACCAGGTCCACCGGCACCAGCGGCTCGATGACCTTGGGGTTCCTGCCCATCTTCTTGGCCACGCCGCGCATGGCGGCAAGGTCGCAGAGCAGCGGCACGCCGGTGAAATCCTGCAGCACGATGCGCGCCAGCACGAAAGGGATCTCCGCCGTGCGCGCCGCGTGCGCCTGCCACCCGGCGAGCTGCTTCACGTGCTCCTCGGTGACCTTCTTGCCGTCGCAGTTGCGCAGCACCGATTCCAGCACGATGCGGATCGAGAGCGGCAGCCGGCCGATATTCACGCCCAGGGCCTGGCCGAGCTTGGGCAGCGAGTAGAACTTGCCGCCCTTCAGCGGCTGCAAGGTGTCGTGCAGGTTATGCGGCATGCGTGCCTCCGTCATTGGTCCCGTGCCCGACCGGGTCGCAAGGCCCGTCGCGCGTGACTTTGTCGAGCTGCGCCATGCGGCGCGCGCGCTGCGCCAGCAGCTGGGTCAGCTGCTCGTCGCAGCGCGCGATCGGTGTCGGATAGCGGCGGATCTCCAGCGACAGCTCGGCGATGCGGCCGCGCAGCTCGGCGACCGCGCTCATGTCCTGCGCAGCTGCACGTCGTAGGTCAGTCCCTGGTCGTCGCGGCAGGTGCCGCTGCCGGCGGCGCCGGTCACGCCCTTGAAGTCGCAGCGCAGGCCCTTGCCGTCTGCAGAGCGCAGCAGCGCCTTGGCATCCGAACCGGGTGCATTGTCGACGATCACCGAGGTGCCCACGCCCGAGCGGCGGGTGCCGAACACCCCGCCCACCACGAAGCCCGTGCTGGGCCCGGGGTCGCTGACCACCCAGGTGCCCTCGTAGGTGCGCTCTCCGATGGTGACGCGCAGCCGCATCTCCCCGCCCGTCTGCCCGGTCGCCTCGCCGTAGTAGATCTGTCCGCTGTCGCGCGGCATCAGGGTGAGCGAGTAGGTGCTCGTGCAGCCGGCGAGGAGGGCGGCCGCGGCGGCCGCCAGCAGCCGCGTCATCACGCCACCATCATGTCCACGAAGTCGCGCACCGGCGTGGCGTCGAGCCGCGGCGCATCGAGGCACAGCTCGAGGATCGCCTGCTGCTGGGGGCGCGGAAAGCGCCGCGCCAGATTGGTCTTGAACTTCTCCACCAGGACCGGCATGCCTTCCTTGCGCCGGCGCTTGTGGCCGATCGGGTACTCGCAGACCACTTCCTTCAGCTTCGAGCCGTCCTTGAACTCCACGGTAAGCGCGTTGGCGATCGAGCGCTTCTTCGGGTCGTGGTAGTCCCGCGTGAAGCGCTTGTCTTCGACGCAGACGATCTTCGCGCGCAGCGCGTCGATGCGCGGGTCTCGCGCCACGCCGTCCTCGTAGTCCGCCGCCGTCAGGCGCCCGAAGATGAGCGGCACCGCCACCATGTACTGGATGCAGTGGTCGCGATCGGCCGGATTGTGGAGCGGCCCTTTCTTGTCGATGATGCGGATCGCCGCCTCGTGCGTGCGGATCTTGATGCGCTTGATGTCCTTGATGCGGTCCTTGACCAGCGCGTGCAGCTGCATGGCGCATTCGACCGCGGTCTGCGAATGGAATTCGGCCGGGAACGAGATCTTGAACAGCACGTTCTCCATCACGTAGCTGCCGAAGCCGCGCTGGAACTTGAAGGGCTTGCCCTTGAACAGGACGTCGTAGAAGCCCCAGGTCTTCGCCGTCAGCACCGAGGGATAGCCCATCTCGCCGGTCTTGGAAATGAGCGCAAGGCGCACGGCGCGCGAGGTGGCATCGCCCGCCGCCCAGCTCTTGCGCGAGCCGGTGTTGGGGGCATGGCGGTAGGTGCGCAGCGACTGCCCGTCCAGCCAGGCCTGCGATACCGCGTTCACCACCTGGTCGTAGGTGCAGCCCAGCATGTGCGCGACCACCGCGGTGGAGGCGACCTTGACCAGCACGACATGGTCCAGGCCGACGCGGTTGAACGAGTTCTCCAGCGCGATCACGCCCTGGATCTCGTGCGCCTTGATCATCGCGGTGAGCACGTCCTTCATCGTGAGCGGCTGGCCGTTTCTCGACAGCCAGTCGGCCGTGGCGAGGATGCCGCCGAGATTGTCCGACGGATGTCCCCACTCGGCGGCGAGCCAGGTGTCGTTGAAGTCGAGCCAGCGGATCATGGCGCCGAGGCTGAAGGCGGCCTGCACGGGATCGAGCTGGAACTTCGTGCCCGGGACCTTGGCGCCGCGCGGGGTCACGGTCTCGGGGTCGATTGGCCCGAGGAGCTTGGTGCAGGCGGGGTACTCGAGCGCCTCGAAGCCGCAGCCCAGGGTGTCCATCAGGCAGTAACGCGCCGTGTCGTAGGCCTCGGCGCGCTTCACCTGGAATTTCGTCGCGTAGTCCGCGATCAGCTTGAGCACCTTGTCCGGCTTGGGCCGGACGTTGGAGATGTGCGCCGACATCATTTGTTCTCGGATAGGGGGGCGAACGTGTACTCGTTGCCGCCGGCCTTGGGTGCCGGACGCGCCGGTGACGGGGCGCCGCGCGTCTGCGGGGTCTTGTCCCACCAGGCAGCGCGGCCGATCTTCTGCGACTCGATTTCCTCGGGGTGCGCCGCCAGGAATTCGCGCATGAACCGGGTCAGGTCGGATTCGTACGCCTTCACTTGCGGTCCTTCAGCGGCACCCATTGCCGGTTCTCGGGGCCGGTGTAGTTGGCGCTCGGGCGGATGATCTTGCCGTCGATCCGCTGCTCGATGACGTGCGCCGCCCAGCCGCTGGTGCGCGAAATCACGAACAGCGGCGTGAAGTGCAGCGTCGGCACGCCCATCTTGCTGTAGGACACCGCGCTGAACCAGTCGAGGTTGGCAAACATCTTCTTCTCGGCCGCCATCACCGACTCGATGCGGTCGGCGATCTCGAACTGCGTCATGTCCTTCGCCTCGCGCGACAGGCGCTCGGCCACCGCCTTGATCAGCTTGTTGCGCGGGTCGGCGATCGTGTACACCGGGTGGCCGAAGCCGATCACCACTTCCTTGGCGGCGACCCGCCTGCGGATGTCGGATTCGGCCTCGTCGGCGGACCTGTAGCGCTTCTGGATCTCGTCGGAAACCTCGTTGGCGCCGCCGTGCTTGGGCCCGCGCAGGGCGCCGATGCCGCCGGCGATGGCGGAGTACATGTCCGAGCCCGTGCCGGTGATCACACGGCAGGTGAAGGTGCTGGCATTGAACTCGTGCTCGGCGTAGAGCACGAGCGAGGTGTGCATCGCGCGCACGTGCGAAGGCGAGGGCGGCTTGCCGTGCAGGAGGTGCAGGTAGTGCCCGCCGATCGAGTCGTCGTCGGTCGCGGTCTCGATGCGCTTGCCGCCGTGCGCAAAGTGGTGCCAGTAGAGCAGCATCGAGCCGAAGCTCGCCATCAGCCGGTCGGCGATGGCGCGCGCCCCCTCGACCGAATGCGCCGGCGCTTCCGGCTCGAGCGTGCCGAGCACCGAGCAGCCGGTGCGCAGCACGTCCATCGGGTGCGCGCTCTTCGGCATTTGCTCGAGCGCGGTTCTCAGCGGCGCGGGCAGGCCGCGCAGCTTCTTCAGCTTGGCCTTGTAGGCAGCGAGCTCCTGCGTCGTGGGCAGCTTCTCGTGCACCAGCAGGTAGGCGACCTCCTCGAACTCCGCCGCGTCGGCGAAATCGAGGATGTCGTAGCCGCGGTAATGCAGGTCGTTGCCGGTGCGGCCAACCGTGCACAGCGCGGTGTTGCCGGCGGTGACGCCGGAGAGCGCGACCGACTTCTTGGGCTTAGGAGCGTTGGGCGAAGAGTTCATCGAGTTTCTTCTCGTAGGCGTGATAGTCGAGATAGTCGTACAGCTCGTCGCGCGTTTGCATCATGGCGACGACGTCCTTCTGCGTGCCCTCGCGGCGCAGCGCCTCGTACACGGCGAGCGCCGCCTTGTTCATGGCGCGGAACGCCGACAGCGGATAGAGCGCGATGGCAACGCCGGCCGCGCGCAGCTCATCGAGCGTGAACAGCGGCGTCTTGCCGAATTCGGTGATGTTGGCGAGCACCGGGACCTTCACGGCGTCGACGAACTTGCGGTACTGCGCGAGCTCGGTGACGGCTTCCGGGAAGATCATGTCGGCGCCCGCCTCGGCGTACTTCACCGCGCGCGCCAGCGCCGCCTCCAGACCTTCGCCGGCCAGCCCGTCGGTGCGCGCCATGATGACGAACGCGCGGTCGGTGCGGGCGTCCGCGGCGGCCTTGATGCGGTCGCACATCTCCTCGGCCGAGACCAGCTCCTTGCCGGGGCGGTGGCCACAGCGCTTGGCGCCGACCTGGTCCTCGATGTGCGTCGCCGCGGCGCCCGCCTTGATCAGCGATCGGACCGTGCGCCCGACGTTGAAGGCGCTCGCGCCGAATCCCGTGTCGCAGTCGACCAGCAGCGGCAGGTCGCACACGTCGGTGATGCGGCGCACGTCGATCAGCACATCGTCCAGGTTGGAGATGCCGAGATCGGGCATGCCGAGCGAGCCGGCGGCGACGCCGCCGCCGGAGAGGTAGATCGCCTTGTAGCCGGTGCGCTGCGCGAGGCGCGCGTGATAGGCGCAGATGGCGCCAATCACCTGGAGGGGCTGCTCCTCCTTCAGGGCCTGCCGGAACCTCGCGCCCGGGCTCATGCGCCAAGGAGGCTCTTCACGCCGTCGCGCTCTTCATGGAGCTCCTTCAGCGTCGCCTCCATGCGCTTGCGACTGAACTCCGACACCTCGATGCCTTTGACGATCTCATAGCGGCCGTCCTTGCAGGTCACCGGGTAGCCGTAGAGCACGCCCTCGGCGATGCCGTAGCTGCCGTCCGAGGGCACGCCCATGCTCACCCAGTCCCCCGCGGGTGTACCGAGCACCCAGCTGCGCATGTGGTCGATGGCTGCATTGGCGGCGCTGGCGGCGGAGGAAAGGCCGCGCGCCTCGATGATCGCCGCGCCGCGCTTTTGCACCGTGGGAATGAACGTGCCCTCGAGCCAGGCCTGGTCATTGATCATCGGCCAGACCTTCTTGCCCTCGCACTCCGCCTGGAACAGGTCTGGGTACTGCGTCGCCGAGTGGTTGCCCCACACCGTGACCTTCTTCACCGAAGCGTTTGGCTTGCCGATCTTGTGCGCGATCTGCGAGGTGGCGCGATTGTGGTCCAGGCGCATCATCGCCGTGAACTGCGTGGGCTTGAGGCTCTTTGCGTTCTTCATCGCGATCAGGCAGTTGGTATTGGCGGGGTTGCCGACCACCAGCACCCGCACATCGCGCTTCGCGACCTTGTCGAGGGCCTGGCCCTGCGGCGCGAATATCTTGCCGTTCGCTTCGAGCAGGTCCTTGCGCTCCATCCCGGGGCCGCGCGGGCGCGCACCCACGAGCAGCGCGATGTCGGCGTCCTTGAGTCCCTGCATCGGGTCGGAGGCCGCCTGCATGCCGGCGAGCAGCGGAAACGCGCAGTCATCGAGCTCCATCATCACGCCCTTCAACGCCTTTTGCGCCTTCTCGTCCGGGATTTCGAGCAGCTGCAGGATCACTGGCTGGTCGGTTCCGAGCATGTCGCCGCTGGCGATGCGGAACAAGAGCGAGTAGCCGATCTGGCCGGCGGCACCGGTGACGGCGACGCGGACGGGCGCTTTGAGCATGGGCGGAAGCTCCGAAGACGTGGCGAACTGGTTCCGGAATTCTACCGCAGCGCGCGCGCCAAACGCAGTGCACAAAAGGAACTCAATCAATGCGCTACGGCGCTATAATCGTTATCGGTGGCGCGGAGCGCCTACCCTTCACATGGCGAACGTAACGATAAGAAAGCCGAGGCCGAAGTACCTCAGCCTGACGGCACTCCTGTTCGAGATCCGGCTGCCCCTGCCGGGCTGGGTATCGATCCTGCATCGGATCAGCGGCTTGCTGCTTTTCCTGGCCGTGGTCTGGCTGCTGTTCATGCTCGACCGCAGCCTTGCGTCCGAGGCGGACTTCGAGGCGATACGCCGCTATGTCGGCCTGCTGCCGGTCAAGCTGTCCCTGCTCGTCCTGATCTGGGCCTTTTGCCACCACTTCTGCGCCGGCATCCGTTTCCTGCTCCTCGACCTCGACCGGGGCGTCGACAAGGCCACTGCGCGATTCACGAGCTGGATCACCCTCGCCGCAAGCCTTGCGCTCACCGCGTGGCTGGGAGCGAAGCTGTGGTAGATCGCGTCGTCACTGGCGCGCACTACGGCCTGCGCGACTGGCTCGCGCAACGCGTCACGGCCGCGGTCATGGCGGTGTACACGGTGATCATGCTCGCGGTGCTGATCGGCGCCGCGCCGATCGGCTACGCCGTATGGAAGGACCTGTTTACGCAGGGCTGGATGCGCGTGGCGACGTTGCTGTTCGCCGCGAGCCTCGCCTGGCACGCCTGGGTCGGCATGCGCGACATCCTGATGGACTACGTGAAGCCCACGGGCGCGCGGCTTACGCTGCAGGTCGGCGTGCTGCTCGTCATCGCGGCGTATCTCGCGTGGACCATCCAGATCCTGTGGCGCTGAGGCAATGAGCGATCTCCCGGTTCGCCGGTTCGATGCCGTCGTCGTGGGCGCGGGCGGCTCGGGCATGCGCGCGGCGCTCGAGCTCGCGCGCGCCGACCTCAAGGTGGCGGTTCTCACCAAGGTATTCCCGACGCGCTCGCATACCGTGGCGGCGCAGGGCGGCATCGCGGCGCCGCTCGCCAATTCCACCGAAGACAACTGGCATTGGCACATGTACGACACCGTCAAGGGGTCGGACTACCTCGGCGATCAGGATGCCATCGAGTACATGTGCCGGCGCGCGACCGAGGTCGTGGTCGAGCTCGAGCACATGGGCATGCCGTTCGACCGGCTGGAGAACGGCAAGATCTACCAGCGCCCGTTCGGCGGCCACACGCAGGACTACGGCAGCGCGAAGATGGCCATGCGCGCCTGCGCGGCGGCCGACCGCACCGGGCACGCCATGCTGCACACGCTTTATCAGCAGAACGTGCGCGCCAATACGCAATTCTTCGTCGAATGGATGGCGCTCGACCTGGTGCGCGACCCGCAGGACGGCGCGGTGATCGGCGTCACGGCGCTGGAAATGGAAACCGGCGAAGTCACGCTGTTCCAGGCGAAGGCGATCCTGCTCGCGACCGGCGGCGCAGGGCGCATCTTCGCCGCGAGCACCAATGCCTTCATCAACACCGGCGACGGCCTCGGCATGGCGGCGCGCGCCGGACTGCCGCTGCAGGACATGGAATTCTGGCAGTTCCACCCGACGGGCGTCTATGGCGCGGGCGTGCTGATCACCGAGGGCGTGCGCGGCGAAGGCGGCTACCTTCTGAACAAGGACGGCGAGCGCTTCATGGAGCGCTACGCACCGA
Organism: Burkholderiales bacterium; assembly: GCA_035459025.1. GTDB lineage: Bacteria > Pseudomonadota > Gammaproteobacteria > Burkholderiales > SG8-39 > JAABQT01. The sequence continues at coordinate 36,094 of DATHYT010000099.1, read as the reverse complement.
ACGCCAAGGATCTGGCCAGCCGCGACGTGGTGTCGCGCGCCATGACCACCGAAATCAAGGAAGGGCGCGGCTGCGGCCCCGAGGCCGACCACGTGCTGCTCAAGCTCGACCACCTGGGGCCGGAGGTGATCAACCAGCGCCTGCCGGGAATCCGCGAGATCGCCATCAAGTTCGCCAATGCCGATCCGGTCCGCGAGCCGGTACCGGTGGTGCCGACGGTGCACTACCAGATGGGCGGCGTCCCGGCCAACTACATGGGGCAGGTGGTGGCGCCCGAGGGCGCGAGCCAGGAAGCCATCGTGCCGGGCCTGTACGCCGCGGGGGAATGCTCATGCGTCTCCGTGCACGGGGCCAACCGCCTCGGCACCAATTCGCTCCTCGACCTGCTGGTCTTCGGCAAGTCCTCGGGCGAGCAGATGGCCAAGGACATCCGCGCGCTGCCGCGCCCGCACCGCAACCTGCCGCGGGACTCGGGCGAGGCTTCGCGCGCGCGCCTGGCGCGGCTCGATGCGGCCCGCGGGGGCGAGCGAGTCGCCGAGGTCGCCGCGGAGCTGCGGCGCGTGATGCAGGCGCATTGCGGCGTGTTCCGTTTTCCGGAGGATCTGGCGGCCGGCGTGGAGAAGATGACGCAGATCGCCCGGCGCGCCGCGAACGTTGCCATCCACGACCGGTCCAAGGTGTTCAATACCGCGCGCATCGAGGCGCTGGAGCTGGACAACCTCGTGCAGACCGCGATGTCGACGGTGGTGTCCGCGCAGGCGCGCAAGGAAAGCCGCGGCGCGCAGTCGCGCGCCGACTTCCCGGAGCGCGACGACGCGCACTGGATGAAGCACACGCTCTGGTACAAGGAAGGCAACCGCCTGGCGTACAAGCCGGTGCACCTCAAGGCGCTGACGGTCGAATCCTTCGAGCCAAAGGTTCGAACCTACTAGGACCCGCCGATGAAGCTGTCGATCTACCGCTACGACCCGGACAAGGACGCCAAGCCCTACATGCAGGAGCTCGAGGTGACGCTCGAGCATTCGGACCGCATGCTGCTCGACGCCCTCGTCAAGGCTAAAGCGCAGGACGACAGCCTCGCCTTCCGGCGCTCCTGCCGCGAGGGCGTGTGCGGGTCCGATGCCATGAACATCAACGGCAAGAACGGCCTCGCCTGCATCACCAAGGTGGCCGACCTGCCGGAGCACGTCACGCTGCGGCCGTTGCCGGGGCTGCCGGTGATCCGCGACCTGATCGTCGACATGACGCAGTTCTTCAAGCAGTACCACTCGATCAAGCCCTATGTGGTCAACGCGGATGCGCCGCCCGAGCGCGAGCGCCTGCAGTCGCCGCAGGAGCGCGAGGCGCTCGACGGCCTGTACGAATGCATCCTGTGCGCCTGCTGCTCGACGTCCTGCCCGTCGTTCTGGTGGAACCCGGACAAGTTCGTCGGTCCCGCGGGCCTGCTGCAGGCCTACCGCTTCATCGCCGACTCGCGCGACCAGGCGACCAGCGAGCGCCTCGACGACCTGGAAGATCCTTACCGGCTGTTTCGCTGCCACACCATCATGAATTGCGTCGACGTGTGCCCGAAGAACCTGAATCCGACGCGAGCCATCGGCAAGATCAAGGAGATGATGGTCAAGAGGTCGGTCTGATGGACCGTGCGGCACGCGACAGGCTGCGCTGGAAGTGCCGTCGCGGGCTGCTGGAGCTCGACCTGGTGCTGGAGCGCTACCTGCGGCAGCACCCGGAAGACGCGGAGCTCGACGCGCTTCTCGAGCTGCCGGACAACGATTTGTGGGACATCATCAGCGGACGTAGCGAGCGCTACGATGGAAAACTGAGCGATATTGTGGCGCGCTTACGCGCCAGTTAAGGAAGGACGCCATGGACAAGAAAGCCACGCTTACCCTGCATGATGGACGCACCATCGAGTTCCCGGTGCTCTCCGGCAGCATTGGCCCGGACGTAGTGGACATCCGCACGCTCTACGGCAAGACGGGGGTGTTCACCTACGACCCCGGGTTCCTGTCGACGGCGAGCTGCAATTCGACCATCACCTACATCGACGGCGATGCCGGTGTGCTGCTGTACCGCGGCTACCCGATCGAGCAGCTGGCGCAGCACTGCGACTTTCTCGAGGTGTGCTACCTGCTGCTGAACGGCGAGCTGCCCGACGCCAAGGAGAAGCGCGCATTCGACGACGTCGTGACGCACCACACCATGGTGCACGACCAGCTCAACCGGTTCTTCACGGGCTTTCGCCGCGGCACGCACCCGATGGCGGTGATGGTCGGCGTGGTCGGGGCGCTGTCGGCGTTCTACCATGACTCGCTCGACATCGGCGATCCGGAGCACCGCAGGATCTCGGCGTTTCGCCTGATCGCCAAGCTGCCGACGATCACGGCGATGGCCTACAAGTACACCGTCGGGCAGCCGTTCATGTATCCGAAGAACGACCTGTCGTACACGGCGAACTTCCTGCGCATGATGTTCGGCACGCCGTGCGAGGAATACAAGCCCAATGACGTTCTGGTGCGCGCGCTCGACCGCATCTTCATCCTGCATGCCGACCACGAGCAGAACGCCTCGACCTCGACCGTGCGCCTGGCGGGTTCCTCGGGGGCGAATCCGTTCGCCTGCATCGCGGCGGGCATCGCCTGCCTCTGGGGGCCCGCGCACGGCGGCGCCAACGAGGCCTGCCTGCAGATGCTGGAGGAAATCGGCGACGTTTCCAAGATCGGCGAGTTCATCAAGAAGGTCAAGGACAAGAGCTCGCACGTGCGCCTGATGGGCTTCGGCCACCGCGTCTACAAGAACCACGACCCGCGCGCGAAGCTCATGCGCGAGACCTGCCACGAAGTGCTGACCGAGCTCGGGCTGCACAACGATCGCCTCTTCAAGCTCGCCATCGCGCTGGAGAAGATCGCAATCGAGGACCCGTATTTCGTCGAGCGCAAGCTCTACCCGAACGTGGACTTCTACTCCGGCATCGTGCAGCGCGCGCTCGGCATCCCGGTGTCGATGTTCACCTGCGTTTTCGCTCTGGCGCGCACCGTCGGCTGGATCGCCCAGTGGCAGGAGATGATCGCCGACCCGGAGTACAAGATCGGCCGCCCGCGCCAGCTGTACAAGGGCGCGCAGCGCCGGGAAGTGGTGCCGATCGCCAAGCGGTGACGCCATGGCCCAGATGAAGGACTTCCTCGCCAACTCCTATCTGTTCGGCGGCAACGCGCCGTTCGTCGAGGAGCTGTACGAGCAGTGGCTGCAGGATCCCCAGGCGGTGCCCGCCCAGTGGCGCGAGTACTTCGAGCGACTGCAGCGCGTGCCGGGGTCCGGCGGCGCGGTGCGCGACGTGGCGCACGCGCCGATCGTCGAGGCCTTCGCGCAACGGGCGAAGCGCGGGCCGGCGCGGCACGCCGCGCAGACTGCGCCCGATCGCAAGCAGGTCTCGGTGATCCAGCTGGTCGCGGAGTACCGCTTCCGCGGCTGCCTGGTGGCGGACCTCGATCCCCTGAGGCGCCTGCCCAAGCCGCACATCGTCGAGCTCGAGCCGGGCTATTACGACCTGGGCGAGGCCGACCTCGACACGCCGTTCAATACCGGCACCTACATGGGCGCCGAGCAGGCGACGCTGCGCGAAATCATCCAGCACCTGAGGGACACCTACTGCGGCACGCTCGGCGTCGAGTACATGTACCTCTCCAGCCGCGCCGAGAAGCGCTGGATCCAGGAGCGCCTCGAGCCGATCCGTTCGCGGCCGAGCTTCTCGGCGGAGGAGAAGAAGCACATCCTCGAGCGCCTCAGCGCCGCCGAGGGCCTGGAGCGCTACCTGCACACGCGCTACGTCGGCCAGAAGCGCTTCTCGCTCGAGGGCGGCGACACGCTGATCCCGGTGCTCGACCACTTGCTGCAGCGCGCGGGCGCCGCGGGCGTGCAGGAGCTGGTGCTCGGCATGGCGCACCGCGGCCGCCTCAACGTCCTCGTGAACATCCTCGGCAAGATGCCGAAGACCCTGTTCCGCGAGTTCGAGGGCGAGCACGACGCGTCGGTGCTCGCCGGCGACGTCAAGTACCACCAGGGCTTTTCCTCGGACATCAACACGCCGGGCGGGCCGATGCATCTGACGCTCGCTTTCAACCCCTCGCACCTGGAGATCGTCAACCCGGTGGTCGAGGGCTCGGTGCGCGCGCGGCAGCACCGCCGCAAGGACCGCGACGGCTCGCAGGTGCTGCCGGTCCTGATCCACGGCGACGCCGCGGTGGCGGGGCAGGGCGTGGTCCAGGAGACGCTCAACCTCTCGCAGACGCGCGGCTACGGCACCGGCGGCACGGTGCACATCGTCATCAACAACCAGATCGGCTTCACCACCTCGGACGCGCGCGACGTGCGCTCGACGCTGTACTGCACCGACGTCATGAAGATGATCGAGGCGCCGATCTTTCACGTCAACGGCGACGATCCCGAGGCCGCGGTGATGGCGATCGAGATGGCGCTCGACTTCCGCACCCAGTTCAGGAAGGACGTGGTGGTGGACCTGGTCTGTTTCCGCAAGCTCGGCCACAACGAGCAGGACGAGCCCATGGTGACGCAGCCGCTGATGTACAAGATCATCAACAAGCATCCGGGCACCCGCAAGCTCTACGCCGAGCGGTTGCTCGCGCAGGGGGTGATCGAGCCCGACGAGGCCGACAAGGTAGCGGCCAATTACCGACAGGCGCTGGAAGGGGGCTTCCACACCAACAAGACGATCCTGTCGAACTACAAGCCGCCGTTCGCGGTCGACTGGTCGAAATTCAGGGGCACGAAGTGGAACGAGCACGACGACACGCGCATCCCGCTCGCGGCGCTGCAGGCGCTCGCCGAGCGCCTGACCGCGGTGCCGCCCAACTTCAAGCTGCACCCCCGCGTCGAGAAGATCATCGCCGACCGGCGCCTGATGGGACAGGGCAAGATCCCGGTGGACTGGGGCATGGCGGAGAACCTCGCCTACGCCTCGCTGCTGAAGGACGGCTACGCCGTGCGCATCTCGGGGCAGGACAGCGGACGCGGCACGTTCTTCCACCGCCACGCCGTGCTGCACGACCAGAATCGCGAGAGGTTCGACGCGGGCACCTACGTTCCGCTGCAGCATATCGCGCCGAACCAGGGCGATTTCGTGGTCATCGACTCGGTGCTGTCGGAGGAGGCGGTGCTCGGCTTCGAGTACGGCTACTCCACCTCGGAGCCCAATGAGCTCGTGGTATGGGAAGCGCAGTTCGGCGACTTCATGAACGGCGCCCAGGTGGTCATCGACCAGTTCATTGCCTCGGGCGAGGTCAAGTGGGGCCGCATCTGCGGCATGGTGATGATGCTGCCGCACGGCTACGAGGGCCAGGGCCCGGAGCATTCCTCGGGCCGCATCGAACGGTTCCTCCAGCTGTGCGCCGATTACAACCTCCAGGTGTGCATGCCGGCGACGCCGGTGCAACTCTTCTTCCTCCTGCGCCGGCAGATGATCCGGCCGTACCGCAAGCCGCTCGTCATCTTCACGCCGAAGAGCCTGCTGCGGCACAAGGAATCCGTCTCGCCGATCAGCGAGTTCGCGGAAAGCAAGTTCAAGCCGGTGAACGCGGAATGGAACGAAGACCTGAAGCCCGACAAGGTGACCCGGGTCATCTTCTGCAGCGGCAAGGTGTTCTTCGACCTGATCGCGAAGCGCAACGAACTCGCGCGCGAGGACGTGGCGATCATCCGCATCGCGCAGCTCTATCCGTTCCCGCACGACGACTTCCAGGCCAACATCGACCTCTACGCCAACGCCCGCGAGGTGCTGTGGTGCCAGGAGGAGCCCGGCAACCAGGGGGCATGGCACCGCATCCAGCACTACCTGCTACGGCACATGCGCGCCGACCAGCAGCTGGCTTACGCCATGCGCGCCTCTTCGGCCTCTCCGGCGGTCGGCTACTTGTCCCTGCACCTGGAGCAGCAGAAGGCGCTGGTCGCGGCGGCCTTCGCTCCGGTCACCGACAACCTGGTGATGCCGGTGCAGAGCTCGGCGCGAAAGGACGGCTAGATGCTGGTCGAAGTGAAGGTGCCGCAGCTCTCCGAGTCGGTATCCGAGGCGACGCTGCTCGCCTGGCACAAGAAGCAGGGCGAGGCGGTGAAGCGCGACGAGAACCTGATCGACATCGAGACCGACAAGGTGGTGCTCGAGCTGCCCAGCCCGGCAGACGGCGTCCTGGTGAGCGTGCTGAAGGGCGACAAGGGCACCGTGGTGGCGGGCGAGGTGATCGCGAAGATCGATACCGAGGCGAAGGCCTCTGCGGGCAGTTCCAAGGTCGCGGCTTCTGCCGCCGGTCCTGCGGCAGAAGCCGCGAAAACGGATCTCGCGCCCGCGACGAGCGCCGCCCCCGCCGCCAGGAAAATCGCCGCCGAGAAGGGCGTCGATCTGGCGAGTGTTCAAGGAACGGGCAGGGACGGCCGCATCACCAAAGGCGACGTCCTCCTGGCGGTCCAGCCCGCCACCGCGGCGCCGGCGGCAAGAGCTCCGCTGCAGCAGCCGCCCGCGCCCGTCAGCGTCGAGCAGCTGCTGGCGGGGCGCCCGGAAGAGCGCGTGCCGATGTCGCGGCTGCGCGCACGCATCGCCGAGCGCCTGGTGCAGTCGCAGTCCGCGGCGGCGATCCTCACCACCTTCAACGAAGTGAACATGCAGCCCGTCATCGAGCTGCGCAAGAAGTACCAGGAGCGCTTCGAAAAGGACCACGGCGTGCGCCTGGGCTTCATGTCTTTCTTCGTCAAGGCGGCAGTGCACGCGCTGAAGAAGTACCCGATCGTGAACGCCTCGATCGACGGCACGGACATCGTCTACCACGGCTATTTCGACATCGGCGTCGCGGTCGGCAGCCCGCGCGGGCTGGTGGTGCCGATCGTGCGCGACGCCGACCAGCTCTCCTTCGCCGCCATCGAGAAGAAGATCGCCGAGTTCGGCAAGAAGGCCCAGGACGGGAAGCTCGCCCTGGAGGACCTTACCGGCGGCACCTTCTCCATTTCCAACGGCGGCGTGTTCGGCTCGATGCTCTCCACGCCCATCATCAACCCGCCGCAATCCGCGATCCTCGGCGTGCACGCCACCAAGGAGCGCCCCGTGGTGGAGGATGGCCAGGTCGTGATCCGGCCGATGAACTACCTGGCCCTCTCTTACGACCACCGCATCATCGACGGGCGCGAGGCGGTGCTCACGCTGGTCGCCATGAAGGAAGCGCTGGAAGACCCGGCGCGGCTCGCGCTCGAGATCTGAGCGGTGGCGCAAGCCTTCGACGTAGTGGTGATCGGGGGTGGCCCCGGCGGCTACATCGCCGCGATCCGCGCCGCGCAGCTCGGCCTGGCCGTGGCCTGCGTCGACCAATGGCAAGGCGCCGGCGGCAAGCCGGCGCTCGGCGGCACCTGCACCAACGTCGGCTGCATTCCGTCGAAGGCGCTGCTGCAGTCCTCGGAGAACTTCGAGCAGGCCGGGCACGGCTTCGCCGAGCACGGCGTGAAAGTGAAGGGGCTCGAGCTCGACCTCGCGCAGATGCTCAAGCGCAAGGACAAGGTGGTGAAGCAGAACAACGACGGCATCGTCTACCTGTTCAAGAAGAACAAGGTCGCCTTCTTCCACGGGCGCGGCAGCCTGGCGGCCTCCGGCAAGGCGGGGCATTACGTCGCCGTGGGCGGGCAGTCGCTCAGCGCCAAGCACGTCGTCATCGCCACCGGGTCGAGCGCCCGCGCCCTGCCAGGCGTGGAATTCGACGAAAAGCTGATCCTCAGCAACGCCGGGGCGCTCGCCCTGACCGAGGTGCCCCGGCGCTTGGGGATCGTCGGGGCGGGTGTCATCGGCCTCGAGCTCGGCAGCGTCTGGCGCCGGCTCGGTGCCGAAGTGACGATCCTCGAGGCGCTGCCCGAGTTGCTCGGTGCGGCCGATCAGCAGATCGCGAAGGAGGCCGCCAAGGTGTTCGCCAAGCAGGGGCTCGACATCCGCCTCGGCGTCAAGATTTCAAAGATCTCATCATCACAGAAAACCGTTACGGTTCAATATACTGCAAGTGATATCTCAAGCATAACCTTGGATTGCGACAAGCTCATCGTCTCGATCGGCCGGGTACCGAACACCGAGGGGCTGAACGCGGCCGCGGCGGGCCTCATGCTCGATGAGAAGGGCTTCGTCGTGGTGGACGAGGACTGCCGCACCAACCTGCCCAACGTGTGGGCGGTCGGGGACGTGGTGCGCGGCCCGATGCTGGCGCACAAGGCCGAGGAGGAGGGCGCGGCCGTGGCCGAGCGCATCGCCGGCAACAAGCCGCACGTGGACTTCAACCTCGTGCCCTGGGTGATCTACACCGCGCCCGAGATCGCCTGGGTGGGCAAGACCGAGCAGCAGCTGAAGGCGGACGGGGTGGAGTACCGCGCCGGGACGTTCCCGTTCTCGGCCAACGGCCGCGCGCGCGCGCTGGGCGAGTCGGCCGGGCTGGTGAAGATCCTCGCGCACGCGCAGACCGACGAGATCCTCGGCGCGCACGTGATGGGGCCGTTTGCCGGCGAATTGATCGCCGAGGCGGCGGTGGCGATGGCGTTCCGCGGCTCCGCCGAGGACCTCGGCATGATCTGCCACGCGCATCCCACGTTCTCGGAGGCGATGAAGGAAGCCGCCCTGGCGGTCGACAAGCGCGCGCTCAACCTATGAGGGCGGCGCTCGCGGCCCTGTGCCTGGCCCTCGCGGGCTGCTACGGCACGCAGATCTACCCCACGCTGCAGGAGCAGCGCATTTCGCTCGCGCCGGGCGACCTCGAGGCGGGCGGCGTCGCGTTCATCACGCCCTCCACCGTGACCGGGCAGGAGCAGGAGACGCAGGCGGTGGCGCTGGTCTTCGCCGACGTGCTGGAGCGCACGGCGCGGGACCTGATTGCCCGGCTGCCGTAGTGCGCCCTGGCAACGCCGCTATGCACGCCATCGCCGAGGTGCCCGAGCGCGGCGCGCCCCGCAAGAGCATCGAGGGCTTCGCATCGGTTACGATCCGCACGATGATTCCGATCGGCCTGTCGCCGGCGCTGGCGGCCGCCGCGCGGCGCGCGCCGCGCGCTTGAGTACCGGCGTCCTCGCGCTGTACCGGCAGAGCCTCGCGAGCCGGGGCTTTGCCTCCGACCCCTCGCAGCAGCGCGCCGCCGAGCACCTGCAGCAACTATACGAGGAGTGGACTGCCTACAAGGCGCGCCGCAATTCGGCGCTGAAGCGCCTGATCGTCAGGCCGGCGCTGCCCAGGGGCGTGTACCTGTGGGGCGCCGTGGGTCGCGGCAAGAGCTTCCTGATGGACGCGTTCTACCGCTGCGTGCCGCTGGTGCGAAAGCGCCGCGTGCATTTCCACCACTTCATGCGCGAAATCCACCGCGAGCTCGATGCGCTGAAGGGCACCGAGGACCCGATCGCCGCCGTCGCCGCGCGCACGGCAAGGCGCTACCGCCTGATCTGCTTCGACGAGTTCCACGTCTCCGACATCGCCGACGCCATGATCCTCGGGCGCTACCTGCGGCAGGTGATGGACCGGGGTGTGCAGTTCGTGATGACCAGCAACTACCACCCCGACCGCCTTTATCCCGACGGCCTGCAGCGCGCGCGTTTCGCGCCCGCCATTGCGCTGCTCAAGGCACGCCTCGACGTGGTCGAGGTGGACAACGGCACCGACTACCGGCGCCTGAAGATGGAGAAGCTGGAGGCCTACCACGTGGGCGCGGGCGGCGAGGCGGCGCTGGAGCGCATCTTCGACGAGCTGAAGGACGTCGAGGAAGAGAAGCAGCCGCTCGACGTCGAAGGGAGGAAAATTCCCTACCGCCGGCGCGCAGGCGGGCTGGTATGGTTCGATTTCGCCGCGCTGTGCGGCGGGCCGCGCTCGTACGCGGACTACGTGGACCTGGCGCAGCGCTTCCATACGGTGATCCTGTCGGGGGTGCCGCGCATGTCGGCGAAGCACGCCGACGCCGCCCGGCGCTTCACCTGGCTGGTGGATGTGCTTTACGATGACCGGGTGAACCTGGTGCTCGCCGCAGAGGCGCCGCCGGAGGCGCTGTTCACCGAGGGCGCCGCGAGCGCCGAGTTCCAGCGCACGGCGAGCCGGCTGCACGAGATGCGCTCGGCGGAGTACCTGGCGAGCGAACGGAGGAGGAGCGGTGGAAAAGTTCAAAGCCTACAAGCTGACCGAGGTCGATAAGAAGATCCGCGCCGAGTTCGTCGAGTGCACGCTCGAGGACCTCGACCCCGGCGAAGTCGTGGTGCGCGTCGCCTACTCGGACGTCAACTACAAGGACGCGCTGGCGGCCACGGGCAAGGGCAGGATCCTGATGCGGCCCTCGTGCATCGGCGGCATCGACCTCGCCGGCACCGTGGTGTCCTCGAGCGACGCGCAATTCGTCAAGGGCGACGCGGTGCTCGCGGTCGGCCATGAGATCGGCGTCAAGCACCACGGCGGCTACGCCGAGTACGCACGCATCCCGGCTGCCTGGGCAGTGAAGCTGCCCAAGGGGATGACGCTTTGGGACGCGATGGCGTTCGGCACCGCGGGCTATACCGCGGGGCTGGCGATCGTGCGCATGGAGCACAACGGCCTCAAGCCCGCCAACGGCCCCGTGCTGGTCAACGGTGCGACCGGCGGGGTCGGCTCGATCGCCATCGCCGCGCTCGCCAGGCTGGGCTACTCGGTGACCGCCCTGACGGGCAAGGAGAGCGAGTCGGCTTGGCTGAAGCAGCTCGGGGCAAGAGACATCCTGCTGCGCCAGAACCTCGAGCTCGCCAAGATCCGGCCGCTCGACAAGGCGACCTGGGCGGGCGCGGTCGACAACCTGGGCGGCGAGGTGCTCGCCTGGATGGCGAGCACCATGAAGTTCAACGGCGTCATCGCCTCGATCGGACTGGCCGCCAGCCCGAGCCTCAATACGACGGTGCTGCCCTTCATCCTGCGCGGGGTGAGTCTGCTCGGCATCAATTCGACCGACTGCCCGACGCCCCAGCTCGAGCGCGAAGTGTGGCGGCGCCTGGCCACCGACATGCGCCCGCCGATGCTGAAGGAGATGGCGCGCACCGTGCCGTTCGCCGATCTGCCGAAGGTGTTCGACGATTTCATCAACGCCAAGGTCTCCCGGCGGATCGTCATCGACATGGCCTCCTGAGCGCCATGGCGCACAAGCCCGGGCCGGGGCGTCCGCGAGTGCTGGTGATCGACGATTCGAAGTTCGTCCGCACCACGTTCCGGCGCATCCTCGAGTCGAGCATGGACGTGCGCGAAGAGGTCGACGGCGATGCGGGGTGGCGGGCGATCGCGGGCGATGCCGCCATCCAGCTGGTGTTCTGCGATATCTCGATGCCCAACATGGATGGCTTCGGCGTCCTGCGGCACGTGCGCGGCGCGGCCGACGAGCGCATCCGGCAGCTCCCGGTGATCGTCATCTCCGGCGACGAGGACGAGGCCACGCGCCGGCGCGTGCGCGAGGCCGGCGCCACCGATTTCATCTCGAAGAGCGCCGATGCCACCGAGGTGCTGTCGCGCATCGACAACCAGCTGCGGCTGCTGCGGGCGAAGGAAGACGCGAAGGAGAGCCGCAAAGCCGCGCAGACTGCCACGCACGACCCGCTGACCGGTGCTTTCTCGCTGCACTACCTGCTCACCGAAGGCCGCAAGCAATTCGCGTACGCGCGCCGCCATGGCACCCCGCTGTCGGTGGTCGTCTTCCGCATCGACTCGCACCGCCCGATCGCACGCAAGGAGGGCAGCGAGGTCGCCGGCCAGCTGCTGGCGAAGATCGCGCGGGCCATTCAGGGCGTGCTGCGGACCGAGGACGCGCTGGGGCGCTCGGGCGAGGATGCGTTCAGCGTGATCCTGGCGGGCGCGTCCGGACCCCAGGCGGCCGCGTTCGCCCGGCGCCTGCGCGATCGGCTCGCCGGTGCGAGAATCGAATTCCAGGGCCGTGCGCTCCGCATCCAGGCCAGCATCGGCGTTGCCGCAATGGGCAACGACGCCGCAGCCGGCATCGAGGATCTGCTGCAGCTCGCCTCGGGCAGGCTGACGCAAGCGGAGCCCGCGGTGCCGCCGCCCGCGAGGGCAGCGGCGGGGGGGCTGCCGCCCGAAGTCGAGCGCGCACTGCAGGTGCTCGAGGCCATCCCCGCGGACCGCATGGGCGAGGCAGCGGGCGAGATCCTGCGTCGCCTGGCGCCGCTGCTGCGTGCGGCCGGCAAGCCGCAGCGCGCCGCGCCGCCCGTAGCACGTGCAAAATAGCGCAGGGAGGAACCGTGTCCTATCGCAATTTCCACAAGCGATCCATCGCCGAGCGCGAAGAGTTCTGGCGCGAGGAAGCGAGGCTGATCCACTGGCACAAGCCGTTCTCCAGGGTGCTCGACTATTCGCATCCGCCGTTCGCCCGATGGTTCGTTGGCGGCGAAACCAACCTGTGCCACAACGCGCTCGACCGGCACCTGGGGGCGCGCGCAGCGCAGAAGGCGCTGATCTGGATCTCCACCGAGGTGGACGAGGAAAAGCATTTCACTTACGGCGAGCTGCACGCCGAGGTGAACCGCGTGGCCGCCATGATGCAGGCGCTCGGCGTGAAGCGCGGCGACCGCGTCATCATCTACATGCCGATGATTCCCGAGGCGTGCTTTGCGATTCTCGCCTGCGCGCGCATCGGCGCCATCCACTCGGTGGTGTTCGGCGGCTTTGCCGCCTCCAGCCTCGCCGCGCGCATCGACGACGCGAAGCCGGCGCTGATGATCACCGCCGACGGCGGCAGCCGCATGGGCAAGCCGGTGCTCTACAAGGCGCTGGTGGATGAGGCATTGAAGCTCGCCAAGCACGCGCCGCAGAAGGTGCTGCTCTTTCGCCGCGGGCTGGACCCGAACATGCCGCTCACCGCGGGGCGCGACGTCGACTGGCAGGAGCTCGCGGCGAAGCACGCGGGGGCGCAGGTGCCCTGCGCGTGGCTGGAGTCGAACGAGCCCTCGTACATCCTTTACACCTCGGGCACCACGGGCAAGCCCAAGGGCGTGCAGCGCGACGTCGGCGGCTACGCCGTTGCGCTCGCCTCGTCCATGCAGCGCATCTTCTGCGGCGCCCCTGGCGAGACCATGTTCACCACCTCCGACATCGGTTGGGTGGTGGGGCACTCATACATCATCTACGCGCCGCTGCTCGCCGGCATGACCACCATCATGTACGAGGGCGTGCCAGTGCGGCCCGATGCCGGCGTGTGGTGGAAGATCGTGCAGGAGCACAAGGTGGCGGTGATGTTCTCGGCGCCGACCGCGGTGCGCGTGCTGAAGAAGCACGACGTGGCACACCTGAAGAAGTACGACCTGTCCACGCTCAAGCACCTGTTCCTCGCCGGCGAGCCGCTCGACGAGCCGACGCACCGCTGGATTTCCGAGTCGCTGGGCCGGCCGGTGGTCGACCACTACTGGCAGACCGAGACCGGCTGGCCCCTGCTCTCGGCGCATCCGGGCGTGGAGAAGACGCCGCTGAAGATGGGCTCGCCGAGCTTTCCCGTGTACGGCTACGACGTGCAGCTGCTGCACGAATCGACCGGCCAGCCGGTCGCGGACGGCGAGAAGGGCGTAGTGACCATCAGGCCGCCGCTGCCGCCGGGCTGCATGAGCACGGTGTGGGGGGACGACGAGCGCTTCGTGAAAACCTACTTCACCGATTTCAAGAACCAGCAGGTCTACTCGACCTTCGACTGGGGTATCCGCGACAAGGACGGCTACTACTTCATCCTCGGGCGCACCGACGACGTGATCAACGTCGCCGGGCATCGCCTCGGCACGCGCGAGATCGAGGAGGCGGTGAACATGCATCCGGGCATCGCCGAGTGCGCGGTAGTGGGCGTTGCCGACCAGCTGAAGGGCCAGCTGCCGATGGCGTTCGCGGTGGTCAAAGATCCCGCCGCCATCGCCACGAAAGAGATGCGCATGAAGCTCGAGGGCGAGGTGATGCAGACGGTGGACAAGCAGCTCGGCGCCATCGGTCGGCCCGGGCGGGTGTTCTTCGTCACGCTGCTGCCCAAAACGCGCTCCGGCAAGGTGCTGCGCCGCTCGATCCAGGCGCTCGCCGAGAAGCGCGACCCGGGCGACCTGACGACGATCGAGGACCCGGGCGCGCTGGAGCAGATCCGGCAGGCGCTCGGTTCGGCGGGCTAGGGGGCGGCGACCACCTTGTCGGCGAGCAGCGCGTCGATCTTCGCGGGGGCGTAGCCGAGCGAGGCGAGGAGCGCGCGCGCGTCCTGCGACACCTGCGGCGGCTGGCGGCGCAGGCCGAGGCGCTGTCCGCCGAGCTCGAGGGGCAGCCCGGGCACCTTGAACGCGTAGCCCCGCGGATCCTTCGTCTCCACCATGCCGCCGGCGTTGAGGTGCGGGTCGTCGAACAGGTCGCGCGGCCGCGTGATCGGCGCGAACGGCAGGCCGATCGCCTCGAGGTGCTGCTCAAGCTCGGCCTTCGTGTAGCGCTTGAGGATCTCCTCCAGCTTCGGCAGGAGCCACTCGCGCGCCTTGACGCGCAGGCCGTTGGTCTTCAGGCGCGTGTCCGCGGCGAGCGCGTCTGCGCCGAACTCGCGGCAGAACACCTCCCACTGCGTGTCCGTCACCACGCCGACGAAGAGGCGGTCACCGTCCTTGGTCGGGAAGATGTCGTAGACCCCCCACGCGGGCTTCTTCACCGCCATCGGCGGCGGCTCCTCGCCCGTGATGGCGAGCTGTGCCATGTGCTGCGCGACGAGGAAAGCGGTGTTCTCGTAGAGCGCACTGCGCACGAGCTGGCCCTGGCCCGTCTTCTCGCGCTCGCGCAGCGCGGCGAGGATGCCGATGGCGGCGAACATGCCGCCCATGATGTCGTTCACCGACGAGCCCACGCGCAGCGGCCGGTCGGGCAGCCCGGTCATATAGGCAAGCCCGCCCATCATCTGCACCACCTCGTCGAGCGCGGGGCGGTGCTCGTAGGGCCCGGAGAGGAAGCCCTTCATCGTGCAGTAGACGAGGCGCGGGTTGCGCTGCTTCAGGTCCTCGTAGCCGAAGCCCATCTTCTCCAGCGCACCGGGGCGGAAGTTCTCGGTCAAGGCGTCGGCGCTGTCGATCAGCTTCAGCGCGATCTGTCGGCCCTCGGCCTTCTTCAGGTCCAGGGCGAGGCTCTTCTTGTTGCGGTTGAACATCGGGTAGAAGCCCGCGCCCGCGCCCATCAGGCGGCGCGTGTTGTCGCCTTCGAGCGGCTCGACCTTGATCACTTCGGCGCCGAGGTCCGCGAGCACCAGCCCGCAGCTCGGGCCCATCACCATGTGCGCGAACTCTACGACGCGCACACCCTCAAGCGGCAGCACGGAATCCTTTAGGCAGGCCGGCGAGGGCCATGTGGCCGTAGAGCGGCTCGTCGGGCACGCCGCCATGCATGATCGCGCGCGCGGCAAGGAGCTTGTCGAAATCGATGCCGGTCTTCACGCCCATGCTCTCGAACATGAACACCAGGTCCTCGGTGATCACGTTGCCGCTCGCGCCGGGCGCGAACGGGCAGCCGCCCAGGCCCCCCATCGACGAGTCGAACGAGCGCACGCCTTCCTCGTAAGCGGCGAGGGCATTGGCGAGGCCGAGGCCGCGCGTGTTGTGGAAATGCGCGCCCTCGAGCTTGTCGCCGATCTCCTGCTTCACGCGCTTGAACACGCGCCTGACTTGTGCCGGGTTGGCGTAGCCGACGGTGTCGGCAAGCGCGACGCAGTCGCAGAACTCGGCGAGCTTCACGGCAATGCGCAGCACGTCGTCCTCGGGCACGTTGCCCTGCATCGTGCAGCCGAAGGCGGTGGACACGGCGCCTTCGATCTCCGGCGTCTTGCCGCTGCGCATCGCTGCCGCCTTGCGCACTTCGTCGACCATCTGCTGCGGCGTCATGCGCACGTTGGAGACGCTGTGCTGGTGCGAGGCGGAGACGGGGAAGGTGATCTTGTGCGCCCCGGCCTCGCGCGCGCGCTCGAAGCCTTTGACGTTCGGGGCGAGGGCGACGACCTTCAGGCCCTTGATGGTCAGCGCGTGCTTCACGACTTCGCCGGTGTCGGCCATCGCGGGGATGAGCTTCGGGGGCACGAACGAGCCGACTTCGATCTCGTTCAGGCCCGCCGCGGCAAGGGCGCTGATCCAGGCCTTCTTGGTCTCGGTGGGCATCAACTGCTTGGCGTTTTGCAGCCCGTCGCGCGGGCCGACCTCGCAGATCTGGACTTGGCGCATGGCGTTCTCCCCGGAGAGGCGAATTCTAGCGCGCCTCAATGCGCAGAATCGCGTAGCCGCAGAGGGCGCCACCTGCGGCGAACGCGAGCATCGCCCAGAGCGAGGCGCCCCAGCCGCCGAAGCTCGATGCCAGCCATGCCAGCAGGATCGGCCCGAAGAACTGTCCCGCCTGCGAGGTCTGCATGACCATGCCGTTGGTGGTGCCGATGTGCTCGGGCGTCTTTGCGTGCGCCACGACGCCGGAAAAGATGCAGGCGGGAATGACGCCGGCACACATGGAGAACAGCAGGCAGGACGCGTAGCGCAGCCCATCTGGCAGCAGGTCGCTCAGCATGCCGATGTCGGTCACGACCATCACCGCGCATGCGACGAGGATCAACGGGCCGCGCCGCACGCCGTGCGCCAGCAGCCACCCACCTCCCAGATTTCCCGGCACGTTGATGAGCACCATGAAGGCGGTGAGCAGGGAGGCGAGTGCGGCGGAGGCTCCGCGTTCCTCCACGAGGAACGTGGGCAGCCAGATCATCACCGAGGTCCACTGCGCGACGTAGAACGCGAAGAGCAGGGCGAGCGCCACGCTTGCCGGCTGCGACAGGGACTCCAGCGCGAGCTTTAGCGAGCCCACGCCGCCGTAGCGCGTCGCCGGCGCGTGACGCGCGGCGAGCAGGAACGCCGCCGCAGCCGCGACCGACACGGCGACCCACAGCCCGCGCCAGCCCCAGGCCGCGAGGACGAGCGGCGCGAGGAGGATTGCGGCGCTGCCCCCGGAGGGCATGTACGCGCTCCACAGCCCCATGACGCGCGAGCGGCCGCGCGCGTCCTCCGCGCTCGCCGCCATGAGCGCGGAGCCGGCCACCGCGTACAGCATGAAGCCGACGCCTTCGAAGAAGCGCGACGCGAGCAGGGAGGCGAAGTCCCAGGCGGCGGCGCCGAAGAGCCCCGCCAGGCACATGACGGCGAGGCCGGTGAGCCCAAGGCGCTTGTGGCCGAAGCGGTCGCACAGCACGCCGAAGAGCATGCCGGCGAGCCCGCCGATGGCGTTGAACGTGGTGGCGATGAACCCGGCCTGGACCAGCGACAGCTGCAGCGCATCGCGCTGCTCGGGCAGCGCCGGGGGCACCTTGCCGACGTAGGCGCCGCACACCAGGCCGCCGGCGAACACCGCCCACGCCGCCGGCCAGCGGATGCCGGCCATTACGCGGCGTGCACCGGGATCTTCAGCTCGACGATCTTCTTGTGCCAGTCCTGCGGACCCATCTGGTGGACCGACACGCCTTTCGCGTCCACGGCGACGGTCACCGGCATGTCCTTGACCTCGAACTCGTAGATCGCTTCCATGCCGAGATCCGCGAACGCCAGCACCTTCGACTTGCGGATCGCCTTCGCCACCAGATACGCGGCGCCGCCGACCGCGATGAGCGAGGCCGCCTTGTGCTTGCGGATCGCCTCGATCGCCACCGGCCCGCGCTCGCCCTTGCCGATCATGGCGACCAGGCCGGTCTGCGCCAGCATCATTTCCACGAACTTGTCCATGCGCGTGGCGGTCGTCGGCCCGGCGGGGCCGACGACTTCCTTGCCGACCGGATCGACCGGCCCGACGTAGTAGATGACCCGGTTGGTGAAATCGACCGGGAGCTTCTCGCCTTTGGCCAGCATGTCCTGAATACGCTTGTGCGCGGCGTCACGTCCCGTGAGCAGCTTGCCGGAAAGGAGCAGGGTCTCGCCGGGCTTCCACGCTCCGACCTCCGCGGGCGTGAGCGCATCGAGGTCGACGCGGCGCGCGTCCTTCGAGGGCGACCAGGTGACCTTCGGCCAGTCATCGAGCGACGGTGGCACGAACTCCGCCGGCCCCGAGCCGTCCAGCACGAAATGCGCGTGGCGCGTCGCGGCGCAGTTCGGGATCATCGCAATAGGCTTGTTCGCGGCGTGCGTGGGATAGGCGGCGACCTTCACGTCCAGCACCGTGGACAGGCCGCCCAGGCCCTGCGCGCCGATGCCGAGCGCGTTCACCTTGTCGTAGAGCTCGATCCTGAGCTCCTCGTACTTGTCCTTCGGCCCGCGCGCCTTCAGCTCGGCCATGTCGATCGGCGCCATCAGCGATTCCTTGGCCATGACCATGGCCTTTTCGGCGGTGCCGCCGATGCCGATGCCGAGCATGCCCGGCGGGCACCAGCCCGCGCCCATCGTCGGCACGGTCTTCAGCACCCAGTCGACCACCGAGTCGGACGGGTTCAGCATCGCGAACTTGGCCTTCGCTTCGGAGCCGCCCCCCTTCGCGGCGACGTCCACTTCGACCTTGTCGCCGGGCACCATCTCGACGTTGACCACCGCCGGCGTGTTGTCCCTGGTATTGCGGCGCGCGAACTGGGGATCCTCGAGGACGGAAGCGCGCAGCGGGTTGTCGGGGTGCGTGTAGCCGCGGCGCACGCCTTCGTTCACCGCGTCGGCGAGCGCGCCCTTGAATCCTTCGAAGCGCACGTCCATGCCCACCTTGAGAAACACGTTGACGATGCCCGTGTCCTGGCAGATCGGGCGGTGGCCCTCGGCGCACAGGCGCGAGTTGGTGAGGATCTGCGCGATCGCATCCTTCGCGGCCGTCGATTGCTCGCGCTCGTAGGCGCGGCCGAGGGCCCGGATGTAGTCCGCCGGGTGGTAGTAGGAGATGAACTGCAGGGCGTCGGCGACGCTCTGCACCAGGTCTTCTTGCTTGATCGTCGTCATGCGCGACCACCGTGACGTAAAGGCGCCTGCGGCATGAGACGGTCGCTCGCCGCGATCGCCATCGCCGACAGCAGGAACGTGATATGGATGCCGACCTGCGCGATGATGGTCTTCTCGTCGTACGCCGAGGCGTTGATGAAGGTCTTCAGCAGGTGGATCGACGAGATGCCGATGATCGCCGTCGCGAGCTTCACCTTGAGCACCGAGGCGTTCACGTGCGAGAGCCACTCGGGCTGGTCGGGATGGCTCTCCAGGCCGAGGCGCGAGACGAACGTCTCGTAACCGCCGACGATGACCATGATGAGCAGGTTCGAGATCATCACCACGTCGATCAGGCCGAGCACCACCAGCATGATGACGGTCTCGGTGAGCTTGGCCGGGCGCGCGACGCCCTCCACCGTGACCGCGTCGATGACGTGGCCGAGGGCGTTCGCGTTGCCGAAAGCGGCGAGCAGCAGGTAGTACAGCTCCTGCCAGAACAGCCACACGTACACGCCCTGGGCGACGATCAGGCCGAGGTACAGCGGCAGCTGCAGCCAGCGGCTGGCGAAAATGAGATTGGGCAGCGGCTTCAACGGGCGCAGGGCGCGCTCGCCGGGCAGGGGTGTCATCGGGGCGGCGGAAGAGTTGCGGAAGGCGCTTAATCTAGCATACGCTTGATTCAATTCGACGCACGTTTTCAGAGGAGGAGTTGCATGTCGTCCACCATCGAGTCGGTGCTGCAGGAGACCCGGGTTTTCCCGCCCGCGCCCGAGTTCGTCAAGCAGGCCAATGTTCCGGGAATGGAGGCGTACCGGAAGCTGTGCGCCGAAGCCGAGAAGGATTTCGAGGGCTTCTGGGGCCGGCTGGCGAAGGAACACCTGCTGTGGCACAAGCCCTTCACCCACGTGCTCGACGAATCGAAGGCGCCGTTCTTCCGCTGGTTCCACGACGGCGAGCTGAATGCGTCCCACAACTGCCTCGACCGGCACCTGAAGACCCAGCCCGACAAGGTGGCGATCATCTTCGAGGCCGACGACGGCAAGGTGACGAGAATCACCTACAAGGCGCTCTACCACGAGGTGTGCAAGCTCGCGAACGCGCTCAAGGCGCACGGCGTAAAGACCGGCGACCGCATTCTCATCTACATGCCGATGTCGATCCAGGTGGTGGTGGCGATGCAGGCGTGCGCGCGCATCGGCGCCACGCACTCGGTGGTGTTCGGCGGCTTTTCCGCCAAGTCGCTGCAGGAGCGCATCGTCGACGCAGGGGCGACCGAGGTCATCACCGCCGACGGGCAGTTCCGCGGCGGCAAGGAGATTCCGCTCAAGCCCGTGGTGGACGAGGCCTTCGCCATGGGCGGCTGCGACAAGGTGAAGAACGTGATCGTCTACAAGCGCACCGGCAGCAAAGTGCCGATGCAGGCGCCGCGCGACAAATGGTGGGATGACGTGGTGAACGGCCAGGCCGACACCTGCGAGCCGACCTGGGTGAATGCGGAGCACCCGCTGTTCATCCTCTACACCTCGGGCTCGACCGGCAAGCCCAAGGGCATCCAGCACTCCACGGGCGGCTACCTGCTGTGGTGCGCGCTCACCATGAAGTGGGTGTTCGACAACAAGCCCGACGACGTCTTCTGGTGCACGGCGGACGTCGGCTGGGTCACGGGCCACAGCTACATCACCTACGGTCCCCTCGCGGTCGGGACGACGGAGGTCATGTTCGAGGGCGTGCCGACCTATCCGGACGCCGGGCGCTTCTGGAAGATCATCCAGGACCACAAGGTGAACGTGTTCTACACGGCGCCCACGGCGATCCGGTCCCTCATCAAGGCGGGGAGCGACCTGCCGAAGAACTACGACCTGAAGTCGCTGCGCATCCTCGGGACCGTGGGCGAGCCGATCAACCCGGAAGCCTGGATGTGGTACCACGAAACGGTGGGCGGCGGACGCTGCCCGATCGTCGACACCTGGTGGCAGACGGAAACCGGCGGCCACCTGATTACGCCGCTGCCGGGCGCAACGCCCACCAAGCCGGGCTCGGCGACCTTCCCGCTGCCGGGCATCATGGCCGACATCGTCGACGAGACGGGCAGGACGGTGGGCCGCGGCAAGGGCGGCATTCTGGTGATCAAGCGTCCCTGGCCCTCGATGTTGCGCACCATCTGGGGCGATCCGGAGCGCTACAAGAAGACTTACTACCCGGACGATTTCAAGGGCAAGTATTACCTTGCGGGCGACGGCGCCAGCATGGACGACGAGGGCTACTACCGCATCATGGGCCGCATCGACGACGTGCTCAACGTCTCCGGGCACCGTCTCGGCACCATGGAGGTCGAATCGGCGCTGGTGGCGAACTCGAAGCTGGTCGCCGAGGCGGCGGTGGTCGGGCGCCCGGACGAGCTGACGGGAGAGGCGATCGTCGCCTTCGTCGTCACCAAGGGGCCGCGCCCGACCGGCGACGAAGCGAAGCGGATCGCCAAGGAGCTGCGCGACTGGGTCGGCAAGGAGATCGGCCCGATCGCCAAGCCCAAGGACATCCGCTTCGGCGACAACCTGCCGAAGACGCGCTCGGGCAAGATCATGCGGCGGCTGCTGCGCGCCATCGCCAAGGGCGAGGAAATCAAGCAGGACGTCTCCACGCTGGAGAACCCTGCCATCCTGGAGCAGCTGGCGCAGAAGCAATAGCGACGCGCGCCGCCCTGCGGCGGCGCAAGGGAGGCGGCATGGGAGAGTACGATGTCCGGGGCCAGCGCCTGGCGGCCTTGTGCCTGCTCGGCCTGCTGCTGTTCAACTATCCGCTGCTCGCCGTGTTCAACGTGCCGCGCATGATGTTCGGCATTCCCGTGCTGTACGTGTACTTCTTTCTCGCCTGGGCGTCGCTCATCGGGCTGATGGCCCTGGTGATCGAGCGGCGCGGTTAGCGGCAAGACAAGGGCTCGGCATGCTGCAGGGCTGGGTCGTCGTCCTTACCTCGTTCGCCTACATCGGGCTGCTGTTCGCGATCGCGTACTACGCCGACCGGCGCGCCGATGCCGGCCGCTCGCTGATCGACAGCCCCTACGTCTACAGCCTGTCGCTCGCCGTCTACGCCACCGCGTGGACCTTCTACGGCAGTGTGGGTCGCGCGGCCGAAAACGGCGTGGGATTCCTCCCCATCTACATCGGCCCGACCCTGATGATCGCGCTGTGGTGGATCGTGATGCGCAAGATCCTGCGCATCAGCAAGCAGAACCGCATCACCTCGCTCGCCGACTTCGTGTCCTCGCGCTACGGCAAGAGCGCGCTGCTCGCCGGCATGGTGACCGTGATCGCGGTGATCGGCATCGTGCCCTACATCTCGCTGCAGCTGAAGGCGATCTCGAACACCTTTGCGGTCGTGCTGCAGTACCCGGACATCGTCATGCCGGCCAAGCTGGGCACCGTGCCGGTGCTGCAGGACACGGCCCTCTTCGTGGCGCTGTTCCTCGCCGCGTTCACGATCCTGTTCGGCACGCGCCATCTCGACACCTCGGAGCATCACGAGGGCATGGTGGCGGCGATCGCCTTCGAGTCGCTGGTCAAGCTGGTGGCGTTCCTCGCGGTCGGCGCCTGGGTGACCTGGGGCATCTACAACGGCTTCGGCGACCTGTTCGCGCGGGCAGCCGCGGAGCCGAAGCTCGCCGCCATGCTCACGCCCTTCGACGCCGTCTCCGGCAGCTACTCGAGCTGGGTCTGGCTCACCATCCTGTCGATGATGGCGATCATGTTCCTGCCGCGGCAGTTCCAGGTCACGGTGATCGAGAACAAGGACGAAAAGCACCTGAACAAGGCGATCTGGCTGTTCCCGCTGTACATGCTGGCGATCAATGTGTTCGTGCTGCCGATCGCGTTCGGCGGGCTGCTGCACTTCCCGGGGGGCGGCGTCGACGCCGACACGTTCGTGCTGACGCTGCCGATGGTCGAGAAGCAGGAACTGCTGGCGCTGATCGTGTTCATCGGCGGGCTGTCCGCGGCCACCGGCATGGTCATCGTCGAGACCATCGCGCTCTCGACCATGGTGTGCAACGACCTGGTGATGCCGGTGCTGCTGCGCATGCGCGCACTGCGCCTGAACGAGCGGCCGGACCTGAGCGGATTGCTGCTCGGCATCCGGCGCGGCGCCATTGTGGCGGTGCTGCTTCTCGGCTACCTGTATTTCAGGGTGGCGGGCGAGGCCTACGCGCTGGTCGCCATCGGCCTGATCTCTTTCGCGGCGGTGGCGCAGTTTGCACCGGCGGCGCTGGGCGGGATCTTCTGGAAGGGCGGCACGCGCCTGGGCGCGCTCGCGGGGCTGGCGGCGGGATTCACCGTGTGGTTCTACACGCTGCTGCTGCCCGCCTTCGCGCGCTCCGGGTGGCTGCCGATCGGGTTCCTGGAAGAAGGACCTTGGGGCATCGCGCTGCTGCGGCCGCTCGAGCTGTTCGGCCTGGGCGGACTGGATCAGATCACGCACGCGATGATCTGGAGCATGGCGGCCAACATCGGCGCCTACGTCGGGGTGTCCCTGCTGCGCGCGCCCGGCCCGGAGGAGCTGCGCCAGGCGAGCATGTTCGTGGACGTGTTCACGCGGCCCGCGCCGGTGGGCGGGGCGGGGTTCTGGCGCGGCAAGGCCCCCGCCGCCGAGCTGCAGAACCTGCTGGCGCGCTTCGTCGGCGCAGGCGCCGCGCAGGAGGAATTCGCCGAGTACGCGCGCACGCGTGGCCTGGAGCCGTCGGCGCTGGGCCCGGAGGCGGACGCCGACCTCGTCTATTTCGCCGAGACGCATCTTGCCGGTGTCATCGGCGCGGCATCCGCGCACATCATGGTGGCCTCGGTGGTCAAGGAAGAGGCGCTGACGCTCGACGAAGTGCGCGCGATCCTCGACGAAGCGTCGCAGGTGGTGGTGTATAGCCGACAGCTGGAGCAGAAGTCGCGCGAGCTCGAGGCCGCGACCGCCGAGCTGCGCAGGGCGAACGAGCGGCTGCAGGAGCTCGATCGGATGAAGGACGATTTCATTTCCACCGTCACGCACGAGCTGCGCACGCCACTCACCTCGATCCGCGCGTTCTCCGAGATCCTGCGCGACGACCCCAAGTTGGCGCTGCCGCAGCGCACCAAGTTCCTCGATATCATCGCCAAGGAAACCGAGCGGCTCACGCGTCTCATCAACCAGGTGCTCGATCTCGCGAAGCTCGAGTCGGGCGCGGCGGAGTGGCATACCAAGTCGGTCGACATGCGCGAGATCGTGGCTGAGACCGTCACCGGCATGAGCGAGGTCTTCCGGGAGCGCGCGGTGCGCCTGGAGTTGCGCATGCCGGGCATCGTCCCGCCGGTGCACGCCGATCCCGACCGCGTGAAGCAGGTGCTGCTCAATTTGCTGTCGAACGCCGCCAAGTTCTGCCAGGCCGACCGCGGGCGTGTCGAAGTGTCCCTGCTCGAGGAAAGGGACGCGGTGCGGGTCGACGTGAAGGACAACGGGCCCGGCATCAGCCTGGCGGACCAGGAGATCATCTTCGAGAAATTCCGCCAGGTCGGAAACGCGCTGACGGACAAGCCGCAGGGTACGGGCCTCGGTCTGCACATCTGCCGCCAGATCGTGGAGCGACTCGGCGGGCGGTTGTGGGTAGAGAGCCGGGTGGGTGAGGGCGCGTGCTTCTCGTTTACGCTGCCCGTGCCGCGGCACCGCCACACCCTGAGCGCGCGCACCGCATGAGCGACGCCGCGCCCGGAGGCCGCACTGAGGAGGGCCTGGAGTGAGCAAGAAAGTGTTGCTTGTCGACGACGAGCCGAACATCGTGGCCGCGCTCGAATTCCTGCTCGAGAAGAACGGCTACGATGTGAAGGTGGCCGCCAATGGCGTGGAGGCGATCGCGCAGCTCGATGCGTTTCGGCCCGACCTCGTGCTGCTCGACGTGATGGTGCCGAAGCTGAGCGGCTACGAGGTATGCCAGCGCATGCGGGCGGAGCCCAAGTGGCGGGACATCAAGATCGTGATGCTTTCGGCGAAGGGCCGCGAGGTGGAGGTAAACAAGGGCATGTCGCTGGGGGCGGATCTGTACGTGACCAAGCCTTTCTCGAGCGCGGAGCTGGTGGCCACTATCCAACAGCTGCTCTCGCATCGCGCGTGAAGGCCCGCGGCAAGTTCGCGCTCTGGGTGGCGGTTTTGTTTGCCGCGGGGGTGGGGGTGCCGCTGGCCACCGCACTGGCGGTGGTGGCGGCACTGGCGGCGCCCGACCGCGACGTCGTGCTGGGCATACTGGAGCCGCGCATGCCGCTGATCATCTTTGGCGCTCTGGCGCTGTTCGCGCTATGCGCGGGCACTGTCCGATGGCTGTTTGCGTCGTACGTAGAGCCGGCCGCGGCGCTCGCCGAACTGACGCGCGGCGCGCGGGCCGCCCAAGGGGACACGCCGGTGGCGAGTGACGGCGCGGGCGAGCTGGTGCGGCTCGCCCGCGAGATCGACCAGCTGGCGCAGGAAACGCGGCGCCTGCGCGCCGTGTCGGACGCGCGTGTGCAGGCGGCGCTCGCGGATCTGGAGGAAGAGCGCAACCGGCTCGCGGCGCTGATGTCGGAGCTCGTCGAAGGCGTGCTCGTCTGCAACGCCGAGGGCCGCATCATGCTCTACAACGAGCAGGCGCGGGCGCTGCTGCGCAACGACGCGAGCCCGGCGGCAGCGGCGCCGGTCGGGCTGGGGCGATCGATCTTCACGCTGATCGATCGCGAACAGGTGGCGCACGCGATCGAGAAGCTCGAGCAGTCGCGCCAGCGCGGCGCAGCCGCGCCGCGCACGCGCTTCGTGGCGCCCGCGGGCCCGGCGCGCCTGGTCAAGTTCGAGGCGGCACCCTATCGCGGCGCCGGCGGCGAGCTGGCCGGGATCGTCTTTACCCTGAGCGACGTGACCGGGTTGCTGGAGCGCGAGGCGCAGCACCTTGCGACGCTGCAGTCGATTGCCACCCACGCCCGTGCCCCGGTGGCCAATATCCGGGCAGCCGCGGAGAACCTGGCGCGCTACCCCGACATGGAGGCGGAACGGCAGCGCCGGTTCGTCGACATCGTCGTCGACGAGTCGCAGACGCTGTCGCACTCGATCCGGCGTGCGCTGCAGACCTACGGCGAGGCGTTGAAGGCGAGCCTCATCCTGGAGGACATGCAGGCGCTGGACCTGCTGCGCGTCGCCGAGGGGCGCATACGGGCGCTGGCGGGGGTGGAGGCGGCACTCGAGCCGATCGACGAATCGCTGTGGCTGACGGTGGACAGTTTCAGCTTCGTGCACGCGCTGTGCTTTCTTGCCGCGCGCCTCAAGGAGGACTACGGGGTGCACCGGATCCGCTTCGCCGCGCGGGCCGCCGAGCGGTTCGTCGAGCTTGATCTGGGCTGGCGCGGCGCCGTGGTCGGCCACGACGCGCTGACACAATGGGAAAGCGAGCCGCTGCGCGCTGGCGCGCAGGAATCGCCGCTCACGCTGCGCGACGTCATCGAGCGTCACGGCGGCGAGCTGTGGCTGCAGCGCGAGGGGCCGGCCGGGCAGCGCGACGCCTGCTTTCGCTTCCTGCTGCCGGCCGGCGAGCCCGTCGCCGCCCCGGTGCGGGCGGAAGCCTCGATCCAGAGCCGGCCCGAGTTCTACGATTTCGACCTGTTCGCGCACGCCGGCGCGTCGCTGGACCTGAGGGAGCGGCCGCTCGCCGAGCTCGCTTATACCGTGTTCGACCTCGAAACCACCGGGCTCGCGCCCTCGGGCGGAGACGAGATCATCAGCATCGGAGCGATTCGCGTCGTCAATGGACGGCTGCTGCGAAGCGAGGTGTTCGAGAAGTTGGTCGACCCGCGGCGCCCGCTGAACCCGGAATCCGCCAAGGTGCACGGCATCGACGCGCGCATGCTGGAGGGCCAGCCCAAGATCGAGGAGGTCCTGCCCGCCTTTCACCGCTTTTGCGAGGACACGATCCTGGTGGCGCACAACGCTGCGTTCGACATGCGCTTTCTCGAATTGAAGGAAAAGGCGGCGCGCGTGCGGTTCGAGCAGCCGGTGCTCGACACGCTGCTGCTGTCGGCGGTGGCGCAGCCCGCGCAGCAGGACCATCGGCTCGAGGCGATCGCCGCGCGGCTCGGCCTGCCGGTCATCGGGCGGCACACTGCGCTCGGTGACGCGCTGCTCACGGGCGAAGCATTCCTGCGCCTGCTTACGCTCCTGCGCGAGCAGGGAATCGCGACCCTGGGGCAGGCGCTCGACGCATCGCGTGAGACTTACTATGCGCGGCTGCGCTATTGAGCCCGGGGGCCGCCGGCATGGCTGAGCCGCGCCCCGATCTGCGCGAGCGCATGGCGGGAGAGCGCCAGGCGTTCGCCCTGCCCCTGCAGGCTCTC
Source organism: Burkholderiales bacterium (assembly GCA_035459025.1). GTDB lineage: Bacteria > Pseudomonadota > Gammaproteobacteria > Burkholderiales > SG8-39 > JAABQT01. The sequence continues at coordinate 8,795 of DATHYT010000099.1, read as the reverse complement.
GTGCGGCGCGCGGTGATCACCTGCGAGGAGCAGCGCAGCGTCGCCGAGGCCGCCCGCATCATGCAGGACAGCGACGTGGGCTCGGTGATCATCGTCGACGCCCACTCGCGCCCCGCGGGCATCTTCACCAGCCGCGATCTGGTGCAGGTGGCGAGCGCGGGCGGCCTGGAGCGGCGCGTCACGGATTTCATGAGCCGCGACCTGGTCACGCTGCCCCCGCACGCCTTCGCCTACGAGGCCGCGCTGGAGATGACCGAGCGGCGCATCCGGCACATCCTGGTGACCGAGGGCGGGCGGCTGCTCGGGGTGGTGTCGGAGCGCGACCTGTTCGCGCTGCAACGGCTTGGGCTGGGCGAACTCACCATGGAAATCCGGCTCGCGGACAGCATCGAGACGCTGGCGGGTCTCGCGGAGCAAGTCCGCGGCCTCGCCACGCTGCTCATCGAACAGGGCACGGCGCCCGAGCCGCTGACGCTCTTCATCTCCGTGCTGAACGACCGACTCACGCGTCGCGTCATCGAGGTGGTGCGCCGGCGCCACGAGCTGAACCGCATCCGCTGGACCTGGCTAGCCTTCGGCAGCGAAGGCCGCCTGGAGCAGACGTTCAGCACGGACCAGGACAACGGGCTGGTGTTCGCAGCACCGGAGGGCGTCGCGCCCGACGCGGCGCGCGCGCAACTGATCCCCTTCGCCCACGAGGTCAATCGGGCACTCGACGCCTGCGGATTCCCGCTGTGCGAGGGCAACATCATGGCGAGCAACCCCGCGCTGTGCCTGACGCTGGAAGAATGGCGAGCGAAAATGACCGGCTGGCTCAACGTCACGAGCCCGCAAGCGCTGCTGGACGCCGCAATCTGCCTCGATCTGCGGCCGATTCACGGCGACGAGGTCCTGGCTACGGAGCTGCGCGGCTGGATCGTCGAGCGGGTGCGCGGGCACGCCCCCTTCCTGAGGCTGCTGGCGCAGGTGGCGACACGGATGCGGCCGGCGCGCAGCCGCTTCGGCGCGCTCGTCACGACGGACGCGCCCGGGGCGCCGCGCACGGTGAACCTGAAGGCGAACGGCGCGCGCATCTTCGTCGACGCAGCGCGCGTGCTCGCGCTGGCGAGCGGTGTACGCCAGACCAACACGGCCGACCGCCTTCGCGCCTACCGCGAGGTGCGCGATCAGCCCGAGGCCGAGACGGGCGCCCTGGTCGATGCGTTTCATTTCATCCAGGGCCTGCGCCTGCGCATCCAGGCGGGCGCGCGCAAGGCGCGCGCGGGCGGGCGTGGTGCCGGCGAGGACCTCGCCAATCGCATTGACCCGAGCGCGCTCAACGCCTTCGAGCGATCCTGCCTCAAGGAGGCACTCCGGCTCGCGCGCGAGCTGCAGCGTCGACTCGAGCTCGACTTCCTGGTATGAGGCACGGACCGGACGACGAGCGCGCAGCCCAGCAGACGCGGCCGACGGCCTACATCGTCGACGACGACGAGTCGATCCGCACGCTTTGGCGCTGGCTTCTCGAATCGAACGGCATGGCGGTCGAGGCGTTCGCGACGGCCAAGGAGTTCATCGGCGCGTACCAACCGGGCGGGCCGGCGTGCCTCGTGCTCGACCTGCGACTGCCCGGGATGAGCGGCCTGGAGCTGCAGGAGTATCTGCGGGAGCGCGAAATTGCGATCCCCATCGTCTTCGTCACCGGGCACGGAGACGTGCCGACTGCAGTGAGCGCCATCAAGGGCGGCGCGGTGGACTTCATCCAGAAGCCCTTCGGCTACCGCGAGGTCCTGGCCATCATCCAGCGCGCGTTTGAGCGTGACGCCGAGGTCCGCGAGCAGCGCACGCGGCGCTCGCAGGCCGCCGAGCGCCTCGCGACGCTGACCGAACGCGAACGCGAGGTCATGCAGCGTGTGGTCGAGGGCAAGTTCAACAAGGTCATCGCCGACGAGCTCGGCATCAGCGTCAAGACGGTGGAGTTCCACCGCGCCAAGGTGATGGAGAAGATGGGCGCGGACTCGGTGGCGGGGCTGGTGCAGCTGATGATGCAGCACGCAAGCTAGTCTTCGCACCATGTGCTGCGCCGCAGCAGTTTGCTGCGGCGCAGCGGCCAACCTTAAGGGTTTCCCCCAATGGTTGCGGGCATGTGCCGCGGATAGCATCCAACGTCCTAACTACTGTGCGGCGGATGAAAGTACCGCCACGGGATCCAGATTGTGGCTGAGATCGCGTTGCACCTCATGCCAGCGGAAGCGCACCGAGTTGCGCACGATGTCCGCATCCAGTGCCTTGAGGTCGTCGACGATCGGCGCCCAGTAGACAAGGGCGTCCGGGCTTTCGGCGAACGCGACTTCGCCCTCAGTTGCATTCCATGCACAAAGCGCCAGCCGCGCGCGCACGCGCTGCGCATGTGCGGCGAACTCCGGTCCGGCCTCGGCGGGGGTGCCCGTTTCCAGCAGCAGTTGGTCGACCAGGCGCTGCATCACCGAGCCGATCTCGTCAGGCGAGGCACCGCTGGCGCAGCGCAGCATTCCACCGACGTGCACCGCGAGATCCGACAGGCAGGCGAGCCACACGTGCCATTTGGCGATGTTCATGGACGCCACGAAAGCGTCGTTCTCGAACAGTTCCGGAAAGCGGGTGCCGGCGCGCGTGCGCAGGTAGCCGTAGAGCGTCATCTGCGCGACATGACTGGCGCGCGACTGCAGGAAGGCGCGCAGTGCGCCGACATCCCGGATCGGCTCTCTGCGGCGCCAGCGGCGGTACCAGCGGCGCAGCGCCTCCAGGCGGCGGGCGAGGAATGGGTGCACCGCCGCATTATCCAGCGTCCGGCCTTGCGCGGCCATGATTGACATGAGCTAGAATCGGCCGGCCTGATTGATCGGGGCCCGGGGAGGGACGCCGGGCGAGGGGACAACAAGAGAGGAGGGCATGCTATGGCCACGGAAGAGGCAAACAGGGTAGTCCACTGGCAGCGGACCAGAACCTTGATGATCTGGCACATGATCATCTGGTTCATCTTTTCCTTCCTGGTGCACTGGTTCGCGACAAATCTGAACGCCATAACCTTCATGCAATTCCCGCTGGGCTTCTACATGGCGGCGCAGGGCTCGCTCGCGGTCTTCGTCGTGCAGCTGTTCGTGTTTACGTGGCAGCAGCACAAGATCGACGTCGAGTGCGGCATGGCCGAAACCGAATAAGGGGAGACCAGAAAATGGCTATGTTTGGGGATTTCTCGAGCAAGGGCGGGTTCATTGAGAACCTGCCCAAGATCTACGGCTTGTACACCGGCGGCTTCGTCGTGTTCGTCGGCCTGATGGCGATCGCCGAGCAGATGGGCGTCAAGGAAGACACCATCGGCCTGATGTTCGTGGGCTTCACGATCGCCATCTACGCGCTGATCGGCTGGCTCTCGCGCACCATGCAGCTCGACGCGTATTACGTTGCGGGACGCCAGGTGCCGACCGTGTTCAACGGCATGGCGACTGCGGCGGACTGGATGTCGGGCGCGTCGTTCGTGGCCATGGCGGGCGGCATCTACCTGGGCGGTCACCCGTACCTCGCGTTCGTGGTGGGCTGGACCGGCGGCTATGTGCTGGTGGCGGTGCTGATGGCGCCCTACCTGCGCAAGTTCGGCTGCTACACGGTGCCCGACTTCATCGGCACGCGCTATGGCGGTAATTTCGCACGCCTGTGTGCGGTGCTGGTGCTGGTGGTCGCGTCGTTCACCTACGTGACGGCGCAGATCAATGCCACTGGCACCATCGCCTCGCGCGCCCTGCTGATCCCGTTCGAGGTCGGCATCTGGATCGGCCTCGCGGGCATTCTGCTGTGCTCGATGCTCGGCGGCATGCGCGCGGTGACCTGGACGCAGGTGGCGCAGTACATCGTGCTGATCATCGCCTACCTTGTGCCGGTCATCTGGATGTCGAACAAGCAGGGCTTCGGCGTGATTCCGCAGTTCGTGTACGGCGATGCGGTGCAGCGCATCGCAGAGCTCGAGCAGATGCACCAGGTCGGGGTGCTCAAACCGAGTGAGACGGTGGCCGGCTTGAGCGCGTTGGTGACCAAGCACAACGCGCCGGCGGACTCCTTCGTCGCCGCGTGGCGGTTTCTGACGCTGACGGCTGCCATGATGATCGGCACGGCCTCGCTGCCGCACATCCTGATGCGCTACTTCACGACGCCCTCGGTCAAAGCAGCGCGCGCCTCAGTGGCTTGGTCGCTGTTCTTCATCTTCCTGCTGTACTTCACCGCGCCCGCGCTGGCGACGTTCACCAAGCTGCAGATGCTCGATCCGAATCTGGCGACAAGCGTCATCGGCAAGTCGCTCGCAGAAGTGAACGCGCACGTCTGGGTGCAGAAGTGGGCGGCCGTAGGCGGACTGAAGGTGATCGACAGCAACGGCGACGGCATCGTGCAGGTCAACGAGTTCTTCATTCGCGGCGACATTGTCGTGCTGGCAACACCCGAGATTGCGGGCTTGCCATACGTCATATCAGGACTGGTCGCCGCAGGCGGCATGGCGGCTGCGATGTCCACTGCCGACGGCCTGCTGCTCGCGATCGCCAATGCGCTCTCGCACGACCTGTACTACAAGATGATCGACCCGAAGGCAGACGTGAAACGCCGCCTGATCGTGGCGCGCGTCCTGCTGGTCGTGATCGGCGCCGCGGGGGCCTTGGTGGCGAGCCTACGCCTCACCGGGATACTGGGCGCGGTCGCTTGGGCCTTCTGCTTCGCGATGTCTGGCCTGTTCTTCCCGCTGGTGCTCGGCATCTGGTGGAAACGCGCCACATCGGCGGGCGCCATCGCCGGCATGCTCGGCGGGCTGGCGGCGGGTTCGTGGTACCTGTACATGGTCTATGCCGGCGGCATGGCGCCGTGGTGGGGCATGGATCACCTGCGCTTCGGCATAGTTGGTGCAGCCGTGAGCCTCGTGCTGATGGTCGTGGTGTCCCTGCTCACGCCGGCGCCCGACCAGGCGACGCAGGACATGGTCGACGAAGTGCGCATCCCGAAGGGTCAGACGATCCTCGGCACTACGCACTAGCGCAGTCAGCAGCAGACAAACCGGGGCGAAGAGTCTTCGCCCCGGTTTTTTTGCGCCCGTAAGGCTCTACAATTTCCGGCTGGCATCGGACTCCATGGATTTCCCCTTTCCCCTTTGGGTCATCATCCTCGATTACTTGCTGGGGGTCGTGATGTGGACGCTCATCGGGCGTACCGCCATGAGGATCTTCCTCCCTGAGAACAGCAGCTTCTTTTTCATGCGGTTCTTCGTGCGCTCGACCGACCCGCTGCTGAAGCTGTTCCGACCGATCACGCCGGCGTTCCTCATTCAGCCGCTCGTGCCCCTGTACGTGGCGTGGTTCTTCTTTCTCGTCCGCTTCTACGTGATGCCCTTGCTGCTCGGCTACACGGTAATGGGCATGCTCTCCTTTCCGCTTGAAGGGGAGATCGCGCGGAGCATTTCCCGATTGATGCAGAAGATCGGCTATTAGGCCCGGAGCCGCCGGCGCATGCTCGCTTGAGGCCGGGCGGATGGACCGCGAGGTAGAATAGCCGCGTCACGGAGAGATGGCCGAGCGGCTGAAGGCGCACGCTTGGAAAGCGTGTATACGTTAATAGCGTATCGTGGGTTCGAATCCCACTCTCTCCGCCAGTAAACGATCAACGGCGGGCCTCCCCGCATTGCAGTCCGGTGAACCTGGTCAGGTCCGGAAGGAAGCAGCCACAGCTGGATCCTGCAAGTGCCGGGGGTAGGGCTCGCCACCCATGCCGCGCGAAAGGGGACTGCGGTCCCCCTTCGACCCCCGCTGATAAAATTGACGCCATGTCCTATCAGGTCCTCGCGCGCAAGTGGCGGCCGCGCAATTTCGCGTCGCTGGTGGGGCAGGAGCACGTGGTGCGCGCACTGCGCCACGCGCTGGAACAGAAGCGGTTGCATCACGCGTACCTGTTCACCGGCACGCGCGGCGTGGGCAAGACCACGCTGGCACGGATTCTCGCCAAGTGCCTCAATTGCGAAACCGGCATCACGGCGGAGCCCTGCGGACGCTGCAGCGCCTGCGAGGAGATCGACGGCGGGCGCTTCGTCGACCTGCTGGAGGTGGACGCGGCTACCAACACGCGTGTCGATGAGATGCGCCAGCTGCTGGATACGGCGCAGTACGCGCCGACGCGCGGCCGCTTCAAGGTGTATGTCATCGACGAAGTGCACATGCTGTCCAACTCGGCGTTCAACGCGATGCTCAAGACGCTCGAGGAACCGCCGGAGCATCTCAAATTCGTCCTCGCCACCACCGATCCGCAGAAGATTCCGGTCACCGTGCTGTCGCGGTGCCTGCAGTTCAACCTCAAGCAGATGCCGCCCGCGGCCATCGCCGGACATGTGGCCGAGCTGCTGAAGGCCGAGAGCATCGCCTTTGAGCCCGACGCGCTGCAATTGATCGGCCGTGCCGCGTCCGGCAGCATGCGCGACGCGCTGTCGTTGCTCGATCAGGCGATCGCCCACGGCGGCGGCCGCGTGGCCACTGAGGGCGTGCGCGACATGCTGGGCGCCGTGGATGACACCTACCTGTTGCGCCTGCTTGGCGCGGTTGCGACCAGCGACGGTGCGCAGCTCATGGCCATCGCCGATGAGATGCAGGCGCGAAGCCTGTCGTTCGACTCTGCGCTGCAGGATCTCGCCGGCCTGCTGCTCGAGCTGGCGGTGATGCAAGCTGCCGCGGATGCCGTGGATGCGGACCGGCCCGGGTACGAGGCGCGCGCGGCGCTGGCGCAACAATTAGACGCCGAAACGGTGCAGCTGTGCTATCAGATTGCGCTCCAAGGGCGTGACGACCTTCCGCTTGCGCCCGACGAGCATGCGGGATTCGTGATGACGCTGCTGCGCATGCTCGCGTTCCGGCCGGAGGCGGCGGCTGCGGAGGAACGCCCCAGCGGCGCTGCCGCCACAGCGGCACCGGCCGCAGCCCGCGCGGCACAACGCAAGGAGTTCGACGGCGATTGGCCGGCGCTCGTGCGCCGGCTCCCCGTGGGCGGGGCGGCCGGCGAGCTGGCGCGCAATTCGGTGCTGCGGCGCCATTCGGCCGGGGCGATCGAGCTGATCGTCCCCAAGGCCATGGCGCACCTCGCCGAGCGCGGCTACCAGGAGAAGTTGAAGGCGGTGCTGGAGCAGCATTTCGGCGTCCCGATGGCGCTGAAGGTGGTCGCGGGCGAGGCACCGGGCGAGACCGCGGCGAGCCGCGAGGCCGGAGAGCGCGAGGCACGTCGCGCCGAAGCAGCGCGCGCCGTCCAGGGCGACCGGTTTGTCCAGGACCTCGTCGACATCTTCGATGCCAAGGTCGTGGGATCGAGCATCAAGGCCAACGGCAACAAGGACTAGGGGGAGGCGAGAGGATGCGCGGAAACATCGGCCAGCTGATGAAGCAGGCCCAGATGATGCAGGAGAACATGCGCCGCATGCAGGAGCAGCTGGCCGCCATGGAAGTGGAAGGTCAGGCGGCCTCGGGCAAAGTGAAAGTCGTGATGACCTGCAAGCACGAGGTGCGGCGGGTGAGCATCGACCCGGAACTCGCCGCGGAGGACCGCGAGCTGCTCGAGGACCTCATGATCGCGGCCTTCAACGACGCCGCGCGGCAGGTCGACGCGCTGGTTTCAGAGAAGATGGGCGGCATGACTGCCGGCCTCGGGTTGCCCGCCGGCTTCAAGCTGCCGTTCTAAGGCCGTGAGCCGGGACGCGATCCCAAGCGCGAAGGGCCTCGAGCGGCTGGTCGAGGCATTGCGCGTCCTTCCCGGCGTGGGCCCGCGCTCCGCGCAGCGCATGGCGTATTACCTGTTGCAGCGCGATCGCGGCGGTGCGGAGCAGCTCGCGCACGCGCTGTCCGAGGCGCTCGCCCGGGTCCGGCATTGCGCGCTCTGCAACAATTACACCGAGGATGAGGTGTGCGCGCTATGCCGCTCGCCGCGGCGCGACCGTACCCAGCTCTGCGTCGTCGAAACACCGGCTGACCTCGCCATGGTGGAGCAGACCTCCGCATACGCTGGCATGTACTTTGTGCTGATGGGGCGGCTGTCGCCCCTTGACGGTGTCGGCCCACGCGATATCGGCCTGGAAAAGCTGCTCGCGCGCGCCACGGAAGGCGATGTCGCCGAGGTTGTCCTCGCCACCAACTTCACCAACGAGGGCGAAGCGACCGCGCACTACGTCGCGGAGCTCCTGCGCAACCGGAACGTGCGCGTGAGCCGCATCGCCAGGGGCGTCCCGCTGGGTGGCGAGCTCGAGTACGTGGACGCCGGGACGCTGTCCCAGGCGCTGCTGGACCGGCGCGGAATGTAGGCCGGTCGTCCGCGGTGCCGGCCGCTGCATTTTGTTGACACTATTTTTGCGGGGGCGCTATAATTCCGCCTCTTCGGACGCGGGGTGGAGCAGTCTGGCAGCTCGTCGGGCTCATAACCCGAAGGTCAGAGGTTCAAATCCTCTCCCCGCAACCAGCTCTTTAAAAATTCGCAGCCGATAAGTGTGGGCGCTCGATGCAGAAGGCCAAGGCATCTAGTGCTCGCAATAGGTAATACGAAGTAACTCCGTTTTACTTTGAGCGAGAAGTTGGCGCGGCCGCAAGCCGCGCTGGCGACCGGCAGCAATGCCGGACTGTTTCAAGCTTTTTAATTGAAGAGTTTGATCCTGGCTCAGATTGAACGCTGGCGGCATGCCTTACACATGCAAGTCGAACGGCAGCACGGGGGCAACCCTGGTGGCGAGTGGCGAACGGGTGAGTAATGCATCGGAACGTGTCCTCTTGTGGGGGATA
>DATHYT010000098.1:0-73988 GCA_035459025.1 Burkholderiales bacterium | reverse complement strand
AGCCGGTCTCGTACCGGCAGCAGTAGCAACGCAAAAGCCGCCCTTCGGGGCGGCTTTTTTTTTGCGCCTCATGGCTTGTAAGATGTCGACATGAAGGACAAGGCCCGGAATCGGCAACGCTGGCTTCTCCCGCTCGCGGCCGTTGCCGTAGTGGCGGGCTGTGCCGTGGAGCCCACGCGGCCGACGCGCCAGATTGAGTACCGCGTCCCGGCCGCCTCCGTTCCGCAGCTCGGCCTGTGCCGCATCTGGTACGCCGACCTGCCGCCGGAATGGCAGCCGCCCGAGATGCCGTGCGCCCGCGCGCACAGCCTTGCCGAGAAGCACGGCGGGCGCGTGATCAAGGCGATTTCGCCGGGCTCGTTCCAGGACGGGCGCACGCTCGCCATGGACTACGGCCCGAGCCAGTTCGGCGGCCTCGCGCCCGAGCAGCTGCCGCCGCCCGGCTACTGCCGGCCCTGGTACGACCGCGTCGCCGCCGACCAGCAGCCGGCGCCGATGACCTGCGAGCGCGCGGAGCAACTGGTGCGCAAGAACGGCGGTCGCGTGCTCTACATGCCGGGGCTGGAGCACCAATGACGCCGCCGGGCCTCACCGACCTGCTCGACCGCGGCATCGTCGAGTTCGACCGTGCGCTGCGCGCGGTCGCGGGCGTGCACCACGCCGAGCGGCCGAACCCCGCTGCGGGCATGCCCGAGGCGGACCTGGACGCGGCCGAGCGGGCGCACTCTGCTGCGCTGATGCGGGTCAACCACGTGGGCGAGGTCTGCGCGCAGGCGCTGTACCAGGGACAGGCGCTGACGGCACGCAGCGCGCACACGCGCGCGTCGCTCGAGCGCGCGGCGCGCGAAGAGGGCGATCACCTCGCCTGGAGCATGGAGCGCATCCGCGCGCTCGGCGGGAGGCCGAGCCTGCTCAACCCGCTCTGGTACGCCGGCGCACTCGCCATGGGGATCGGCGCCGGCCTGCTCGGCGACCGCTGGAACCTTGCCTTCCTCGCCGAGACGGAGCGGCAGGTGGAGGAGCACCTGACCAACCACCTGGACAAGCTCGCGCCGGAGGACAAGCCCACGCGCGCCGTGGTCGCCGCGATGCGCGAGGACGAAGCGCGCCATCGCGGCACGGCGGTGGGGCTGGGCGCGGCCGACATGCCCGCGCCGGCGCGCCGCGCGATGCGTACCGTGGCCCGCGTCATGACCACGATCGCCTACCGGCTCTAGTCTTCCACGATCTCGAGGTCGCGCGTGATCTCGGCGGTCTTTGCCAGCATGGCGGTAGCCGAGCAGTACTTCTCATGCGACAGGCGGATCGCCTGCTCGACGACGTTGCGCTTCAGGTTGCGCCCGCGCACGAGAAAATGGGTATGGATGCGGGTGAAGACTTTGGGATCGGTGGCCGCGCGCTCGGCCTCGAGGCGCACCTCGCAGCCGGTGACGTCCTGGCCGCTTTTCTTCAGGATCACCACGACGTCGTAGGCCGTGCAGCCGCCGGCACCGGCGAGCACGGTCTCCATGGGGCGCGGCGCGAGGTTGCGGCCGCCGCCGTCAGGCGCGCCATCCATCGCGAGGATGTGGTGGCTTCCGGTTTCGGCGATGAACGACATGCCGTGACCGGACCAGCGGATCGTGCATTCCATCAGGCAAATCCTCCCGTGTAATCAGTGGATTGTGCTATGCAGCATCGATCTATTCAAGAGATTTATTCGAACAGGCGAAACAATGGTCTGTACATGAGACAAAGATATTGCAGCGCACCAAATGGTACGGCATACTGCAGAGCGTCGCGGGCGCGTCTTCTCCTCCTTGCGCTTTAGCGACGCAATCTTCTCCACCCTCCTCCAATGGTGGAATAAGCGCAATCTTCGGATTGCGCTTTTTTTTGTTCTAACAAGGGTTTGACGCTGGCCCGAGGGTCCCATAGAATCCGCAGCTTTTCCCGCTACGCCCCACCCATGAAGACCTTTGCAGCAAAGCCCCAGGACGTCGTGCATGGATGGTACCTGGTGAACGCCGAGGGCAAGGTGCTCGGCCGCCTCGCGGCGAGAATCGCCTCGCGCCTGCGCGGCAAGCACAAGCCGGAGTTCACGCCGCACGTCGACACGGGGGACTACATCGTGGTCGTCAACGCCGCGAAGATCCGCGTCACCGGCCGCAAGATGAAGGACAAGAAGTACTACCGCCATACGGGCCACCCGGGTGGCATTCGCGAAACGAATTTCGCCAAGCTGCAGGTGCGCCATCCCGGGCGGGCGCTCGAGCAGGCCGTCAAGGGCATGCTGCCCAGGGGGCCGCTCGGCTACGCGATGCTGAAGAAGCTGAAGGTCTACGGCGCGGCGACGCACCCGCATTCCGCGCAGCAGCCCCAAACGCTCGAGATCTGAGGACACCACGACCATGGTTGGCGACTATTACTACGGCACGGGGCGGCGCAAGAGTTCGGTGGCCCGCGTATTTCTCAAGCCCGGCAAGGGGCAGATCATCGTCAACGGCAAACCGGTCGATGAGTTCTTCGGACGCGAGACGGGGCGCATGATCGTGCGACAGCCGCTCGAGGTGACCAAGAACGTCTCGACGTTCGACATCAAGGTCAACGTCTTCGGCGGCGGCGAGAACGGCCAGGCGGGGGCGGTGCGTCACGGCATCTCGCGCGCGCTGATCGAGTACGACGCGGGCCTCAAGCCCGCGCTGAGCGCGGCCGGGCTGGTGACGCGCGACGCGCGCGAGGTCGAGCGCAAGAAAGTCGGCCTGCACAAGGCGCGCCGGCGCAAGCAGTTCTCCAAGCGCTGAGGATCCGCGCCGCAGGCAGTCACGCATGAGGCCGCCGCCGAGCGGCCTTTTGTTTTCTGCGCGGCGCGGAAGCCCTATCGGATCGTGGCGATAACGACGAGATTCCGGAAACTGCGCCGGCGCTTCGGCATCGCCGCGCCGCGCGTCGCCGTGCGCTCGGAGGTGGCGTGGTACCTGCGCTGGGTCGGGCTGATCCTGGTGCTCGCGTGCTCGGCCGCGCTCGCCGCCTGGATGTACGACGCCGGCCGCAGGTTCGCCGGGTTCGACCGCAGCGAGGTGGAGCAGGAGCTCAGCGCCGCGCGCCGCGACCTGGAAGCCACGCGCGCCGAGCTCGAGCGCCTGCGCGCCGTCGCCAATGCCGCCGACAGCCGGCTGTCGATCGAGCGCACCGCGCAGTTGAAGCTCGCGCAGCAGATCCGCGGCCTGGAGCAGGAGACCGCGCGCCTGCGCGAGGAGCTGGCGATCTTCGAGAGCATGCTCTCGGCGGAGTCGCGTGCCGCCAATCCGCTGTCGATCAACCGCTTCAAGGTGGTGCCCGACGTGCTGCCCGGCGAGTACCGCTACCGGCTGCTGCTGCTGCTTGCGCCCGGCACACGCCGCGACCGCGACTTCCAGGGCCGGCTCGAGCTGGTGGTCGGCCTGACGGAGGGGGGCAAAAATGCTATGATGACTTTCCCTGAAGCGGGAGACCCCAGCGCCTCGGCTTTCCGCTTGACTTTCAGGCACTTCCACCGCGTCGAAGGCATCTTCCGCGTGGATCCGAAAGCCAAAGTGGAGAGCGTTCAGGTGCGGGTGTACGAGGCGGGGTCGGAACAGATCAAGGCGGCGCAGACCGCGTCGCCGGGATGAGGCAAGGAGCAGACATGTTCAGCAAGAGTCCGAAGCCGCAAAGCCGCATCGACAGCCTGATCGGCGCCACCACGCGCATCGAGGGCAACGTGTTCTTCAGCGGCGGCCTGCGCGTCGACGGCGCCGTGCGCGGCAACGTCGCGGCGCTGCCCGACCAGCCGGGAACGCTGGTGGTCTCCGAGCATGCGCGCATCGACGGCGAAGTCGCCGCTTCGCACATCGTGGTGAACGGCACCATCAACGGCCCGGTGCACGCGGCCGAGACGCTTGAACTCCAGGTCGGCTCGCGCGTCAAAGGGGATGTGCATTACAAGGCACTCGAGATACAGCAGGGTGCCGTGGTGGAAGGGCGGCTCGTGCACCATGGCGGCGCCGAGATCAAGGGGGTCGAGCTCAAGCTCGCCTCCGGCGGCGACAAGCCGCGCTAACGACCGATCGCAACGCAGTTTGGCACATTGGAGCGCGCAATGAATGCAGTCACCGAAATGCCGGCACCCCTGGTGTTCTCCGACAACGCCGCGGGCAAGGTAAAGCAGCTGATCGAGGAAGAAGGCAACGCGGAGCTCAAGCTGCGCGTGTTCGTGTCGGGCGGCGGCTGCTCCGGATTCCAGTACGGCTTCACTTTCGACGAAGTGCAGAACGAAGATGACACCGTGATGCAGAAGAACGGCGTCACGCTGCTCATCGACCCGATGAGCTACCAGTATCTGGTGGGTGCCGAGATCGACTACCAGGAAGGCCTGGAAGGCGCGCAGTTCGTGATCAAGAACCCGAACGCCACCAGCACCTGCGGCTGCGGCTCTTCGTTCTCGGCCTGAGGGCTCGGGTCGATTCCTCGACAGGGGGCTGCGGCCCCCTTTGCGTTTTCTAGGCCGGATAGACGGCGCCGAGGATGCGGGACCCGCGCGCGCCGGTGACCGCGGGCAGATTTCCCGGCGCTCCCCGCAGCGCCTGCTGCGCGAGCCAGGCAAAGGCCGCGGCTTCAACCTGCATCGGCTCGATGCCGTGCTGTGCGCTGCTGTCCACCGGCACGGGCGACAGCAGGTGCTCGAGCCGCGCCATCAGTGCGCCGTTGCGCACGCCGCCGCCGCAGGCGATCAGGCGGCGCGCGGCCGGGAAGCGGCCGCGCAGCGCCTGCGCGACGCTTTGCGCCGTCAGCTCGAGGAGCGTGGCCTGCACGACCTGGGGGGCGAGCGGGCGCTCGAGCCGGCGCTCGAGCCACGCCGCGTTGAACAGGTCCCGCCCGGTGCTCTTGGGCGGCGGCAGCGCGAAGTACGGCTCCGCGAGCAGCACATCGAGCAACGCGGCGTCCGGCCGCGCGCCCGCCGCCCAGGCCCCGTTTTCGTCCTGCGGCCGGCCCAGGTGCCGCTGCGCCCACAGATCCATCAGGCAGTTTCCGGGGCCGGTGTCGAAGCCCGCCACCGCGCCCGCGGCCGGCAGCCAGGTCAGGTTGGCCATGCCGCCCAGGTTCAGGACCGCGCGGTCCTCGGCGCCGCTCGAGAACATGACGGCATGAAATGCGGGCGCCAGCGGCGCGCCCTGGCCGCCGGCGGCCACGTCGCGGCTGCGAAAGTCGGCGACGACGCGGGTCTGCGTGAGCTCGGCGAGCAGCGCGGCGTTGCCGATCTGCACCGTGTAGCCGGCCTCGGGCCGATGGCGCACGGTCTGGCCGTGGCAGCCGATGGCGCGCAGCGCGCTGCGATCCACCGCAGCGCCTGCAAGGAGGTCGGCGACGACGGCAGCGTAGTCGCGCGCCAGCGCGTTGGAACAGAGGGCGGCACGCTCGATTTCGCCGTGCGCGCCCGCATTGAGCGCCAGCAGCTCGGCCCGCAGCGCCGGCGAGAAAGCCCGGTGCGCGTGGCGCACGAGCCTGGGCTTGGGACCCGCGAGGTCGAGCAGCACCGCGTCGACCCCGTCGAGGCTGGTCCCCGACATCAGGCCCGCGTAGAGCTCGGCGCTCACTCCAGCCGCGCGAGCGGCTGCGCGGCAAGCAGCTCGAGGCGCGCAACCAGCGGCGCCGCGTGCAGCCGGAACTCGGGCAGATGCGCTGCGGGCACCGGCTCGCCCGCCGGCATGGCAATGGCGTAGGGATTGCGCGCCCGCCCCGCGATCTGGAACTCGTAGTGCAGGTGCGGCCCGGTGGCCCAGCCCGTCGCGCCCACATGGCCGATGATGTCGCCCTGGTCGACGCGCGCGCCGCGCCGCACCCCGGGGGCGAAGCGCGACAAGTGCGCGTACAGCGTCGAGTACTGGCCGCGGTGGCGCAGGATCACCGCCTTGCCGTAGCCGCCCTTCCAGCCCGCGAACTCGATGACGCCGTTGCCGGCGGCGCGCACGCGCGTGCCCGCGGGCGCGGCGTAATCGATGCCCGAATGCGCCCGCCAGGAGCGCTGGAACGGGTGCCGGCGCATGCCGAAACCGGAGCTGATGCGCGTGTACTCGAGCGGCGAGCGCAGGAATGCCTTGCGCAGATTGCTGCCGTCGGGCGCGTAGTAGCCGCTCGCCCCGCGCCCCGCCGAGTAGTACACGGCGCGCAGCACGCGCCCTTGATTGACGAACTCCGCCGCGAGCACGCGGCCGGTGTGCACTGCGCGACCGCCCAGATAATGCTGCTCGTAGATCGCGGCAAAGCGGTCGCCGCGGCGCAGCTCGCGGTGAAAGTCCACGTCGCCGGCAAAGACGTCGGCGACCTGCAGGGCGATGGCGTCGGGCATGCCGGCCGCGTCTGCCGCGCCAAAGAGCGAGCTCTGGATCTCCCCGACGCGCATTTCCACCTCGGTGCGCAAGGGCGCGGGCATCTCCTGGGCGCGGAATCCGCCGTCCGCGCGCTCGATCACCATTTCGGTCTCGCGCGCCGAGAGGAAGCTCAGGCGCTGCAGCTCGCCGCGCTCGCCGAGTTGCGCGGAGACGACGTATCCCGGGCGCAGGAAGCGCATCGAGGGGGTGCGGGCGATCTGGCGCGCGTCGTCGTCGGCGACCCCGAGTCGCGCCAGGAGCCCTTGCAGCGTGTCGCCGCGCTGATAGCGCTCTTCCGCCATGTAGAGCGTCGGCGCCGGCAGGATCGCCTCGGCCGCATCCAGCGCGAGCGGCTCGACCACCGACCTTTGCAGCAGCGTGGCTTCCGCCTGCGGCGAGGGCGTTACCGTGGCGAAGGCGACCACGGCGCCCGAGAACGCGAGGGCCACCAGCAGGACAGTGCGCTTGAGCGGCGCGTAATCGTTCACGGATCGGCTAGAATTCTTTTCTATTCAGATGCCTGCATCAGTCTAGCAAATAACCCCAGTGCGGCAAAACGACAAGCCCCCGGTGGCGCAGGCCCTCGAGCTGATCAAGCGCGGCGCCGAGGAGCTGATCGTCGAGGAAGAGCTCGTGCGCAAGCTCTCGCGCGGCACGGCGCTGCGCGTGAAGCTCGGCCTGGACCCGACCGCGCCCGACCTGCACCTCGGCCACACGGTGGTCATCAACAAGCTGCGCCATTTCCAGGAGCTGGGGCACCAGGTGCAGTTCCTGATCGGCGATTTCACCGGCATGATCGGCGACCCGACGGGCAAGAACCAGACGCGCCCGCCGCTGTCGCGCGAGCAGATCCTGGAGAACGCGAAGAGCTACCGCGAGCAGGCGTTCAAGATCCTCGACCCCGACAAGACGCAGATCCTGTTCAACTCGGAATGGTCCGACAAGCTCGGCGCCGAGGGCATGATCCGGCTCGCCGCGCGCTACACCGTGGCGCGCATCCTCGAGCGCGACGACTTCGCCAAGCGCTACCGGGCCGGGCAGCCGATCGCGGTGCACGAGCTGCTCTATCCGCTGATGCAGGGCTACGACTCGGTGGCCATGAAGGCCGACGTCGAGCTCGGCGGCACCGACCAGAAGTTCAACCTGCTCGTGGGGCGCGAACTGCAGAAGGACTACGGCCAGGAGCCGCAGTGCGTGCTCACCACGCCGCTGCTCGAGGGCCTGGACGGCGTCAACAAGATGTCCAAGTCGCTCGGCAACTATGTCGGCATCGCCGAGGCGCCCGCCGAGATCTTCGGCAAGCTGATGTCGATCTCCGACGAGCTGATGTGGCGCTACATCGAGCTGCTGTCGTTCGAGCCGCTCGCGACGGTGCGCAAGTGGCGCGGCGAGGTCGAGGCGGGCGCCAATCCGCGCGACGTCAAGGTGCGCTTCGCAAAGGAGATCGTGGCGCGTTTCCATTCGCGTGCCGCGGCCGAGCGTGCCGAGGAGGAGTTCGCGCAGCGCTTTCGGCACGGGCAGGCGCCCGCGTCGATGCCGGAAGTGGCGCTGCACGCGCCCGCCGGCGGCCTCGCGGTGGCGCAGGCGCTCAAGCAGGCCGGCCTCGTGCCCAGCGTCACCGAGGCGGTGCGCAACATCGAGCAGGGCGGGGTGAAGCTGAACGGCGAGCGGCTCTCGGACAAGGCGCGCAAGCTTGCGGCCGGGGAGACCGTGGTCGCCCAGGTCGGCAAGCGCAAGTTCGCGCGGCTGAGGATCTCATGAGCTACGAAATCTACGCGATCAAGTACGGCCATCACGAGCGCAAGGCCAGCGAGAACTTTCTCGGCGGCGACCCGCACGACGGGCCGATGCCGCTCGACTACTTCGTCTGGCTGATCCGCGGCCAGGGGCGCGAGATCGTCGTCGACACGGGCTTCAATGCCGCGGTGGCGGCAAAGCGCGGGCGCCGCATCACGCTGCCCGTCGAGGAAGGCCTGCGCCTCATGCAGGTCGACGTGGCCGGCGTGAGGGACGTGGTGATCACGCACCTGCATTACGACCACGTGGGCAACTTCGACCTGTTCCCGCAGGCGACCTTCCACCTGCAGGACCTGGAGATGCAGTACGCGACCGGCCGCTGCATGACCGTGGACGCAATGCGCCACGCCTACGAGCTCGAGGACGTGGTCGGCATGGTGCGCCGCGTGTACGCCGGGCGCGTGAAATTCCACGACGGCGACGGCGAGCTCGCGCCGGGCGTCACCGTGCACCACGTCGGCGGCCACACCATGGGCCTGCAAATCGTGCGTGTCGCCACGCGCCGCGGCTGGGTGGTGCTCGCCTCCGACGCGAGCCATTTCTACGCCAACATGGAGCAAAGCCGGCCCTTTCCGATCGTCTACAACGTGGGCGACATGGTCGAGGGCTGGCATCGGGCGCAGGCGCTCGCGCAATCGCCTGCACACGTCATACCCGGACATGATCCGCTGGTGATGGCGCGCTACCCGGCGCCGGCGGCTGCGCTGGAGGGCAAGGTCGTGCGGCTGGATTGACGCCGTTTCCCGCTTATCCCTCTATTGACCGGGAAAAATCCGGCGTGTACGCTGCGATCACGCATCGTCATCCACAGGGGAGGAAACCATGAAGGTACTGGTCCGTTCCGCCGTCGCGCTGGCGGCTGCAACCGCTTTTTCCGCGGGCGCGCAAGCCCAGACGACGCTCAACATGCAGGCCACCTGGCCTGCAAGCCTGACGCTGTACGAGAACTTCCTGTACTTCGCCGACCGCATTTCGAAAGTGAGCGGCGGCCAGCTCAAGATCAACACCATGCCCGCCGGCCAGGTGGTGCCGGCCTTCGAGGTGCTCGACGCCACGCACAAGAAGGTGCTGGACGGCGCGCATGCCTGGTCCGGCTACTGGGTCGGCAAGAACAAGACCGCGATCCTGTTCACCGGCGGCCCGGGCGGCACGCACGGCATGGACATGATCGACGCGCTCGGCTGGATGCACCATGGCGGCGGCATCGATCTCGCCAACGAGTTCTTCCAGAACGAGCTGAAGCTCAACGTGCAATGGGTGCCGATCCTGCCGTCGGGCCCGCAGGCCTTCGGCTGGTTCAAGCGGCCGATCAAGAACCTGGCCGACTTCAAGGGCATGAAGTGCCGCCAGACCGGCATGGCTGCCGAGATCTGGAAGACGATGGGCATGACCACCGTCAACATGCCGGGCGGCGAGATCATCCCGGCTGCGCAGCGCGGCGTGATCGACTGCGCCGAGTGGGTGGGCGGCGTGGAGGACCTGCGCCTCGGCTTCCAGAACGTCTGGAAGTACCACTACACCCCGGGCGTGCACGAGAACGTGACGATCGGCGAGGTGCTGATCAACGGCGACGTGTGGAAGGGTCTCAAGCCCGAGCACCAGGAGCTGATCAAGACGGTCGCCAGCGAGACGTTCATCATCTGGTGGGCGAAGTGGCAGCGCCAGAACGCCGATGCCCTGAAGGAGCTGCAGGTGAAGCACGGCGTGCGCGTCCTGCGCACCCCCCCCGACATCCTGGTCGAGTTCCTGAAGACCTGGGACAAGATCGCCAAGGAGGAAGCGGACAAGAACCCGTTCTTCAAGAAGGTGCTTGAATCGCAGCGCGCCTATGCGTCGGTGGTGGTCCCGGCCAAGCGCTTCATGTTCCCGCCGTACTCGTTCGTCGCCAACTACTATTGGCCCGAGCGCGCCGCGGGCGGCAAGAAGTAGCCGCAAAGGCCCTTGACGGGGGCGGAACACCGCCCCCGTTTTCTTTCCGCGTCCCTTGAACCAAGTGCCGGCGCCAGTCGAGGTTGAGCATGGCTGAGCAGGCCCCGCTGCATATCCGCCTCGTGCGGATGATCGACAAGTTCACCGATACCACAGGCACGCTGGTGTCGTGGCTCAACATCCCCATGATGCTGTGCGTGAGCTACGAAGTGGCGATGCGGTACCTGTTCAACGCGCCCACGGTCTGGGTGTTCGACGTCACCTACATGCTCTACGGCACGATCTTCATGCTGGGCGCGGCCTACGCACTGCACAAGGGGGCGCACATCCGCACCGACTTCTTCTTCGAGAAGTGGTCGATCCGCACCAAGGGCGTGATCGACTCCATCGCCTACATCGTGTTCTTCTTTCCCGGCATCTTCGTGTTCCTCCTCGTCAGCTGGAACGAGGGCTGGTACGCCTACACGATCAACGAGCTCTCGGAGCAGACGCCGTGGCGCCCGGTGCTGTGGCCGTTCAAGATGATGGTGCCGCTCGCCGCGCTGCTGCTCCTCATCCAGGGCGTCTCGGAGACGATCAAGAGCGTGTGGGCGGCGCGCACGGGCGAAGAGCTCGAGCACAAGGAAAAGTACGAGATCTAGCGCATGACCGGCCTCGCCCTGCTCGGAATGGTCATGCTGGTGGTGATGATCTTCGTCATCTTCATCGGCTTTCCGATCAGTTTCACGCTGCTGTTCCTCGCGTTCACTTTCGGCTACCTCGGGTTCGGCCACACGGTGGTCGACCTGGCCTATTTCCAGACCATCGGCATGATGAAGGAGGAGCTGCTCGCCGCGGTGCCGCTGTTCGTGCTGATGGGGTTCCTGACCGAGCAGGCGGGACTGATGGAGCGGCTGTTCGTCGCCTTCCGCAACATCCTCGCGCCGCTGCGCGGCTCGCTGTTCGCGGTGGTCATCCTGACGGCGGCGGTGTTCGCCATGGCGACCGGCATCGTCGGCGCCGCAGTGACGGTGCTCGGCATCATGGCGAGCCCGATCATGGTGAAGACCGGATACGACGGCAAGCTGTCGGCGGGCGCGATCACCGCCGGCGGCACGCTCGGCATCCTGATCCCGCCCTCGGTGATGCTGATCGTCATGGGGCCGGTGCTCGGCGTCTCGGTGGCCGACCTCTACGCCTCGGCGTTCGGCCCGGGGCTCATGCTGGCCTGCCTTTACCTCGGCTACCTGCTGGGCCGTGCCTGGCTGAATCCGAAGCTCGGGCCGCCGGTGCCGAAGGAAGAGCGCGTGCACAGCATGGCGACCATGTTGAAGGAAGTCGCCATCGGCGTGGTGCCGCTGCTCGCCCTGATCACCGCCGCGCTCGGCTCGATCCTGGCCGGTCTCGCCACGCCCACCGAGGCCTCCGCGATCGGCGCGCTGGGCGCCTTGCTGCTCACGATCGCCTACGGCCGGCTTACCTACCAGGGCGTCAAGCGCGCGCTCCTCAACACCACCGCGACCTCCAGCATGGTGCTGTTTCTGGCGGTGACGTCGAACATCTTCGGCGCGGTGTTCGCGCGCATGGGCACCGCGAACTGGATCACGGAGACGATGCTTGCGCTGCCGCTGTCGCCGGTGATGCTGCTGGTGGTGGTGCTGGTGCTGATCTTCCTGCTCGGCTGGCCGTTCGAGTGGCCGGCGATCGTGCTGGTGTTCCTGCCGATCTTCTACCCGGTGATGGACGCGCTGCGTCCGGCGCTCGCCGAGTCCCTCAACATCGCGCCCGAGATGGTCATGGTGTGGTTCGGAGCGCTGGTGGCGGTGACGCTGCAGACGGCGTTCCTGTCGCCCCCCGTGGCGATGTCGGCGTACTACCTGAGGCAGGTGGTGAAGGACTGGTCGCTCGCCACGATCTACAAGGGAATGATGGAGTTCATGGTCCTGCAGGTGATCGCCATCGCCGCGATCGTGGCGTTCCCGGCGATCGCCACCTGGTTCCCCGAGAAGCTGCAGGCGGAGTCGCGCGCCATCAAGACCGAGGAGGTGGAGGACGCGGCCACGCTCGAGGACTACCAGCCCTCGGGCGGCTACGGCGAGGCGCTGCGCGAGGCGCTCGAGGACATGCGCGAAGAGGACGCGCTGAAGAACAAGGAGGAGGAGGGCGCGAGGGACGGCCTGGAAAAAGACGAAGCGACCAAGGCTGGCAAGTAGCGGTAAGCGCCTAAACGGCAGCGCCGGGCCACGCGCCCGGCGTTTTTTTTTGTGCTACAAGCTGCGCATGCGATTCGATTTCGATGCCGTGGTGGATCGCGCCGGGACCTGGTCCTCGCGCTGGGAGCGCTACGCCGGACGCGACGTCATCGCGCTCTGGGTGGCGGACACCGACTTCCGCGCTCCGGACTGCGTGCTGGAGGCGATGGCGGCGCGGCTGCGCCACGGCGTGCTCGGCTACACGGCGCCGCCGGCCGAGCTGCGCGAGGCGATTGTCGCGCGCATGCAGCGCCTGTACGGCTGGCGCATCGAGCCCGACTGGATCGTGTTCCTGCCGGGCGTGGTTCCGGGGTTGCACCTGGCCGCGCGCCACCTGCTGCGCGCCGACGAGCACGCGCTGGTGCCGACGCCCATCTACCACCATTTCAAGCGCGCCGTGGAGCTCGCGCCGCGCGCGCACGCGGACGTGCCGCTCGTGCTGCAGGACGGGCGCTGGGTGCTGGACGAGGCGCGCCTGGCTGCCGCAGTGCGCCCGAACACGCGCCTGCTGTTTCTGTGCAACCCGCAGAACCCGGGCGGCACCATCTTCACCCGTGCCGAGCTCGAGCGCCTGGCGCAGTTTGCCGAGCGGCACGGCCTGGCCATCTGCTCGGACGAGATCCACGCCGATCTGCTGCTCGACGCGGGCAAGCCGCATATCCCCATCGCCGCGCTCGCACCCGAAGTCTCGCGCCGCACCGTGACGCTCGCCTCGCCGAACAAGACCTTCAACTTTCCGGGCGCAGGCTGCGCCTGGGCGATCGTCGAGGACCCGGAGTTGCGCCAGGCGTTCTCGACCGATCACCACGCCACCGTGCACGATCCGTCGCTGTTCGGCTACGTGGCGGCGCTGGCCGCGTACCGCGATGGCGACGCCTGGCTCGCCGCGCAGCTCGAGTACCTGCGCGGCAATCGCGACCTCGTGCAGCGTGCCGTGGCCCAGTTGGCGGGCTTGTCGATGGCGCACGTCGAAGCGACCTACCTCGCCTGGATCGACGCACGCGGCCTCGGCGTGGCGGACCCGCAGGCGCACTTCCTCGCGCACGGCGTGGCGCTTTCGCCCGGTGCGCAGTTCGGCGCGCCAGGCTACGTCCGGCTCAACTTCGGCACGCAGCGCGCGCGTCTCGGTGACGCCCTCGCGCGCATCGCCTCGGCGGTCTCCAGCACGCGCGCGAGGTGAGGGTCGGACACGCCGAGCTCGGCCATGTGGCCGAGCGTCGAGCGTACGTACTCGGTGCACGCGCCGCGCCCGCCCACGCCCTGCGCGACGAGCTGCGCGCGGCTATGCAGGTCGAGCTCGCGCACGAACTGCGGATGCGACGGATCGGCGACGAAGGCGAGCGCACGCACCTTGCGGCCACGCACAACGCGCACCGGCACGAGGCGCGCCTGGTACACGCGGCGCGGCATCTCGCGGTTCCAAAGCTTCCTCAGCGCGGCGGGCACGCGCGCCGCGGGAACGCGGAACGCGATGCCCCAGCAGGAACCGCCGCGGCACAGTCCCATGACCAGCCCCGGGCGGCGATGCGTGCCGCGGTGGCGTGTCGACAGGATGCACAGCGCGCGATGGTAGCCGCGCAGCAGCCCCACGGAGCGCTCGGCGAAGGGGAACCCCGGCGACCACATCAGCGAGCCGTAGCCGAACACCCACAGGTCGCCGCGCGGCAGCACGGCGCGAAATTGCGCGAGGTCGGTCAACGGTCGTTCGACGCCACGCGCGCCTCGGCCGGCGCCGCGAGGCATGGGCCCGCTGCGAGAATCGCGTCGCGCGCGCAGGCGACGCCTGCGGCGACGATGTCGGCCACCGACATGGGGATGCCGAGCTGGTAACGGCGTCCCCAGCCACCGTTCAGAGCCGCTTCGAGCCAGGTCGCGTTCGCCATGGGCGATGGTGCGGACATTATAGAAGCGGCGGCAGGAAAACCGTGACGAACCGCACCGCGCCGTACGGGTGGTTTAGAATCGCACGCCTTGAACGCCCCACTCGCCGCCAGCATCGATTGGTCCTCCGCCACGCACGAGGTGCTCGCGCGCCTGGGCTTCGGCGTGGTCGGCTTTGTGCCCGACGCGGGCCACAAGCGCCTGATCGAGCTGTGCCAGGCCGACGCGCGCATGCGCACGGTGGTCCTCACCACCGAGGAAGAGGGCATCGGGCTTGCGACCGGCGCATGGCTCGGCGGCGCGAAGACTGCGCTGCTCATGCAATCGAGCGGCGTCGGCAATATCGTGAATGCGCTGGGCATGGTGCGCGAGTGCCGCGTCCCGCTGCTGCTCGTCGTGACCATGCGCGGCGAGTATGGCGAGTTCAACCCCTGGCAAGTGCCGATGGGGCAGGCGACCGCGGCGGTGCTGGGGGCGATGGGCGTCGTCGTGCAGCAGGCGAATACGGCGGCCGAGGTCGCCACGCACGTCGATGCGGGCGCACGGCTCGCTTTCGGCGGCTATTGCGCGGCCGCGGTGCTCATATCCCAGCGCGTGATCGGCATCAAGAGCTTCCAGGAGCAGGCGGCGCAATGACGCTCAAGCGGCGCGCCGTCGTGCAATCGCTGCTCGCCGATCGCGGCGCGCTGCTGGTCATCGCCGGCCTGGGCTCGACCGCCTGGGACTGCACCGCGGCGGGCGATGATCCACTCACCTTCCCGATGTGGGGCGCGATGGGCAACGCGGCGATGACGGGCCTCGGCCTCGCGCTCGCGCAGCCGGCGCGGCGCGTGCTGGTGCTCACCGGGGACGGCGAGATGCTGATGGGCCTCGGCTCGCTCGCCACCATCGGCGTGCAAAGGCCCGCGAATCTCTCGGTGGTGGTGATCGACAACGAGCGCTACGGCGAAACCGGGATGCAGGCCACCCACACGGCGCACGGCGTCGACCTCGCCGCCATGGCGCGCGCGGCCGGGTTCGCCTCGGCCGCTCTGGTACGCGAGGCCGCGGGCGTCTCGGCCCTGCGCCAGGCCGTGCACCAGAGGCCGGGTCCGCACTTCGCCCAGATCAAGGTGGCGGCGGAAAAGGAGCCGCTGGTACTGCCGCCGCGCGAGGGCGCGCTGCTGAAGAACCGCTTCCGCCAGGCGCTGCTGGGCGAGGGCGCCGCCCTGCAATGAGGCTTGGCGCCGTGCTGGCGGTGAACCTGGCCGAGCCCGAGCCGCGCATCCGCCAGTTCCTGCAGTCGATGCCGCTCGGCTTTCCCGTTCTGCTCGATGCCAAGATGACCGCGACGAACGCCTGGAAGGTGCGCCAGTTGCCGGCGAGCTTCGTCGTCGGGCCCGACGGCCGCATCCGCTATAGCCACATCGGGGATCTCGATTGGTCGAGCGCGGCCGAGCGCCGGACCCTCTCCGAACTGCTGCCGCGCTAGCGGGCCTGCTGCTGGCGGCGCATGCCGCCGCGCAGGAGGCGCCGGTACGGGCGCCGTTCTTCACCACCCCGCCCGAGGTCGTGGCGCGCATGCTGGCGCTCGCTGAAACGCGCGCCGAGGACTTCGTCCTCGACCTCGGCTCGGGCGACGGACGCATTGTCATCCATGCGGCGCGGTCCTATGGCGCGCGCGGCTTGGGCGTGGACCTCGATCCGGCCCTGGTGGCGCGCGCGCGGGACGACGCGGCGCGCGCGGGCGTCGGCGGACTGGTGCGCTTCGAGGTGCAGGACGTTCTGCGCGCCGAGCTGTCGCGGGCGAGCGTGGTCACGATCTACCTGGTGCCGTACCTGATGGAGCGGCTCGAGCCGCGCCTGCTCGACGAACTGCGGCCCGGCGCGCGCGTCGTGTCGCATGCGTTCGCACTGCCGAGCTGGCCGCATGACGCGGCCGAGCTGGTGCGGCTCGCGCGCCCGCACCCGACGCAGGGCGATTCGAGCCGCATCTATCTGTACGTCGTGCCGGCGCAGGTGCGCGGCCGGTGGCGCGCGCGCGGTGGCTGGGAGCTGCGCGTGCAGCAGAATTTCCAGAGAATCGAGCTCGAGGCGCTGCGCGATGGGCGCGCACTCGCGGTGAGCGCGGCGAGCTTGCGCGGCACCGAGCTCGCTTTCTCCGGTGCGGGCTTCGCCTTCGCGGGCCGCGTCGCGGGCGGCAGTATCGCGGGCGAGCTTGCGGGCGGCACGCCGCTCGTCTTCGAGCGCGCGCCCTAGAGCACCTTCCCGGGGTTCATCAGGTCCTGCGGGTCGAGGGCACGCTTCACTGCGCGCATCAGTTCCAGCTCCAGCGCGTCCTTGTGGCGCCGGATCGACTCGCGCTTGAGCTGCCCGAGGCCGTGCTCTGCGGAGATCGAGCCCTCCAGCGCGGCGACTACGCCGTAGACCAGGCGGTTTACCTCCTCCCGGCGCGCGAGCAGTGCCTCGTCGCCCACGTTGTAGTGGATATTGCCGTCGCCGATGTGGCCGAAAGCGTAGATCGGTGTGCCGGGAAACGCCGCCTGCAGCGCGGCGTCGGCCCGCTCGATGAGGTCGGGAACGCGCGAGACGGGCACCGACACGTCGTGCTTGACGTTGGCGAACTGGGCTTCCGGGATGAATTCCCGGATGCGCCACAGCGCCTGCGCCTGCGCCGTGCTCGAGGCGAGCACCGCGTCCTCGACCTGCGGCGCGCCGGCCAGCATTTCGGGCTCGAGCGCCTGGTCGAACTGGGCGAGGACGTACCAGGCGTGCGAGCGCGGCAGGGGGTCGCGCGCCGCGCGGTCGTACGCCAGCACCGCCTCCAGGCAGCGGCGCGACACGAGCTCGAAGGCGCTGATGCGCTCGCCGATCTGCGCATGCAGATGCGCCAGCAACGCCACGGCGTGCGCCGGGCTGGCGAGCCCGATCCAGGCGCTTGCCTGCGCCGCGGGCTTCGGATGCAGCTTCAGCACGGCGGCGGTGATCACGCCCAGTGTGCCTTCCGCGCCGAGAAACAGCTGCTTCAGGTCATAGCCGGTATTGTCCTTGCGCAGCGCGCGCATCCCGTCCCACACCCTGCCGTCGGGCAGCACCACCTCGAGGCCCAGCACCTGCTCGCGAGCGTTGCCGTAGCGCAGCACGTTGACGCCGCCGGCGTTGGTGGAGAGGTTGCCCCCGATCTGGCAGCTGCCCTCGGCGGCGAGCGACAGCGCAAAGAGCCGCCCCGCGGCATCGGCCGCGCGCTGCACTTCGGCCAGCACGCAGCCGGCCTCGGCGGTCAGGGTGTCGTTCAGCGCGTCGATGCTGCGAATGCGGTTCAGGCGCGAAAGCGACAGCACCACCTCGCGGCGCGTCCCGCTCGGCACCGAGCCGCCGCAAAGGCCCGTATTGCCACCCTGGGGGACGATTGCGAGGCTTTCGCGCGCGCACAGCGCGACCACCGCAGCGACTTCCGCCGTGCTTGCCGGCCGCACGACGCATTCGGCGGGCGCGTTGTACTGCTTGCGCCAGTCGGTCGTGTACGCAACGGTGTCGCGCGGCTCGGTGAGCACGTGCTTTTCGCCGACCAGCTCAGCGAACGCGGACTGCAGGCGGGCATCCATGTTGGGTATTATCGCCCGATGGATCCGACGACCCACGACCCGGCGCGGGGCGCGCTGCCCTTTGCCGCCGGCGCTGTCGCGCGCACGATCGAGGAGGCGCTGCTCACGCGGCGCAGCCTGCGCGCTTTCAGGCCCGACCCGGTGCCGCGCGCGACGGTGGAGCGCATCCTCGCGCTGGCCAGCCGCGCGCCCTCCGGCACCAATATCCAGCCCTGGAAGGTGTACGTCGTCGGCGGCGAGGCGCGCGATCGGCTCGTCGCGGCGATGCACGACGAGTTCATGCGCCATGGCGAGGAAGCCTTCAAGCGGGAGTTCGAGTACTACCCCACCAAGTGGCGCGATCCCTACCTGGCGCGGCGCCGCAAGATCGGCTGGGACCTGTACGGGCTGCTCGACATCGCCAAGGGCGAGCGCGAGAAGACGCAGCGCCAGCATGCGCGCAATTACCTGTTCTTCGACGCGCCGGTCGGCCTGGCCTTCACCATCGAGCGTGACATGCCGGTCGGCGCCTGGCTGGATACCGGCATGTTCGTGCAGAGCGTGATGCTCGCGGCGCGCGCATTCGGGCTGGACACCTGCCCGCAGGCCGCAATCGCTTCGGCGCACGCGGTGCTGCGGCGCGAGCTGCCGATCCCGGACGCCGAGATCGTCGTGTGCGGGATGTCGATGGGCTACGCACGCGCCGACGCGGCGGAGAACACGCTGGTCACCGAGCGCGAGCCGGTGTCGCGCTTCGCGACATTCATCGGCTTCTGATGCGCGGCTGGCTGCTCGCGCTGTGGCTGGCGGCGTTGCCGGCGTGGCCGCAGCCGGCGCCGGTGGTGGTCGGGGCCGTGGTCCCCGAGACCGGTCATCTCGCCGAGCTCGCGCGGGGCATGCGCCAGGCGCTCCTGCTCTGGCAGGACGCCTGCAATGCCGCGGGAGGCCTCCTCGGGCGGCCGGTCAGGCTATTGCTCCTGGACGACCGCTCGGAGGCATCGGCGGCGCTGGTGCTCTATGCGCGGCTGATCGAGCAGGAGCGCGCCGATCTGCTCATCGGCCCCTTCGGCAGCGCGGCGTCCGTGGCCGCGGCCGCGGTCGCGGAGCGCGCGCGCCGGGTGCTGGTGAACGCCACCGGAGTCATGCCCGGGGTGCAGCGCGCGGACTGGCGCTACGTGTTCCAGGTGCCGGCGCCGGTGACCGAGTATGGCGCGGGCGCGCTCGCCCTGGCGCGCGCCGCCGGGCACGCGCGGCTGCAGGTGGTCGCGCGCAACGACGCCGTGTCGCGCGAAGCCGCCGAGAGCCTCGCGGCGCAAGCGGCGGCGAGCGGCATGCAGGCGACGGTGCAAACGGCGTCCCCGGGTGCGACCGACTATGGTTCGCACATCGCCGCGGCGCGCGCGCGCGCCACGGAAGCCTGGATCGCCTTTGGGCGGGCCGAGGACGCCGCCGAGATGGTGAAGGCGTTCAAGCGCGCGCGCTACGCGCCGCCGATGTTCCTGGCGCAGGGCGCCGCGCAAGAGGGCTTCGTGCGGCGCGTCGGGCAGGATGCCGAATTCGCGCTGGGCATCACGGCCTACGAGCCCGGATTCGCCACGCACGGCAATGCCGAGTTCGTGGCGCGCTGGCGCGAGCGCTGGAGCGGCGAGCCCGGCCTCGTCGCGGCCAATGCCTATTCGGCTGCGCTGGTGCTGGAGGCGGCCGTGCGCGCCGCGGGCGGGCTCGAGCAGGACCGCCTGCGCGCCGCGCTGGCGTCGCTGGAGACCGAAACGCCGATCGGCCGCTACCGCGTAGGCGAGGGCGGCGTGCAGCTCGGCGCCAGCCCGGTGGTGGTGCAGATCCAGCGCGGGCGCGCAGAAATCGTCTGGCCACGCGCGCGCGCTACGGCACAATTGCGGCTTCCGTACCCGCGCTGGGAGCAAAGGCAGGTGCATGCCCCTCAATAGGACCTACCTGTTCGCGCCCGGCAATCACCCGCGGCGCGTGGAGAAGGCGCTCGGGCTGGACGCCGATGCGGTGATCCTCGACCTGGAGGACGCCGTGGCGCTCGCCGACAAGGTCGCCACGCGCCAGCCGGTCGCCGCGGCGCTGAAACTGCCGCGCCGCTGCCGCGGCTACGTGCGGGTGAACGCGCCCTCGACCCCGTTCTGCTACCGCGACCTGGTGGAGACCATCCACCCCGGGGTGGATGGCGTGTTCCTTCCCAAGGTGGAGAGTGCGGCCGATCTGCACGCCATCGACTGGCTGCTCGCGGCGCTGGAGCGCGAGCAGGGCATGGCCGAAGGCTCGCTCGACCTGGTGCCGCAACTGGAGACCGCCGCGGGCGTGGCGCGAGTGGATCGCATCCTGCAGGCGAAGAACCTGCGCCCCTACCGAGGGCCGTGGCGCGTGAAGCGCGTGGCGTTCGGCGCGGCGGACTATTGCCTGGAGCTCGGCCTCGAGCCCTCGCTTGAGGAGCCCGAGCTTGCCGACGCGCGCGCGCGCATCGTGCTTGCATCGCGCGCGGCGGGCGCCGAAGGCCCGCTCGACAGCCCCTGGTTCCACCTGCGCGACACCGAGGGCTTCCGGCGCGCACTCGAGCGCAGCCGGCGCGGCGGCTTCCAGGGGCGCCTGTGCGTGCACCCGGACCAGGTGGCGCTTGCCAACGCGGCGTTCACGCCGAGCGCCGACGAGGCCGCGCGCGCCGAGCGCATCGTCGCCGCGTTCGCTGCAGCCGAGGCGCGCGGCGCGGCCGCGGTCGAAGTGGACGGGCAGATGGTCGACTACCCGATCGTGTACCGCGCGCGGGCCGTTCTCGAGACCGTACGCGAGATCGCGGCGAAGCGCGGCTAGGGTCCCCTGGGCGGCATCTTTCTCCCCGTCGCGGTGACGCTCGCGATCCAGACGCTGGTCGCGTTTGCGATCTACAGCACGCCGGTGATGGCGCCGGTGGCCACACGCGAGGTCGGCGTGCAAGCCGCCGCCATCGGCTATTTCATCGCCGCGGCCTACGTCGGCAGCATGCTCGGCTCGGCGGCCGCCGGCGGCTGGGTCGCGCGCTTCGGGCCGATCCGCGTCAGCCAGGCGGGCCTCGCGCTTTGCCTCGCCGGCCTGGCGCTCGCCGCGAGCGGCTGGGTGCCGCTCATGCTGCTGGGGGCGTTCGTGCTGGGCGTGGGCTACGGACCCACCACACCGGCGAGCTCGGTGATCCTGGTGCGCGCCGCGCCGCCTGCCATGTTCTCGCTGATCTTCTCGCTGAAACAGACCGGCGTCCCCGCGGGGGGCGTACTGGCCGGGGCCCTCGTGCCGGCGCTGGTGCTCGCACTGGGCTGGCAGGGGGCGGCGCTCGTCATCGGCGCGAGCTGCCTGGCGCTCGCGGTGCTGATCGCTCCGGTGCGCACGCGCTACGACGTGGGGCTCAATGCCGATGCGCCCGTGTCGATGCGCGCGGCGTTCCTGCCGGTGCGGCTGGTCGCGAGCCACCCGCGGCTGCGCGAAATGGCGGTGACCTCCTTCGTCTACGGCGGTGTGCAGATCACGCTGGTCACCTATCTGGTGACCTTCCTCATCGACAGCTTCGCGCTGTCGCTGGTGCTCGCCGGCGCGGTGATGGCGGTATCGCAGGCGGCGAGCGTGCTCGGGCGCATCGCCTGGGGCGCGCTCGCAGACCGCGCCGTGACCCGCCGCACGATGCTCGGACTGCTCGGCCTGGGCATGGGCGTCTCGGCGATGGCGACGCTCGCCGCCGCGCCCGAGTGGCCGCGATGGGTGCTGTTTGCGTTCGCCTCGATATTCGGCGCCACGGCGGTAGGCTGGAACGGCGTGTACCTCGCGGAGGTGGCGCGCGTCGCGCCCCCGGGGCAGGTCAGCCAGGCCACCGGCGGGTGCCTGTTCTTCACGTTCCTCGGCGTAGTGCTGACGCCGCTGATCTTCAACCTGGTGCTGGCGCTGGACGGCGGCTACGGGGTAGCCTATGCGGTGCTCGGCCTGCCGGGACTCGCGATGGGGGCACGGCTACTCTTGCGGCGTCCGGCGTGACGACGATGCGCGACGCGATACTGGTGCACGGCCTGTGGGTGCCGGCGGCGGTGATGGCGCCGCTCGCCGCGCGCCTGTCGGCCGACGGCTTGCGCTGCCATCTGTTTTCCTACGCCGGGCGCGCGCGGCCGCTCGCGGCCCACGCCGAGCGGCTCGCGCGCTACGCGCGCGACGTCGGGCCGGCACATTTCGTCGGCCACAGCCTCGGCGGGCTGGTGGCGCTCGAGGCTCTGCAAGCGCACGCGGCGCTCAAGGCGGGGCGCGTGGTGCTCCTCGGCACGCCGGTGCGCGGCAACTTCGCCGGCAGGCGCCTGGGCGAGCGTGGCTGGGGGCGCTGGTTCCTGGGCGCGACGCAGCCGCTGTGGGCCGATGGCCGCGCCGCGCGCTGGACTCGGCCTGAGCCGCTCGGTGTGCTCGCCGGAACGCTGCCGGTGGGGCTGGGGCGGCTGTTCGGCGCGCTGCCGGGCCCGAACGACGGCGTGGTGCGCGTGGCGGAAACCGAGGTCGAGGGCATGCGTGAGCGCGTGGTCCTGCGCGTCGGCCACAGCGCGATGCTCCTGTCCGCCCGCGTGGCCGCGCAGGTGGCGGCCTTTCTGCGCGATGCGCGCTTTATTGCTCCTCGCTAGCGCCGGCGCGCTCGCCGGCTGCGAGACGCTCGCCTACTACGGGCAGGCGGCGGCCGGGCAGCTCGCCATCAGCGCCCAGGCGCGGCCGGTGGCGCAGGTGCTTGCCGATGCGGACGTCGCGCCGGTCCTCAAGGAGCGCCTGCGTCTTGCCAGCGAGCTGCGCGACTATGCCGTGCGCGTGCTCAAGCTTCCGGACAGCGGCGCCTACCGCAGCTACGCCGACCTCGAGCGGCCTTACGCGCTGTGGAACGTGGTGGCGGCGCCCGAGTTCGCGCTCGAGCCGGTGCAGTCCTGCTTCCCGATCGCGGGCTGCGTGGCGTACCGCGGCTACTTCGACCGCGCTGGCGCAGAGCGCCACGGCGGCGCGCGGCGCGCCGCCGGCTACGACGTCGTCGTCTACGGCGTGCCGGCGTACTCCACGCTCGGCTGGTTCGACGATCCGCTGCTCTCGACCTTCATCGACTACCCGGACGCGGAACTGGCGCGGCTGCTGTTCCACGAGCTCGCGCACCAGGTCGCGTACGTGAAGGACGATTCGTCGTTCAACGAGTCGTTCGCCGTGGTCGTCGAGCGCGAGGGGCTGCGCCGCTGGCGCGGCGTCCCGGCCGCGGCGCACCGGCGCGAGTTCGAGGAACTGGTGCTCGGGCTGCGCTCGAAGCTGCAAGCTCTCTACGCGTCCCGGCTGGCCCCGGACGAGATGCGCCGCCGCAAGCGCGAGGCGCTCGAGGCCCTGCGGCCGTGGCTCAAGCGCATGCGCGGTTTCGAGTCGGTCGAGCCCAGCAACGCGGTGCTGGCGTCGTTCGGCACCTATACGCAGAAAGTGCCCGCGTTCGAGCGCTTGCTCGCCGAGGCGGGCGGCGACCTCGAGCGCTTCTACGCGCGCGTGCGCGAGCTCGCGCGCCTGCCGCGCGCCGAGCGCGACGCGCGCCTCAGATAGGCGAGATCTGCGCCGAGCGGAAGGCGCTGGACGTGGCCTTCATCAGGCCGTCGACCACGGTCTTCTGCGGCGGGATGCTCTCGCCGCCGCAGGACGCGCAGCGCAGCTTGGGCAGCTCGACGTCCACGCCGAAAGCGTCCAGCCCCGGCAGCGCCAGTTGGCGCCTGGCCTGCACGCTGCCCGCGCCGGCCTCGCCGAGCTCCTGGCCGCACTTCGGGCAGCAGGCGCGCTTGCGCAGCAGTCCCTTCTCCTTCGCCGCTTCGGGCGCATCGAGCTGCTTGTCGGCGAGCAGCGCGTTCATCAGCCGGACGGCGAAATCGGGCGCGACGAAACGCTTGTGCCCCTGCGCGCACTGCATGGCGGGCATGCCCTCGATCCGCACGCGCACCCCGCGCTCCTCGCCGGCCAGAGCGGCCAGCGTGCCCAGCTTCATCTCGCCTTTGCACTCCTTGCAACGCGTCGTATTGACTTCCATCCTCCCCTCCCCGGCGCGCTCCAGTGTGGCGCGCCCATATAGAGGGGACCGCCGCCACGGGCAGATGTTCCGCGGTGCTTTGCAATGCTGTGGGGCAAAAAAACTAGCGGGCGGTCCAGCCCAGGTCCATGGTGAGCGCCGCGCCGGTGATGGTCCCCGCCGCCTCGCCGCACAGGTAGGCAACGAACTCCGCGACCTCGCGCGGCTCGATCAGGCGCTTCACCGCCGCTGGCGCGAGCATGATGTTCTCGATCACGTCCGCCGGGGACATGTTGTTCGCCTTCGCCTGGTCGGCGATCTGGCCGTCGACGAGCGGCGTCTTCACGTAGGCCGGGCAGATGGCGTTGACGGTGATGCCGTGCTCGCCGCCTTCCAGCGCGGCGGTGCGCGTGAGTCCGATCAGGCCGTGCTTGGCCGAGACGTAGCCCGCCTTGAAAGGCGACGCGACGAGCGCGTGAATCGACGCGATGTTGACGACGCGGCCCCATTTCTGCCTCTTCATCGCCGGCCAGCAGTAGCGCGTGAGCAGGAACGGCGCCGTGAGCATCAACGCGATCATGCGCTCCCACTGATCCTCGGAAAACTCCTCGATCGGCGCGACGTGCTGGAAGCCGGCGTTATTGACGAGGACGTGCACGCCGCCGTACGCCTTCAGCGCGGCGTCGGCGAGGCCGCGGCAGCCCGCGCGCGTGGTGAGATCGGCGCCGAAGAACGTGCCGCCGAGGCGTTTCGCCTGTTCCGTGCCGGCCTTCTCGTTGACGTCGGCGAGCACCACCTGCATGCCGTCGGCGGCGAGCCGCTCGGCGCAGGCGAGACCGATGCCGCTCGCCGCGCCGGTGACGATCGCGGCCCTCGTCATGTCAGGGGCTGGTCGACGACCTTCGTGAACGGCTTGCGCTCGCGCAGCCGCTGGAACCACGCCTCGAGGTGCGGCAGCGACGGACGCTCGATGGGCACGCGCAACCAGCGCTGCACCTCGCAGCCGATCGGGATGTCTCCCATGGTGAAGCTGGCGCCGGCGACGTACGGCCGCGCGGCGAGACTCTCGTCGAGCATCGCGGCGAGCTCGGCGCTTTGCCTGCAGCCCGCCTCGATCGCCTTCGCGTCGCGCTGTTCCGGCGGCGTGCGGATCAGGCCCCAGAACACGTCGCGCATCGCCGCCTGGAACGTGAACGCCCAGTCCATCCAGCGCTCGGCACTCGCGCGCAACATGAGGTCGGTCGGCCACAGGTTGCCGGCGCTGTGCTTCGCGCAGAGGTACCTCACGATACTGTGCGATTCCCACAGCACGAAGCCGTCGTCGTCGATGGTCGGTACGCGCCCCATCGGGTTCATCCTGCGGTACTCGGGCGTGTTGACGACGCCGAAGGCCATGCCGGCGTCGATGCGCTCGTATTTCAGCCCGAGCTCCTCGGCGCACCACAGCGCCTTCTTCACGTTGACCGAATTGGTCCGTCCCCAGATCCTGAGCATGGCTAGAACCCCACGGCCTGGCCGTCGCGGCGCGGATCGCTCGCGGCGATGTAGCCGCCCTCGGTCTTCCAGACGAGCTGCGCGCAGCCGAACTGGTTGTAGTCCTCGATCTTGACGATCTTGTGGCCGCGATTCAGCAATTCCTCGAGCGTCGCGGCGGGGAACCGGCCCTCCTCGACGCTCACGTCCATGCCCTGCACGAAGCGAAAGCGCGGTCCGTCGCAGGCCGCCTGCGGGTGCTGGCCGTAGTCGGCGATGCGCACCATGACCTGCGTGTGGCCCTGCGGCTGCATGGTGCCGCCCATGACGCCGAAGCTCATCACCGGCTTGCCGTCCCTGGTGACGAAGCCCGGGATGATGGTCTGGTAGGGGCGCTTGCGGGGTCCCACCTGGTTCGGGTGTCCCGGCTGCAGCGTGAACGTGCCACCGCGGTTCTGCAGCGAGATGCCGGTGCCCGGCACGACCACGCCCGAGCCGAAGCCCGTGAAGTTCGACTGGATGAACGACACCATCATGCCGGAGGCGTCGGCCGCGGTGAGGTAGACGGTGCCGCCCTTGGGCGGCTTGCCGGGCCCGAAGTCCTGCGCCTTCTTCATGTCGATGAGCTTCGCGCGCTCCTTCAGATATTCGGGATCGAGCATCTGCGGCGGCTTGACGTCCTTCATGTGCTCGAGGTCGGCCACGTAGCGCCAGGCGTCGGCGAAAGCGAGCTTCACCGCCTCGATCTGCAGGTGCACGCTGTCCGGGCCGTCGACCGGGTGGCGCTTCACGTCGAAGTGCTCGAGCATGCCGAGCGCCATCAGCGCGACGATGCCCTGGCCGTTCGGCGGCAGCTCGTGCAGCGTGTAGCCCCGGTAGTTCATCTCGAGCGGCGCGATCCAGTCGGCGGTGTGCGCCGCCATGTCGGCAACTGTCAGCACGCCGCCGTTCTGCTTGGCGTGCGACGCGAGCCGCTCGGCCAGGGGCCCGTTGTAGAAGGCCTCGCCCTTGGACTTCGCGATCGCTTCCAGCGTCGCGGCGTGCTCCTTGAAGCGGAACACCTCGCCTGGCTGCGGCGCGCGGCCGTTCGGCAGGAACGCTTCCGCGAAGCCGGGCTGGTCCTTCAGCAGCGGCACCTGCGCGGCCCATTGCCGTGCGATGGTCGGCGAGACCAGGAAGCCCTCGCGCCCGTAGCGGATCGCCGCCTCGAACAGCTTTTCGAACGGCAGCTTGCCGAACTTCTCCGCGAGCATCTTCCAGGCCGAGACGCAGCCCGGCACGGTGACCGAGTTCCAGCCGCGCTGCGGCATCGTCTTCTGGTCCTTGAAGAACTCGGGCGTCCAGCCGAGCGGCGAGCGGCCCGAGGCGTTCAGGCCGTGCAACGCCTTTCCGTCCCAGACGATGGCGTAGGCATCCGACCCGATGCCGTTGGAGACCGGCTCGACCAGCGTCAGCGTGATGGCCGTGGCGAGGATCGCATCGACGGCGTTGCCGCCCGCGGCCATCATCTGCAGGCCGGCCTGCGCGGCGAGCGGCTGCGAGGTGGCGACGACGTTCTTCGCCAGCACCGGCCGGCGCGGCCAGGCGTAAGGGTTGTTCCAGCTGAAAGCCGTCACGCGGTTTCCTTTTCCATGTCGAGCACGACGCGGCCCAGCACCTTGCCCGCCTTCAGCTCGTCCAGGGTCCGGTTCACTTCGTCGAACGCTCGCACGGTCACCGGCGTCGGCTTCAGTTTCTTCTTCTTCGCCAGTGCCACCACTTCCTTCAGCTCCTGCAGGTTGCCCACGTAGGAGCCGACAATGCCGATGGCGCGCTGCGCGATCGGCGGCAGCGGATGCTGCAGCTCGCCGCCGTACAGGCCGCAGAGCACGTAGCGCCCGCCCTTGCGCAGCGCCCCCGTTCCGAGCATCGCCGTAGACGGCATGCCGACGAAGTCGATCGACGCGGCGAGGTTGCCCATCGCCAGCGCGCCGAGCTTCTGCACGGCATCGGGCGCGCGCGTATCGAGCGCGAGCTTCGCCCCCTGCTTCTTCGCCGCCGCGAGCTTGCCTTCGTCCACGTCGCAGGCGATGACGTTCCTGACCCCTTTCGCCTTGAGGATGGAGAGCGCAACGAGCCCCAGGCCCCCGCAGCCGATCACGGCGACCCAGTCCTTCGGCCCGAGCTTGGGGAACTTGTTGATGCCGCTGTAGGCGGTGATCGCCGAGCAGCCGAGCGTCGCGGCGAAGCCTTCGTCGATGCCCGAAGCGTCCACCAGGTACTTCGGGTGCGGAACGAGCACGTGCGAGGAGTACCCGCCCGGCTTCATCACGCCGAGGAACTGCGCCTTCATGCAGTAGTTGTCCTGGCCGGCCTTGCACACCGGGCACTTGCCGCAGCCGATCCACGGATAGACGATGCGCTTTTGCCCGACCTTCACGCCCCTGGCGCGCGGGCCGAGCGCGGCGACCACGCCGAAGGGCTCGTGGCCCAGGGTGAAGGGCGGCACGCAGCCGCGTTCCTTCACGTAGAAGCGCTTTCCCCCGCCCCAGTCGAAGTAGCCGTCCCAGATGTGCACGTCGGAATGGCATACGCCGGAGCGCGTGATCCTCACCAGCACCTCGGTGCCGGTGGGTTTCGGCGTCTCGTGCATCACTTTCTGCAGCGGCCTGCCGTGCTCGATGATTTGGTAGCTGATCATGCTTTCCCCGCTTCCGTCAGTGCTTGGTCGATGTCCCACAGGATGTCGTCGAGCGTCTCGATGCCTACCGACATGCGGATCATGTCGGGCGTGACGCCCGCCTTCAATTGCTCCTCATCCGTCATCTGCCGGTGCGTGGTCGAGGCCGGGTGGATGATGAGGGTCTTCGCGTCGCCGATGTTGGCGAGGTGGCTCATGAACTGCGCCGCCTCGATGAAGCGCTCGCCGGCCTGCGCGCCGCCCTTGACGCCGAAGTTGAGGAGCCCCGAGGCGCCCTTGGGCAGGTACTTCTGCGCCAGCGCATGGTACTTGTCGCCCGGCAGGCCCGGGTAGTTCACCCAGGACACCTGCTTGTGCTCCTTCAGGAACTTCGCCACCGCGAGCGCGTTGGCGCAATGCCGGTCCATGCGCACGCCCAAGGTCTCCACGCCCTGCAGCAGCAGCCAGGCGTTCATCGGCGAGAGCGTGGGGCCGAAGGTGCGCATGATCTCCATGCGCGCTTTCATGGTGAAGCCGAAGTCGCCGAAGGTCTCGTGGAAGATGACGCCGTGGTAGCCGGGCGAGGGCGTGGTGAACTCGGGGAACTTGCCGTTGCCCCACGGAAACTTCCCCGACTCGACGATCGCGCCGCCCATGGTGGTGCCGTGCCCGCCGATGTACTTGGTCGCCGAGTGCACGACGAGATCGGCACCGTGCTCGAACGGCCGGCACAGGTAGGGCGAGGGCACCGTGTTGTCGACGAGGAACGGCACGCCCGCGTCCTTCGCGATCGCCGCCACCGCCGCGAGGTCGACGATGTTGATGAGCGGGTTGCCGAGCGTCTCGGCGTACAGCAGCTTGGTATTGGGCCTGAGCGCCTTCCGGAAATTCGCGGGATCGTCCGGGTCGACGAACGTCGTGTCGATGCCGAGCTTCTTCAGGTTCACGCCCAGCAGCGTGTGGGTGCCGCCATAAAGGGTGGAGGCCGACACGATGTGGTCGCCCGCCTTGCACAAGGTCAGGATCGCGGTGGCCTCGGCCGACTGGCCGGTGGCGCAGGCGAGCGCCGCGCGGCCGTTCTCCAGGGCCGCGATGCGCTCCTCGAACACCGCCACCGTCGGATTGGAGATGCGCGAATAGACGTTGCCGAAGGTCTGCAGGTTAAACAGGCTCGCCGCGTGCTCGGCCGAGTCGAACACGAACGAGGTGGTCTGGTAGATGGGCGCGGCGCGCGCGCCGGTGGCGGGGTCCGGGATCTGGCCGGCGTGCAGCGACAGCGTCTCGAACCCGAACTTGCGGTCGGCCATGGCGCGATTCTAAGGGCTATGCCGGCGAAACGGTGACGCGCACCTTGAGCTCCTGCGCGTCGCCGCCGAGGATCACGCCGCGCATCGGCGTGACGTCGCTGAAGTCGCGGCCCCAGGCGAGCGTCACGTGCTCGTCGTCGACGATGCAGTCGTTGGTGGGGTCGAAGTCGACCCAGCCCGCGCCCTCGCCGCAGTACGCCGAGATCCAGGCGTGCGAGGCATCGGCGCCGACCAGGCGCGCGCGCCCCGGCGGCGGTTCGGTAAGCAGGTATCCGCTCACGTAGCGCGCGGCGAGCCCGAGCGAGCGCAGGCACCCGGTCATCAGGTGCGCGAAGTCCTGGCACACGCCGCGGCGCCGCTTCATCACCTCGCGCAGAGGGGTGGAGACGCTGGTCGCGGTCTTGTCGAAGCGGAAGTCGCGGTAGATGCGGTGCGTGAGCTCGTGCGCGCCGTCCAGCGCCGCGCGCCCGGCGGGGAAGCAGCGCGCCGCATACTCGAGCAGATCGCGCCAGGTCTCGACGTGCGGCGACTCGGGCACGAAATCGGGGGCCGCGGCGCTCGCCTGCGCGCGCGCGGCCTCCCAGGGCACGCGCGGCAGGCCGAGCGCCGCCTGCTCGCGGGGTGCCACCTCCAGGGTCGATGCGGCGCGTACCAGCAGCTGGTCGTGGGGCGCGGCGATCAGCAGCTGCGCGACCGGGTTGCCGAAGTAGTCCTCGCGCTCGGCGAGCTCGCCCGCGTCGGGCTCGACCGAAAGGCGGTGCGCCAGGCACTTCTGCCAGGGTAGCGCGCGCGGCCGCAAGTGCAGCAGCTGCTGCGACAGCAACACCGGGCTGGCGTACGTGTAATGCGTTTCGTGGACGACCTGCAGGCGCACGGCGCTCGCGCTAGGTTGCAAACGTCTGGCGCGAGGACGCGCCGACGTGGCTGAAGAAGCGGTGGCCGAGCTGCTCGCTGAAGCGGTAGGCCGAGGCGTAGCACTCGTCGAGGAACGCGGCAAACTGCGCGCTGCCGTGGCGCAGGTCGGCGCCGGGGTCGAGGGCGCCAAGCGCGGCGGCGGCGCCTTCGAGCTTCTCCTCGCCGATATCGCCGAACATCTCCTCGAGGCGCCGCGCGTAGTCGCGCAGGCCGTTGATCTGGAAGGCGAGGGAGCGCGGGTTGGCCTCGTCGCGCACGAGAAGATCAAGCACCGGCAGCCATTGCGGCTGCGCGGTATAGCGCGCCCGGTAGGTGATGATGGAATCGGTGAGGCGCAGCAGCCAAGTCAGGTCGGCGTCCGCCGGGCCCTCGAGCGCCTGGCGCAGCGTGGCCGAGAGCGTCTGCAGTCGCTCGATGCGCCGGCCGACGGAGAGGAACCGCCATCCGGGGTCGCGCGCCATGCCGTCGAGCGCGAATCCCGAGAGCGTGGTGAAGTCGGCGATCGCCCGGTCCAGCGCCTCGAGTACGTCGGCGAGCGCCGGCGGGCGCACGCGCTTGCCGTGCTCTCGCGCCATGCGGTTCAGCGTGCGCCAGTTGTCGAGCGACAGCCGCTCGCGCAAGTGCGAGGCGACGCGCGACAGATCGCGCAAGCAGTGCGCGAGGCCCGGCCGCGACGCATCGACGACAGCGGCGCGCAGCGCCACGATGAGCTCGGGGTCGGCCGGCCGCGCCTCCCCCTCGGGCAGCACGTGCGCGCTGCGCAGCAGCGCCACCAGGGCCGCCATGCCGTGGGTGCCGTCGGCAGGGGCATCGTCCATGAGGCGCCCGAACGCGACGCGCAGCAGCCGCGCCATGGCGTCGCCGCGCTCCGAGTAGCGGCCGAACCAGTACAGGTTCTCCACCACCCGGCTCGACAGGTTGGTGCCGGCGCGCACCAGGTCCTGCGGCCCGACCGCGCGGCGCAGCAGGCTGAACGTATTCACGGGCCCCGCCGCCTGCACCCAGGCGTCCTTGCTCGACCCGCCGCGCTGCATGGAAATCACGCGCGCGTCGTCCGCGCTCGCCACCCGGGCGAGCCCCCCCGGCATCACGACGTAGCCGTTGGGGCTGGCGCACGCGTACACGCGCAGGCCCATCGCGCGCGCCAGGAGCCGCCGCGGATGGGCGCGGTCCCACACCGGGGCCTGCGAGAGCTGCACCAGCTCCTGCGCCACGTAGTCGTTGGGGCGCGCGCGCAGCATGGCCGCGGCGCGCTTGCGGCCCCGCGCATCGAGGTCCTCGCCGAACATGGGCTCGAAGCGCTGCTGCGGAAAAGCGGCCTTGATCACCAGGCGCTCCATCTTGCCGATCACGTCCTCGAGCGCGGCGGGCTCGCCGCACCACCAGGTGGCGACGCAGGGCATGGCGAGCGGCTCGCCGAGGAGCCGCTCGCAGATGCCCGGCAGGAATCCAAACAGCGTGCTCGATTCGAGCAGGTTCGAGCCGAGCGCGTTGGCGACGAGCACGTTGCCGCGGCGCACCGCGTCCACCAGCCCCGGGACGCCGAGCGCGGAGTCCGCGCGCAACTCCAGCGGGTCGCAGTACTCGTCGTCCTGGCGCCTGAGGATCGCCTGCACGCGCTTCAGCCCCGAGAGCGTCTTCAGCCATACGCAGCCTTCGCGCACCGTGAGGTCGCTGCCTTCCACGAGCGGCAGGCCGAGGTAGCGCGCGAGGTAGGTGTGCTCGAAGTAGGTTTCGTTGTGCGGTCCCGGCGTCAGCAGCACCGTCAGGGGCGGCGCGCCGCTGCCGTCCTGCGGCGCCCAATGCGCGAGGCTGTCGCGCAGCGTGGCGAAGAAGCTCGCCAAATGCTGAACCTTGAGGTCGTGGAACAGCTCCGGAAAGGCGCGCGAGATGACGATGCGGTTCTCGAGCGCGTAGCCCGCGCCGGACGGGGCCTGCGTCCGGTCATGCAGCACCCACCAGCGTCCGTCGGGCGAGCGCGCCAGGTCGGCGGCATACAGGTGCAGCATGACGTCGCCCGGCACGCGTACGCCGCGGCATGGGCGCAGGAATCCCGCGTTGCCGTGCACCAGCGCGCGCGGCAGCAGACCCTCCTGCAGCAGGCGCTGCTCGCCGTAGACGTCGACCAGGATGCGGTTGAGCAGCGTGGCGCGCTGCACGATCGCCGCCTCGATCGCCGCCCACTCGTCCTGCGGCAGGACGAGCGGCAGCAGGTCGAGCTCCCAGGGCCGGTCGGCGCCCTGCGGGTCGGCGTAGACGTTGTAGGTGACGCCGTTCTCGCGCACCTGGCGCTGCACGGTGTGCAAGCGCTCGCGCATGCGCTCTGCGGGCTCGGCCGCGAGCTGCGCGAACAGCGGCTGCCAGTGCGCCCGCGGCGCATGCGGCGCCGCGAACATCTCGTCGTAGCGCCCCGTGGTTCGCGGGTACTCCGCGAGAAGCTCCGTCGGCATCGGCTCGCTAGCGCGCGGCGTCGCCCATGCGGTACTCGTGCGAGAGCTCGTCGAGCTTCGCCTTCAGCGCCGGATCGAGCTTCAGTGCGGCGGCGGCGACGCTCGCCTTGAGCTGCTCGGGCTTGCTCGCGCCGATGAGGGGCGAGGTGACCGCCGGGTGCGCAAGCACCCAGGCGACGGCCAGGGTGGCCGGCTCGTGCCCCGCCTCTTTCGCCAGCCTGACGAAGGCGTCCACCGTATCGAACTCGCGCTCGCGCCAGTAGCGCTCGGTGTAGGTCTTGGCGGCAGCCCCGAGCGTGAAGCGCGTGCCCGCGGGCGGCGTACCGCGCTTGTGCTTCCCGGTGAGCAGCCCCCCCGCGAGCGGGTTGTAGGGGATCACGGCCAGATTCTCCTCCTGGCACAACGGCAGCAGCTCGCGCTCGATCTGGCGGAACAGCAGGTTGTAGCGCGGCTGCACACAGACAAGCTTCGCCAGCTTGAGGGCCTCGGCGCGGCCCAGTGCGCGCGCCACGCGGTAGGCGTGGTAGTTGGACACGCCGACGTATCTCGCCTTGCCCGCCTTCACTACGGCGTCGAACGCTTCCACGGTCTCGTCCACCGGGGTGACGGCGTCGAAATGGTGCACCTGGTAGAGATCGACGTAGTCGGTGCCCAGGCGCTTGAGCGAATCGTCGATGGCGCGCATGACGTGCTTTTTCGAGGTGCCCTGCTGCCAGGGGGCGTCGCCCATCTTGCCGCTGCACTTCGTCGCAATGACGAACTGCTCGCGCTTGCCCTTCAGCCACTTGCCGAGGATCGCCTCGGTGCGCCCCATGTCCTCGAGCTTGCCGCCGAGCGGGTAGGCGTTGGCGGTGTCGAGGAAGGTGATGCCGTGGCCGGCCGCGGCGTCCAGAATGGCGAAGGAGGTCTTCTCGTCGCATTGCAGGCCGAAGGTCATGGTGCCGAGGCACAGGCGCGAGACATGCAGGCCGCTGGGGCCGAAGCGGACGTGCTGCATTGCGGTTTCCTCCCTAGTCCTCGTAGATCATCTTCACCGTCATGCCGCCGTCGAGCGTCAGGTTTTGTCCGGTCATGAAGCCCGCGTGCTCGGCGATGTAGAAGCAGCCGCGGGCGATGTCCTCGGGCGTGCCGACGCGGCCCGCCGGGTGCTGGAGTCTATCGCGGCGCGAGTGCTTCGCGCCGCGCGTTTCGATCCAGCCGGGGCTGATCGAATTCACGCGGATGCCGCGCGCGCCGAGGCTGACCGCCGTGGCATGGGTGAGGGCGATGATGCCGCCCTTGGAGGCCGAATAGGCTTCGGTGTTGGCTTCGGACATGAAGGCGCGGGTCGAGGCGATGTTGATGATCGCGCCTTTCTTGCCGTGCTTCACCATCAGGCGTGCGGCCTGCTGCGTGCAGAGGAATGTGCCGCGCAGGTTGGTGGCGAGCACGAGGTCGAAGGCTTTGGGCGACAGCGTCAGAAAGGGCGCGCTCGCGCGAATGCCGGCGTTGTTGACCAGCACCTCGGGGCAGCCGAGCGTGCGCGCCGTGGCGCGGAGCCAGTTCCTGACGTCGGACTCCCGGGAGACGTCGGCCCTGAAGAACTCCGCCTTCGCGCCCTTGCTGCGCAGCGCTTTCAGCGTCGCGCGGCCGGCGGTGACATTGGTGTCGGCGAACGAGATTGCGTAGCCTTGCTGGGCGAAGTGCAGCGCGATCGCACGGCCGATGCCTTGCGCGGCGCCGGTGACGGCGAGGACTTTGCGGCGCGCGATCACCGTCGCAGGTCCAGCGTGAACGGAAAGTTCGGATTGCGCGCCTCGCTCGCCACCTCCACCCGACCCGGCGTATGCCCGATCCGGAAGAACCGCGCCAGGCGCCGGCCTTCGGCTTCGTAGGCGTTGACCGGGAACGTCGCATGCGCCCGCCCGCCCGGATGCGAGACGTGGTACTGGCATCCGCCCATCGAGCGCGACATCCAGGTGTCGGCCAGGTCGAACACCAGGGGGGAATGCACCCCGATGGTGGGATGCAGTGCCGAGGGCGCCTGCCAGGCGCGATAGCGCACGCCGCCGACGAATTCGCCGACGTTGCCGGTCGGCGTCAAGGGCACGCGCCGCCCGTTGCAGGTGAGCACCATGCGATCGCCGACGATGCCGCTCGCCAGGACCTGGAGCCGCTCGACCGTGGAATCCACGTAGCGCACGGTGCCGCCGGGCGCGCCTTCCTCGCCCATCACGTGCCAGGGCTCCAGGGCCGCGCGCAGCTCGACGAGCGCGCCGCGCGCGGCGAACTCGCCGTAGCGCGGAAAGCGGAACTCGAAATGCGGCGCGAACCAGGCTGCTTGCAGCGGGTAGCCGAAATCGCTTACTTCCGCAATCACGTCCTCGAAGTCCTGCCACACGAACCACGGCAGCATGAAGCGATCGTGCAGCTCGGTGCCCCAGCGCTTCAGGCGCCCCGGCAGGTACGGCTTCTGCCAGAAGCGTGCGACCAGGGCGCGCAGCAGCAGTTGCTGCGTGAGCGACATGCGCGCATGCGGCGGCATCTCGAAGGCGCGCATCTCCAGCAGCCCCAGCCGCCCCGTCGGCCCGTCGGGCGAAAACAGCTTGTCGATGCAGAACTCCGAGCGGTGGGTGTTGCCCGAGGCGTCGATGAGCAGATTGCGGAACAGGCGATCCACCAGCCACGGCGGGCACGCGGCGC
This sequence comes from Burkholderiales bacterium, assembly GCA_035459025.1. Taxonomy (GTDB): domain Bacteria; phylum Pseudomonadota; class Gammaproteobacteria; order Burkholderiales; family SG8-39; genus JAABQT01. The sequence goes on along the minus strand of DATHYT010000098.1, from coordinate 38,699 downwards.
CGCTCAGCTTCATCTGCCGCTCGAGCTCGCGGAACGCGACCTCGATCTCATAAACGGAGTCGTTGCGCGCCTCGTCGATGCGCGGCGCCTGGCTGGTCGGGCCGACGAACATTCCCGAGAACAGGTACGACAGCGACGGATGGTTGTGCCAGTAGGCGAGCAGGCTCGCGAGCAGGTCCGGCCGGCGCAGGAACGGCGAGTCCGCGGCCGTCGAACCGCCGAGGACCACATGGTTGCCGCCGCCGGTGCCCGTGTGGCGCCCGTCGAGCATGAACTTCTCGGTGATGAGCCGGGTCTCGCGCGCCTGCTCGTACAGGTGGGTGGTGTGCTCGACGAGCTCGTCCCAGTTCTTCGCCGGATGCACGTTCACTTCGAGCACGCCGGGGTCGGGCGTGATGCGCAGCGATTCCAGCCGCGGATCCTTCGGCGGCTCGTAGCCTTCGAGCACCACCGGCAGCGTCAGCTCGGCCGCCGTTGCCTCGATCGCGGCGCACAGCTCCAGGTAATCCTCGAGCGATTGGGCCGGCGGCATGAACACGTAGAGCACGCCGTGGCGCGGCTCGGCACACATGGCCATGCGCGTGATCCACGCGGCGGATTCGAACATCGCCGGCGGCCGCACCGCCGCGGCGCGCGGCGGCGCGCCCGGCGCGGGAAGGTGCGGCGAGCGCTCGAGCGGGCGCGGCAACGGCGCCAGCGGCTGCATCGGGTCGGGCGCGTGCACGTACGGCAGGTCGGCCTTCGCCGCCCAGGGCTGGGAATCGAGCGGCAGCCGCAGGCCCATCGGCGAATCCCCGGGCACGAGGTAGCAGCGCTCGGCGCGCAGGAACCACGACCCGGTCTGCCAGCGCCGGCCGTCTGGGTCGCGCTGCAGCGGCAGCACGTGCCCCACCACCTTGTCCAGGCCCTGCGAGAAGACCTTGCGCAGCCGCTCGCGCTCCAGCGGATCGTCGAGCCGCGCATCGAGCGGGTCGACGTTCGAGGGCAAGCGCCGCTCGCGCCACAGGTAGTACCAGGTGTCCTCGTAGCCGGGAAACACGTTCCCGGGCCCCAGTCCGAGCCTGGCGGCGACCGCCTTGAGGAAGGCTGCGGCCTTCTCGGGCGTCGCGCCGTAGTCCACCGATTCGTCGGCGAAGAGCGCCGCGTCATGCCAGATCGGCGCGCCGTCCTTTCGCCAGTAACACCCGAGCGACCAGCGCGGCAGCTGCTCGCCCGGATACCACTTGCCCTGGCCGTAATGCAGCAGCCCCTGCGCGGCATAGCGCGCCTTGAGCCGGGCGAGGAGCCGCGCGCCCAGGCCGCGCTTCGTCGGTCCCATCGCGTCGGTGTTCCATTCGGCGCCGTCGCGATCGTCCAGCGACACGAAGGTCGGCTCGCCGCCCATGGTGAGGCGCACGTCGCCCTGCACGAGATCGGTGTCGATGCGCCGGCCGAGCGCCTCGATCGCGGCCCACTGCGCGTCGGTGTAGGGCTTGGTGACGCGCGGCGCTTCCCACACCCGCGTGACCTTCATGTGGTGCGAAAACTCGGCTTCGCACTTCTCGGTGGTGCCGGTGACGGGCGCGGCGCTTCCCGGCTCGGGCGAGCAGGCGAGCGGGATGTGGCCTTCCCCCGCAAACAGGCCCGAGGTGGGGTCGAGGCCGATCCAGCCGGCGCCCGGCAGGTACACCTCGCACCAGGCGTGCAGGTCGGTGAAATCGGCCTCCGGTCCCGAGGGCCCGTCGAGCGACTTCACGTCGGCGGTGAGCTGGATCAGGTAGCCCGAGACGAAGCGCGCGGCCAAGCCCAGGTGACGCAGGATCTGCACCAGGAGCCAGCCGGAGTCCCGGCACGAGCCGCTCGCGCGCTGCAGCGTTTCCTCCGGCGTCTGCACGCCGGGCTCCATGCGGATCAGGTAGCGGATGTCCTTGGCCAGCTGCGAGTTCAGCGCCACCAGGAAATCCACCGACGGCCGCGGCGCGCGCGGGATTTCGGCCAGATAGGCCTTGAACAGCGGCGTCGCCGGCGCCCTGACGAGATAGGGCGCGAGCTCGAGCAGCTGCGCCGGGTCGTAGACGAACGGGATCTTTTCCGCGATCGGCTCGAGGAAGAAATCGAACGGGTTGATGACCGACATCTCGGCCACCAGGTCCACTTCCACCCGCAGCTCGCGCGTCTTCTCCGGGAACATGAGGCGCGCGAGCCAGTTCGCCTGCGGGTCCTGCTGCCAGTTGAGGAAGTGCTTGGCCGGCGCGACTTTGAGCGAATAGGCGTGCACGGGGGTGCGCGCGTGCGGTGCCGGGCGCAGGCGCACGACGTGCGGCGACAGCGCCACCGGCCGGTCGTAGCGGTAGTGCGTGACGTGATTCAGCGCGACGTGGATCGACATGTCACTGCACGATCTGCGAGACCGCGCTCATGGTTTCCGTGCCGCCACCGGTGCGCACGCCGCGGATCGGGCAGGCGTCGTTGTAGTCGGCGCCGACGGCGACCTTGACGTGCGCTTCGCCCACGATCGAGTCCTGGACGATGTCGAAGCTGCGCCAGCGGTCGACCACCCACGCTTCGGCCCAGGCGTGCGGCGCCACCGCATCGACGACCCCGGGCGCGCAGAGGTATCCCGACACGAAGCGCGACGGCACGCCGAGCAGCCGGCAGCAGGCGATGAAACAGTGCACCAGCTCGGCGGCAGCGGCGCCGGGCAGCTCCTGCTTCGCCGCCGCGGCAAGCTCGCGCAGCCCCGACAGCGTGCCGGCGCGGCGGCGGTAGCGCTCGGCTAAGGCGGCGAGCTTCTCGTCGGCGCGCGTCAGCGGCGTTGCGCGCAGGAACAGCAGCGGCGAGAGCGGCGTGCCGGTGAAGTCCGAGGGCTCGTCGACCGAGCGCGCGGTCTCCACCACGCCCAGCGCGCGAATCACGATTCCCGTCACCGGCTTGTCCAGCGTCAGCACGTGCAGCACGTTGCCGTAGCCGTCGTGCGTGCCGACCGGCTGCCCCGGGGTCTCGAGGCGCCAGGCGAGCACCTTCTGGCGCACCGTGTCGCGCGGCGTGAGGCGCAGGTACTGGGTCGAGTAGCGCACCGGGGATTCGTAGCTGTAGCGCATTTCGTGCAGGAAGTTGAGCTTCATACCGCCCCCAGGTAGGCGCGCTCGATGCGGCTGCCCAGCTCGTTGATGTCGGCGAGGCAGGCGTTGAGGTACTCATGCAGCCCGCTCTGGAAGATCTCCTCGATGTCGGCATGCGTGAGGCGCGCGTGCAGCTCGTAGGCGAGGCGCTTGGCGGCCTGGTCGTTCTGTCCCTTGATGCGGTCCATCGAGTCCTTGATCAGGTCGAAGCACGCGGCGAGCGAGCGCGGCATGCGCCGCTCGAGGATCAGCAGCTGCGCCACCTTGATCGGGTAGATCTGGTCGCGGTAGAGCTGGCGGTAGGTCTCGAACGAGGACACCGACCGCAGCAGCGCCGTCCACTGGTAGAAATCGAGTGCGCCCCCGACGTCGGCGACCGAGGGCAGCAGCACGTGGTACTTCACGTCGAGGATGCGCGCCGTGTTGTCGGCGCGCTCGAGGTGCGTGCCGAGGCGCGAGAAATTGAACGCCTCGCCGCGCAGGATGGTGCCGTAGGTCACGCCGCGAAAAAGATGCGAGCGGTCCTTCACCCAGTCGAAGAACTGCGTGGCGCCGGCGCCGGTGATGCGCGCGGGCTTCATCGCGCGCACCTCCAGCCAGGTGCCGTTCAGCGTCTCCCACATCTCGGAGGTGATCTGCCAGCGCACCGAGTGCGCGTTCTCGCGCGCGCCCTTCAGGCAGCAGTAGATCGACGAGGGATTCTTCTCGTCGAGGGCGAGGAATTCGATCAGCGCTGCCAGCGTCAGCTTGTCGTGGCGCTCGAAGAACGCCTGCTCGGTGCCGGTGATGGAGAGCGGGGCGAGCAGATTCTGCTGCTGCACGTCCTTGGTGCCGAACATCACCAGGTTGGAGGTGACGCCGAGGATGCGCGCCATGTTCTCGGCGCGCTCCATCTGGCGGCTCAGCCAGAAAATGCGGTCGGCGACGCGCGAGAGCATCAGTCCACGACCCACGTGTCCTTGGTGCCCCCGCCCTGCGAGGAGTTGACGACCAAGGATCCTTCGCGCAGCGCGACGCGCGTCAGGCCGCCGGGCACCATGCGCACCTCCTTGCCGGAGAGCACGAACGGACGCAGGTCGACGTGGCGCGGGGCGATGCCCTTGTCGACGAACGTCGGGCAGGTCGATAGCGACAGCGTTGGCTGCGCGATGTAATTCGAAGGATTGGCGTGCACGCGCTTGCGGAACGCCTCGATCTCGGCCTTGGTCGCGGCGGGGCCGATCAGCATGCCGTAGCCGCCCGAGCCCTGCACCTCCTTCACCACCAGCTCGGCGAGGTTGTCCATGACGTGCGCGAGATCCTCGGGTCGCTTGCACTGCCAGGTCGGCACGTTCTTCAGGATCGGCTCTTCGCCGAGGTAAAAACGGATCATCTCGGGCACGTAGGGGTAGGTGGACTTGTCGTCGGCGACGCCGGTGCCGATGGCGTTGGCGAGGCCGACGTTGCCGGCCCGGTACACCGACAGCAGGCCCGGCACGCCGAGGTAGGAATCCTGGCGGAACGCGAGCGGGTCGAGGAACGCGTCGTCCACGCGCCGGTAGATCACGTCGACGCGCTGGGAGCCGGTCGTCGTGCGCATGAAGACGCTGCCGTCCTTCACGAACAGGTCCGGTCCCTCGACCAGCTCGACGCCCATCTGCTGCGCGAGGAAAGCGTGCTCGAAGTAGGCGCTGTTGTACTGCCCCGGCGTGAGCACCACCACCACCGGATCGCGGGCGCGCGGCGGCGCCGCGGCGCGCAGCGTCTCCAGGAGCAGCGCCGGGTAGTGCTCGACCGGGTAGACGTGCTGGCGGTCGAAGAGCTCCGGAAACAGCCGCATCATCATCTTGCGGTTCTCGAGCGTGTAGGACACGCCCGAGGGCGTGCGCAGGTTGTCCTCGAGCACGTAATACTGGCCATCGTCGTGGCGGATGAGGTCGATCCCGGCGACGTGCGAATACACCTCGTTCGGCAGATCCAGGCCGAGCATCGCCACCTGGTAGGCGTCGTTGGTGAGCACCTGCTCGGCGGGGATCACGCCGGCGGCGAGGATCTCCTGGCGATGGTAGATGTCGTGCAGGAAGCGGTTGAGCGCGCCGACGCGCTGGCGCAGGCCGCGCTCGAGCATGTCCCATTCCTGCCGCGGGATGACGCGCGGGATGGTGTCGAACGGAATCAGCCGCTCGGCGCCCGCCTCGTCGCCGTAGACGGCAAAGGTGATGCCGACGCGGTGGAACAGCAGGTCGGCCTCGCGGCGTTTCTCCGCCACGCGCTCGGCGGGCGTCTCGGCCAGCCAGTCCGAAAGCGCACGGTAGTGCGCGCGGATCTCGCCGCCCTCGGCGCGCATTTCATCGTAATGGCGGCGCGGCATGCACCAAGGGTAACGCGCGCTCCACCGGCGCACCAGCGCCGGCGCCGCTCAGACCGGCTCGGCGGGCCTGGGCGCTTCCTCGCCTTCGGGCCGCGCGGCAGCGCGCCGGTACTCGGAGGGCGGGATGCCGACCTGGCTGAGGAAGAAGCGGGTGAAGTTGCTTTGCGCCGAGAAGCCGAGCTCGGCCGAGACATCGGCGATGCGCGCGCGGCCGCTCGAGAGCTTGGCAATCGCGGTCTCCACGCACAGCATGTCGAGGTAGGCGCGCGGCGAGCGCCCGGTGCTCAGGTGAAACAGGTCGTAGAAGCGCGAGCGCGACAGACCGACCTGGCTCGCCAGGTCGTCGATGTTGACGTCCTTGTTGGGGCGCGCGCGCAGCAGCCCGAGCGCCTTGCGGATGCGCGTGTCGGCGAAGCGCGAGCCGCGCCACAGCGAGGCGCCGGCACGCCGGCGCGCGAGGTAGTGCTCGACCACGGACAGCAGCAGCTCCTGCAGCATGAATTCCAGCCGCTCGGGCGACAGAAACTGGTCGTTGAGGGCCTCGATCGCCAGCGTGTCGGCGAGCTGGCGCATGCGCGGCGTGATGGTTTCGCGCGCGCGCGCAAAGATGCGTCCGCCGACCGGCTGGAAGCTCTCCGGGAACGCCTCGTGCAGCCAGTCGGGCGAGGGATGGAACTCGATGACGCGCGTGCCGCTTGCGCCCGCCGTGCCTTCGCCCGCGTGCACCTGCAGCGGCTCGACGAAGATCACGTCGTCGCGCGTCAGCGGCACCGACTCGCCGCCGACCCGCAGGGTGCAGTCGGCGCCCTGGTGCTTGAACAGCAGAACCGGCGCGGTATTCTCGCCGGCACCGAAGAATTCCGGCGCTTCGGCGAGGATCAGGCGGCCGAAGCGGCCTTCGAAAATGCGCAAGGGTCGGGACACGGACGTAAGGATAACTGTCCTGCGCCGCCCGCGCTAGGGGCAGATTTCACGCATTTCATCGAAAAAACAGATATCTGGAGCTCTAGTAGGCCAGCCAGCGCGGGCGCTTGGCCGAGATCACCCGCGTATTGACGCCGACCCAGTTCAGGCCGCCGAACAGGCGCCCGTGCTCGATCTTCACGCAGCGGTCCATGACCGCCTCGAGGCCGGCGGCGCGCGCCTTTGCGGCCGCGGCCTCGTTCCTCACGCCGAGCTGCTGCCAGAGGACCTTGGCGCCGATGGCGATGGCGTCCTCGCAGATCGGCATGATGTCGGTGCTCTTGCGGAAGCAATCGACGATGTCGACCTTGCCGGGGATGTCGCGCAGCGAGCGGTAGCATTTCTGCCCGAGGATCTCCGCGTAGCGCGGATTCACGGGGATGATGGCGTAACCGTGTTCCTGCATGTACTTGGCGGCGAAATAGCTCGGGCGGAACCAGTCGGCCGACAGGCCGACGACGGCGATGACCCGGTTCTGCGAAAGAATGCGGCGCAGTGTATGGATGTCGTCCATGGCCCGGATACTATAATCGACCGGATCCAGGGAGGGGCCCATGTACGTCGAGGAGCGCATGTACCTGCTGCATCCGGGCAAGGCGCCGGGGTACTTCAAGCACTACGAGGACGTGGGCATGAAGGTGCAGCTCCGGCACCTGCCGAACCTGGTCGGCTACTACGTGACCGAGGTCGGCACGCAGAACCTGGTCACGCACATGTGGGCCTACGACGACCTCAACCAGCGCGAGAAGATGCGCGCCGCGATGCAGGCCGATCCCGAATGGCAGGCGTACCTGCCGCGCGTGCGGCCGCTGATCATCACGCAGGAGACGAGGATCCACAAGTGCGCGCCGTTCTTCGTGGCGCGGCTGAAGAAGATGCTGGCGGCGGCCAAGTGAGCCTGCACCCCCAGGTCGTCCAGGTCCTCGAGCGCGCAGCGAAATCGCCGCTGCCGCAGCTCCACGAGGTCCCCGCGCACGTCGCGCGGCGCATCTATCGCGACACGCGCGCCGCGCTCTCGCCCAGGCCGCCCGAGGTCGCAGAGGCGAAGCTCCTGATGGCGCCGGGGCCGGTGGCGCTGCGCGCCTATCGCCCCGCGGACACCGGCCCGGCGGACGAGCTTCCGGCGCTGGTCTACTTCCACGGCGGCGGCTGGGTCATCGGGGACCTCGATACGCACGACGTGCTGTGCCGCCAGCTCGCCAACGGCGCGCGCTGCGCGGTGTATTCCGTGGACTACCGGATGGGGCCCGAATTCCCGTTTCCCGCCGCGGTGGAGGACTGCGTGACGGCGACGCGATTCGTCGCCGAGCGGCACAAGCAGGTGGCCGTTGGCGGCGACAGCGCGGGCGGCAACCTCGCCACCGTGGTGGCGCTGCAGGCGCGCGATCATGGCGGGCCGCGAATCGCGTACCAGCTGCTCATCTATCCTGCGACCGACCAGCGCATGCAGCACCCCTCGATCCGCAAGAACGGCGAGGGCTACCTGCTGACCAAGAAATCCATGGATTATTTTCAGGCGCAGTACCTGCCGCGAAAGGAAGACCGCGTCCACTGGCGCGCTTCCCCGCTGCTGGCGCCGCGCCTTGCCGGCCTGCCGCCCGCGCATGTGATCACCGCGGGCTACGATCCGCTGCTGGACGAGGGCCGTGAATACGCCGCGCGCATGGCGCAGGAGGGCGTGGAAGTCACGTACCGTGAGTATGCCGACATGGTGCACGGCTTCATCCTGTTCGGCGGCGTGATCGATACCGCGAATGCCGCGGTGGCCGAGTGCTGCGAAAAGCTGCGCGGCTGCTGGCAGAAGGAGGCCCATGTCGTCCCCCAATGATCTGCTGTGGCAAGTGCTGTTCCAGTTCTTCATCGCCGTGGTGCTGGTGTTCGCCACGGTCGGCCTGGCCGCCGGGGTCGGGCTGATCGTCGCCAGCGCGCGCACGCTGCGCGTCTTCCAGGTGATGAACCGATGGATCTCCACCCGCGGCGCTCTAAGGGCGATGGAGATTCCGCGCCCCACCGAGTTCTTTTGGCACCGCCACCGGCGCTGGATCGGCTGGGCGCTGATCGCGGGCGGGACCTTCGCGATGCTCGGATTGCTCCTCGGCGTGAATACGACGGCGTTCAGCACGGCGGCTGCCAAGGGCGACATGCGGATGTTCGTCGCGATCGTGGCCGGGACCTTGAAGTGGTTCCTGATCGTCGGCAGCGCCGCAGGCGTCGTGGTGGGATATCTGCTGTGCTTTTCCCCGGAGGGCCTGTCGATCCTGGAGCGGCATGCCAATCGGTGGATTTCCCCCCGGCGCGGCATGCGCGGCGGCGATGATTCGCACGCGATGCTCGACAAGGTGGTCGAAGCGCATCCCGGGCCGGCGGGCTGGATCCTCGCCTGTACGGCGCTGGGCGCGCTGATCTACGCGGTCACGCTGTTCCTGGCGCGCTCGTGACCATGCAGCACGACCTGAAGGTACGCCACGGCGGGCGCATCCTCGCCGACACGCTGGTCGGGCACGGGGTAAAGCTCGCGTTCGGCGTCCCGGGGGAAAGCTACCTGCCGGTGCTCGACGGCTTTCATGACGTCGCCGACCGGCTGAAATTCATCGTCTGCCGGCAGGAAGGCGGCGCCTCCTACATGGCGGAGGCCTACGGCAAGCTGACCGGCACGCCGGGCGTGCTGTTCGTTACGCGCGGCCCCGGCGCCACCAATGGCGCCATCGGGGTGCACACCGGCCACCAGGATTCCACGCCCATGGTGGTGTTCGTCGGGCAGGTGGGCAACGATTTCGTCGAGCGCGAGGCGTTCCAGGAAATCGACTATCGGCGCATGTACGGGCCGCTCACCAAGTGGGTGGCGCAGATCGACCGGGTCGAGCGCATTCCCGAGTACGTGAGCCACGCCTTCCACACGGCGATGGCGGGCCGTCCCGGACCGGTGCTGCTGGCGCTGCCCGAGGACATGCTGTTCTCGGAGGCCGCGGTCGCCGACGTGCCGCACTACAAGACGGTGCGCCCGGCGCCTGCGCCGGGCGACATGCGCGAGCTGCAGCGGCTGCTGCAAGGCGCGGAGCGACCGCTCGTGATCCTTGGCGGCGGCGGCTGGGACCGCGCGACCTGCGACGCCCTGCGCGCATGGCTGGAAGCCTCGCGGCTCGCGGCCGGGACGTCGTTTCGCTGCCAGGACCTGCTCGACAACCGCAGCGCGAGCTACGCCGGCGACATCGGCATCGGCATCAATCCCAAGCTCGCGCAGCGCATCCGCGAAGCCGACGTGCTGCTCGTCATCGGCGCGCGCCTGGGCGAGATGACCACCAGCGGCTACACGCTGCTGCAGGCGCCGGTGCCGAGCCAGACGCTCATTCACGTGCACGGCGGCGCCGAGGAGCTCGGCCGCGTGTACCGCGCGGCGCTGCCGATCAATGCGGGCATGGCGCAATTCGTCGAAGCCTTGGCGCAAGTGAAGCTGGACGGCGCCAGGTGGGTGGCGCGCACCAAGGCGGCGCGCGAGGAGTTCGTCGCCTGGACCGAGCCGCGGCCGATGCCCGGCCGGCTGCAGTACGCCGAAGTGGTGAAGTGGCTCGACCAGCACCTGCCCGAGGATGCGATCGTCTGCGGCGGCGCGGGCAACTTCTCCGGCTGGGTGCACCGCTACTTTCGCTACAAGGGCTTTCGCACGCAGCTCGGCTCGACCGCCGGGTCGATGGGCTACGGGCTGCCGGCGGCGGTCGCGGCCAAGCTCGCGGCGCCCGAGCGCACGGTGATCGCGGTGACGGGCGACGGGGATTTCCTCATGAACGGCCAGGAGCTCGCCACCGCCGCGCAGTACGGCGCGCCGGTCATCTGCCTGGTGGTGAACAACGGCATGTACGGCACGATCCGCATGCACCAGGAGCGCGAGTACCCGGGCCGCATCTCGGGCACCGAGCTGAAGAATCCCGACTTCGCCGCCTACGCGCGCGCCTTCGGCGGGCACGGCGAGCTGGTCGAGACGACCGATCAGTTCGCGCCGGCGTTCGAGCGCGCGCGCGCCTCGGGCAAGCCGGCGCTGATCGAGCTGCGCATCGACCCCGAGGCCATCACCACCAGCACCACCCTCAGCGCGGTGCGCCAGCAGGCGCTCGAGCGCCGCAAGTAGGCTTCAGGTGGTGGCGACGAAGTTCTCGTCGTCCTGGTGCTCGCGCTCGAACTTGAGGAACTCGTAGTAGCCGCAGCGCGCGCCGTACGGGTAGCCGCGGCAGGTGTGCGGCCGCGCCTCGTACACCGTGCAGCGGCGCGTCTTGCGGTCGAGGAACGTGCACACCGACGTGAAGTGCTCGTCCTCGCGGTGCCGCAGGATGCGTACGTTGTCTTCCTTCTGCGGCTTGGTGAACTTTTCCTCCGCGGCCGCCGCGCTGATGCCGAAGTGCCGCGCGAGGCGTGCGATGTCCGCCTTGGAGACCTCGATCTCCGGGTAGCTGCAGCAGTAGGCCGGGCACTTGCCGCAGTCGTAGCAGGGCTTGCTCATGGAAGGCGCGCATCTTAACCCTTTTCGCGCTCGAAATCGTTTCATGCAGGGACGGCCGGCCATCGGGGCGGGCCGCACCACGTGAAAGGAGCAGCCATGAAATTCCTGCAGCTCGCGGGCGCAGCGCTCGCACTCGTCCTCGGCACTCAGGCGCAGGCGGTCGGCGGCCTCGCCGACGTCAGGGTGTTTGATCGCAGCGACGGCAGGCAGCTGCCCGTGTACTGGCACCGGGGGCAGGCCTATGTCGTCGGCAAGCCCGGCAACGAGTACCGCATCATCGTGCGCAGCCGCCAGGGCGCGGACCTGCTGGCGGTGATGTCGGTGGACGGCGTGAACGTCATCACGGGGCAGACCGCGCACCCGCTGCAAAGCGGCTACGTCATCGGCCCGCGCGCGCGACTGGCGGTCGACGGCTGGCGCAAGAGCCTCGAGCGCACCGCCGCGTTCTATTTCACCGAGCTGAACGATTCCTACGCCGCGCGCACCGCTCGCCCTGACAACGTGGGCGTGATCGGCGTGGCGCTCTACCGGCGCAAGGCTGCGCCGCCGCAGCCTTTCGGCGGTTTCGCGCCGGCACCGCGTGCCGAGTCGCGCTCGTCGCGCGAGTCCGCCGACGCGGCGGCGCCGCTTGGCACCGGCCACGGCCGCAGCGAGACCTCGTACGCGCGCCACGTCGAGTTCGAGCGCGCCAGCGCGCACCCCGCGGAGACCATCACCATCCGCTACGACAGCCACCGCAACCTCGTGGCGATGGGCGTGATCCCGCATGCAGCACGGCAACCGGTGGCGTTTCCCGGCTTCGTACCCGACGCGTAAACTCGCGGGGTGCAGGCCCCGGACGAAGAGTTGATGCTCGCTTACCGAGAAGGCGACGCCGGGGCCTTCGAGGCGCTCTACACGCGGCACAAGGGGCCGCTGTACCGCTTCGTGCTGCGCTCGGTGCGCGAGCGCGGCACGGCCGAGGAGCTGTACCAGGAGATCTGGATGCGGGTGATCGAAGCACGCAGCCGCTATACCGTGCAGGCGAAGTTCAGCACCTGGCTGTACACGATCGCCCACAACCGCCTGGCGGACCACTGGCGCAAGCGCGGCCTGAAGCTCGTCGCGCTGGACGGCCACGACGCGAGCGCGCCGCCCGCCGACGAGCCGGAAGCGCGCGCCGCGGGGCGCCAGGGCTTGCAGCGCTTCGCCGCGGCGCTCGCCGCGCTGCCCGAGGCGCAGCGCGCGGCGTTCCTGCTGCACGAAGAATCGGGACTGAGCGTCGCCGAGATCGCCGCCGCCACCGGCGCGAACGAGGAGACAGCGAAGAGCCGCGTGCGCTATGCGCTCGCCAAACTGCGTGAGGCCATGAGCGATGACTGATCCCGACCGCGACGCGCGCGTCTCGGCGCACTATCGCGCCCTCGGCCGCGACGAGCCGCCTGCGGCGCTCGACGCGGAGATTCTCGCTGCCGCACGCCGCCCGCGCGCGCGCTGGGCGGTGCCGGTGTCGGTTGCCGCCGTGGTCGTCCTCGCTGTAGGCGTGACGCTGCGCCTGCAGCTCGAGGAGCGCAACGGCGCGGAGGAAGTTGCGCTGTCGCCGCGGGTGATGCAGGCGCCGGCCGCGGCGCCCGAGGCCGCGCCCCCGCCGCGCCGCGATGCGGCCCCGGCCCCGGCGGCGCCGATGGCGCGGGAAGGCCGGGCGCAGGAACCGCCGGTCGGCGCGCGCAAGCGCGAGGCGCTCGCCGAGGCCAGCGCCGACCGCGCGCAGCCCGCGGGCCGGGCGAGCGCCAGCATGGCCGTCGGCAAGATCACGAGGACCCCGGAGACGCCGGAGCAGTGGCTGGAGCGCATCGCCCAGCTGCGCGAGGCAGGCAAGGGGCGCGAGGCCGATGAGAGCCTCGCTGCGTTCAGGAAGCGCTATCCCGACTACAAGCTGTCGGACGCGATGCGCGCGCGAGTGGCGCCGCGCTAATCGCGCCAGTCGGCCACGTAGCGCTCCGTGGGCGTGGCCATGCCGCCGTGCAGACGCCACAGGCGGCGCGCCTCTGCGCCCTGGCCGCCGGCCTGCGCCCCGAGCATGGCGGTGAGCACCAGGAAACGTCGCCACTCGGGGTTCGGGGTGGAGGGGTTTTCGAGTGCCGCGCGGGCGCGCGCCAGCATGGCGTGCGCATCGCGCTCCGCAATCGCGCGGTAGACAGCGAAGCGTTCGCGCGCCGCGGCGGGCGCCTGCTCGAGCGGGCAGCCGAGCCAGCCCGGTTCGACCCACAGTGACCGGCGCCGCCCCGGGTCGAGGTGCGTCAGCGTGCGCGATGCCACGCCGTGCAGTTGATCGAGCAGGGCGTGCCCCGCGAGCGGGCCGCATAGCGCGCCGGACTGGCGCAGTGCGAGCACCTGCGGGTCGAGGGTCGGCGTGCCGCGATCCAGAAGCGCGTGGTGCAAGTGCAGCGCATCGACCAGCAGCGTGTAGCGTCCCGGCCCGGCGCGCGGCGCCGGCGCCGAAAGGTACGTCGCCTCTACGCCGCCGAGCATTTCCAGCACGGGCAGCGGCGCCGTCGCCAGCTCGACCAGTGCCTCGGCGCGCTGCTGCAGGTAGCGCGCGCGCGGCGCCTCCAGCTGCACCAGCGGGCGGAAGTCGGAGTTAACCGGCGGCGCGTGCTGCGCAAAGAGCGGCGCCAGCGCCTGCTTGCCGCCCAGGCGCCGCGCGAGCACGTGCTCGCGCTGCGTAATGCCGATCCGCGCCAGCAGGTCGAGTAAGTGCGGCTGCGCGGCCGGCAGCGCGCCCGGCAGCGGCACGCGACCCTCGCGCACCGCAACCACGACGAGGTCGCCGGCGCTCACCTGGTAGACGTCGTAATCCGCGAAAGCCGTGTCCAAGGCCGCGAACATCGAACCCAGCAACCGGTCGTCGAGCTCGTACACGTGCAGCCACTGCACGAATAAGCCGTCCCGGGCGAGGTAGCGCGCGGTATCGCGGTAGAACTCCGCCGTGAACAGGCTGGCGACGCCGTTGACCCAGGGATTGGAGGGCTCGGAGATGATCGCGTCGTAGCGCTTGCCGTGCCGGGCGAAATAGCTCTTCGCGTCCTCGAAATGCACGCGCACGCGCCGGTCGCGGAACAGCTGGTTGACGCGGGGGTGGAACGCGTAGGCGCCGGCCGCCATCGCCGGCTCGATCTCGATGATGTCGAGCGCCTGGACCGCGTCATGCGAGAGCACGGTTTCCGCGGTGAGCCCCGAGCCGAAGCCGATGTTGGCGATGCGCTGCGCGCCGGGCCGGGCAAGGAGCGGCAGGGCGCCAAGGAGCGTCATGGTGTACTCGTCCTCGGTGCGCGGCAGCGCCGGGTTCATCTGGATCGCCGCATCGGGCTTGCCGTTGGTGCTGATGGTCCGCGCGCCCGAAGGCGCCGCGACCACCGCGACGGTAGCCGTCTTGCCGTCGCGGTAGTAGAGCACCTCGCCGCGCTGCTCGGCCTGGCCGTAGCGGAACACGCCCGAGGCGAGGCGCTCCGGCGCCAGCGCGGCGGCGCGCGCGGTGGCGGTCGCGGCGAGCAGCCCGAGAATCAGCGCGGCAAAGGCCTCGGCGCGCTGCGCAACGGCGCCCGACCAGCGCAGCAGCCAGGCACCGAGCACGATATCGAGCGCGGCGCCGACGACGAGCGTCACCTTGAGGCCGGCTTCGGGCATCAGCACGTGCACGGCGAGGAGCACCCCGGCGATCGCGCCCAGCGTGTTGGCGGCATACACCTGGCCGATCGCGCGCTCGCCGTGGCCGCCGCGCAGCAGCATGTGCGTGAACAAGGGCAGCGTCATCCCGGCGAGGAACGTCGCCGGCAGCATGACGGCGAACGCCACGCCATGGCTGAACAACAGGTACAGCGGGTAGCCCTCCTCGGAGCGCTGCAGCACGCGCAGCGCCCAGGCCATCCAGTCGAAGCTCAGCTGGTACAGAAAGATCGTGCCGAGCGCCGCCAGCCCCATCGCCAGCTGCACCACGCCGGAGAAGCGCATCGGGTTGTCCAGCCGGTCGATGCGCCGGCGCATCCACAGCCCGCCCAGCGCAAGCCCGGCGATGAACGCCGAGAGCATCAGCTCGAAGGCCTGGAACGACGAACCCAGCACCAGCGACAGCATGCGGATCCAGGCGATCTCGTACACGAACGACGCCGCGCCGGTGATGAACGCGGCGCCGAGCAGCAGCTGCACGAGCGGCGCGCCCGGCCTCGCGCCGGCCGCCGCGGAAGCTGCGGGCGGCGCCGCCGCCCGTGGCTCGCCGCCGCGCGCCAGCCTCCACACGGCGAGCGCGAGCGCAAGGTTGAGCGCGCCCGCCAACTGCAGGGTCCCGGGCAAGCCGAGCCAGCCGAACAGCCAGAACGCGGCGGCCAGCGCGCCCGCCGCCGCGCCGATGCAGTTGCTGAAGTAAAGCAGCGCGAGCCGGCGCCCGCCGGCCGGCTGGCCGCCGCCATCGCGCGGGAAACGGCGGATGACGGCCCCGGCCATCAGCGGGAAGGTCATGCCGAGCAGCACCGTCTGCGGCGCGATGAGCAGCGCGCACACCGCGTACTTGTAGAGCTCGATCGTTTCCGGCGCGCTCAAGGCGGGAATCACGTGCTCGAGCGAGAGCGCGGCGAGCGTGGTGAACGCAGCGTGGAAGGAAAGCGCGGCCACACCGATGAGCGCCTCGATCCAGCCGTAGGCCGCGAGCAGGTTCTTCCAGCGCGCGCTCAGGCGGCTGGCGAGCCAGGCGCCGAGCGCCATGCCGCCCATGAACACGGCGAGCACGAACGACTGCGCGAACGCCGCCGCGCCAAGGAACAGCTTCAGGTAGTGCGACCAGACGGATTCGTAGACCAGCCCGGTGAACCCGGACAGCGCGAACAGCGCCAGCAGCAGGCGGGGCTCGGCGCGCATCCCGGGCGCTCGCCGCGCTCTCAGGGCTTCGGCTTCTCGCCCGCCGCCTGCAGGAACAGCGCGCTCGAGTCGAGCTTGCCGAGATCGGCGCGGCGTGCCGCCTGGAACTGGCTGCGCACCAGCGCGGCGAACGGCACCGGCCGGTCGAGCTCCTGCGCGAGCAGCTGGAAGTAGCGCAGGTCCTTCTCCATCAGCTGCAGCTGGAACTGCGGCGCGAAGTCGCGGCTGAACATCTTCGGCATGCGCGTCTTCATCAGGCGCGACCCGGCGGCGCCCTCGCCCAGCACCTCCAGCGTGGCGGCGCGATCCAGCCCGGCGGCTTCGGCGATCATCACGGCCTCCGCGGTGGCGGCAGTCGCCGCGGCGGAGAGCATGTTGTTGATGAGCTTGATGGTGGCGCCGGTCCCGGCGGCGCCCATGTGCTTCGCCATGCGGCCCATGGCCGCAATCACCGGCTGCGCGCGCTCGAAGGCGACACGCTCGCCGCCGACCATGAAGACGAGCTCCTTGCCCTGGGCCTGCGCCAGGCTTCCCGACACGGGCGCATCGAGATACTGCACGCGCCGCGCCGCGGCTGCCTGCGCGACTTCGCGCGCCATGGCGGGCGTATTGGTGCTGGAATCGATGATGATCGTGCCCGCGGTGGCGGCGGCGACCGCGCCGTCCGCGCCCAGCATCACGGCGCGCGTGGCCACGTCGTCGGCCACCATGGATACGACGAAGGAGGCGCCCTGTACCGCGGCGGCGGGCGTGTCGCAGGCCTGTGCGCCCTTGTCCACAAGCGCACGCGTCTTGGCGCGGTCGCGGTTGTAGACCCGCAGCGCGTAGCCGGCGGATTGCAGGTTTATCGCCATGCGCGAGCCCATCGCGCCCAGTCCGAGGAAAGCAATAGTGGTCGCCATAGGACAATCCTAGCGCATCGGCGGGATAATCCGGCCATGCCGACCCCCCTGTGGCAGCCCTCCGAGGACGCGATCGAGCAGGCGCAGATCACGCAATTCGCGCGCCATGCGGTGCGCAAGTATCGGCTCGACCTGAATACGTATGCCGATTTCTATCAGTGGACGGTGGACAACCCGGAGCTCTTCTGGAACGAGGTGTGGGAATGGTGCGGCGTGAAGGCGTCGCGCAAGGGGTCGACCGTACTGGTCGATGGCGACAAGATGCCCGGCGCCAAGTGGTTTCCCGAGGCGCGCCTCAATTTCGCCGAGAACTTGCTGCGGCGCGGCGACCGCGGCGACGCCTTCGTGTTCTGGGACGAGCGCGGCCCGCAGCGCCGCGTCAGCTACTCCGACCTGACGAGCGACGTATCGCGCGCCGTGCAGGCGCTGGCGCAGCTCGGGCTGCGCGCCGGGGACCGCGCCGCGGCGTTCATCCCCAATCTGCCGGACACCGCGATGCTTGCGCTCGCCGCGCTGTCGCAGGGCATCGTCTGGTCGTCGTGCTCGCCGGATTTCGGTGTCGACGGCGTCATCGACCGCTTCGGGCAGATCGAGCCCAAGGTGCTGTTCGTCGCCGACGGCTACATCTACAACGGCAAGGAGCACCGCGTGCTCGAGCGCGTGCGCGAGATCGCCGAGCGCTTGCCGTCGCTGCGAAAAGTGGTCGTGGTGCCCTACCTCGACGCGCGGCCCGACATCGAGGACGTCCCCAAGGCCGTGCTGCTGGAGGAGTGGCTGCGCCGGCACACGCCGGGCGACATCGCCTGGGCGCAGCTGCCGTTCGACCATCCCGTGTACATCCTGTTCACCTCGGGCACCACCGGCAAGCCCAAGTGCATCGTGCACGGCGCGGGCGGCACACTGCTCGCCGCGCTGAAGATGTACAAGCTGCAGTTCGACGTGCGTCCCGCGGACCACTTCTTCTACTACACCACCTGCAACTGGGTGATGTGGAACCTGCTGTTCCACGGCCTCGCCGCGGAAGCGACGGTGATGCTCTACGACGGCTCGCCGTTCGCGCGCGACGGCAAGATCCTCTTCGACTACGCGCAGCGCGAGCGCTTCAGCCATTTCGGCACCTCGGCGAAGTTCATCGACGCCATCGCCAAGCGCGGCCTGAAGCCGCGCGAGGCCTACCCGCTGCCGGGACTGCGCATGATCGTGTCCACCGGCTCGCCGCTGGTGGCCGAGAGCTACGACTACGTCTACCGCGACATCAAGGCCGATGTCTGCCTGTCGTCGATCTCGGGGGGCACGGACATCATGGCGGGATTCGCGGACGCCAACGCCGCGCTGCCGGTGTACCGCGGCGAGCTGCAGTGCCGCTCGCTCGGCCTCGCGGTCGAGGTGTTCGACGAGGCGGGCCGGTCGGTGGTCGGCCAGAAGGGCGAGCTCGTGTGCACGCGGCCGTTTCCCTCGATGCCGCTCGGCTTCTGGAACGACAAGGGCGGCGAGAAGTACCACGCCGCCTACTTCGCCAAGTACGACAACGTCTGGTGCCACGGCGACTGGTGCGAGCTGACCGAGCGCGGCACGATGATCGTCTACGGGCGCTCGGACGCGACGCTCAACCCGGGCGGCGTGCGCATCGGCACCGCCGAGATCTACGGCCAGGTGGAGAAGGTCCCCGAGGTCGAGGAGTCGGTCGCCATCGGCCAGCTGTGGCCGCCCGACCAGCCGACCGATACGCGCGTGGTGCTGTTCGTGAAGCTGCGCGAGGGACTCGAGCTCGATGCGGCGCTCGAAGAGCGCATCCGCCGCCAGATTGGCGAGCACACCACCAAGCGCCACGTGCCGGCGAAGATCGTGCAGGTGGCCGACATCCCGCGCACCAAGAACAACAAGGTCGTGGAGCTCGCCGTCAAGGCAGTGGTGCACGGCATGCCGGTCACCCACACCGATGCGCTCGCCAATCCCGAGGCGCTCGAGCTCTTCAAAGATCTGCCCGAGCTGCAAACCTGAGGCCGCCGTGATCATCGTCCACCACCTCAACAATTCGCGCTCACAGCGCGTGCTGTGGCTGCTCGAGGAGTTGGGCGTGCCCTACGAGGTGAAGCGCTACCAGCGCGACCGCAAGACGATGCTCGCGCCCCCCGAGCTGCGCGCCGTGCACCCGCTGGGCAAGTCGCCCGTGATCGAGGATGACGGCCAGGTGCTGGCCGAGTCCGGCGCCATCGTCGAGTACCTCGCCGAGCGCTACGGTGACGGTCGCCTGGTGCCTTCTGCGGGCACGCCGGAGCGCCTGCGCTACCGCTACTGGATGCATTTCGCGGAGGGCACGGCGCAGCCGCCGCTGCTGCTCAAGCTCCTGTTCGACCGCGTGGAGACCGGCCCGATGCCGTTCTTCGCTCGGCCGGTGGCGCGCGCCATCGCGCGGCGCGCGAAGGGCTCCTACATCCAGCCCAACATCGACCGCAATCTCGACTTCATGGAGAGTGAGCTGCGCGACCGGGACTGGTTTGCCGGCGGCGCCTTCAGCGCCGCCGACGTGCAGATGAGCTTCCCGCTGGAGGCCGCCGTGGTGCGCGGCGGCCTGGATGCCAGGCGCCCCCGGCTGATGGATTTCCTCGAGCGCATCCACGCGCGTCCGGCCTACCGCCGCGCGATCGACAAGGGCGGCGAGTACGCGCTGCTGCGCTAGGCGTCGGCCGCGATTTCCTTGCGCAGGCGCACCGAGCGCGCGAACTCGAGCGCGGCGCGGGCGAGCTTCAGGCGGTCTTCGGGCGTGCGCATGAGCGTGGGCACCGCGAGCGCGTGGATGCCGCTCGCGCGGATGCCTTCGACCAGCGCTTCGTCGGCCGAATCGACGATGATCCCGTCGATCAGCTTGTAGTACTCCATCGCCACCGCGCGCGCCGACACCTCGCGGCCCAGCTCGCGCATCATCTTCGCCGCCGAGCCCTGCAGCGCGCGCCCGCCGATGATCGGGCTCACCGCGACCACCGGCGCGCCGCGCTTGCGCAGCGCCTCGCGCATGCCGTTGACGGCGAGGATCGGGTGCATCGTGTGGTACGGGTTGCAGGGGCCGAGCACTACCGCTTCGAGGTCGTGCGCATGCAGCGCGTCGAGTACCTCGTCAGAGAGGCGCGCCTCGTCGGCGCCGCCGTACTGGAAGCTGCGTACGGCGGGCTCGCAGTTCAGGTCGACGAAGTAGTCCTGGAAGCTCACCGCGCCCGAGTCGGTGTTGACGACGGTGCGCACCGGGTCGTCGCTCATCGGCAGCACGCGCGCCTCGATGCCGAGGCGCTGCGCGAGGTCCTGCGTGATCTCGGTCGGCGTGCGCTCGGCGCGCAGCGCCTCGGCGCGCAGCAGCTGCAGCGCCAGCGCGCGGTCGCCGAGCGGCACGGCGCCGGGACCGCGCAGGCGCATCAGCATGGCGTGGCTGGCGAAGGTCTCGCCGGCGGGCTCCCAGCCCTTGGCGGCGTCGGCGATGCCGGCGAGCGCGTAGAGCATGGTGTCGATGTCGGGCGAGACGTGCAGCCCCAGATAGTCGAAATCGTCGCCGGTGTTGACGATCACCGCGAGGTCCTTGCCGCGCAGGCGGTACAGCCCCTCGGCGAGCTTCGCCCCGCCGACCTGGCCCCCCAGTGCGACGACGGTGCCCATTCAGTGCAGCGTGGCGCGCCGGCCCTCGTAGATGCCCTGCAGCAGGCGCAGCGAGCCAAGGCAGATGGCGCTGTGCGTGAGCGCATGGCCCAGGTGCTCGACGATGTCGAGCGTGACCGGCACGTGCAGCGCGGCGAGGGTACGCGCCGCGCGCTCGGCGTGCACGCGCGACACGATCGCGTCGTACTCGCCATGCACCAGGTGCACGCGCGAGCCGATGCGCGTGCCGCTCTTCGGCAGGCGCGCGAAGCGCGCCGCGTAGGCGACCACCGCGCCGGCGAGCTCGGGGAGCTGCTTCACCGCCTCGAGCGCCACCGTGCCGCCCTGCGAGAAGCCGATCAGCACGGTGCGTTCCATCGGCACGCGGCAGTTGGTCTGCTCGCGGCGCACCAGCGCCTCGACGCGCGGCAGGATCGCCGCCACGCGCTCGGCGCGGTTGTCGTCGTTCAGGCCGCGGCTCGAGTACCACTGCTGCGCGTCGTGGTCGACCTCCGAGCGGGCGAAGCCGCTCGGCACCACCAGCGCCGCGCTCGGGAAGCGCGCCTGGAACCGGAACGCGATCGGGATCATCGATTGGGAGGTGGCGCCGCTGCCGTGCAGGAACACGAACAGGTGCTGGGCGCGATGCTCCGGGGTCGGCCCGAAGCGGAAGATCTTGCCGGGCATGCGGTGTCGGGAGGGCAAGGCCATTCTCGCCCCATTGCCCGTTGCCTGTAAACCACTTCAGCCCAGCCCCTTTTCCGGGCGGGCGGCGCGTTTGCACCGCGTCAAGCCGCGCGCCGGCGTGGCACCTCCAGCACCGCCTTCAGGTAGCGCCCGGTATGGCTGTCGCCGCTGCGCGCGATCGCCTCGGGCGTGCCCTGCGCGACGATAAGCCCGCCGCCGTCCCCGCCTTCGGGGCCGAGGTCGACGATCCAGTCGGCGGTCTTGACCACGTCCAAATTGTGCTCGATCACCACCACGGTATTGCCGGCATCACGCAGGCGGTGCAGCACCTCGAGCAGCAGCTTGATGTCGTGGAAGTGCAGCCCGGTCGTGGGCTCGTCGAGGATGTAGAGCGTGCGGCCGGTGTCGCGCTTGGACAGCTCGAGCGAGAGCTTCACGCGCTGCGCCTCGCCGCCCGAGAGCGTGGTCGCCGCCTGGCCGAGCTGCACGTAGCCCAGGCCGACCTCGAGCAGCGTCTGCAGCTTGCGGGCGACGACCGGGACGGCCCCGAAGAAGGCATGCGCCTCGCGCACCGTCAGCTGCAGCACGTCGTGGATAGTCTTGCCCTTGTAGCGGATTTCGAGCGTCTCGCGGTTGTAGCGCGTGCCGTGGCAGACGTCGCAAGGCACGTAGATGTCGGGCAGGAAATGCATCTCCACCTTGACCAGGCCGTCGCCCTGGCAGGCTTCGCAGCGCCCGCCCTTCACGTTGAACGAGAAGCGCCCGGCGTCGTAGCCGCGCGCGCGCGCCTCCGGCACCCCGGCGTAGAGCTCGCGGATGGGCGCGAACAGCCCGGTATAGGTGGCCGGGTTGGAGCGCGGCGTGCGCCCGATCGGGCTCTGGTCGACGCTCACCACCTTGTCGAAATGCTCCAGGCCGGACACGGCCTCGTGCGGCGCGGGCTCCTCGGCGCTGCCGTACAGGTGGCGCGCGAGCGCGCGGTACAGCGTCTCGTTTACCAGCGTGGACTTGCCTGAACCGGAGACGCCGGTCACGCAGACGAACAGCCCGACCGGCAGCTCGAACGCCACCTGCTTCAGGTTGTGGCCGCTGGCGCCGGAAATGCGCAGCTGCTGGCGCGGGTTGCGCCGCCGTCTCAAGCGGGGCACCTCGATGCTCAGGCGGTGTGACAGGTACTGCCCCGTAAGCGACTGCTCACTTTTGAGTATCGCGGCAGGCGGACCTTCGGCGACGACGTTGCCGCCGGCTTCGCCCGCGCCGGGGCCCATGTCCACCACGTGATCCGCGGCCAGGATCGTCTCCGCGTCGTGCTCGACGACGATCACCGAGTTGCCCAGGTCGCGCAGGTGCCGCAGCGTCTCGATGAGCCGGGCATTGTCGCGCTGGTGCAAGCCGATCGAAGGCTCGTCGAGTACATAGAGCACGCCGGTCAGGCCGGAGCCGATCTGGCTCGCCAGGCGAATGCGCTGCGCTTCGCCGCCGCTAAGCGTCTGCGCCGCGCGCTCGAGGGTAAGGTAGTCGAGGCCGACGTTGACGAGAAAGCCCAGGCGGCCCGAGATCTCGTGCACGATCTTCTCGGCGACCGCGGCGCGCGCGCCAGGCAGCGCGAGGCCTTGGAAGAACGCCTGCGACTGGCGCAGCGGCCAGCACGACAGCTCGTGGATCGTGGTGTCGGCGACGCGCACATGGCGCGCCTCGCGGCGCAGGCGTGCGCCGCCGCACTCCGGGCAGGTGCGCGTATTGCGATACTTGGCCAGCTCCTCGCGCACCACGCTCGAGTCGGTCTCCCGGTAGCGGCGCTCGAGGTTCGGCAGCACGCCCTCGAAGGCGTGTTCCTTCACGGTGGTGCGGCCGCGCTCATTTGGGTAGCGAAAGGCGATGCGCTCGCTGCCGGAGCCATTGAGCACCCGGTCCTGCACGTCGTCGGCGAGCGCCTCCCACGGCGTCTCGATGTCGAAACCGTAGTGCGCGGCGAGCGACTGCAGCAGCGTGTAGTAGAAGTGGTTGCGCCGGTCCCAGCCGCGGATGGCGCCGCTCGCCAGGCTGAGGTTGGGATGGGCGACCACGCGCTTGGGATCGAAGAACTCGACTGCGCCCAGGCCGTCGCAGCGCGGGCAGGCGCCGGCCGGGTTATTGAACGAAAACAGGCGCGGCTCGAGCTCGGCGAGCGCGTAGCTGCACGCCGGGCAGGCGAATTTCGCCGAGAACAGGTGCTCGCGGCCCGAATCGGTCTCCACGGCGACGGCGCGCCCGTCGGCATGGCGCAGCGCCGTCTCGAACGATTCGGCCAGGCGCTGCTTTGCCTCCGGCCGCACCTTGAGCCGGTCTACGACCACGTCCACCGAGTGCTTGGCGTGCCGGGCAAGCTTCGGCGCTGCGTCCAGCTCGTGCACCTTGCCGTCCACCCGCACGCGCGTGAAGCCCTGCGCGCGCAGCTCGTCGAGCAGGTCGGCCTGCTCGCCGCGGCGTCCCGCCACCACCGGCGCGAGCACCATGAGCGGCGTATCCGCGGGCAGGGCCAGCACGTGATCCACCATCTGCGCCACCGACTGCGACTGCAGCGCGAGGCCGTGGTCGGGGCAGTACGGCGTGCCGACGCGCGCGAACAGCAGCCGCAGGTAGTCGTGGACCTCGGTGACCGTGCCGACCGTGGAGCGCGGATTGTGGCTGCCCGCCTTCTGCTCGATGGCGATCGCCGGCGACAGGCCCTCGATCAGGTCGACGTCGGGCTTTCCCATCAATTGCAGGAACTGGCGCGCGTAGGCGGAAAGCGACTCCACGTAGCGGCGCTGGCCCTCGGCATACAGCGTGTCGAAGGCGAGCGAGGACTTTCCAGAGCCGGACAGGCCGGTGATCACCACCAGGCGGTTGCGCGGCAGCTCGATGCTCAGGTTCTTCAAGTTGTGCGTGCGCGCGCCGCGAATGCGCAGAGTGCCGTGGGAATCCATCGCGCCGGTTTGGCAAAAGTAAACTTGCTACTATAGCGAGTTCCGGATCACCGTTTCCAGCCTTTCTTTCCTCCGTAATGGATGCCCAGCGTATGAGCGCGCAGGAGCTGCGGGCGGGCGCCTCGCTCGCCGGCATCTTCGGCCTGCGCATGCTCGGGCTGTTTCTCATCCTGCCGGTGTTCGCGGTGCACGCGCCGCAGCTTGCGGGCGGCGACAACCTGGTGCTGGTGGGCGCCGCGCTCGGCGCGTACGGCCTGGTGCAGGCGCTGCTGCACGTGCCGTTCGGCATGGCCTCGGACCGCTGGGGACGCAAGCCCGTCATCGTGGTCGGCCTGGTGATCTTCGCCGGCGGCAGCTTTCTCGCCGCGGGCGCCGAGCACATCTGGACGGCGATCATCGGCCGCGGGCTGCAAGGCGCGGGCGCGATATCCGCGGTGGTGATGGCGCTCGCCGCCGACCTGACGCGCGACGAACATCGCGTGAAGACGATGGCCATGATCGGCGCCACCATCGGCTTTAGCTTCGCGCTGTCGCTGGTGGCGGCGCCGTCGCTCTATCACCTCATCGGCATGGGCGGCCTGTTCGCGTTCACCGGCGCGCTGGCGCTGGCGGGAATCGGCGTGATCGCGGGGCTTGTGCCCGACGCGCCGCGGCGGCCGCGTGTCGCCGCAGCCCCCGGCGCGCTGCGCCGGGCGCTGCTCGATCCGCAGCTGCTGCGGCTCAACGCCGGCATCTTCGTGCTGCACCTCGTGCAAATGGCGATGTTCGTCGTGGTGCCGCCACTGCTGGTCGCTTCCGGCCTGCCGCTCGCGGCGCACTGGAAGATCTACCTGCCGGTGGTGCTGGCATCGTTCGTCGTGATGCTGCCGGCGGTACTCCACGCGGATCGGCGCAATGCGGGGCGCGGGGTGATGCTGGGCGCCATCGCGCTGCTGCTGCTGGCCGAAGGGGGCCTCGCGTTCTCCGGGCCGCGCATCGCGGTGCTGGCCCTGCTGATGCTCGCGTTCTTCAGCGCCTTCAACGTGCTCGAGGCGCTCATTCCTTCGCTCGTGTCGCGGCTCGTACCGGCGCAGGCGCGCGGCACGGCGATTGGCGTCTACAACACCGCGCAGACGCTGGGCCTGTTCTGCGGCGGCCTTCTCGGGGGCTGGATTGCGGGGCGCTACGGCCCGGCCGCGGTGTTCGGGGCGTGCGCTGCGCTGGCGCTAGCCTGGCTCGGCATCGCCTACGGCATGCGCCCGGTCAACCGGATCGGCGGTGAGTCGTTTACGATGAGTACGGTCAAAGGGAGGTAGCCATGGCATCGGTCAACAAGGTCATCGTAGTGGGCAACCTGGGCGCGGATCCGGAAACGCGGTACCTGCCGAGCGGCGAAGCGGTCACCAACATCCGCGTCGCCACCACCGACCGCTGGAAGGACAAGGCGAGCGGCGAGATGAAGGAGGCCACCGAGTGGCATCGCATCGCTTTCTTCGGGCGCCTGGCGGAGATCGCGGGCGAGTACCTGAAGAAGGGCTCGCAGGTGTACGTCGAGGGCAGCCTGCGCACGCGCAAGTGGCAGGACAAGGAGGGGCACGACCGCTACAGCACGGAGATCCGCGGCGACGTGATGCAGATGCTTGGCTCGCGCGCCGGGGCCGGCGAGCCGCGCGCGGCCCCGGCGGGCGCTGACGCCGGTGATGCGCGCGGCGAGCCTGCGGCGCGGCCGGCGAAGAAGCCCGCGGGCAAGTTCGACGACATGGCCGACGACATCCCGTTCTAGCCGCCCCGATGGCGCTATAATTCGCGCCGATTCAGGAACTTGCCGGACGACGATGCCGATCTACGAATACCGCTGTACCGACTGCGGCTTCCAGGACGAGTACCTGCAGAGGGTCTCGGAGCCGCCGTTGACCGATTGCCCCTCGTGCGGGAAGCCCGCGTTTCGCAAGCTGGTGAGCGCGGCGGGGTTCCAGCTGAAGGGCAGCGGCTGGTACGCGACCGATTTCAAGGGCGCCGGCAAGGCCGCGGCCAAGGCCGACGCGCAAGGCGCGGCGAAGCCGGAATCCAAGACCGAAGCCAAGTCCGAGGCGAAGGCGGAGGCGAAAGCCGAAGCCAAGAGCGCGCCGACGAAGACGCCGGCGGCCGCGAACTCGGACAGTTGAGTCGCTAGCCGGGCTCGCCACCGGCCCAGCGCAAGCTGGGCTTTCTTCTTTGCAGGGGAAGCGTGCGGAAATACTTCATTACCGGACTGCTGATCTGGATCCCACTGGTCATCACGATCTGGGTCCTGGACCTGATCGTGACGACGCTCGACCAGTCGCTGCACCTGCTGCCGCCGCAATGGCGCACCGAGAGCTTCCTCGGTTTCCACGTCCCGGGCCTGGGCGTGATCCTGACGTTGGTGATCGTGTTCGTCACCGGCGTGCTCGCCACCAACTTCCTCGGCGCGCGCCTGGTGAACCTGTGGAACGAAATCCTGCACCGCATCCCGGTGGTCAACTCGATCTACTCGAGCGTCAAGCAGATCTCCGACACGCTGTTTTCCTCGAGCGGCCAGGCGTTCCGCAAGGCGCTGCTCGTGCAGTGGCCGCGCGAAGGCATGTGGACCATCGCTTTCCTGACCGGCAGGCCCGGCGGCGACGTCGTCAGGCACCTGCCGGGTGACTACGTCAGCGTCTACGTGCCGACCACGCCGAACCCGACCGGCGGCTACTTCGTCATGATGGCGCGCAAGGACGTCATCGAGCTCGACATGTCGGTGGACGCGGCGCTGAAATACATCATCTCGATGGGCGTGGTCGCGCCCGGACCGGGCCGGTAGCCGGAGCGATGCGCACGCACTACTGCGCCGAGCTCTCCGCCGCGCTGGTCGGCAAGCAAGTGACGCTTGCCGGCTGGGCGCACCGTCGGCGCGATCATGGCGGCGTCATCTTCATCGATTTGCGCGACCGCGAGGGCCTCGCGCAGGTCGTGTGCGACCCCGATCGCGCGCAGGCCTTCCGCGCCGCCGAGGGCGTGCGCAGCGAGTTCGTCCTGCAAGTGACCGGCCGGGTGCGCGCTCGGCCCGAAGGCACCGTCAACCCGAACCTTGCCTCGGGCGCGGTGGAGGTGCTCGCCGAGTCGGTGGAGATCCTCAATCCATCGCTGCCGCCGCCGTTTCAGATCGACGAGGACAACCTGTCGGAGTCCGTGCGGCTCGAGCACCGCGTGCTCGACCTGCGGCGCGAGCCGATGCAGAAGAACCTGCGCCTGCGCCATCGAGCGGCATCGGCGGCGCGCGCCTTCCTCGACGCGCACGGCTTCGTCGATATCGAGACCCCGGTGCTGTACAAGTCCACGCCCGAGGGCGCGCGCGAGTTCCTGGTGCCCTCGCGCCTGCACGACGGCTACTTCTACGCGTTGCCGCAGAGCCCGCAACTGTTCAAGCAGATGCTGATGATCGCGGGGTTCGACCGCTACTACCAGATCGTGAAGTGCTTCCGCGACGAGGACCTGCGCGCCGATCGCCAGCCCGAGTTCACGCAGATCGACGTCGAGACTTCGTTCATGGACGAGGCGGCGATCCGCACGCTGATGGAGCAACTGGCGCGCCACCTGTTCGTGGAGGTGCTCGGCGTGGCGCTGCCCGATCCGTTCCCGGTGCTGCGCTACGAGGAGGTGATGCGCGACTACGGCGTCGACAAGCCGGACTTGCGCGTGCCGCTCAAACTCGCCGAGCTAACCGACGTAATGAGAGATGTGGACTTCAAGGTGTTCTCGGGCCCGGCGAACGCGGCCGACGGCCGCGTCGCGGCCCTGTGCGTGCCCGGCGGCGGGGCGCTGACACGCGGCGAGATCGACGCCTATACCGAGTACGTCAAGACGCTGGGGGCCAAGGGCCTCGCCTGGATCAAAGTCAACGAGCGCAGCAAGGGCGCCGCGGGGCTGCAGTCGCCGATCGTCAAGAACCTGAACGACCAGGCGCTCGCGGCGATCCTGGAGCGCAGCGGCGCAGCAGACGGCGATCTCATTTTCTTCGCCGCCGACAAGGCGGCGGTGGCGAATGCCTGCCTCGGCGCGCTGCGCCAGAGGATCGGCCACGAGCGCGGCCTTGCCGAGCGGGGCTGGCGGCCGCTCTGGGTGGTGGACTTCCCGATGTTCGAGTATGACGACGAAGCGAAGGCCTGGAAGGCGCGCCATCACCCGTTCACCAGCCCCAAGGACGGCCACGAGCAGTTCCTCGAGTCGGCCCCGGAAAAGGCGTACGCCAAGGCCTACGACATGGTCTTGAACGGCTGGGAAGTGGCGGGCGGCTCGGTGCGCATCCACCGCCAGGAAGTCCAGCAGCAGGTGTTCCGCGGGCTGAAGATCTCCGCCGAGGAGCAGCGCGCGAAGTTCGGCTTCCTGCTCGATGCCCTGCAGTACGGCGCGCCGCCGCACGGCGGCATCGCCTTCGGCTTCGACCGGCTGGTGGCCCTGATGAGCGGCGCGGAGGCGATCCGCGACGTGATCGCCTTTCCAAAGACGCAGCGCGGACAGGACCTGCTGACGGGCGCGCCCAGCGCGGTCACCGAGCGTCAGCTGCGCGACCTCCACATCCGGCTGCGCAACCCGCCGCAGTGAGGCTGGCCTGGACGCTCGTGCTGGCGTTCGCCGCGGGCGCCTGCTCGGGCGAAGTCGCGCTTGCCGATTTGCCGCCCGAGGCGCGGCAGACGCTGGCGCTGATCAAGGCCGGTGGCCCGTTCCCCTACGCGCGCGACGGCGCGACGTTCCGCAACCGCGAGGGCCGGCTGCCCGAACGCCGGCCCGGCTACTATCGCGAGTACACGGTACGCACGCCGGGCGCGCGCGACCGCGGCGCGCGGCGTATCGTGGCGGGCGGGGACGGCGAGTTCTACTACACGCAGGACCACTACCGGACATTCAGGCGCATCCGCGAATAGGTCATGGGTAAGCTTGCGCAAAGGCTTAAGGATGCGACGCGCTCCGGCGTGTACCGGACGCGGCAGGCCACGGAAGTCGAGGACGCGGTGCGCGGCACGCGCCTCGACCTGGCGCTCGTCGATCTCGGCGGGGCGCACGACAAGGAATCGCTGCTCGAGCGGCTCGCGCTGGCGCTCGGCTTTCCGGCGTGGTTTGGCGGCAACTGGGACGCGCTGGAGGACTGTCTCGGCGATCTGGGCTGGCGCGCCGGGGACGGCCATGTCTTCCTCTTTGCCGGTTACGAGAACCTGCCCGCCGACGACCTGGGCGTGCTGCTCGACGTGCTGGCCGCGAGCGCCGCGTACTGGGCCGAGCGCAGCAAGCCGTTCTTTGCGGTGTTCGTCGATGCGGGACGCACGCTCGCGCTGCCGGAGCTGTTCCGCGCGAAGTCCGCGTGAGCCTCAAGCTGCCGGAATCGGTGCTGGTGGTGATCCACACGCCGCAGCTGGAGGTGCTGCTGCTGGAGCGGGCGCAACGCCCCGGCTTCTGGCAGTCGGTCACCGGCTCGCTCGAGCGGCTGGACGAGGCGCCGGCGCATGCGGCGCGGCGCGAAGTGCGCGAGGAAACCGGCATCGAGGCGGCGCCGGCGCAGCTGATCGACTGGCGGATGACGCACGCGTTCGAGATCTACGCGCACTGGCGCGGCCGCTTCGTGCCCGGCACGACGCACAACACCGAGCACGTGTTCAGCCTGTGCGTGCCGGCGCCGGTGACGGTCGAGCTGGCGCGGGCGGAGCACCGCGCGCAACGCTGGCTGTCCTGGAACCGGGCGGCCGACGCTTGCTTCTCGTGGTCGAACCGGGACGCCATTCGCATGCTGCCGGTGCGGGGCGCGCGGCGATGAGCGCGGTCCTTCGTGTGGTCACGCTCAACATGCACAAGGGGCTCTCGCAATTCAACCGGCGCGTGGTGATCCATGAGCTGCGCGAAGGCCTGAACACGCTCGAGCCCGACCTGGTGTTCCTGCAGGAGGTTCAGGGCCTCAACGAGCGCCACGCGCTGCGCTTCGCGACCTGGCCGAGCGCACCGCAGCACGAGTATCTGAAACAGGAAGGCTGGCAGTACGCCTACGGCCTGAACCGTGTACATCACTACGGACATTACGGCAACGCCGTGCTGTCGCGGTTTCCGATCGTGTCGACGGAGAACGTGGACATTTCGAGCCATCGCTTCGAGCGCCGCGGCCTGCTGCATTGCGTGCTGAGCGTTCCGGGCTGGCGGCGCGAGCTGCATTGCGTCTGCGTGCACCTTTCGCTGCACGAGCGCGGGCGCCGGCGCCAGCTCGAGGCCATCGTCGAGCGCCTCGGCGAGGCGGCGGCACGCGGCGAGCCGATCGTCGTCGCCGGGGATTTCAACGACTGGCGCCAGCGCGCGACGCGCGTGCTCGAGGAGCGGCTCGGCATGCAGGAGGTGACCGCCATCTATGGGGATCGGCCGGCGCGCACCTATCCGAGCCTGCTGCCGGTGCTGCGCCTGGACCGGATCTACGTGCGCGGCTTCAGCGTCGTCGAGGCGAGCGTGCACGTCGGCGCGCCCTGGTCGCTGCTCTCGGATCACCTGGCGCTGGGCGCGGTGGTGAAGGCTGCCTAGCGCCATGCGCTATGTCGACGGCAACCGGCTGACCCTGCTGTGCAACGGCGAGCAGTACTTCCCGGCGCTCGTCGAGGCGATCGACGGCGCGCGGCGCGAAGTGTTCCTCGAGACCTACATCTTCGCCGGCGACGAGACCGGCAGCCTCGTCATCGACGCGCTCGCCAGGGCCGCGGCGCGCGGGGTGGCGGTGCGCCTGCTGATCGACGGTTTCGGCTCGCGCGGCTTTCCGCCGCGTTTTCGCCGCATCCTCGAGGACACGGGCGTGCAGCTGCACATGTACCGGCCGGTGCGCATCTGGGGCTTGCGGCGCGATCGGCTGCGCCGGCTGCATCGCAAGAATGCGTGCATCGACGGCCAGCTGGCGTTCGTCGGCGGCATCAATATCCTTGACGACTACGTCGGACCGATGCCGTCGCCGCCGCGGCTTGACTATGCGGTGCGCATCGAGGGCCCGCTCACGGCGCAGGTTCGCGAGCGCGCAGCGCGGCTGTGGGCGCGCCTCGCCGGGGAGGCGCCGCGCGCGCCCGTGCCGGCGCGCGGCCCGTTTGCGGAGGGTCATCGCGCCGCCTTGGTGGTGCGCGACAGCCTGCACCACCGGCGCGACATCGAGCGCGTCTACCTCGAGCGAATTGCGGCTGCCCGCGACGAGGTGATCATCGCCAATGCCTACTTCCTGCCGGGCTGGCGTTTCCGCCGGGCGCTGGTCGCCGCGGCGCGGCGCGGCGTTCGGGTGGTGCTGTTCCTGCAGGGCCGCGTCGAATACCTGCTGCTGCATCTCGCCTCGCGTGCCATGTACGGCCAGCTGCTCGATGCCGGCATCGAGATCTGGGAGTACCAGCGCAGCTTCCTGCACGCCAAGGTGGCGGTGTTCGACGGCGTGCATTGCTGCGTCGGCTCCTCGAACATCGATCCCTACAGCCTGCTCATGGCGCTGGAGGCGAACGTGTTCGTGGACGACCGGCGCTTCTCCGCGCAACTGCGCGGGGGGCTGCAAGAGGCGATGCGCAACGGCGCGCAGCGGATTCCGCCCCAGCACTGGCGGCGCCGGCCGCTATGGCAGCGGATGCCGATCTGGGTCGCATACTCCATCACCCGCCTGCTGACCGCGTTCGCGGGCTATGAGCGCTATCACTGACCAGGACTAGGGTGCGTCGAACGCCCGGTCGCCGACGCGGATGTCGCCCGGCTGCGCCACTGCGTAGCGCACGCCGAACACCGGCTCGCCGTCCCGCATGCGCAGGCGCGAAAGGGTGCGCAGCGGCTCGCCGTCCACGACGGCGCCCACCTCCTGGTCGATGGTGGTGACTTCGCAGCGGCCGCAGGCGTGCACCGGCGCAAGGATCGCGCTGCCGACGCGCAGGCGCTGCCAGCGGTCCTCATCGAACGCGGCGGCGCCCGCGAGGACGATGTTCGGCCTGAAGCGCGCCATCGGCACCGCAACGTCCATGCTGGCGTTGAGCGCGTCCAGCGAAGCCGCGTTGGTCAGCAGCAGCGCCGCGGCGTCGCCGAAGGCAAGCATGGCGCCCTGGCGCTCCACCGGCCGCTCGAGGCGCGCCAGCTGCAGCGGCGTCCCGAACCAGCGCGTGAGGGCCGCATTGAGCGCATTGCGCGCGATGCGCGCGGCAGTCTGCCTCGACCAGACGTGCAGCTGGGCCGCAGTGGCGAAGTCGGCCGCGCCGACCTGCAGCCGCTCACCGTCGAACTCGAGCAGCAGCCCGCCGTCGTGCGGTTGCGCACGCAGCCGCGCCAGGCTGGCGTCGTCGCGCTGCGTGAACACGCGCCCACTCGGGCGTGCGAGGCAGTAGCGCCGATCGCCGAGCGGCCCCATGTTGTCGAGCGCCACGCGCTCCAGCGGCACCGCCGCCGCGCCTTTCACCGGATAGACGGCGAGCGCGGCTACGCGCATCGCAGGCGGCCTGTCTCCAGCACGGGCACAATGGGAAAGGCATCGACGCGGCAGGCGAACTCGACCTCGTGCGCGAGGCCGCGCGCGGCCATCATGCGGCCGACGCGGCACTCGAGCAGCGCCTCGGGCGCACGAGCGCCGCGAAAGAAGGCGAGCGAGGTGCGCGCCGCATCGGACAAGTCCGCGCCGGGCCCGAGCAGTCGCGTGAAACGCTCGACGAAGCAGCCCGCGCCGTAGAAATCCTCCAGGTTGAAGTTGCCACCCGAGCCCGAGCACAGGATCAGCACCCGGTCCTGCGGGTGCTCGGCCACGACACGCGAAACGAGCGCGCCGGCATTGAGCAGCGAGCCGCAGTACACGCGCTTTGCGCCAACGGCCAGCGTCATCGCCACGGTGCCGTTGGTGGTGGCGTAGATCACGCTTTTGCCGGCGACGCCGTGTGCCAGCAGCGCCATCGGCGCCGGATGCGCGAATCCCGGCAGCGTCTCGGCGTACAGCTCCCCGGCGAGCACGTAGCCCCCTTCGGCGTGCCGCGCGCCGGCATCGCGCGCCGCGCTCTCGTCGACCACTGGCAGCACTTCCGTGGCGCCGCCGGCGAGCACCGCCACCATGGTGGTCGTGGCGAATAGGATATCGAGCACGATGACCACCTTGCCCGCGACGCGCACGCCGTCGAGCTCCTCCTTGCGCGTGAGCACGTGGATGCGGTGCTGCAGCTCGATCTTCGCGCTCACGGCGCCGGCCGCCGACCGAACATGCCCCAGCCTTCCATCGACATGACGAGCTCGCCCGCCTGGTTGAGCGCTTCGGTGCGCGAGCGCAACAGGCCGACGCCCGGCCGGCTCTGCGAAGCGCGCGATTCGAGCACCGTGCGCCGGTAGCTGATGGTGTCGCCCGGGCGCACGGGCTTCAGCCAGCGAATGTTGTCGAGGCCGGGGGAGCCCAGGCTGACGGAGCGGTTGATATAGGTCTCGCAATTGAGGCGCATGCACACCGCGCACGTGTGCCAGCCGCTCGCGATCAGCCCGCCAAAGGCCGATTGCATCGCCGCCTGCGGATCGACGTGAAACGGCTGCGGGTCGAACTGGCGCGCGAACGCGATGATCTCGGCCTCGGTAAAGGTGTGGCGCCCCATCTCCACGGTGTCGCCGACGTTGAAATCCTCCCAGTACAGCGTCATTGCGCGGGCCCTGACTTCTCGAAACCGCGGATGCGCTCGCGTACCTCGTCAGGCAGCGGTGCCGCGGTCTTGGCCTTCGGGTCGGCGTTCACGTAGACCAGCTCCGCGGTGACCAGCAGCTCGGATGCGCCGCGCCAGATCTCGAACAGGAACGTCATGCTGCTGCGTCCGAGGCGCGAGGCGCGGCACAGGACTTCGAGCTCGTCGTCGTAGCCGGCGGACCCGAGGTACTCCACCGTCGCCTTGCGCAGGAACAGGTCGCTCGCATAGCGCTCGACATAGCCTTCGGGGTAGGGCAACCCGATGGCGCGCCAGTACTCGGCGATTGCCGTGTCGATGTAGGTGAGATAGTGGCCGTTGAACACGATCCTTTGCATGTCCACCTCGGCCCAGCGTACGCGCAGCCGGTGCGCGCAGGCAAAATCCTCTCGGGGCATTGCTGTCGGTCTCCAGGATAAACCGGCGCAATGTTAGCTCGACCAAGCGGCGCGCGCGGCTAGAATACTTTAGGGGCGAGGGCATGACGACGAGCACTGCAGGATCCTCCGCGGCGGCGAACGAGGAGAAGTTCCTAGAGGAGATGAACCGCGAGCTGGCGGGCTGGCGCGATCCCGCGGCGCGACTGCGCCAGGCGCTGGCGCGCGACGAGCTGCAGCTGTTCTGCCAGCCGATTCTGTCGCTGCGTCCGCCCGGCGCCTTCGCCATGGCCGAGGCGCTGGTGCGCCTGCGCGAGGAAGAGGCGCTGCTGCTGCCGCCCGGGGATTTCCTGCCCGCTTTCGAGCACTACCGGATGATGGGCGAGCTGGACCGCTGGGTGGTGCGTCACGCGGTGCGCTGGCTGGCGCACCCGCCGGCCGGGGGCGTTCCGCGCCTGAGCCTCAACGTGTCCGGCCAGGCTCTGGCGGATGCGGCGTTTCCGCGGTTCGTCGCCGAGGAGCTGCTGGCGCAGCGCGTGTCGCCGGCGGCCCTCGTGTTTGAAGTGGACGAGGCCGACACGCTATCCCGGCTCGAAGCCGCCGCGCGTTTCGCCCACGCCGTGAAACAGACCGGCTGCAAGGTCCTGATCGACGGATTCGGCCAGCGCTCGGTCTCGTTCATTGCGTTGAAGACGATGCGCGTGGACTTGGTCAAGGTCGACGGCTCCATCGTGCGCGCGCTGCTGCGCAGCGAAGTCGCACGCCAGAAGATGAAGGCGGTGGTGCGGGTCGGCGAAGCGATCGGTGTCGAGGTGATCGCCGAGTGCGTCGAGGAACCAGAGATCGTCGCGCAACTGCGCCGCCTGGGTGTCGGGTACGCGCAGGGCTTCGGCATCGCGCGGCCGGCGCCCATCGATCGCTCCGCGGCGCCGCCCGTGCCTTGATGCGGCCGGCATGGACGCGAGCGTGCGGCGAGCGATGGCGCGATGGCCGGATGTGCCGGCGGTGTACGGCTGGCTCGCGCTCGACCGCCGCGGCAACTGGCTGCTGCAAGATTCCGCGGGCGGAGGTTTCGGGCGCATCGGCAACGCCATGTTGCGCGACTTCATTGCCCGCAACTACGCGCACGATGAACGCGGGTGCTGGTACTTCCAGAACGGCCCCCAGCGCGTCTTCGTCGCGCTCGCCTATACGCCGCTCGTGTTGCGCTACGAGGGCGAAACGCTCGTCGACCACTGCGGGCGCCCCGTGCGCGCGCGTGCCACGTTTGTCGACGAGGAAGGCTCGGTGCTGATCGAGGACGAGCGCGGCGTGGGGCTGCTCGATGACCGCGACCTCGCGCTATTTGCAGCGCGGCTCGGCGACAATTGGCGCGCGCTGCCCGAGGTGGCCTCGCACGCGGTGGCGGCGCGCTTTGGCTTCGTCGCAACGCCATCTCATTCCTTGCGCTGACCCGGTTTCCTCCTTATAATCCGGCCTCTTTTTTGGCGCCTGGGCGGCTGCGGGTTCGCTGGACGTGGCCGCCCGGTTTGTTTCTAGGATCGCAAAATAATGCCTACCGTCAATCAGTTACGGCGTGGAATCCGGGCCGCTCGACGCCCGAAGTCGAAGGTTCCCGCGCTCGCCGGCTCGCCGCAGAAGCGGGGCGTGTGCACGCGCGTGTACACGACCACGCCGAAGAAGCCGAACTCGGCCCTGCGCAAGGTCGCCAAGGTGCGCCTCACCAACGGCTTCGAGGTGATCGGCTACATCGGCGGTGAAGGCCACAACCTGCAGGAGCACTCGGTGGTGCTGATCCGCGGCGGCCGCGTGAAGGACCTGCCGGGCGTGCGCTACCACATCGTGCGTGGCTCGCTCGACACGCAGGGCGTCAAGGACCGCAAGCAGAGCCGCTCCAAGTACGGCGCCAAGGCGCCCAAGACGGCCTAGCGAAGCACAGAGAGAAACTGCCCATGCCGCGTCGCAGAGAGGTTCCCAAGCGCGAGATCCTGCCGGATCCGAAGTTCAATCATCCGGAGGTCGCCAAGTTCATCAACGTGCTGATGACGCGCGGCAAGAAATCCGTGGCCGAGGGCATCGTCTACCGCGCGTTCGACGTCATCAAGACCAAATCGGGCAAGGATCCGGTCGAGGTGTTCACGCAGGCGGTTCAGAACGTGAAGCCGGTGGTCGAGGTGAAGAGCCGGCGCGTCGGCGGGGCCAATTACCAGGTGCCGGTGGAAGTGCGCCCGGTGCGGCGCGTGGCGCTCGCGATGCGCTGGATCCGCGAGGCGGCGCAAAAGCGCGGCGAGAAGTCCATGACCGTGCGCCTGGCAGGCGAGCTGCAGGAGGCCGCCGAGGGCCGCGGTGGCGCAATGAAGAAGCGCGAGGAAGTCCATCGCATGGCGGACGCCAACAAAGCGTTCGCCCACTACAGGTTCTAGAGGCATTCTGGTGAGTATCGTGGCACGCAAGACTCCCATCGAGCGGTACCGGAACATCGGCATCTCGGCGCATATCGACGCCGGCAAGACCACGACCACCGAGCGCATCCTGTTCTACACGGGCGTGTCGCACAAGATGGGCGAGGTGCACGATGGCGCCGCCGTCATGGACTGGATGGAGCAGGAGCAGGAGCGCGGCATCACCATCACCTCGGCCGCCACCACCTGCTTCTGGAAGGGCATGGACCAGTCCTATCCCGAGCACCACATCAACATCATCGACACGCCCGGGCACGTCGACTTCACGATCGAAGTCGAGCGCTCGATGCGCGTGCTGGACGGCGCGTGCATGGTGTATGACGCCGTGGCCGGCGTGCAGCCGCAGTCCGAGACCGTGTGGCGCCAGGCGAACAAGTACCGTGTGCCGCGGCTCGCGTTCATCAACAAGATGGATCGCGTCGGCGCCAACTTCTTCAAGTCCTACGACCATATCCGCAACCGGCTGAAGGGCAACCCCGTGCCGATCCAGATCCCGATTGGCGCCGAGGAGAAGTTCGCCGGCGTGGTCGACCTGGTGACGATGGACGCAATCTACTGGGACGACGCCACGCAGGGCATGAAGTTCGAGAGGAAGCCGATCCCGGCGGATCTCACCGCGCAGGCCAAGGAGTGGCGCGAGAAGATGGTCGAGGCGGCCGCCGAGGCGAACGAAGTGCTGATGAACAAGTACCTCGAGTCGGGCGAGCTGTCGACCGAGGAAGTGAAGCGCGGGCTGCGGCTGCGCACGATCAACAACGAGATCGTGCCGATGCTGTGCGGCTCGGCGTTCAAGAACAAGGGCGTGCAGGCGATGCTGGACGCCGTCATCGACTATCTGCCCTCGCCCGTCGACATCCCGCCGGTGAAGGGCGAGAACGACAAGGGCGAGCCC
Source organism: Burkholderiales bacterium (assembly GCA_035459025.1). Taxonomy (GTDB): domain Bacteria; phylum Pseudomonadota; class Gammaproteobacteria; order Burkholderiales; family SG8-39; genus JAABQT01. Next base: position 1,349 of record DATHYT010000098.1, on the reverse strand, counting down.
GACGTGCGCAAGCCGGGCGACGACGAGCCGTTCGCCGCGCTCGCATTCAAGATCATGACCGACCCGTTCGTCGGCCAGCTGTCGTTCATCCGCGTCTACTCCGGCGTGCTGACCTCAGGCGACACCGTCTACACGTCGGTGCGCGGCAAGAAGGAACGCATTGGGCGACTGCTGCAGATGCACGCCAACGAGCGCAAGGAGATCAAGGAAGTACGCGCCGGCGACATCGCCGCCGTGGTCGGCCTGAAGGACGTGGTCACGGGCGAGACGATCTGCGACGTGAACAAGGTCATCACGCTCGAGCGCATGGAGTTCCCGGACCCGGTGATCTCACAGGCGGTGGAGCCCAAGACCAAGGTTGATCAGGAAAAGATGGGCGTCGCGCTGAATCGCCTGGCGCAGGAAGACCCGTCGTTCCGCGTGCGCACCGACGAGGAGTCGGGGCAGACCATCATCTCGGGCATGGGCGAGCTGCACCTGGAGATCATTGTCGACCGCATGAAGCGCGAGTTCGGCGTCGAGGCCTCGGTCGGCAAGCCGCAGGTCGCGTACCGCGAGACGTTCAAGAAGTCGCTCGACTCCGAGGGCAAGTTCATCAAGCAATCGGGCGGGCGCGGCCAGTACGGCCACGTCTGGCTCAAGCTCGAGCCGCAGCCCGTGGGCAAGGGCTACGAGTTCGTCGACGCGATCAAGGGCGGCCGCGTGCCGCGCGAATTCATCCCGGCGGTGAAGAAGGGCGTGGACGAGGCGCTGCAGGACGGCGTGCTCGCCGGCTACCCGGTGGTGGACGTAAAGGCGACGCTGTTCGACGGCTCGTATCACGAGGTGGACTCGAACGAGAACGCGTTCAAGATGGCGGCCATCTTCGCCTTCAAGGACGGCATGCGCGCGGCGACGCCAGTGCTGCTCGAGCCGATCATGGCGGTCGAAGTGGAGACGCCGGAAGAGAAGATGGGCGACGTGATGGGCGACCTGTCGGCGCGCCGTGGCGTCATCCAGGGCATGGACGACCTGGCGGGCAGCAAGACCATCAAGGCCGAAGTGCCGCTCGGCGAGATGTTCGGCTACTCGACGACGCTGCGCTCGCTCACGCAGGGCCGCGCCACCTACACCATGGAATTCAAGCACTACGCCGAAGCGCCGAAGAGCGTCGCCGAGGCGGTGATCACGGCAAGAAGCAAGTAACCACAAGACTCGGGGATTTCGGATCATGGCAAAAGGCAAATTCGAGCGTACGAAGCCTCACGTGAACGTGGGGACGATTGGGCACGTGGATCACGGCAAGACGACGCTGACGGCGGCGATGACGCACATTTTGGCCAAGAAGTACGGTGGGGAGGCGAGGAATT
>DATHYT010000097.1:0-4977 GCA_035459025.1 Burkholderiales bacterium | reverse complement strand
GGCGTATGTGGGCGAGCTCCTGCGCCTGCGCCGCCAGCACCTCGTGCCGCGCCTTGCCGGCCCGCGCGGCGGCGGCCGCTTCGCCTGCGAAGGCGCGCTGCTGCGGGTCGAGTGGACGCTCGGCGACGGCAGCCGCTGGCGCCTGCTCGCGAACTTCGGTTCCGGCGACGCCGAGTCGCAGGCCAACGCCGGTACGCCCGTGTACACCGCAGGCGTCAAAGAGCTGTCCGCCGGGCGCCTGCGGCTGGCGCCGGGCGCGGTCCGCTTTACGCTCGAAGCGGCGCGTGGCTGAGGCGCGCGAGAGCCTCGAGCACCTCGCCGCGCGCTACGGCATCGCGGCCGAGTACCACGACATCTGGGGCAAGCGGCACACGGCCTCCGACGCCACGCTCGCCGCGCTGCTCGCGCAGTTCGAGCCGCACGCGGGCCCCGAGCCGGCGCTGCCCCCGGCGGCGGCGATCGCCGCCGACGCGGCCCGCTGGTCGCTGCCGCTCGGCGTCGCGGGCGAGGCGCGCACCCTGCGCTGGCGCGTCGCCGAGGAAGGCGGCGCGATCCACGAGGGCGAGGCCGGGTGCGCGCCGCCCGACTTCCGGCTCGAGCTCCCGCTGCCGCTGCCGCCCGGATACCACCGCCTCAGCGTCGAAGGCCTGAGCGGCGAGACGCTGCTCATCTGCGCGCCGGCGCGCTGCTACCGGCCGCCGTCACTTGCCGACGGCGGGCGCGTCTGGGGCCCCGCGGTACAGCTCTACGCGCTGCGCTCGGAGCGCAACTGGGGCATCGGCGACTTCGGCGACCTGGCGAAGCTGGTCGAGCTCGCCGCCGAGCGCGGCGCCGGCATCATCGGGCTGAATCCGCTGCACGCGCTGTTTCCGCACAACCCGGCGCACGCCAGCCCCTACAGCCCGTCGTCGCGCCTGCAGCTCAACGTGCTGTACCTCGAGGTCGAGGCGATCGAGGAGTTCCGCGAGTGCGAGGCGGCGCAGCGCCGCGTGCGCTCGGCGCAGTTCCAGGCGCGCCTGGCGCAGCTGCGCGAGGCGCCGCTCGTGGACTACGCGGGCGTGGCGGCAGCCAAGTTCGAGATCCTCGAGCTGCTCTACGCGCACTTTCGCGAGCGCGGCGCGCGGGCCGAGTTCCGCGGATTCCAGGACAAGAGCGGACGCGCGCTGCGGCTGCACGCGACCTACGAGGCGCTGCAGGCGCATTTCCACGCGCAATCGGCCGCCACCTGGGGCTGGCCGGTCTGGCCCGAGGCCTTTCGCAGCCACGATTCCGCCGAGGTCGCGCGCTTCGCCGCCGAGAACCTCGAGCGCATCGAGTACTACGAGTACCTGCAATGGCAGGCCGAGCGGCAACTCGCGCAGGCGAGCGAGCGCTGCCGCGCGCGCGGCCTCGCCGTCGGCCTGTACCTCGACCTCGCCGTATCGGTCGATCGCGCCGGCTCCGATACCTGGACGCAGCAGGAGTGCTACGCCCTGGGCGCGAGCGTCGGCGCGCCGCCGGACGAATTCAACCCCAACGGCCAGAACTGGGGCCTGCCGCCGCTCAGGCCCGACCGCCTCCGGGCGCAGGGCTACCGCCTGTTCATCGAGACCCTGCGCGAGAACATGCGCGACGCGGGCGCGGTGCGCATCGACCACGTCATGGGGCTGATGCGCCTGTTCTGGATCCCGCCCGGCAAGGGCGCCGCCGAGGGCACCTACGTCAGCTACGCGCTCGAGGAGATGATGGCGATCGTCGCGCTGGAGAGCGAGCGAGCCCGCTGCATGGTGATCGGCGAGGACCTCGGCACCGTGGCCGAGGAGATGCGCGCGGCGCTCGCGCGCTACGAGGTGCTCTCGTACCGGCTGCTGTACTTCGAGCGCGGCGAGGGCGGGATCTTCAAGTCGAGCGCCGATTATCCGCGCGATGCGCTGGTGGCAGTGAGCACGCACGACCTCGCGACGCTCGCCGGCTGGTGGATCGGGCACGACCTGCGCGTGCGCCTGGAACTGGGCCTGTTTCCGAACGAAGGCGTGTACGAAAAGCAGCTCATCGACCGCGCCCAGGAGCGCGTGCGCATGATGCTCGCGCTGCAGCACGCCGGGCTGCTGCCGGAGGGCGTGGTGGTCGAGCCCACCGGCTCGCAGGCGCTGACGCCGGCGCTCGCCGAGGCGATCCACGCCTTCGTCGCAGCGGCGCCTTCGCGCGTGATGATGGTGCAGCTCGAGGACGTGATCGGGGCCACCGAGCAGGCCAACCTGCCGGGCACCACGGAAGAGCACCCGAACTGGAAGCGCAAGATCCCGCAGACGCTCGAGCAGCTCGCCGCCGACGAGCGCCTGCGCAGCCTCGCCGCGACGCTGGCGAAGATCCGCCCGCACCCGGCGCCGCGCGCCGCCGCCGGCCCGGCCGCCGAGGCGCGGGTGCCGCGCGCCACCTACCGGCTGCAGTTCAACAAGGACTTCACCTTCGACGACGCCGTGAAGATCCTGCCGTACCTCGCGCGCCTGGGCGTGAGCCACGTGTACTGCTCGCCGATCCTGCGCGCGCGTCCGGGCAGCATGCACGGCTACGACATCGTCGCGCACGACGAGATCAATCCCGAGCTTGGCGGCGCCGAGGGCTACGAGCGCTTCAGCGCGGCGCTGCGCCAGCACGGCATGGGGCAGCTCCTCGACATGGTGCCCAATCACATGGGGGTGCTCGGCGCCGACAACGCCTGGTGGATGGACGTGCTCGAGAATGGCCAGGCGTCGGCCTACGCGCACTACTTCGACATCGACTGGTACCCGGTGAACGCCGACCTGCGGGGCAAGGTGCTGGTGCCGGCGCTCGGCGACCATTACGGCAACGTGCTGGCGGGCAAGGATCTGGTGCTCGCCTTCGAGCGCGACGCCGGCGCCTTTGCGCTGCGCTACCACGAGCACCGCTTTCCGCTCGACCCGCGCACCTACCCCGTGCTGCTGCAGCGCGCCGAGGCGCTGCTGCCCCAGGGCGAGGCGCGCGCGGCGCTCTCCAGCCTGTCCGCGGCCTTCGGCCACCTGCCGGCGCGCGACGCCGCCGATGCCGCGGCCATCGCCGAGCGCGTGCGCGACAAGGAGGTCCACAAGGCGCGCCTCGCGCGCCTCGCCGGCCGCGAGGCGGCGGTGGCGAGCGCTCTGGACGCCGCGGTCGCGGAAGTCAACGCGCCCGGCCCGCGCGATGCGCTGCACGCGCTGATCGAGATGCAGCCCTACCGCCTCGCCTACTGGCGCGTCGCCACCGACGAGATCAACTACCGGCGCTTCTTCGACATCAACGACCTCGCGGCGCTGCGCATGGAAAGCGAGCAGGTGTTCGAGGCCACCCACGCCTTCGTGCTCGAGCTGGCGGCCAAGGGGATCGTGGACGGCCTGCGCATCGACCATCCCGACGGCCTGTACGACCCGGCGCAGTACTTTCGCCGCCTGCAGGAAGGCTACGCGCGGCGCGCCGGCATCCCGCTGCCGGAACGCGACACGCGCGGCCGGCCGGCGCGGCCGCTTTACGTCGCGGTGGAGAAGATCGTCGCGCCGCACGAAGACGTGCCCGAGACCTGGCACGTGCACGGCACCACCGGCTACCGCTTCGCCATGGTGGCCAACGGCGTGCTGGTGGACACCGCGGCGCAGGCCAGGTTCGACCGGATCTGGCACGCCTTCTCGCGCGAGGACGAGAACTTCGAGGAGCTCGCCTATGCCGGCAAGCGCGCCATCATGCGCAGCGCGCTCGCCTCCGAGCTCACGGTGCTCTCGACCGAGCTCCTGCGCATCGCGCGCGCCGACCGGCGCACGCGCGACTACACCTTCAATACGCTGCGCCAGGCGCTCGCCGAGGTCGCCGCCTGCATGCCGGTGTACCGCACCTACATCATCGACGCGGCCTCGGACCAGGACCTGCGCTACGTCAACTGGGCGGTGGCGCATGCCCGGCGCCGCAGCCGGGCGGCCGACGTGTCGATCTTCGATTTCGTGCGCAGCGTGCTCCTCGGCCAGACGATCGAAGGCGCCGACGAGCGCCTGCGCGCCCTGGTGCGGCGCTTCGCCATCCGCTTCCAGCAGTTCACTTCGCCGGTCGCCGCAAAGGGCGTCGAGGACACCGCGTTCTACCTCTACGGGAGGCTCGCGTCGCTGAACGAGGTCGGCGGCGACCCGGCGCAGTTCGGCATGACGCTGCGCGCCTTCCACGGCGCGAGCGCCGACCGCGCCGCGCGCTGGCCGCACACCATGCTCGCCACCTCCACGCACGACAACAAGCGCGCCGAGGACGTGCGCTGCCGCATCGACGTGCTCTCCGAGATCCCGGCCGGCTGGCGCCTCGCGCTGCGGCGCTGGGGCGCGCTGAACCGCGCGCACCGCGCCAAGCTCGATTCGGGCCCGGCGCCCTCCGCCGTGGACGAGTACCTGCTCTACCAGACCCTCCTCGGCACCCTGCCGCCGGGCACGCTCGATGAGGCGGCGCTCGCCGCCTGGCGCGAGCGCATCGAGCGCTACATGATCAAGGCGGCGCGCGAGGCGAAAGCCAACACCAGCTGGATCAGCCCGAACGAGGAGTACGAGAACGCGCTCACCGCGTTCATACGCGCGCTGCTCGGCCGGCTCGCGCCCAACCCGTTCCTCGAGGAGCTGCGCGCACAGGCCGAGCCGATCGCCTGGTTCGGCGCGCTGAACAGCCTCAGCATGACCCTCGTCAAGTTCGCCTCGCCGGGCGTGCCCGACATCTACCAGGGCACCGAGCTCATGGACCTGAGCCTGGTCGACCCCGATAACCGCCGGCCGGTGGACTACGCGCTGCGTGCGCGCCTGCTGGACGAGCTCGCGGCGCTCGCCGACCCGCGGCCGCTGCTCGATGCGCCGCACGACGGCCGCGCCAAGCTCTGGATCGCCTGGCGCATGCTCGAGTTGCGCCGCAAGCTGCCCGAGCTGTTCCGCGACGGCGGCTACGCCCCGCTCGCCGCGAGCGGCAAGCACGCCGCGCACG
>DATHYT010000096.1:0-1923 GCA_035459025.1 Burkholderiales bacterium | reverse complement strand
GAAAACAGGCGCCGGGGAGCGATTTTGTCGATCCCCTTTGGCGGCTGCGGGTAAAGGCTCTAAACTGCCTGCCCTATGATGCGTATCGCCGTTTTCTTCCTGCTCCTGCTGCTGGCCGCCACCTGGCCGCGGCCGCTGTCTGCACAGGACGACCCGGAGACCCGGGCTCGCGAAGTCGAGCTGGAAGAGCTCCGTTCACGCATCGGCCGCCTGAAACAGAGCATCGGCGACAGCGCGGCACAGCGAGACAAGCTCTCGCGGGCGCTGAAGAAAGACGAGCAGGCTATCGAGGCAATGCGCAAGAAACTTGCCGCCATCGAGGCAGAGCGCACGCGCAGTGAGGCCCGCCAGGCCCGGGTTGCCGCAGAAAAGTCAGTTCGCGAAAAAGCGCTGCGCGCGGAAATGGAGCAACTCGCAAGCCAGGCGCGATCGGCTTACATGAACGGCCGCCAGGAGCGAACCCGGCTGCTGCTAAACCAGCAGGATCCGGCGACGCTGGGGCGAATGCTCCGCTACTACGAGTATCTGAGCAAATATCGCGGCGAGCAGATACAGGCGGTGAGCGCCAAGCTGGCTGAGCTCAACCGGCTCGGCGCAGAGGTCGAGGCGGAAGAGGCGCAGCTCGCGGCGCTGGCGCGCGAGCGCAACCAGGAGCTGGCGGCGCTCGGCGCGGCGCTCGAGGGGCGGCAGACAACGCTCGCATCGTTACAGCAACAGATCAACAGCGAAAGCGGCGAGGTGCAGCGACTGGAGCAACAGGAGCGCGACCTGGCACGACTGGTCGCGGAGCTCGGCAGCATCCTGGCGGATTATCCGATTGGCTCGGAAGAGCCGTTCAGCAAACATCGTGGCCGGCTGACCTGGCCGGTTGCGGGAGAGTTGCTGAGTGACTTCGGGCAACCCAGGGCGAGTGGCGAATTAAAGTGGAATGGCGTGGTGCTCGGCGCGCCACGCGGACGGGAGGTTCGAGCCATTTACCACGGTCGCGTGGTGTTTGCCGACTGGCTGGCAGGCCTGGGCCTGCTGATCATCGTCGATCATGGCGAGGGTTACATGAGCCTCTATGGACACAACGACACGCTGCTGCGGCAGAGCGGCGAGCTGGTCGGGCCGGGCGATGTCATTGCGACGGTCGGCGACAGCGGCGGACAGCTGCGCACCAGCCTGTATTTCGAAATTCGGGAAGGCACCAAAGCGGTTGACCCGCACCGCTGGGTGACACGAAAACCGCGGGCCAACTAGCGGCGACACGGCTGCCGGCGCTTGCCCGGCTGTGTTATCGTCGGCGCTCGCGCGCGGCGCGGCCCGGCGGTTGAGGTATTGCGTATGTCATTAAAAACACGGGGCCTGCTGGTCCTGGCCATCGGCCTCATCATGGGGCTGGCACTGCCCCTGGGCGGACAACTCCTTACCGAGCGAAGCGCGCGCGTAACGCACAGTCACGGGCTCAGCGAGGAACAGGCCCGGCAGATCGCCGAGGTGATGGACCGTGTGCGCGCCGAGTACATGGAACCGATCGATGACGCCACCCTTGTCGAGGGCGCGATTCGCGGCATCGTGGGCACCCTGGATCGACACTCGCAGTACCTCGACTCGAAGGAGTACGAGGATGTGCGCATCAGCGCCACCGGCAACTACACGGGCGTAGGCCTCGAGTTGGGAATTCGCGATGGCGCGATCACGGTCCTCGCGCCCATGGCCGATTCGCCCGCCGCGAAGGCCGGCGTGCAAGCCGGCGACATCATCGCCATGATCGACGACACGCCAGTCGAGCCCGGCAATCTGCCGGCGGCAGTTGCGGCGCTGCGCGGCCGCCCGGGCAGCGACGTTGCCATCGTGGTAGCGCGGCCAGGGGAAGCTGATCCGCTGACCTTGCATGTAACCCGCGAACACATTCATTTGAGCAGCGTGCATGCCGAATTG
>DATHYT010000095.1:0-3476 GCA_035459025.1 Burkholderiales bacterium | reverse complement strand
GCCTTCGGCGGGCTGCGCTGGCAGCCGGCGAGCTACCCCAACTGGTCGCTCGCCGCCGAGTACGACGCCTTCGACTACCCGAACGACCGCTTCGCGCAGCAAGCGCGCATCGCCGACCGCAAGAAAGGCGCCGCGCTCGCGCTCGAGTACCGCCGGGACGCCTGGGGCGCGAAGGCCTACGCCGCGCACGGCGAAGCCGGCGTCAACGCCTGGATCTCGATCCCGCTCGAGGCGAAGGAGTTCGTGCCCAAGCTGAACGAGCCCGCGCCCTACACCAAGATCAACCCGCGCCCGAGCGAAGCGCAGTGGCGCGAGGACCCGGCGCACGAGGCGCGCTTGCGCCGCGCCCTCGCGCAGCAGGGCTACGACGACATCCACACCGCGTACGCCAACGGCAGGCTGGAAGCGACGCTCGCCAACACCCGCATCGCCTCGATGCCGCGCGCCGTGGGCCGCGCCGCGCGCACCCTGCTCTCGTTTGCGCCGCTCGAAGTGCGCGAGCTCCGCGTCACGTACAAGCAGGGCGCGCTCGCCTTCGCCACCTACAGCTTCGCCGACGCGAAGGCGCTGCAGCGCTACTTCAACGGCATGACCACGCGCGAGCGCCTGGCGCAGACCGTGGCGATCGCCTACGCCGAGCCCGCAGGCGCCGAGCGCGACGCCGACCGCGAGGCCGCGCTCGCCGCCTTCCAGGAGCCGCTGCCCGAGGACGTGGTGGTGCAGGACACGGTGCCGCAGCTCTTCGGCTATCGCGCGGACCTCGCGGGCGGCACGTTCCGTATCCGACCCGGCCTCTCGACCTTCTTCAACGACCCGAGCGGCGCGCTCAAGCTCGACCTCTCGGCGCTCGCCACCTGGGACCGCGCGCTCGCGCCGCGCACCTTTTTCAACAGCGAGGCCAAGCTCACGCTCGCCGAGAACGTGAGCGACGTGACGCAGCCCTCGAACAGCCTGCTGCCGCACGTGCGCACCGACGTCGCCGAGTACCGGCGCGCGGCGGATGCGAAGCTGCTGAAGGCGCTCTTCAACCAGTACTACCATCCGGCCGAGCGCGTCTACGCGCGCGCGAGCCTGGGCATCTACGAGGAGATGTACTCGGGCGCGGGCGGGCAGGTCCTGTACCTCGCGCCGGACGGCGGCTGGGCGGCGGACCTCGCCGTGGACGCGCTGCGCCAGCGCGACTTCGAGGGCTGGGGTTATCGCGACTACAAGACGCTGACGGCGATCGCTTCGTTGCACTACCGCATGGCACAGGGGCTCACCGGGACGCTGCGCGCCGGGCGCTTTCTCGCCAAGGACGAGGGCGTGCGCGTGGAGCTCAAGCGCCGCTTCGCCTCGGGCTTCGAGGTGGGCGCCTGGTACACCTGGACCAACGGCAACGACATCACCTCGCCCGGCACGCCGGAGAGCCCGTACCGCGACAAGGGCATCTTCATGCAGATGGCGCTGAACGCCATGCTCACCAAGGACACGCGCGCCACGGCCAACCTGTCGCTTGCGCCCTGGACGCGCGACGTCGGCCAGATGGTGGTCTCGCCCGGGGACCTGGCGCGGCTCATGGAGAGGAACGTGTTCGACCGCCACGACTTGGACGGCCTGCGGCGCTTCGGCGACATGGAGGACGACTACCACCTGCCCGCGCTCGGCGCGCGGCGCTGGCCCGACTTCCTCGCCGACGACGCGCGCGCCATGGGGCGCGCGAGCGGCGAGGCGAGCTGGGTGGACGGCCTTGTGCTCGGCACCGGGCTGGTGCTCGCCTCCGCCGCCCTCGACAAGCCGGTCGAGCGCTACGCGCGCCGCCACGCCGACGACAAATGGCTCGAGCGCGGCGTGAAGTGGGGCGACGCGCTGCCGGTCGCCGCGATCGGGCTCTCGGGCCTGTTCGCGCTCGACGAGTCGCGCCCGCGCCTCTCGGACGCGGGGGTGGCGGCGCTGGAAGCCGGCGCGCTCGCCTTCGCCGGCACCGAGGTCGTGAAGCGCGCCGTGGGCCGCGCGCGCCCCGACCAGGGCCTGGGCGCGGGCGAATTCGACGCCTTCACCAACGAAGACCGCTTGCACAGCTTTCCGTCGCGCCACGCGGCGGTGATGTGGGCGGCCGTGACGCCCTACGCCAAGGAATTCGGCATGCCCTGGCTCTATGGCCTTGCCGCCCTCACCAACGCCGCGCGCGCCGGCAGCCGCGAGCACTGGGTCTCCGACACGGTCGCGGGGTCGCTCGTGGGATACTGGCTCGGCTCGATCGCCTGGGAGGCGCGCCGCGATGCAAGGTTGCGTAAGGACGGCCCTCGCCTGGGCGTGGGATTGAATAATGTGACCGTGGCGTGGGATTTTTAGTGCTCTTACTGCCGTTAACTGCACGCAAGCGATGACAACACGCAGAAGCCTTCGATCAGAGCCCTATGGTCTCGGCTTTTTTGGCCGGGAGATTCCGCGGTGCCTTGATTCGATCTTCCATGGTCTCGGCTTTCTGGGCCGGGAGATTCCGCGGTGCCTTGATTCGATCTTCCATGGTCTCGGCTTTTTTGGCCGGATGAATCTCCCGGCCAAAAAAGCCGAGATGTATTTCTACTGCCGGCGCTTCCTTGCCGCTCTGGCGTTCGTCGCGTGCTCGAACGCAGCAGCGCAGGACTGCAAAGTCCTCGACCCCGAGCTCCAGTCCTCCTACGCCGGCCCCTGCGTGAACGGGCTCGCGGAGGGCGAGGGCCGCGCGAGCGGCACCGCCAGCTACGCTGGCGGCTTCAAGGCGGGCAAGAAACACGGCTTCGGCGTGAAGCGCTGGCCGAACGGGGACCGCTACGAGGGCACGTTCGTGGACGATCAGAAAGAGGGGCGCGGCAAGTACAGCTGGGGCCGCGGGCCGTGGCAGGGCGAGAGCTACGAGGGCGGCTACCGGAACGACCAGCGCGACGGCGAGGGGACGTACCGATGGCCGACGGGCGACGTCTATCGCGGGCCGTGGAAAGACGACCAGATCGCCGGCTACGCCACGCCGATGATGCTCGCGCAGAGAAAGCACGCCGAAGAGGCGATGAAGGCGGTGGGCAGGCAAGGGCAGGCCGTGTGCCGCGAGATGCCGGTGGGCATCGCGCTCTCGGAGTGGATCCGCGGGGAGGTGGTGGGTGTCTCGGGCGGCGAAGTGGGCGTGCGCATCGACCAGCCTGGCAACCGCCAGGTGGTGGCGGGCGTCGAGCTGCGGGCGGGCGACATCGTCTGGGACAAGCCGGCCGCGTGGACGCCGTGCTATTAATTGGGGACAGACCTCATTTTTCCGATCCTCCGACGGGAAAAATGAGGTCTGTCCCCATTTAGCATGCGCAAAGCGCTCATCATCGTCGTGCTGCTCGCCGCGGGCGCGGTGCTCGCGCGCTATCACGTCGAGAACCAGCGCTACTTCCCGGTCACGAAGCTCACCTCGTCCGACGGCTACGCCTTCGACGTGGTGCAGGATCGCACCGATACGCGCGAGGCCTGCGGCA
>DATHYT010000094.1:0-171456 GCA_035459025.1 Burkholderiales bacterium | reverse complement strand
GCCGAGAGCACCCGCCGCGCGGTGGCCGGCGGAGCGGTTACAATGCGGGATCAAACACACACGCCAATCGGCACGCCCCGCAGGGATAGTAGGGTACGAAAGCTACCGCCGTTTTGTGCGCTGCGTCTGATCTAGATCAAGGGATGCGGGTGGACTGCCAATCAGACACTCGCTAGGATGGTCTCGCCGGTTCAAGTGCCGGCGGAGCCATTGCGACCGCGTGGCGCAAATGCAAGTCATCCGGGACAAACGCGTGGCGCGGCCTTGATGCAGATCAGCCCGGCGCGTCGCGCCGACTGCGGCCCGACGCGACTTTCTGCAACAATACCGGGGGCTCGACGCATCCAACCTCGATTGCCAGCGCGGCGGCCGCACGCTGTTCCGCGGCCTTTCCTTCGAATTGCGCGCGGGCGAGCTGCTGCGCATCGCCGGCGCCAACGGCAGCGGCAAGACGAGCCTCCTGCGCATCCTGTGCGGCCTGCTCGCGCCGCAGGCGGGCGAGGTGCGCTGGAACGGCGCGCCGATCCAGCGCCTGCGCGAGGAGTACGCGCGCCACATCGTCTACCTCGGCCACGCGCCGGCGGTGAAGGACGACCTTAGCACCGAGGAAAACCTGTCGATCGCCTGCCGGCTGGCGGGCATGCCCGTCCCGGGGGCGGCGATCCGCGATGCGCTCGCGCGGTTCGGCTTGGCCGGCGCGGCGCTGGTGAAGAAGCTCTCGCAGGGCCAGCGGCGCCGCGCGGCGCTGGCGCGCCTGTGGTTGAGCGCGTCCGTGCCGTTGTGGCTTCTCGACGAGCCCTTCACCGCGCTCGATACGGCGGGGGTGGCGATGCTGCGCGGTATCCTCGAAGGCCACGCCGGGCGCGGCGGCGCGGTGGTCTATTCCACGCACCAGGACCCAGGCATGGCGGCAACGCGCGTCGTCGAGCTGGTCATCGCCTGACGTGCTCGACGCCGCGCGCACGATCGTCACCCGCGACCTGCTGCTCGCCCTGCGCCGGCCGAGCGACGTGGGCACGGCGCTCCTTTTCTTCGTCATCGTGGCGAGCCTCTTTCCCCTGGGGATCGGCGCCGAGCCGAACCTGCTGCGCCTGGTGGCGCCCGGGGTCATCTGGGTGGCGGCGCTGCTCTCCTCGATGCTGTCGCTCGCGCGCCTCTTTGCCGCCGACCACGCCGACGGCACGCTCGAGCAGCTCCTGCTCGGGGCGACGCCGCTCGGCGTCGTCGCCAGCGCCAAGGTGCTTGCCCACTGGCTCGTGTCGGGATTGCCGCTGGTAGTGATCGCGCCCGTTATCGCCTTGCAGTATGACCTACCTCAATCGCTCTACGGCACACTTGCCTTATCATTGCTCCTCGGTACGCCGGTGCTGAGCCTGATCGGCGCCATCGGCGCCGCCCTGACGCTGGGGCTGCGCGGCGGCGGTGTGCTGCTGTCGCTGCTGGTGCTGCCGCTGTACGTGCCGGTGCTGATCATGGGCGCGGGCAGCGTGGACATGGCGGCGGCGGGGCTGTCGCCGCAGGGACAGCTGCAGCTGCTTGCAGCCTTGCTGGTGGTTGCCGCGGCGTTTGCCCCCTGGGCGATCGCGGCGGCCTTGAGGATTTCGACTGAATGAGTGCAGCCATAAAGTGGTACTGGTTCGCGTCGCCGCAGACGTTCTTCCCGCTCGCCGGGACGCTCGCGCGCTGGAGCGGAGCGCTCGCCGCGCTGCTCGCGGCCGCCGGCCTGTACGTGGGCTTTTTCGTGGCGCCGACCGACGCGCAGCAGGGCGAGGCCTACCGCATCATCTTCATCCACGTGCCGGCGGCCTGGATGTCGATGTTCCTCTACGTCGTCATGGCGTTCTGGGCGGCGATCGGCCTGGCGTTCAATACGCGGCTTTCGGCGATGATGGCGAGCGCAATCGCGCCCACCGGTGCGCTGTTCACGTTCCTCGCGCTGTGGACGGGCTCGCTCTGGGGCCGGCCGACCTGGGGCGCCTACTGGGTGTGGGACGCGCGACTCACCTCGGAACTTATTCTGCTGTTCCTGTATCTAGGATTCATGGCATTGCAGGCGGCGATCGACGAGCCGCGCCGCGCCGATCGGGCGGGCGCGGTGCTGGCAATCGTCGGCGTGGTGAACGTGCCCATCATCTACTACTCGGTGCAGTGGTGGAACACCCTGCACCAGGGCGCTTCCGTCAGCCTGACGCGTGCGCCGAGCATGGCGAGCACCATGCTCACGGGCATGCTGCTGATGGCGCTGGCGTTCTGGGCCTACAGCATCGCGACGACGCTGGCGCGCGTGCGCTGCATCATCAAGGAGCGGGAATGAACTGGGGCGGTTGGAGCGAGTTCTGGGCGATGGGCGGATACGGCTTCTATGTCTGGGGGTCGTACGCCGTGACCCTCGCCGGCCTGGCGATGGAAGTCGTTCTTCTGAGGAGGCGCGCGCGTGAAGCCAAGACATAAGCGGCTGGCGGCCATCGCCGTCGGGCTCGCCGCGCTCGGCGTCGCCGCGGCGCTGGTGCTCTCGGCGTTCGAGAAGAACCTCGTGTTCTTCTTCACGCCGTCGCAGGTGGCGGCCAACGAGGCGCCGCAGGGCAAGACCTTCCGCATCGGCGGCATGGTGGAAACGGGCAGCGTCAAGCGCGAGGGCGTCGAGGTGCGCTTCCTGGTTACCGACACGGCGAGGAGCATCCCGGTGGTCTACAGCGGCGCGCTGCCGGATCTGTTCCGCGAGGGCAAGGGCGTGGTGGCGCAGGGTGCGCTCGGCGCCGACGGCGTGTTCCGCGCGCGCGAAGTGCTCGCCAAGCACGACGAGAACTACATGCCGCCCGAGGCCGCGCACGCGCTCGAGCAGGCGCAGAAGACGCTGCAGGTCAAATGATCCCCGAACTCGGCCAGCTGGCGCTCTCGCTCGCCCTCGTCGTGGCGCTGGTGCAGGGCACGCTGCCGCTCGCCGGCGCGGCGCGCGGCGACGCGGGGTGGATGGGTGTCGCCCGCCCGGCGGCGCAGGCGCAGGCGCTGCTCGTCGCCTTCGCCTTCGGCTGCCTCGTGTACTCTTTCGCCGTCAACGACTTCTCGGTGCAGTACGTGGCGCAGAACTCCAACAGCGCGCTGCCGCTGCACTACCGCATCTCCGGCGCCTGGGGCGGTCACGAGGGCTCGTTCCTGCTCTGGTGCTCGATGCTCGGCCTGTGGATGTTCGCGGTGACGCTGTTCAGCGCGCACCTGCCGGAAGAAATGACCGCGCGCGTGCTCGGCGTGCTCGGGCTGGTGAGCGCGGGCTTTCTCGCGTTCATGCTGTTCACCTCGAATCCGTTCGATCGCCTGCTGCCGGCGGCCGCCGACGGGCGCGACCTGAACCCGCTGCTGCAGGACCCGGGCATGGTGATCCACCCGCCGATGCTCTACATGGGCTACGTGGGCTTTTCGGTGGCCTACGCCTTCGCGGTCGCGGCGCTGCTCTCGGGCCGGCTCGATGCGGCCTGGGCGCGCTGGTCGCGGCCCTGGACCACGGTGGCGTGGGCGTTCCTCACGCTCGGCATCGCGCTCGGCAGCGGCTGGGCCTACTACGAGCTCGGCTGGGGCGGCTGGTGGTTCTGGGATCCGGTGGAAAACGCCTCCTTCATGCCCTGGCTCATCGGCACCGCGCTCATCCACTCGCTCGCGGTGACCGAGAAGCGCGGCGCGTTCCGCAGCTGGACGGTGCTGCTCGCCATCGTCGCCTTCGGCCTGTCGCTGCTCGGCACCTTCCTCGTGCGCTCGGGCGTGCTCACCTCGGTGCACGCCTTCGCCGTCGATCCGGCGCGCGGCGTGTTCATCCTCGGCCTGTTCGCCTTCGCCATCGGCGGCCCGCTCGTGCTCTACGCCTTGCGCACCGCGCGCATCGGCCTCGGGGGCGAGTTCGCGCCCCTGTCGCGCGAGTCGCTGCTGCTCGCGAACAACGTGCTGCTCGCGGCGGCGGCCGGCGCGGTGATGCTGGGCACGCTGTATCCGCTCGCGCTCGACGCCCTCAGCGGCGGCAAGATCTCGGTCGGGCCCCCGTACTTCGACACCGTATTCGCGCCGCTGATGGCGCCGGCGCTGTTCCTCATGGGCGTCGGGCCGCTCGCGCGCTGGACGCGCGCGAGCCTCCCCGAGCTCGTGGTGATGCTGCGCTGGGCGCTCGGCGTGAGCCTCGTCGTGGGCCTCGCGCTGCCGTTCGCCTTCGGCCAGTGGCACGCGCTGGTCGGCTTCAGCCTGGCGCTCGCGATCTGGATCGTGGTGACGGCGCTGCTCAGCCTGCGCGGGCGGCTGCGGCAGACGCGCTCGCACTACGGCATGGTGCTCGCGCACGTCGGCGTGGCGGTGTTCGTGGTCGGCGTCGCGCTGGTGAAAGGCTACGAAACCGAGCAGGACGCGAACATGCGCCCCGGCGATACCATCACGCTCGGCGATTACGCGTTCCGCCTCGAATCGGTGCGCCCGGTGAACGGGCCGAACTACCGCGCGTCGCAGGCGCGGGTCGCGGTCACGCGCGAGGGCAGGCCGGTGGCGGTGCTGTTCCCCGAGCGCCGCGTCTACACCGTGCAGGAGCAGACCATGACCGAAGCTGCGATCGACGTCGGCCTCACGCGTGACCTGTACGTGTCGCTCGGCGATCCGCTGGCGGGCGGCGCCTGGCTGGTGAAGGCGCAGGTGAAGCCCTTCATCGACTGGATCTGGGGCGGGAGCCTGCTGATGGCGCTCGGGGGTCTGCTCGCGGCGAGCGACCGGCGCTACCGCGTGGCGACGGCCGCGCGGCGGCGTGAAGCCGCGGAGGCCACGGCGTGAAGCTCGGCTGGGTGGTGGCGGCGTTCGCCGCCCTGGTGCTGCTGCTCGGCGTGGGCCTGACGCTCAACCCGCGCGAAGTGCCTTCGCCGCTCATCGGCAAGCCGGCGCCCGTGTTCGAGCTGCCGCTCTTGCACGCCCCCGACAAGACGTTCTCGCAGAAGGAGATGCTCGGGAAGGCGTGGGTGCTGAACGTGTGGGCATCGTGGTGCCCGCCGTGCCTCGTGGAGCACCCGGTGATCACCGCGCTCGCGCAGTCCGGGCTCGCCCCGGTGGTCGGCCTGAACTACAAGGACGCGCGCAGCGATGCGCTGCCGTGGCTGAAGCGAAACGGCGACCCCTACGAGTTCTCCGTGTTCGACGCCACCGGCCGCATCGGCATCGACTACGGCGTCTACGGCGTGCCCGAGACCTACGTCATCGACCGCAAGGGCGTCATCCGCTACAAGCACATCGGCCCGCTCACGCCCGAAGCATCGCGCAAGAGGGTGCAGCCGCTGCTGCAGGAGCTCGCGCGTGAGATCTAGCCTGCTGCTCCTGGCAATGATCGCGGGCCTCGCCGCCGCGCAAGCCGACCCGGCGCTGGAAAAGCGCGTCGCCGGCCTCGCGCACGAGCTGCGCTGCCTCGTGTGCCAGAACCAGACGCTCGCCGAGTCCAACGCGCCGCTTGCGGTCGATCTCAGGAACCAGATCCGCGAGCAGCTGAAAGGAGGCGCGAGCGAGCAGGACGTGATCGACTTCATGGTGGCGCGCTACGGCGATTTCGTGCTGTACCGGCCGCCGCTCAAGGCCAGCACCCTCGCGCTGTGGGCCGGGCCGTTCCTGCTGCTCGCGCTCGGCGTGATCGTCCTGGTGCGCCGGCTCAGGCGGCGCCGCGCGCCCGCGCCGCAACTGTCGGACGCGGAGCGCGCGCGCGCCGAGAAGCTCCTCGAATGATCCTGTTCTGGTCGATCGGCGGTGCGCTGGCCGCGGCCGCGCTGCTGTTCGTGATCCGGCCCATGCTCCTGCAGCGCAGCGCGAGCCCGATCACCCGGCGCGACGCCAACATCGCCGTCTACCGCGACCAGATGCGCGAGCTCGACGCCGATCTCGCGGCCGGCAAGCTCGCCGCGCCGGAGCACGAGAAGGCGCGCGCCGAGCTCGAGGCGCGGCTGCTGGATGACGTGGAAGCCGCCAGCGGCGAGACGCGCGCGCCGCGCGGCGGCCGGCGCGCGGCGGTGCTCGTCGGCCTTGCCGTGCCGCTCGCCGCGCTGGCGGTCTATCTTGCCGTGGGCTCGCCCGATGCGCTGTCCCCGCGCGCGGCGCAGGCGCCGGTCGGGGCGCACGAGTTCGAGGGCATGGTGGCGAAGCTCGCCGCGCGCCTGCGCGAGAACCCGGAGGACGCGGGCGGCTGGGCGATGCTCGGGCGCTCCTACGCCGTGCTCGGGCGCTTTTCCGAGGCGGTCAACGCGTACGCCGAGGGCGCGCGCCGCGCGCCGCGCGACGCGCAGCTGCTTGCCGATTTCGCCGATGCGCTCGCCATGACGAGCGGGCGCAATCTGCAGGGCGAGCCGGAGAAGCTCATCCTGCGCGCGCTCGAGATCGACCCGAACAACCTGAAGGCGCTGGCGCTCGCTGGCACGGTGGCGTTCGAGCGCAAGGACTTCAAGGCGGCCGCGGACTACTGGCGGCGCATGCTGCCGCTGGTGCCGCCGGATTCGAATGACGCGCGCGCCATCCGCGCCAATGTGGCGGAGGCGATGCAGCTGGCCGGCGGCAAGCCGCCGGCGGCGGCCGCCGCGCCGCAACCCGCCGCGCCGCCGGCGGCGGCGGCCGCCGCGCCGCAACCCGCCGCGCCGCCGGCGGCGGCCTTGCGCGGCTCGGTACGCATCGCGCCCGCGCTCACGGGAAAGTACGGCGCCGGGGACACGGTGTTCATCTACGCGCGCGCGGCGGAGGGCCCGCCGATGCCCCTCGCCATCCTGCGGCGCAAGGCGAGCGAGCTGCCGCTCGAGTTCGCGCTCGACGACTCGATGGCGATGGCGCCCGGCGCCGAGTTGTCGTCGTTCCCGCGCATCGTGGTGACGGCGCGCGTGTCGCGCTCGGGCCAGGCGAAGCCGCAGGCCGGCGACCTGCAGGGCGCGAGCACGCCGGTGCCGAGCGACGCGAGCGGCGTCGAGGTGGTCATCGACAGCGTGGTGCGCTGAAGCCGGCTACCAGCCGGCGTCGACGCGCGGCCAGCCGCCGGCGATCGAGATGCGCAGCCAGGACACGAACGGCGCGCCCCACGGCTCGAGGCGGCGCAGTCCCGGCAAGGGCCCGTCGTCTCGGTACACGTGCGTGTCCCCATGCACGAGGACGAGGCGGCCGGCGAACCACGCGGCATGGGTCGCGAGTACCGCGCGCAGCCGGCCGTAGGCATCGCCCGTGCCGACGCGCTCGAAGCGCGGATCGGCATGCATAAAGATGAAGATGCGGGTTGCGCCGCGCGCTTCGGCGAGCGCGAGGCTCTCGTCGAGCCATTCGAGCGTCGCCGCCATGCGCGCGTCGCCGAGGCCCGGCTTCCCGCCCCCTGGCACGTTCAGGCCGATGAACGCCATGCCGTCCCGGTGCCAGCGCACGTTCTCGCAATGCCGCGGCTGGCGCTCGAGCGCGAGGCGCGGAACCTCGAAGCAGAACAGCTCGCGCCAGCGCGCAAGGCGCGCGTTCGCATCTGCGCCGTGCCTCGCGCAGTCGCTCCACTCGTTGTCGCCGGGGAGCAGCACGAAGGGCGCGCGCAGCTTCGCGAACTGCTGCCGGCGCGCTTCGAGCCAGGTGTCGCCGCAGGCCTGCGTCCGCGCGCTGGTGCCGATGTCCCCCACGTGCACGACGAAAGCGAGGTCTTGCGCGTTGATGCGCTCGATCAGGCCGTCGAGCGCGCGCGCTTGGGGCGCCGAATAGGGCGTGTCGCCGAGCACGCCGAAGGCGAACGGCGCCCCGGGCGGCGGCGTGAGCTGCACGCAGCCGGCGAGGAGCGCCGCGAGGACGAGCCTAGATGCCGTAAGCCTTGCGCAGCAGCGTGAGGGGATGGGCTTTCGCGGCCTTGCCCGCTTCATCGCCCATGCCCTGCAGGATGTGGCGCGCGGCGATCGGGCAGTCGGAGCTGACGTAGTCGGGGCCGGGCTCGGCCATCTGCCGGAACACCGGGCGGCCGATCTTCATCGAGTTGTCGAAGTACTCGCGCTTCACGCCCCAGGTGCCGTCGTGGCCCGCGCAGCGCTCCACCGTCGTGAGCTCCGTGCCCGGCACCATCTCCAGCATCTCGCGCGTCTTCTGGCCCATGTTCTGCACGCGCGAGTGGCACGGGATGTGGTACGAGACCTTGCCGAGCTTCGCCTTGAAGTCCTTCTTCAGCAGGCCGTCCTTCGCGCGCGTCACGAAGTACTCGAACGGGTCGAACATCGCCTCCTGCACGCGCTTCACCTCGGCCTCGTCCGGGAACATGAGCGGCAGCTCCTGCTTGAACATGAGCGCGCAGGAAGGCACCGGGGCGAGGATGGCGTAGCCCTCGCGCGCCAGGCGCGCGAGCGGCGGGATGTTCAGGTCCTTCAGCCTCGCCACCGCCTCGAGGTCGCCGAGCTCGAGCTTGGGCATGCCGCAGCAGGCCTCTTTTTCGACCAGCACGTAGGGGATCTCGTTGTGCTCGAGCAGCGCGAGCAGGTCGTGGCCCATGCCGGGCTCGTTGTAGTTCACGTAGCAGGTCGAGAAGATCGCCACCTTGCCGGGCGTGTTCTTGCCGTCCTTCACGGCGCGGGCGCGGCTCGGCGCAGCCGTCGAGCGGAACTTGCGGCTGGCGTAATCGGGAAGCTTGCGCTCGCGGTGCACGCCGAGCGTCTTCTCCATCACGCCGCGCGCCGCCGGCAGCCGGTTCATGGCGTTCACCGTTTGCGCCACCACCGGGATCGCCGCAAGCTTGCCGAGCGCGTCGGTCGAGGACAGCAGCCGGTCGCGCAGTCCCGCGCCATGGCGCCGGAACTTGACCGCCTTGGCACGCAGCATCAGGTGCGGGAAGTCCACGTTCCAGGGATGCGGCGGCACGTACGGGCACTTGGTCATGTAGCACATGTCGCACAGGTAGCACTGGTCGACGACCTTCCAGAAATCGCTCTTGGCGACGCCGTCGATCTCCATCGTCTTGGATTCGTCGATCAGGTCAAACAGCGTCGGGAACGCGGTGCACAGGTTCACGCAGCGCCGGCACCCATGGCAGATGTCGTAGACCCGCTCGAGCTCGGCGTCGAGCTTGTGCTCGTCGTAGAACTCGGGATTGCGCCAGTCGAGAGGGTGGCGGGTGGGGGCGTCGAGACTGCCTTCGCGGACGGTCATGGGTTCTTCCTTGAGCGAATCGCTCAAGGATACGTCGGGCAGGGGCGGGACTCCAATCGAATCGGGCGATGCGCGCCATTGCGCGCCTCAATCGGGCGCGCGCGGCGCTTGATCCAGATCAAGCGCCGCGCCGCGGCGCGTTGTCTGATGTGAATCATGGTTGACCCGATTGCCGCCTGGCACGCCGATCACGTGCGCTTCGGCCGGCTGCTCGACATGCTGGAGAAGGAAGTCACGCTGTTCCACTCGGGCGAGCAGCCCAATTACGAGCTGATGCGCGACATCGTGCTGTGGCTGCGCCACTATGCCGACGGCGTGCACCACCCGCGCGAGGACGTGGCCTTCGAGCGCATGGTCGAGCGCGATCCGGCCCTGCGCCTGCCGGTCAACCGGCTGCTGCAGGAGCACCGCGTCATCGCGTACGCGGGCGAAGCGCTGCTCGAGCGCCTGGAGAACGCCGCCAACGGCGGCTTTGCGCCGCGCGCCGATCTCGAAGCCGCGGCGGCCACTTTCTTTGCGTACTACCGCAGCCACATGGCGACCGAGGAAAGCACGATCATGCCGCGCGCCGCCCAGTTGTTGCAGGGTGCCGACTGGGCTGCGGTCGCCGCGGTGGTGCCCAGGGAAGACGCGCGCAGCGCCCAGGCCCTGCGCGTGGCGCGCAACCTCGGCCTGTAGCGGCTCAGCGCTCCGTCAGCGCGAGCCTCACGCGCTTCACGATCGGACCTTCGGCGCTGTCGGCGACGCCGAAGCCCAGCTTCTGGCACAGCGCCAGCATGCCGCGGTTCTCGGCGAGCACATGGCCGACCATGGCGCGCAGCCCGCGCGCGCGCGCCACGTCGATCAGCTGCTCCATCATGCGCCGCCCGAGGCCGCGGCGCTGCCAGCCGTCGGCGATCACCACCGCGAACTCGCAGCTCTCGCCGTCGGGATTGGCGACGTAGCGCGTGACGCCGATTTCCGCCTCGCGGCCGTCCTCGGGCACCGTGGCGACGAACGCCATCTCGCGGTCGTAGTCGATCTGCGTGAAGCGCACCAGCATCTGCGGCGTGAGCTCGCGCAGCGTGTCCATGAAGCGGAAGTAGCGCGTCTCGGCCGACAGGCTCTTCACGAACGCCTGCTCCATCTGCGCGTCCTCCGGGCGGATCGGCCGCAGCGTGACTTCCGGCCCCTCGGCGGGCCGCCAGGTGCCGACGAGGTGTGCCGGATAGGGGTGGATCGCCATGTGGCCGTAGCGGTCGCGCTGCGGCGCGCCGGGCTGCAGCACGGCCCGGGCGTCGACGGCGATGGCGCCCGACGCATCCGCGATCAGCGGGTTGATGTCGAGCTCGGCGAGCTCGGGCAGCTCGCACACCATCTCCGAGACGCGCAGCAGGATGCTCTCCAGCGCCGCCATGTCCACCGGCGGCATGCGGCGAAACGGCCCGAGCAGCTTCGCCACGCGCGTGCCGCGGATCATGTCGGCGATGAGGAAGGCGTTGAGCGGCGGCAGCGCCACGGCGCGGTCGCGGTGCACCTCCACCGCCGTGCCGCCGGTGCCGAACACGATCGCCGGCCCGAACACCGGGTCGCGGATGACCCCGACCATCAGCTCGCGGCCGTGCGCGCGGCGCACCATCGGCTCGACGGTGACGCCGTTTACCTTGGCCTCGGGCCGCAGGCGCTTGGCCTCGGCGACGATCTCCTCCCAGGTCGCGCGCACCGCCTGCGCGTTGCCGAGGTTGAGGCGCACCCCGTTCACGTCGCTCTTGTGCGTGATCTCGGGCGAGTCGATCTTCATCGCCACCGGAAAGCCGATCTCGCCCGCGACCAGCATCGCCTCGTGCGCCGAGCGCGTGACGACGGTGCGGGCGATGGGGATGGCGAATGCCGCGAGCAGCGCCTTCGATTCCATTTCCGAGAGCACGCTGCGGCGCGCGGCAAGCGCGCTGTCCACGATCGCGCGCGCGGTGGCGAGATCGGGCGCGTCCGGCGCGGCCACCGGTCCCGGCGTCTGCAGCAGGGCGCGCTGGTTGCGGTAGAACGCCGACACGTGGCCGAACATGTCCACGGCCGGATCGGGCGTGCGGAACACGGGGATGCGCGCTGCGGCGAGCCGCCGGCGCGCCGCCGCGGTCTGCTCGTCGCCCATCCAGCACGCCAGCACCGGCTTCGACGAGCCGCGCGCCGCCTCGATCAGCGCCGCGGCGGCCGCATCGGGCTCGGTCATCGCCTGCGGCGTAAGGATGGCGAGCACGCCGTCGACGCCGTCGTCGCCGAGGCATGCGCTGACCGCGGCGCGGTAGCGCTTGGCATCGGCGTCGCCGATCAGGTCGAGCGGGTTGCCGTGCGACCAGTTCGCGGGCAGCGCCGGCTTCAGCGCCTCGAGGGTGGCGGGCGCGAGCTCGGCGAGCGGAATGCCGAGGTCGGCGGCGCGGTCGGCGGCCATCACGCCCGGGCCGCCGCCGTTGGTGACCACGGCGAGCCGGTCGCCGCGCGGGCGCACGTGCGCCGCGAGCGCTTGCGCCGCGGCGACCATCTGGCCGATCGTCTTCACGCGCACCACGCCCGCGCGCTTCACCACCGCGTCGAACACGTCGTCCAGCCCGACGATGGCGCCGGTATGCGACACTGCGGCGCGCGAGCCCGCCGGGTGGCGCCCGACCTTTTGCACGATGACGGGCTTCACGCGCGCCGCGGCGCGCAGCGCCGAGACGAAGCGCCGCGCGCTGCGCACGCCTTCGATGTACAGCAGAATGTGCTCGGTCGCCGGATCCCCGATCAGGTAGTCGATGATCTCGCCGAAATCCACGTCGGTGGAGCCGCCGAGCGACACCACGCTCGAAAAGCCGATGCCGTTCGGGCGCGCCCAGTCGAGCATCGCGGTGCACACCGCGCCCGACTGCGCCACCAGGCCGAGCGAGCCGGGCAGCGCCGCGCCGCGCGCGAAGGTGGCGTTCAGCCCGAGCGCAGGGCGCATCAGGCCAAGACAGTTGGGGCCGACGAGCCGCAAGTGATGGCGCCGCGCGTTCTCCAGCAGGGCCCGCTCCAGCTTCGCGCCGGCGGGCCCGGTTTCCGAGAATCCGGCGCTGATCACCACTGCCGCGCGCACGCCGGCCTTGCCGCATTGCTCGATGATGTCGGGCACGGTGGCCGCCGGCGTCGCGATCACCGCCAGGTCGACGCGTCCCGGTACCTTGCCGATGGCGCCGAAGCAGGGCACCCCGTGCACCGAGCGATGCTTGGGATTCACCGCAAACAGCGTGCCTTGATACCTTGCCTCGAGCAGGTTGCGCGTCAGCACCGCGCCGACAGCGCCCGCGCGCTCGGTGGCGCCGATCACCGCGACCGCGGCCGGCTCGAACAGCGGGGTGAGGTAATGCCGTTCGGACAGGCCGGCCATCCACGGAATATACAATCGCCGCTTAACGGAGGAGGCTTTGCGATGGATCCTGCCACAACCGAAAAGCTGATGGCCGACCTGCGCGCCGTGGTGCGCGACGCCGAGGGCTTGCTCGCGGCCGCCGCCGCCGAGTCGGGCGAGCGCCTGGGCGAGGCGGGTGCGGCCGCGGGCGACAGCGCGCGCGAGGCCGCGCGCGAGATCGAGGACCAGGTGCGCCGCAACCCCTGGGCGGCGCTCGGCATTGCCGCGGGCGTCGGCCTGGTGCTCGGGCTGCTCCTCGGGCGGAAGTAGCCGTGGGCCTGCTGCAGTCGGTGCAAGGCCTGCTTGCCACGCTGCTCGGGCTCGCGCGCACGCGGCTCGAGCTGCTCAGCGTCGAGATGCAGGAGCTGCTCGCGCGCCTGGTGCTCATCATGGTGGGCGCGGTGGCGGCGATCCTGCTCGCTGCGCTTGCGCTCGGCTTCGGCGCGGTGGCGCTGGTGATGTCGGTGGCGCCCGAGCATCGCGTCGCGGTGGCCGCGGGCCTGGCGTTGGCGTTTCTCGCCGCAGCGGCGCTGATCGCGTGGCGCGTGCGGCGCGAAGCGCGCGCGCGCCCGTTCGCCGCGAGCCTCGGCGAGCTCGAGCGCGACGCAAAAGCGCTCGAGCCGCGCGAATGAGGGCGGTGCTGGCGACGCTCGCGCGGCGGCGCGAGGCGCTGGTCTCGCGCTCGGCGGCGCAGCGGGCGCAGGTCGCCGCCGCGGCGGGCGGCGTGCGCCAAGCCGTCGCCGAGCCGCTGGTGCTCGGGCTCGGCGTGGCGGTGGCGCTCGCCAGCGGCTCGCCGCGGCTGCGCGCCTGGCTGGTGCGCGCCTGGGTGATCGGCGCCTTCGTGCGACGGCTGCTGCGCTAGGCGGACGTTGCTGGCTAGCGGCGTTCGTGCGGCTCGAGCGCGCGGCAGGGTCCGAGCACCGTCATGAGGACGATGGCGCGTTGCAGATCCTTCCGCGTCCGAAACAGCCGGACACCCGGGTGCCCGGGCGATGGCAGCGGCGGGGCGGCCTGCGGCTCCGGTACGGCGCGTGCAACAACTTCGGGTGCGGCCGGAGGTTTCGCGGGCGCGCGCCCCCAGATGTCCTGCAATGGCTCGTCCTCAGGTGCGGGCGCCGGCGCCTCTGCGGCCGGTTCCGCCTCCGTCGCCTCCTGCTGCGCGCGGGCTTTCTTCGCGAGCTGCTGCGCCACGTAGTTGAACAGCATGAAGCCGGCGATGACCAGCCCGAGAAACAGCAGTTCGGTACCGGATTTCGGCATCGCGGCCCCGGCTACTTCTTCGGTGCGCCGGCGGGATCATCGCCGGTGCCCGCGATCACGCCGCGCATGTCGGTATCGGCCTGCAGGTTCTTCATGCGGTAGTAGTCCATGATGCCGAGATTGCCCTGGCGGAAGGCCTCCGCCATGGCGCGCGGCACCTCGGCCTCGGCTTCCACGACGCGCGCGCGCATCTCCTGTTCCAGCGCCACCGCCATGGCGCGGCGCTCCTCGGCCTTGGCCTGCGCGATCTGCTTGTCGGCGTCGGCCTGGTCGATCTGCAGCTTCGCGCCGATGTTCGCGCCGACGTCGACATCGGCGATGTCGATGGACAGGATCTCGTAGGCGGTGCCCGCGTCCAGGCCCTTGGAGAGGATGTGCTTGGAGATATGGTCGGGGTTCTCCAGCACGCTCTTGTGATTGGTAGCCGAGCCGATGGTGCTCACCATGCCCTCGCCGACGCGCGCGATGATCGTCTCTTCGCCCGCACCGCCCACCAGGCGGTCGATATTGGTGCGCACCGTGACGCGGGAGACGACGATCAGCTGGATGCCGTCCTTGGCGACCGCCGCGATGCGCGGTGTCTCGATCACCTTGGGCAGCACTGACATCTGCACCGCCTCCAGCACGTTGCGTCCCGCGAGGTCGATCGCCGCGGCGCGCTTGAAGGGCAGGGGGATGTTGGCCTTGTCCGCCGAGATCATGGCATTGACGACCCGCACGACATTGCCGCCCGCGAGAAAGTGGGCCTCGAGGTCGTTCAGCGAGACGTCGATGCCGGCCTTCACCGAGCTGATGCGCGCCGTGATCATGGTGCTGGGCGGCACGCGGCGCAGCCGCATGGCGATCAGGGTGAACAGCCCCACGTAGGCGCCCGAGGCCCATGCCGCGATCCACAGCGGCACCGGCACCAGGTACAGCAGCAGTGCCAGGCCTGCCACCAGCAGGATGAGCAATCCTAGACCTCCGGTGAGGCTTGTCTCCAGCCCTGTCATGGGTCACTCCTTTGCATTGGGGTTGACGATTCGTCTGACGACGACGCGGTTACTGTCCACGCGGATCACTTCTATGAACTCGCCCGCCTCGACGAGTTCCCCGTCGGAGACCACGTCCAGGCGCTGGCCGTCGATTTCGGCGATGCCGGCCGGGTGCAGCGGGGACGATGCGCGGCCTTTCCTGCCCAGCCACTGACGGTCGCTTTCCGGCGCTGACGCATATCCCTGCGCCGACGCCAGGCCGGTGCGCAAGACGAAGCGCCGCCCGAAGGGCAGGCGCGGCAGGTAACGCAGCAGCACCAGGCTCGCCACCAGGGCGGCGAGCAGCGCGAACACGACGCGCGTGGCGGCCAGCATCATGAATTGTGGCGTGTCGCCCGTGCCGAGCATGCTGAGCACCAGCGCTGCGAGCAGCGCGAGGATGCCGAGTATCCCGGCGATGCCGAATCCCGGAATGACAAACAGCTCCAGCGCGAGCAGCACCACGCCGCCGAGCGCGAGCAGCAGCTCTTCCCACCCGGCGAGCTGCACCAGCCAGTGGCCCCAGAGGAATAGCGCCAGGCTTGTCACGCCCGCCGCGCCGGGAATGCCGAAGCCGGGCGTGCGCAGCTCGATCAGAATGCCGATCATGGCGATGCTGATGAGCAGCGAGCTCACCACCGGGTGGGTCAGGAAGCGCACCACGTTCTCTGCCCAGTTGGGCGCGGCGCGCCGCAGCTCGGCGCCGCCGAGCCCCAGCTTTTCGAGCGCGCTTTCCAGGGTATCGGCGCGAAAATCGGCGAGCTTGTGCTTGAGCGCCTCGTCGGTCGTCAGCGTGAGCAGCTTGCCTTTGGCGATCACGCCGCGGATCTCGACGTCGGCGTCCACCATCGCCTCGGCGAGCCGCGGCGGGCGCTTGCGGCTCTCGGCGGTGGCGCGGAACTCCTTGCGCACGTAGGACACGGTCTTTTCCTGCACCGGCTGGGCGGCGGCGCCCGGCGCTCCTGCCTGCACCGGCGTCGCCGCGCCGATGGTGCTGCCGCCGGACATGACGAGGTGCTCGGCGGCGAGGCTGATCAGCGCGCCGGCGGAGATGGCGCGCTTGTTGACGAAGGCGATGGTCTTGACCGGGCTGTTGAGCAGCGCATCGCGGATCTGCACCGCGGCGTCCACGCGCCCGCCGAACGTGTTGACTTCGAGCACCAGCGCCGCCGCGCCGGCCTGCGCGGCCTCGTCGATCGCGCGCCGCACGAAGGGCGCGAGGCCCAGGTCGATGACGCCTTCGATCGGTGCGACGTGGACCACGCGCTTATCCGGCTGGGCGGGGGACGACGCGGGGACGGCGAGGAGCCCCAGCGAGAGCAGCAGCACGGCGAGCGCGGAGCGGGCTTGCATGACCGCAGTCTACAAGCTGGCGCGGGCCGCGACCGTACGATCGGTACAATCGCCGTTCCGATGACGCAGCCCGAGGTACCGGCGGCCCCGGCGACGGCGTTCGAGCGCCTGCGGCTGCGCTTCGCGCAGAACGAGCGCGAGGTGGTGGTCGCCTTCTTCGCCGGCGGCTTCATCTTCGACATCTTTACGGTCGGGCGCGTCGATTCCTGGGTCACGATCGCGCAGCAAACGCTCTACCTGGCCGCGGTCACCGCGGTGCTGCTGCACATGCTGCTCGAGCAGGGGGCGCCGCCGGTGGAGCTCGCCGGCCAGCCGCGCATCGTGCACTGGTACTACGAGTACCGCTCGGCGGCGATCCACTTCGCGCTCGGCGCGCTGATGAACCTGTATGCGATCTTCTTCTTCAAGAGCAGCTCGCTCCTGGTCTCGTTCGGCTTTCTCGCCTTCCTGCTGGCGCTGCTGGTGGCGAACGAGTCGCGGCGCGTCAAGGCGATCGGCCTGCATTTCAAGTTCGCGCTGCTCGGCTTGTGTTACCTGTCCTTCGCCGCCATCGTGGTGCCGATCGCGCTCGGCTCGATCGGCACCTGGGTGTTCGTCGCTTCCATGCTGGCGGGCGTGATGCCGCTCGCAGGCGTTGCGTGGTGGGTGCGGCGGCGCCGTCGCGCGCTGTTCGGGCAGGTGCGCCGGCAGATGCTGCTGCCGCTCTGCGCGGTGCTGCTCGCGTTCCTCGCCGCCTACCTGCTGCGTGTGATCCCGCCTGCGCCGCTGTCGATCCCCTTCATCGGCGTCTATCACGGCGTCGAGCGCACCGAGCGGGGCTACGCGCTGGCGCACGAGCGGCCGTGGTGGCGCTTCTGGCACCACGGCGACCAGGACTTCCGCGCTCAGCCCGGCGACCGGGTGTACGTGTTCTTCCGCGTGTTCTCGCCCGCGCGATTCGCCGACCGCGTGCGCATGCGCTGGTACTGGGAGCCGGGCGGGCGCGGCTGGCTGCTGCAGGACTCGATCCCGATCGACATCGTCGGCGGACGCGAGGAGGGCTTCCGCGGCTACGGCTACAAGGCCAACTACCAGCCCGGGCGCTGGAAGGTGCAGGTCGAGACCGAGGACGGGCGCGAGATCGGACGCGTCTATTTCACGCTGGAGAGCGTGCCGGCCGAGCCGCGCCTGCTGTATACCGACCTCGAATAGCGCGCCGCTCTTTGCGCGAAAAGCGGTGGCGGTGCTTGCGCGGCTGAGAAATGTGTGGAGAATTCGGTAACAGTGCTACCCCGGGAGATGCCATGACAGCGAGCCTCGACAGGAACCGTCGCAAATTCCTCATGACCAGCGCGGGCGGCGCCGCCGCCGCCGGACTCGCGGGCCTCGCGCCGTCGGCCCTCGCCAAGGGCAAGCCGCTGCCCGGCTACGCCGCGTGGAAGGACGAAGCGAACCTCATCGTGCATTCCTCCAACACCATGGAAACGGTGCGCGGCGCGCAGGGCACGAGCGTCATCACGGCAAACGAGGTCCTGTTCGTGCGCAACAACCTCACCCCGCCGGACGAGGCCGCGGTGAAGAACGCCGACGCCTGGCAGGTCGAGATCCAGGGCGTGACCAACCCGCGCAGCTTCACGCTCGGCGAGCTGAAGGCGCTCGGCGTCGAGGCGGTGCCGATGGTGCTGCAGTGCTCGGGCAACGGGCGCGCGTTCTTCGGCCACAAGGTGGGCGGCACGCAGTGGAAGACGGGGGCGGCCGGCTGCTCGCTGTGGAGCGGGGTGCCGATGAAGGCCGTGGTGGCCGCGGTGGGCGGCGTGCGCCAGGGCATGCGCTACATGACGAGCACCGGCGGCGAGACCCTGCCGGCCGGCGTCGATCCGAAACGCGCACTCGTCGAGCGCTCGGTGCCCTGGAACATGCTGGAGCGCGCAATCCTCGCCTGGGAGCTGAATGGCGCGCCGCTGCCGGTCGCGAACGGCGGCCCGGTGCGCATGATCATTCCCGGCTACTACGGCGTGAATAACGTAAAGTACGTGAAGCGCGTCGAGTTCACCGCGGACCAGACCGATGCGCGCATCCAGTCGTCGAGCTACCGTGTGCGGCCGATCGGCGAGAAGGGCGCGCCGGGCCAGCCGACGATGTGGGACATGAACCTGAAGTCCTTCGTCACGAACCCGTCCGGCGAGGACGGCCAGACCGTGCGCGCCGGCATGGTGCAGATCACCGGCGTGGCGTGGAGCGGCACGAGCGCGGTGAAGGGCGTCGAAGTGTCGCTCGACGGCGGTGCGAGCTGGCGAGCGGCCGAATTCTTCGGCCCGCTGCTCGGGCCGCACGCGTGGCGCCAGTTCGTGCTCGCCGTGCGCCTCAGCCCGGGCACCTACACCATCACCAGCCGCGCGCACGCCTACGACGGCGAAGTGCAGCCCGAGCTGCGCGTGGAGAACGAGCGCGGCTACGGCCACAACGGCTGGCGCGACCACGCGGTCAAAGTGACCGTGGCGTGAGAGCGGCGGCGGCGGGGCTCGCGTTCGCCCTGTCCTGCGCCGCGCACGGCGAGGAGCTGGGGCGCAAGGTCTTCACGGAGCTAGCGCAGCCGCCGTGCCAGCTGTGCCACACGCTGAAGGCGGCCGGCGCCGCGGGGACGGTTGGCCCTTCGCTCGACGAGCTCAAGCCCGACCTGGAGCAGACCTTGGCCGCTGTACGTCAGGGCGTCGGCATCATGCCGCCGTTCAGCGACAAGCTGACCCCCGAGCAGATCGAGGCCGTCGCCCGCTTCGTCGCCAAGTCCGCCGGAAAATAGGGACAGACCTCATTTTTTCGCATAGCGAAAAAATGAGGTCTGTCCCTAATTAAGTTTACGCGCTAGCGCAGGACCAGCACCGGCACCTTGGAGTGCGCCAGTACGCGCGTGGTCTCGCTGCCGAGGAGCACTCCGGCGAGCCCGCCGCGGCCGTGCGAGGCCATGGCGATGGCGTCGCACTTCGCGCCGCGCGCCGTGCGCAGGATGCCGTCGTAGACCTGCGCCGCGGTCAGGAAGCGGGTCTTGCAGCGCACGCGCGCTTTCTTCGCGTCGGCCTCGACCGCCGCGAGCGCCTTGCGCGCCCCCTTCTCGGTCGCCTTCCTGTATTCAAGCGGCGAAAGCGCGGGCACGTACACCGCCGCGTCGCCGTAGGCGACGGGCATGAAAGGCGGGATCACGTACACGGCGGTAACGCGGGCGCGCAGCGCCTTCGCGAGCCGCACGCCGGCTTTGGCACCCTTCAGGGCGAGCTTCGATCCGTCGACGGGGAGCAGGATGTGCTTGAACATGGGTGGCCTCCTTCTTGGTGTGACAGTCTCTCGGGCCGACAATTCCGCGGGATCCCGCCAGCCTAGATCTCGAGCCAGCAGAGGCGTTTGACGAAGGTCAATACGGGCGTCGCACACTCGCCTAGCATTTTATTGGCAGTGCAACACGCGGAGGATTTTATGGGCAACGTAACCCGCTACAACCCGTTCGACGAGCTGTTCAACGAATTCGGCAAGGGCTTCTGGGTGAAGCCGCTCGCCTTCCCGACCGGCCCCGAAATGCAGATCAAGCTGGACGTGAAGGAGGACGACAAGGGCTACACCGTGCACGCCGACATCCCCGGCGCGAAGAAGGAGGACATCCAGGTCGACATCGACGGCAACGTGGTGTCGGTGCGCGCCGAGACCCGGCAGCAGAAGGAAGAGAAGAAGGACGAGAAGGTCCTGTACAGCGAGCGCAGCTACGGCATGGTGAGCCGCAGCTTCGCGCTTCCGGTCGAGGTCGACGAGAAGGCCGCCAAGGCCGAATACAAGGACGGTGTCCTCAATCTTCTGCTGCCGAAGAAGGCGAACGGCGGCGGCAAGCGCGTCAGCGTCACCTGAGCGCCTGCTTTCACTGCGGCCTGCCCGTTGCCGAGCCGGGCAGGCATCTCGCCCCTGTGCTCGGCGCGGAGCGCGCCTTCTGCTGCGCGGGGTGCGAGGCGGTGGCGCGGGCCATCGCCGGCGCGGGCTTCGAAAGATACTACGCAGCGCGCAGCAGCGCGGGCGCGCGCCCGGTGGTGCTGCCGCCCCCGGCGGTCTATGACGACCCGGCCGCGCAGCGCGAGTTCGTCGCCGCGGCCGGAGAGAACGTCCGCGAAGCGACGCTGATCCTCGATCGCATCCGCTGCGCCGCCTGCCTGTGGCTGAACGAGCAGACCCTGCGCCGCGTGCCCGGCGTGCTGCGCGCCGACGTCAACTACGCGACGCAGCGTGCGCAGATCGCCTGGAACCCGCAGCGGACTCGGCTCTCAACGATCATCGAGGCGATCCGCGCCGTCGGCTACGACGCCACCCCCTTCGACCCGCGCCGCAGTGACGCGCTCGCGCGGCGCGAGCGGCGCCGCGCGCTGTGGCGGCTGTTCGTCGCCGGCTTCGGCGCCATGCAGGTGATGATGTACGCGTGGCCGGCGTACGTGGACGCGGGCATGGGGACGCTCGGCGCGGACACCGCCGCGCTGCTGCGCTGGGCGAGCCTAGTGATCACCACGCCGGTGCTGCTGTTTTCCTGCGGCCCGTTCTTCCGCGGCGCCTGGCAGGACGCGAAGCGCCGGCGCCTGAGCCTCGACACGCCGATCGCGCTGGGCCTTGCCGCGGGCTACGCGGCGAGCGCGTGGGCGACATTCACGGGCAGCGGCGAGGTGTACTTCGATTCCATCGCCATGCTCGCGTTCCTGCTGCTCGCGGCGCGCACGGCCGAGCTCCTGGCGCGGCACAAGGCCGGGCGCGAGCTCGACCGCCTCGCGCGCTGGATGCCGTCGTTCGCGCTGCGCCTGCGCGGGGGCACGGGCGAGCGCGTTCCCGCGCATGCGCTCGTGGCCGGAGACCGGGTGCGGGTGGCGGCCGGCGAGCGCATCCCCGCCGACGGTGTTCTGGAGGAAGGCGCGTCGAGCGCCGACGAGTCGCTGCTCACGGGCGAAGCGCGTCCGGTCGCCAAGCGCGCGGGCGCGAGCCTCGTCGGCGGCTCGGTGAACCTGGAGCAGCCGATCACGCTGCGCGTGACGCGCGCCGGCGCCGACACGCAGGCAGCGGCCATCGGACGTCTCGTGGAGCGCGCGGCGGCGACGCGCCCTGCGCTCGTCGAGAGCGCCGACCGCCTCGCGCAGCATCTGACCACGCTCGTCATCGCCACGGCGGGCCTCGCTTGGGCGCTTTCGGGCAACGTCTGGATCGCCGTCGCAGTGCTGGTGGCGACCTGCCCCTGCGCGCTCGCGCTCGCCTCGCCGATCGTGCTGACGCGCGCGGGGGCGCAGCTCCTCGCGCGCGGCGCACCGCTCACGCGCTCACGCGCGCTGGAGGCGCTCGAGCGCGCGAGCGACGTGGTGCTGGACAAGACCGGCACGCTGACCGTGGGCCGGCCGGTCCTTGCGCGGGCGGTGCTGCTCGCCGACATGGACGAGGCGCACTGCCGCGCCCTCGCCGGGGCGCTCGAGGCTTCCAGTACCCACCCGCTGGCGCGCGCCTTCGGGGCGGCGGGTCCTGCGCCCACGTTAGGGGGCCTGAGGAACGAAGCGGGGCAGGGCGTCGAGGCGCGCGTCGACGGTCGCCGGGTGCGCATCGGTGCGCGTCGCTTCTGCGAGCAGATCGCCGGCGCGGCGCCCGAGGCGCGCGACGCCCAGGTGTTTCTCGCGGAAGAGGGCCGCTGGCTTGCCGCGTTCACCCTTGAAGATGCGCTGCGGCCCGAGGCGGCCGACGTCGTGCACGGCCTGGCGGCGCGCGGGCTGAGCGTGCACCTCGTGAGTGGCGACGATCCGGCGATTGTGGGCGCGCTCGCGGGGCGACTCGGCATCGCGCGCTGGCAGGGTGGCGCGACGCCCCAGGACAAGCTCGAGTACGTGACGCGCCTGCAACGCGACGGCCGCGTGGTGGCGATGGTGGGCGACGGCCTGAACGATGCGCCGGTGCTCGCGCGCGCCGATGTCTCGGTGGCCATGGGCGCCGGCGCCGACGCGGCGCAGCTGCAGGCCGACGTGGTGCTGACGGCGGACCGGCTCGGCGCACTCGAGGAGCTGATCGCGATTTCGCGCCGCGCCCTGCGTCTGGTGCGGCAGAACCTGGGCTGGGCGCTCGCCTACAACGCGGTGGCGCTGCCGGCGGCGGCGCTGGGCGGGATCGGGCCGTGGGAAGCGGCCATCGGCATGTCGGCAAGCTCCTTCATCGTGGTGCTGAACGCGCTGCGACCGCTGACCAGGGAAGGCACATGGAAAGCCTCTACCTCCTCGTCCCCCTCTCCGTCGCCCTCGTATTCCTGATCGGCTGGGTGTTCTGGCGCGCGCTCGAGGGCGGCCAGTTCGACGACCTCGAGCGCCCGGCGCACGACGTTCTGATGGACGACGATAAATAGGGACAGACCTCATTTTTTCGCTCTGCGAAATAATGAGGTCTGTCCCCATTTATGCGTGCCATGCGTTTACATGCGCCGGGGAAGCCGCTGGCGCTCGATGACGTGCCGGTGCCGGAGGCGGCGCCGGGGCAGGTGCTCGTCAAGGTGCTCGCCTGCGGCGTGTGCCGCACCGATCTGCACGTCGCCGACGGCGATCTGTCCGAATGCAGCTATCCCGTGGTCCCCGGACACGAGATCGTCGGCCGCGTGGAGAAGGGCGGTACACGCTTCGCGCGCGGCGCGCGCGTAGGCATCCCCTGGCTCGGCTGGACCTGCGGCGCCTGCGAGTACTGCAAGTGCGGGCGCGAGAACCTGTGCCCCAAAGCGCGCTTCACGGGCTACACGCTGCAGGGCGGCTTCGCGGAGTTCGCGGTGGCCGACGAGCGCTTTTGCTTCGCGCTTCCCGAGCGCTACGGCGACGCCGAAGCCGCGCCGCTGCTCTGCGCGGGCCTCATCGGCTACCGCTCGTACGCAATGGCGGGCGAGGGCAAGCGGCTGGGGTTGTACGGATTCGGCGCCGCGGCGCATGTACTGGCGCAGGTGGCACGCGCCGAGGGGCGCGAGGTCTACGCGTTCACGCGACCCGGCGACGCAAAGGCGCAGGCGTTCGCGAAGCGGCTGGGCGCGGTGTGGGCGGGGGATTCGGATGCGGCGCCGCCCGCGCCGCTCGACGCGGCGATCCTGTTTGCGCCGGTGGGGGCGCTCGTGCCGCAGGCGCTGCGGGCGGTGAAGCAGGGCGGCTGCGTGGTCTGCGGCGGCATCCACATGAGCGACATCCCGTCGTTTCCGTACGCGCTGCTCTGGGGCGAGCGGCGCGTGCAGTCGGTCGCGAACCTCACGCGCGCCGACGGCGCGGACTTCCTCGACCTCGCGGCGCGCGCGCCGATCCGCACCGAGGTCAAGACCTATTCCCTGGAGCACGCGAACGAGGCGCTCGGGGATCTCCGGGCGGGCCGTCTCGAAGGCGCGGCGGTGCTGGTGCCCTAGGTGTCGAGCTCCTCGAGCATGCCGACGAGGTCGTCGGCGTGCTCTTCTTCCATCGCCAGGATGCCTTCGAGCATGCGCTTGGTGGTGGTGTCCTTGTCGCCGACGTACTCGATCATCTCGCGGTAGCTGTCGATCGCGATCCGCTCGGCGACCAGGTTTTCCTTGATCATGTCGATCAGGTTCTCGCCCTCGACGTACTCGGCATGCGCGCGCGAGGCGAGGCCCTCGGGGGAGAAGTTCGGCTCGCCCTGCAGCTGCACGATGCGCGCCGCGATCTGGTCGGCATGCTGCTGCTCCTCGTTGGCGTGCACGAGAAACTCGGCCGCGACCGAGTCGGCGTTGATGCCCGCGGCCATGAAGTGGTGGCGGCGATACCGGAGCACGCAGATGATCTCGGTGGCGAGCGCCTCGTTGAGGAGCTTGATGACGGTCTTGCGGTCGGCGCGGTAACTCTCGGTCACCGCCCCCTGCTCGATGTGCCTGCGCGCGCGGGCGCGGAGGGTCTTGATATCGGTGAGGAACGGCTGCTTCTTGGCCATCTTCTTTCTCCTATGCGAACACGTTGTCCAGGACCATCATCAGCGCGGTTGCACCCGAGACCGTACGGCGCAGCGCGTGGCAGGGGCGTATTGAACCGCCCAATGCCCCATGCGTGAAGTTGATTAATCCAATGCCGGGCATTTCCGCCGGCTATCGGGGACCCTGCTTGACGCAGATCAACTCCGGGGCGGCCTCGCTCGCTAGCATCGCCTTCGGTACGCCACCAGGGGGGCGGGAATGTCGAGCAGCGAAACCACCTACAACTACCGGGTTGTACGGCAGTTCTCGATCGCCACCATCGTCTGGGGCGTGGTCGGGATGCTCGTCGGAGTAATCATCGCCGCGCAGCTGCTCTGGCCCGAATTGAACCTCGGCATTCCCTGGTTTTCCTACGGCCGCCTCAGGCCGCTGCACACCAACGCGGTGATCTTCGCCTTCGGCGGCTCGGCGCTCTTTGCGACCTCCTACTACGTCGTGCAGCGCACCTGCCACGCGCGCCTGTTCTCGGACCGCCTCGCCGCGTTCACCTTCTGGGGCTGGCAGGCGGTCATCGTGCTCGCGGCGATCACGCTGCCGCTCGGCATCACCACCTCCAAGGAGTACGCCGAGCTCGAGTGGCCGATCGACATCCTGATCGCCCTGGTGTGGGTGGCCTACGCGGTCGTCTTTTTCGGCACGATCTGGAAGCGCAGGGTCGCGCACATCTACGTCGCCAACTGGTTCTTCGGCGCCTTCATCCTGACGGTGGCGCTGCTGCACATCGTGAACAGCGCCGCGATGCCGGCCACGTTCTGGAAGTCCTACTCGGCCTACGCCGGCGCGCAGGATGCGATGGTGCAGTGGTGGTACGGGCACAACGCGGTGGGCTTTTTCCTCACCGCCGGGTTCCTCGGGATGATGTACTACTTCATCCCCAAGCAGGCGGGGCGCCCGATCTACTCCTACCGCCTGTCGGTGGTGCACTTCTGGGCGCTGATCTTCACCTACATGTGGGCCGGCCCGCACCACCTGCACTACACCGCGCTGCCCGATTGGGCGCAGTCGCTCGGCATGGTGTTCTCGCTGATCCTGCTCGCGCCCTCCTGGGGCGGGATGATCAACGGCATCATGACGCTCTCCGGGGCGTGGCACAAGCTGCGCACCGACCCGATCCTGAAGTTCCTCATCGTGTCGCTGTCGTTCTACGGCATGAGCACGTTCGAGGGGCCGATGATGTCGATCAAGACCGTGAACGCGCTCTCGCACTACACCGACTGGACCATCGGCCACGTGCACAGCGGCGCGCTCGGCTGGGTCGGGCTGATCTCGATGGGCGCGATGTATTACCTGATTCCGCGCCTGTTCGGCCGCACCGAGATGTGGAGCGTGCGCCTGATCAACGTGCACTTCTGGGTCGCCACCATCGGCATCGTGCTCTACATCGCCGCGATGTGGATCGCCGGCGTGAT
Source organism: Burkholderiales bacterium (assembly GCA_035459025.1). Lineage (GTDB taxonomy): Bacteria > Pseudomonadota > Gammaproteobacteria > Burkholderiales > SG8-39 > JAABQT01. The sequence goes on along the minus strand of DATHYT010000094.1, from coordinate 145,905 downwards.
GCAGGGCCTGATGTGGCGCGCGGTGGGCGAGGACGGCATACTCACCTACACCTTCGTCGAGAGCGTGAAGGCGACCTATCCGTTCTACGCCATCCGCCTGCTCGGCGGCGTGGCGTACCTCGCCGGCATGGTGCTCATGGCCTACAACGTGGCGAAGACCGTCGGCGCCGGCAAGAGCGCGGAGGCGCCGATCCCGGCGCCCGCGATGGCGCACGCCTAGGGAGCGTTCGATGAAACTGACCCACGACATGATCGAACGCAACCAGGCGCTGCTCATCGTCCTGGTGATCCTGGTGGTGGCGGTCGGCGGCCTGGTGGAGATCGTGCCGCTGTACTTCCAGAAGTACGTCACCGAGCCGGTCGCGGGACTGAAGCCCTACAGCGCGCTGCAGCTCACGGGCCGCGACGTCTACATCCGCGAGGGCTGCTACAACTGCCACTCGCAGATGGTGCGGCCGTTCCGCGCCGAGGTCGAGCGCTACGGGCGCTACTCGGTGGCGGGCGAGTTCGTCTACGACCGCCCGTTCCAGTGGGGCTCGAAGCGCACCGGCCCCGACCTGCACCGTGTCGGCGGGCGCTACACGGACGAATGGCACCGCCTGCACCTGCTCAACCCGCGCGACCTGGTGCCCGAGTCCAACATGCCGGCCTATCCGTGGCTCGCGCGCGACGCGGCCAACGCGGCCGACATCGGCGCCAAGATGCGCGCGCTGCGCACCCTCGGCACGCCGTATTCCGACGAAGAGATCGCCCGCGCGCCCGAGGCGCTCAAGGGCAAGACCGAGATGGATGCGCTCATCGCCTACCTGCAGGTGCTCGGCACCGCGGGGCGCGCCGGCGCGAAATAGGGGGGCGCATGGACCTCAACCTGCTCCGCAGCCTGGTCACCGTGGCGGCCCTCGTGGCCTTCCTCGGCATCGTCTGGTGGGCCTACTCGCCCGCACGCAAGGCCCGCCTGGAAGACGCCGGGCGCAGCGTCCTCGAGGAGCCCGAGCGATGAACGAGTTCACGAGCAGCTTCTGGGATCTCTACATCGCGATCCTGACGGTGGTCTCGATCCTCGCCTGCGGCGTGCTGCTGCTGGCGCAGGACAAGCGCCGCGTCGCCGGCGGCACGAGCGAGACCACCGGTCATACCTGGGACGAGGACCTGGGCGAGTACAACAACCCGCTGCCGCGCTGGTGGCTGTGGCTGTTCTGGATCACGATCGTGTTCAGCCTGGTCTATCTGGCGCTCTACCCCGGGCTCGGGAGCTACCAGGGCCTGTGGCAGTGGACCCAGGTGTCGCAGCTCGAGGCGGAAACGGCGCGGCACGAGGAGAAGTTCGGGCCGCTCTACGAGCGCTACGCGCAGATGGATGTGAAGGCGCTCGCCGCCGAGCCGCGCGCGCTCGCCATCGGGCAGAAGCTGTTCCTCAACAATTGCGCGCAGTGCCACGCCTCCGACGGCGCCGGCTCGCGCGGCTTTCCCAACCTCACCGACCGCGACTGGCAATGGGGCGGCACGCCCGAGGCGATCAAGACGAGCATCACCCAGGGACGCACCGGCGTCATGCCGCCGATGGGCGCGGCGCTGGGCGAGCAGGGCACGAAGGACGCGGCGCACTACGTCATGTCGCTCTCGGGCCTGCCGCACGACACCATGCGCGCCGCGCGCGGCAAGCCGCTGTTCGCGCAGAACTGCGCCGCCTGTCACGGCGCCGAGGGCGCGGGCAACCCGATGCTCGGCGCGCCCAATCTTGCCGACGGCACATGGCTGTACAGCGCGGCCGAGCCGGTGATCGTCGAGACCATCTCCCAGGGACGCACGAACCAGATGCCCGCGCACCAGGAACTTCTCGGCAAGGCGAGGATTCATCTGCTCACCGCGTACGTGCTGTCGCTGTCGCAGAAGTGAAAGCGCGAGGCGCACCAGCACAGGTCGTCGAGCAGGCGCTGTACGAGGTTCGCAAGGCGATCCACCCGCGCGCGGTGCACGGGTGGTTTGCGGGCTGGCGCTGGGCGCTGGTATGGGCGACGCAGATCGTGTTCTACGGCCTGGCGTGGCTGCCCTGGAACGGCCGCCAGGCGGTGCTGTTCGACATCGCGCACCGCAAGTTCACCATCTTCGGGCTGGTGTTCTTCCCGCAGGACATCATCTATCTCACGGTGCTCCTGGTCATCGCGGCGCTGTCGTTGTTTCTGTTCACCGCGGTCGCCGGCCGCCTGTGGTGCGGCTATGCCTGCCCGCAGACCGTGTACACGGAGATCTTCCTCTGGGTGGAGGAGAAGATCGAAGGCGACCGGCCGGCACGGCTGAAGCTCGACGCGGCGCCGCTCAGCGCGCGCAAGCTCGCGCTGAAGGTCGCCAAGCACGGCGCATGGATCGCGATCGCGCTGTGGACCGGGTTCACCTTCGTCGGCTACTTCACGCCGATCCGCGAGCTGTGGCACGCGGTGTGGTCGTTTTCCACCGGGCCGTGGGAGACGTTCTGGGTGCTGTTCTACGGCTTCGCCACCTACGGCAACGCCGGCTGGATGCGCGAGCAGGTGTGCAAGTACATGTGCCCGTACGCGCGCTTCCAGAGCGCGATGTTCGACCCGGACACGCTGATCATCACCTACGACCGCGAGCGCGGCGAGCCGCGCGGCAAGGGCAAGGACAAGGGCCACTGCGTGGACTGCAGCATCTGCGTGCAGGTCTGCCCCACGGGCATCGACATCCGCGACGGCCTGCAGTACGAGTGCATCGGCTGCGCGGCGTGCATCGACGGCTGCGACCGCGTCATGGAGAAGGTGGGCTTTCCCAAAGGGCTGATCCGCTACTCGACCACGTACGCGATGGAGCAGAAGCTGACGCGCGCCGAGATGTTCAAGCGCGCCTTCCGTCCCCGTGTGCTGCTCTACAGCGCGATCCTGTGGGCGATCATCATCGCCGCAGGGGTCGCACTGTGGAATCGGGTGCCGCTCAAGGTGGACGTGATCCGCGATCGCGCCGCGATCTCGCGCGAGACCGCCGGCGGGCAGATCGAGAACGTGTACCGGCTGCAGATCATGAACACGCACGAATCCGCGCGGCGCTTCGACATCGGCGTCGCAGGCCTGCCCGGGGCGACGCTGGCCGGCGAGGCCGCGGTGGTCCTGGACGGGGCACAGGCGCGCATGGTGCCGGTCCGCGTGCGCGTTCCTGCGGGCGCGCTGGCCCCGGGAACGCACCCGTTGGCGTTCACGGTGCGGGCGCGCGACGATGCGGGCGTCGCGGTGCGCGAGAGATCCGTGTTCATCGTGCGTTAGTCGGATGGAGCGACTCACATGAGCGGCGGGCAGCCGATCAAGGTCTGGGATCTCGGCGTGCGGCTGTTTCACTGGACGCTGGTCCTCGCGTACGCCGTGGCCTATCTGAGCGGGGAAGTGGAGAGCGACCGGCTGCACATCATCGCCGGCTACGCAGTCCTCGCGCTCATCGCGTTTCGGCTGGTGTGGGGCTTTGTCGGCACGCGGCACGCGCGCTTCGTCGACTTCGTCTACGGTCCGGCGGCGACCTGGCGGTACGCCAGGTCGATGTTGAGGCGCGCGCCATTGCATTACCTTGGCCACAATCCCCTGGGCGGCTGGATGGTGGTGGCGCTGCTGCTGTCGCTCGCGGCCGCGTGCTGGAGCGGGCTGGAAGCGTACGGCGCACAGGGCCATGGCCCGCTGGCCCAGGCCGGGCTGGTTGCCCCGGCGTACGCGCACGGCGACGGCGGGCGGGACGCTGACGACGATGAGGCCCGCGAGGCGGAGGGCGACGAATTCTGGGAGGAGCTGCACGAGCTCTTTTCCCACCTCACCCTGCTGCTCGTGGCGCTGCACATCGCGGGCGCCGTCGCCGCGAGCCTCCTGCATGGCGAGAACCTGGTGAAGGCGATGATCACCGGGTATAAGCGACCTCACGGACCTCAGACATGACTGCCGGACCCCGCCCCTGGTATCGCGAGCCCTGGACCTGGATCGTGGTGGCGCCACCCGCCACCGCGGTGGTCGCCGGCCTGGCGACGATCTGGATCGCCACCTCGGGCGCCGACGGTCTGGTCGCCGAGGACTATTACAAGCAGGGCCTCGCCCTCAACAAGGTCATCGCGCGGGAGGAGCGCGCGCGCGCGCTCGCCATCACGGCGAGCATCCACGTGGGCACGGGCCGCATCCGCGTGCAGCTCGAGGGCGCGGCGCCGCCGGCCTTGTTCGTGCACCTCGCCCATCGCACGCGCGCCGGCTTCGACCAGCGGCTCAGGCTCGCGCCGGCGGCCGGCGCGTACGAGGCCGAGATGGCGCCGCTTGCCCAGGGCGGCTGGCGCGCCTACATCGAGGACCCGAAGGGCGAGTGGCGCATCGTCAAGGAGGCACCATGAAGCGCGCGATCTGGATCCTGTGGCCGTCGTTCATCGTCGGCGGCATCGGCGAGGTAATCTTCTTCACCGTGTTCGACCCGCAGGAGCTGTACCTGTTCGGAGAGCCGACCACGTTGAGCCGCCTCGGCGTGTACAGCATCGGCTTCTTCCTTTGCTGGGCGTTCGCCGCCTCGTCCAGCGCGCTGACCTGCTTCCTGCAGCGCGGTCCGAAGGAGATCAACCGATGAAGCGCCTTTGCCTTGCCCTTGCCTTCGCCAGCCTGCCGGCGGCGGCGCAGGATCCAAATCGCGGCGAGCTGGTCTACAAGACCCAGTGCGGCGGCTGCCACTACGAGCGCTTGCACGAGCGCGAGCGCTCGAAGTCGCGCGTGCGCTCGCTCGCCGACCTGCGCGACCAGGTCGTGCTGCGCGCCGGCCAGACCGGCCGGCCGTTCACCCTCGAGGACCTCGAGGACGTCGCCGAGTACCTCAACCGCTCGTACTACCGGCTGACGCAATAACCGGCGCCGCGCGGTACAGGGCGAGGTACTCGAGGGCTGGCTGCTCCCAGCTGTAATCGCCGCACATGGCGTGGTCGCGCATCGCGCGCCATGCGTCGGGCCGCTGCGCGTACGTGGCGAGGCAGCGTGCCACGGCGGCCTGCAGGTCCTCGCCCGCGGTCGACTCGAACATGAAGCCGTTGACGCCCTCGCGCACCGTATCGGCCAGGCCGCCGGTGCGGCGCACCACCGGCAGCGCCCCGTAGCGCATGGCGATCTTGTGCGCGAGGCCGCAAGGTTCGTAGCGCGAGCCGTGCAGCAGCACGTCGGCGCCCGCCTGCAGCCGACGCTCCTCGTCCTCGGTGTAGGCGATGCGCACGGAGACGCGGCCGGGGTAGTGCGGCGCCAGGGCCAGGAAGCCGCGCTCCAGTGCGCGCTCGCCCGTGCCAAGCAGCGCGAACTGCAGGCGCGAGTTCGCGGCGAGCAGCGCCGGCAGCCGCTCCAGCGTCACGTCGGCCATCTTCTGCCACGTGATGCGGCTGGCAAAGGCGACGAGCGGCGCCTGCGGATCCCGTGCGAGGTGCAGCGCTGCCTGCAGCGCAGTCTTGCAGTCGGCCTTTCCCTGCGGCGCATCGGCAGAGAAGCGCGCAGCGATGCCGTCGTCCGCGGCTGGATCCCAGAGCTCGGTGTCGATGCCGTTCAAGATGCCGGTGAAGTCGCTGCCGCGGTGCCGGAACAGCCCTTCCAGGCCGTAGCCGAACTCGGCCGTGAATAGCTCGCGCGCATAAGTGGGGCTGACGGTGTTGACGCGGTCCGCATAGCGCACGCCCGCCTTGAGGAACGACAGCTGACCCCAGAATTCCATCGCCTCGGGCGAGAGCACCTCAGGGGGCAACCCGAGGTGCGGCGCGTGCTCGGCGGGGAAGTTGCCCTGAAACGCGGCGTTGTGCACCGTGAACAAGGTGCGCGGCCGCGGCGCGGCAGCGCGGCCGATGAGATAGGGCGCGAGTCCGGTGTGCCAGTCGTGGCAATGCACCACCTCGGGCTGCCAGTCGAGCTGCGCCTCGCCGAGCGCGATGCGCGCCGCGGCGTGCGCGAGCAACCCGAAACGCTGCCAGTTGTCCGGCCAGTCTTTGCCGTCCGGGTCCTGGTAGAGCGTGCCCGGGCGCCGGTAGAGCTCCGGACAATCGAGCAGCCACACCGGCAGCCCTGAACCGGGCATCGCGCCCTGGATCAGCTGCGCCGACGCCACGCCGAGCAGCGGGCCGAGCCGAGCGGCCACGCGGGGCGCGTGCACGCGATCGAGCGCCCGCGTGTAAGCGGGCACCAGGAAGCGCACGTCGGCGCCCCGGCGCGCGAGCGCGCGCGGCAGCGCGGCGCACACGTCGGCCAGTCCGCCGGTCTTGGCGAGCGGAAAGACCTCGGGGGTCACGAGCAGCACTCGTGGCGCAGGTCCGACCGGCATGCTCAGCGCACGCGACACGACTTTCCTCAGAGGCGGGCGCGGCAATATCCGCGCCCGGCGGCTCATTGCAGCACCGCACGCGTGCGCGCCGATTGCGCTAGATCAACCCCGAGCCGGGCGTGCGAAGCGGCGGATGAGCGACGCGCCGCTACAGCCAGATCATCAGCCCGGTTTCGAACGGGTGCGCGAGCAGCTCGTGGCTGGGGTAGGCGCGCAGCCGGTACTCGAGCCGCCCGTTGTGCTCGGGCGCGAACTCGAGCTCGTACAAGTGCTCGCCGCTCTCGGCGAGCGGGCCGTGCGGGGCAAAGCGGTAATGCGCCGCCGGCGACTGCGCGGCTGGGCGCTGCAGCACCAGCTCCAGCGCCAGGTCCCCGGGCGCCAGGCCGTTCAGCCGCACCGCGACTGCGATTCTCACGCCCTCGCCATGTGCGGCGCGCATCGGGGGTTCGCCGGCGCGGCGCAGTACGACGCCCGGCCACGCGGCGCGCACTTTCGCGCGCCACTCGGCGAGCTCGCGCGCCGCGGCATGGCCGCCGGCGGCGAGCCGCTGCCCGCGCGCGGCGGCCGGGAGGTAGAGCTGTCCGACGTACTCCTCGAGCATGCGCATGGAGTTGAAGCGAGGCGCCACGGTGGCCATCGATTCCTTCGCCAGCGCCACCCAGCCGGGCGAGAAACCGGCGTCGTTGCGCGCGTAATACAGCGGCACCACCTGGTCTTGCAGCAGCTCGTAGAGCGTGCGTGCCTCTTCGGCGTCGCGGCGCGTGGCGTCGAGCGCGGGCGAGGCGGGCTTGATCGCCCAGCCGTTACGCCCGTCGTAGCCCTCGCGCCACCAGCCGTCGGTCACCGACAGGTTGAGCACGCCGTTCATCGCCGCCTTCATGCCCGAGGTGCCGCAGGCTTCCAGCGGGTACAGCGGGTTGTTGAGCCAGACGTCGACGCCCGCCACCAGGCGGCGCGCGAGGCGCAGGTCGTAGCCCTCGACCAGGAGGATGCGCGACTCGAACTCGGGCAGGCGCGACACCTCGACAATGCGGCGCATCAGTGCCTGGCCCGGCTCGTCCGCCGGATGCGCCTTGCCCGCGAACAGGAATACCACCGAGCGCCCGTGAACGCAGATGATCTGGCGCAGCCAGTCGAGGTCCTGGAACAGGAGCGTGGCGCGCTTGTAGGTGGCGAAGCGCCGCCCGAAGCCGATGGTGAGCACGTCCGGCCGCGCGGGGTCGGCCAGGCGCAGCATGCGTTCGAGGTGCGCTTCCGAGCCCTGGTTGCGGGCGTGCTGGCGCGCCACGCGAAACCGCACGATGTGCAGCATCTGCGCCTTGAGCAGCTGGTGCACGTTCCAGAACTCCGCGTCCGGAATGGCGCGCACGGCGTTCCAGCATTCGGGCTGGTACATGCGCGCCGGCCAGTCCGCGCCCAGGCAGCGGTCGAACAGCTCGTGCCAGGCGTCCGACAGGTAGGTCGGCAGGTGCACGCCGTTGGTGATCGATACCAGCGGGTTCTCCTCGGGCTCGATCTCCGGCCACAGCGCGGCGAGCATGCGCTGCGAGACCCCGGTGTGGATGCGCGAGACGCAGTTACGTGCGCGCGTGGCGCGCACCGCAAGCGCCGTCATGTTGAAGTTGCCGTTGCCCGAGGAGCGGCCGAGCTCCAGCACCTCGTCCAGGTGCGGCCGCAGCTCGGGCAACACGCTGTGCGCGTATTCACGCACCACGTCGACGGGGAAGGCGTCGTGGCCGGCAGGCACCGCGGTGTGGGTGGTGAACACCGAGTTCGCCGCCACGGCGTCGAGCGCCGCCGCGAACGGCACGCCCTCGGCGACCAGGCGGCGCAGTCGTTCGAGCGACAGGAACGCCGGGTGCCCCTCGTTCATGTGCCAGCAGGTCGGCTCGATGCCGAGCGCCGCGAGCGCGCGCGCGCCGCCCACCCCGAGCACGATCTCCTGCTCCAGCCGCACGCCGCGGCTGCCCTCGTAGAGCCGGTGCACGATGTCGCGATTGGCTTCGCGGTTTTCCTCGAGGTCCGTGTCGAGCAGGTACAGCGACACGTGCCCGATGCGCGCGCGCCACACCTTGATGTGCAGCGGGCCGCCCGGCAGCTCCACCTGCACGCGCACTTCCCCGCCGTCGGCGCGGACCGCCGGCTCCACCGGCAGCAGCTCGAAATCGTTGTCGACGTAGCGCGCCTGCTGGCGGCCGTCGCTGTCGAGCGCCTGCTCGAAGTAGCCCTGTCGGTACAGCAGCCCGACGCCGACGAACGGCAGGCGCAGGTCGCTCGCCGTCTTGCAGTGGTCGCCGGCGAGAATGCCCAGGCCGCCCGAGTAGATCGGCATGCTCTCGTGCAGCCCGAACTCGGCGCAGAAGTACGCCACCAGCTCGCCGGGCGCGAAGCGGCCGTCGGTCGCCGATTGCGCGTGATAGGCGTCGTAGGCGGCGAGCGTGGCGTCGTAAGCGGCGAGGAACGCCGGATCGCGCGCCGCGTCGTCGAGCCGCTGCTGATCGATGTTGAGCAGGAACGCCTTGGGGCCGTGGTTGATCTCGGTCCACAGGCCCGGGTCGAGCTGGGCGAACAGGCTGCGCGTGGCGCGGTGCCAGCTGTACCAGAGGTTGCCGGCCAGCTCAGCAAGACGGCCGATGCGCTCGGGAAGGCGCGGACGGACGTCGAGTCGGTAGGGGGTTCCGCGCACGGAGTGCAGTGTGGTCTTCGGGCGCAGTCTAGCGCAACTGGCGCGCTGCGCCGGGCGCTGCAGTAAGCTGCGGGCGATGCAGCTCAGCTTTCTTGGCGCCGCCGGCGAGGTCACCGGCTCGTGCTACCTGGTCGACACCGGCGAGGCGAAGTTCCTCATCGACTGCGGCATGCGCCAGGGCGGGCGCCAGGTGCGCGCGCTGAACCGCCGCTTCGCATTCGCGCCGCGCGACATCGCCTTCGTGCTGCTGTCGCACGCGCACATCGACCATTCGGGCCTGGTGCCGCGGCTCGTTGCGCAGGGTTTCGGCGGCCCGGTCTATGCCACGCGCGCGACCTGCGAGCTGCTCGGCGTCATGCTGCCCGACAGCGCGCACTTGCAGGAAAAGGAGGCCGAGCGCGAGGGCGCTGAGCCGCTCTATACCGTGCAGCAGGCGCAGCAGAGCCTGAAGCGCCTGCAGGCGGTGGACTACGACGAGGACTTGCGGCCCTATGCCGCGGTGCGCTGCCGCTTTCGCGACGCCGGCCACATCCTCGGCTCGGCGATCCTCGAGATCTGGCTCGGCCGCAAGAAGCTGGTCTTCTCCGGCGACCTCGGCCAGCCCGGGCGCCCGGTGGTCGAGGATCCGACGCCGATCCGCGAAGCCGACGTGCTGCTGGTCGAATCGACCTACGGCAACCGCAATCACAAGAACCTGGCGCAGACCCTGGACGAATTCGCCTTCGCGCTGAACGACACGCTCGCCTCGAAAAAGGGCAACGTGGTGATCCCGTCGTTCGCGGTCGGGCGTACGCAGGACCTGCTTTCCATCATGGGCGACCTGCAGCGCGCGGGGCGCCTGCCGAAGCTGAACGCCTTCGTCGACTCGCCGATGGCGAGCGCGGCAACCCGCATCACGCTGCGCCACGCCGCGCTGCCCGCGCTGGACCGGGTGCGATTCACCGAGAGCACCGAGGACTCGATGAAGATCAACGCCATCCGCTCGGGCGCGGTGATCATCTCGGCGAGCGGCATGTGCGAAGGCGGGCGCATCAAGCACCACCTGCGCCACAACCTGCCGCGCAAGGAATGTGCGGTGGTGTTCGTGGGCTTCCAGGCCGCGGGCACGCTCGGCCGGCGCCTCGTCGACGGCGCCAGGCGCGTGCGCATCCATGGCGAGGACGTGCCGGTGCGCGCCAAGGTGTTCACCATCAACGGCCTGTCGGCGCATGCCGACCGCGACGCGCTGCTCGACTGGATGGGGAAATTCCGCCGCGCGCCGCGGCAGTGCTTCGTGGTGCACGGCGAGCCGCTCTCCGCGCACGCCTTGCGCGACGGCATCCGCGCGGAGCTCGGCTGGCGCGCCGAGGTGCCCGAGCAGGGGCAGACCGTCGACCTCGCCTAAGCGGGCGCGCCCAGCGCGGCGAGCGACTTCGGGTCGGTGAGCGTGATGCGCTCGCGCTCGAGCTTCACCCAGCCGCGCTGCTCGAAGCTCCTCAGCAGCCGGCTCACGATCTCGCGCACGCTGCCGAGCTCGTCGGCGAGCTTCTGGTGCGTGGCTTCGATCACCGGGCCGCGGTGGATCAGCAGCTGTGCCAGGCGCTCGTCGAGGCGGCGGAACGCGACCTCCTCGACGAGCTGCATCACTTCGGCGAGGCGCTCGCCGTACATGCCGAAGACGAAGCGCCGGAACGGCTCGTGCTCGAGCAGCAGCGCGTTGAACGCCGCCGGCGGCAGGTTGAGCAGCGTCACGTCCTCCTCGACGATGCCGCGCGCGGCGTAGTCCGAATGGCCGAGGAGGCACCCGCCGGACAGGATGCAGCCCTCGCCCGGTCCGACGCGATACAGCATGATCTCGCGGCCGCTCGGCGCGTTCATCTGCACGCGCACCGCGCCCTCCAGAACGAGCGGGAAGCCGCGGCAGGGCTGGTCGGCGTCGAACAGGATCGTGCCCGCCGGGACGCGGAGGAGCTGCGCTTCGGCGAGCAGGCGCTCGAGCCGCGCGGGCGCGAGGCCCGCGAGCGCCGAAAAGCGCTCGACGAGCGCCTGCAAAATGTCTCGGCCGGGTGCGGTCACCCGGCCGAGTCTAGCCTAGTGCGCAGCTCAGGCGCGCTTCGACTCCACCGGGCAGGTGCTCAGGCCAAACAGCGTATACGCCGGGCACACGCCGAACAGGCCGGTGGCGAGCGGCACGAGGCCGATGAGCCCGAGCCAGCGCGCGCTGCCTTCGAACACGAAGAGCAGGGCGAGCAGGGCGACGCCCACCACCACGCGCAGGATCCGTTCCACGCTGCCAACGTTCACTTTCATCGGGGCTCTCCTAAGGTTATCGACGCTGCAGTGTCGCGCCCGGGGCGCCGCGCGGTCTGTGACCCAGGTTCCCGAGCGCTGTGGAACCTCGGTCACAGATGCGCGCGCCCCCGCCCGGTAGGCTGCGGGTCATATCTTTGACGGAGGTCAACATGACGGTGGAACGCGTGGTGAGAATCTTTGCGGGGGCATTCGTGCTGATTTCGCTCGTGCTTGGACTGTGGGTCAACCCGAACTTTTTCTGGCTGACCGCGTTCGTCGGCGCCAACCTGTTCCAGAGCGGCTTTACCGGCCTGTGCCCGCTCGCTTCGATCCTGAAGCGGCTGGGCCTGCGTGAGGCCGCAGGAGTCCGCGCGTGAGCGAATTCGTGCAGGTCGCCTGCCCGGCCTGCCTTGCCGCCAACCGCGTCCCCGCGGCGCGGGCGGGCGAGGATCCGAAGTGCGGCAAGTGCGGGGCGGCACTCCTCGACGGCGCGCCCGCCGAGCTGCGCGAGGACCAGTTCGAGGCGTTCGTGCAGCGCACCGGGCTCCCGGTGCTCGCCGATTTCTGGGCGCCCTGGTGCGGCCCGTGCCGTTCGATGGCGCCGCATTTCGAGCGCGCGGCGCGCGACCTGAAGGACCGCGTGCGGCTGGTAAAGGTGAATACCGAGGACGCGCCCGGCCTGGCGCAACGTTACGGCATCCGCGCGATCCCGACGCTGGTGCTGTTCAGGGACGGCGCCGAGGTGAAGCGCGCCTCGGGCGCCATGGATGCCGGAGCGCTGGCGCGATGGGCCGTCTGACCGCGCTCGTCCTCGCGGGGCTGCTCGCCGCGTGCGGCGAGGCGCCGGCGCCCAGGCCGCAGGCGCGCCCCGCGGTGGAAGTGCCGACCGCGGTAGTCGGGATCCGCGACGTCGAGCTCACGACCTCGGCCGAAGCCGTGATCGAGGCCGTGCGCCAGTCGACGGTCTCGGCGCAGATCGCGGGCCGCATCGTCGAGCTCAATTTCGACGTCGGCGACTTCGTGAACAAGGGCGCGGTGATCGCGCGCATCGACGAGCGCGCGGTGGCACAGGCCGCCGAGGCGAGCGAGGCGCAGGTGCGCGAGGCGCAGGCCGCGCTCGGCAACGCGCGCGCGGGCTACGAGCGCTCGAAGCAGCTCCATGCGCAGAAGTTCATCAGCCAGGCGGCGCTCGAGCAGGCCGAGTCCGCCTACAAGGCGGCGCAGGCGCGCGTCAGCGCGCTGCTCGCGGGCGCCGGGGCGGCGGCCACTGAACGCAGCTTCGCCACCATCGTCGCGCCCTACAGCGGCGTGGTCTCGGCACGCCACGTCGAGCTCGGCGAGATGGCGACGCCCGGGCGGCCGCTCATGACGGGATTCGACCCCTCGACGCTGCGCGTGGTGGCCACCGTGCCGCAGGCGCAGGTGGCGCAGATCCGCGCCCTTGGCCGCGCGCGCATCGAAGTGCCCTCGGTCGGCCGCTGGGTCGACGTCAAGTCCATGACCCTGGTGCCGGCGGCCGACCCGCGCACGCACACCACGCGCATCCGCCTCGAGCTGCCGGCGGATGTGCGCGGCGTGTACCCGGGTGTCTACGCGCGCGCGCACTTTGTCACCGGCAGCGAGCCGCGACTGCTGGTGCCGCGCGCCGCGGTGCTGAGGCGAAGCGAGGTCACCGCGGTGTACGTGATCGACGGCCAGGGCCGCGCGCTGCTGCGCCAGGTGCGCCTGGGCGCCGCGGGCGACGAGACCTCGGTCGAAGTGCTCGCGGGCCTGAAGCCCGGCGAGCGCGTGGCGCTGGAGCCGATCAAGGCGGGCATGGCGCCCGGGGCCTGACGTGGGCGTCTCCGGGCGCATCGCGCGCTTCTTCCAGGACTCGCAGCTCACCCCGCTCCTCGCGCTGGTGGCGTTCCTGCTCGGCGCCTTCGCCGTGGCGGTGACCCCGCGCGAGGAGGAGCCGCAGATCAACGTCACCATGGCGAACGTGCTGGTGCCGTTCCCCGGCGCGGCCGCGCGCGACGTCGAGGCGCTGGTGGCGACGCCCGCCGAGCAGGTGCTCGCGCAGATGAGCGGCGTCGAGCACGTGTTCTCGGTGTCGCGCCCCGGCATGGCGGTGCTCACCGTGCAGTTCGAGGTCGGCGTGGCGCGCACCGAGGCCCTGGTGCGCCTCTACAACACGATCCAGTCGAACCGCGACTGGCTCTCGCCGCACCTGGGCGTCGGCGAGCCGGTGGTCAAGCCCAAGGGCATCGACGACGTGCCGGTGGTGACGCTGACGCTGTGGCGCGAGAGCGGGGAAGCGGGGGCGCTCGAGCTCGAGCGCGTGGCGCACGCGGCGGAAGCCGAGTTGAAGCGCGTGCCCGGCACGCGCGAAGTGCAGACGCTCGGCGGCCCCGGACGCGCGGTGCGCGTGCTGATGGACGCCGACCGCATGAACGCGCACGGCGTCTCGCCGCTCGACCTCGCCAACGCGCTGCAGCTCGCCAATGTCTCGCTGCCGGCCGGGAGCGTGATCCGCGAGAACCGCGAGACGGTGGTCGAGACCAACAACTATCTGACGAGCGGCGCCGACGTGGCCGCGCTGGTGGTGGGCACGCACGACAACCGGCCGGTGTACGTGAGCGACGTCGCGCAGGTCGTGGACGGCGCGCCGCCGCCCGCGCGCTACGTCTGGACCGGCACCGCCAAAGGCGAGTTTCCCGCGGTCACGCTGCAGGTCACCAAGAAGCCCGGCGAGAACGCGGTAGAGGTTGCCGAGCGCGTGCTGGCGCGCGCCGCGGAGCTGCGCGGCACGGTGATCCCCGACGATGTGCAGGTCAGCGTGACGCGCGACTACGGCGCCACGGCGAACGACAAGGCGCAGCAGCTGATCCGCAAGCTCCTCTTCGCCACGCTCTCGGTGATCGTGCTCGTGTTCGCCGCGCTCGGCTGGCGTGAAGCGCTGATCGTCGGCGTCGCCGTGCTGCTTACGCTGGCGGCCACGCTCTTCGCCTCGTGGGCCTGGGGCTTCACGCTGAACCGGGTGTCGCTCTTTGCGCTCATCTTTTCCATCGGCATCCTGGTCGACGACGCCATCGTGGTGGTGGAGAACATCCACCGGCGCAGGGGGCTGGAAAAACGCGCGCTTGCCGACGTCATCCCGCTCGCCGTCGACGAGGTCGGGGGGCCGACGATCCTCGCCACCTTCACGGTGATCGCGGCGCTGCTGCCGATGGCCTTCGTCACCGGGCTGATGGGCCCGTACATGAGCCCGATCCCGATCAACGCCAGCATGGGGATGCTGATCTCGCTCGCCATCGCCTTCACGCTGACGCCGTGGCTCGCGCTCAAGTTCTTCGGCGCCGCAGCGCACGGCCGGGAGTCTGACCGCCTCGAGCGCGCCTCGCGCCGCATCCTCGGCCCGTTCGTCGCCTCGAAAGGCTGGCGGCGCGCGCTGCTCGCCGCGATGCTGGTGCTGATCGCCGCCTCGGTCGCGCTCGCGGGCGTGAAGCTGGTGGTGCTGAAGATGCTGCCCTTCGACAACAAGTCGGAGTTCCAGGTGGTGGTCGACATGCCGGCGGGCACGCCGCTTGAAGTCACCGCGGGAGCGCTGCACGAGCTCGGCGCGCATCTCGCCACGGTGCCCGAGGTCACGGACTACCAGGCCTACGCCGGGCTGTCCGCGCCGATCAATTTCAACGGCCTGGTGCGCCAGTACTACCTGCGCGCGGCGCCCGAGCAGGGCGACCTGCAGGTGAACCTCGCGCCGAAGGAGGCACGCAGCCGCAAGAGCCACGACATCGCGCAGCACGTGCGCCCGGCGCTCGAGGACATCGGCCGGCGCTGGAACGCGAACGTGAAGGTGGTCGAGGTGCCCCCCGGACCGCCGGTGCTCTCGCCGATCGTCGCCGAGATCTACGGCCCCGACGAGGCGGGCCGTATCCGCGTGGCGAAAGAGGTGCGCGCCGCGCTCGCCGCCACCCCTGACGTCGTCGGCATCGACGACTCGGTGGAGGATCCGGCGCCACGCATCCGGCTCGCGGTGGACCAGGGCAAGGCGGCGCTCGCGGGCGTCGCCCGCCGCGACGTGGCCGAGGCGATCCGCATCGGCCTCGCCGGTGCCGACGTCACCCCCTTGCACGACGGGCAGTCGAAGTACGAAGTGCCGGTGAGGATCGCGCTGCCCGCTGAACGCCAGGGCGGGCTCGACGAGCTGCTCAAGCTCGCGGTACGCGCGCCCTCCGGCGCGCTGGTGCCGCTTTCCGAGCTCGTCACGCCGATCGCCGACGCGCGCGACCGGCCGATCTACCACAAGG
Organism: Burkholderiales bacterium; assembly: GCA_035459025.1. Classification (GTDB taxonomy): domain Bacteria; phylum Pseudomonadota; class Gammaproteobacteria; order Burkholderiales; family SG8-39; genus JAABQT01. The sequence goes on along the minus strand of DATHYT010000094.1, from coordinate 130,347 downwards.
ATCTGCTGCCGGTGGTGTACGTGGTCGCCGACCAGGCGGGCCCCGTGGACAGTCCGCTCTACGGCATGTTTGCCGCGCGCGCGAAGCTGCCCGAGATCGACGAGTACTTCATCGCGCAGCCCTCCGATCCCTACCGCAGCTATGCGCTGAAGTGGGACGGCGAGTGGCAGGTGACCTACGAGACCTTCCGCGACATGGGCCTCGCGTATGGGGTGGGGCTGGTCCTCATCTACCTGCTGGTGGTGGCGCAGTTCCGCTCGTACCTCACGCCGCTCGTCATCATGGCGCCGATCCCGCTCACCGTGATCGGCGTGATGCCGGGGCACGCGCTGCTGGGGGCGAACTTCACCGCCACGTCGATGATCGGCATGATCGCGCTCGCCGGGATCATCGTGCGCAATTCCATCCTGCTGGTGGACTTCGTCAACTTGAAGCTCGCCGAGGGCATGCCGCTGGAAGAAGCGGTGATCCAGTCGGCTGCGGCGCGCGCCAAGCCGATCGCGCTCACCGGGCTCGCCGCGATGCTGGGGGCGGCGTTCATCCTCGACGACCCGATCTTCAACGGCCTCGCTATCTCGCTGATTTTTGGGATTCTTGTCTCCACTGTGCTGACGCTGGTGGTGATTCCCGTGCTCTATTACGTCACGCGCCGCGGAGGATCAGCCGGGCTGAACGCCGCCGCGGTCTGACGGTCATAGCGCCATGGAGGCCGGTCGGCGCACGCATGTCGCCTACGGGTTGCTGGTGGCGATACTGGCAATTGCCGCCGGGGCGCTGTTCTTCGCCTACCAGGAGCGGGGCGAGGAGGGCGCACGTCTGGCCGCCGCGCACCGCGCCCTGAGCAGTGAGCGCGATGCCCTGAGCAGCGAGCGAAATACCCTCGCCGGCGAGCGCGAGGCGCTGAAGGACGAAGTGAAGGCGGCGCGCGAGCAAGCGCGCGTGCTCGAGGCGGAGTTGAAATCGCAGCGGCAGAAGAGCGCCGAGCTCGCCGCTGAGAAGGAAAAGCTCTCGCAGGGACTGACCGAGACGCAGCGCGAGGCCGCCGCCGCGGCCGCGGCGCGCGCGGAACTGTCGCGCGAGCTGCAGGCGAAGGAGCAGACCCTGGAGCAGGCCAAGGCGCGCTCGGCAGAGCTGAACAAGGCCTACGAAAGCCTGCTGAAGGACAAGTCGCAGCTCGCCGCGTCGGATGCGGCGCACCGCGCGGAGCTGGAGCGCACGCGCAAGTCGTTCGAGGAGGTCCAGGCGCTGATCGCACGGCTGACCGGCGCGCGCGGCATCTACACGGTACAGGACACGGATTCGCTGTCGACGATCGCCGCCTTCTTTTACCGCGACGGCAACCGCTGGCCGGACATCTTCAAGGCCAACGCGCACCTCATCGATCATCCGGACCTGATCTATCCCGAGCAAGTGCTGATCGTGCCGAAGTGACATTGGCGTAGGTCAACGGGCGGCCGGACCGCCGGTTTGGCCCTGGCGGCCAGCTCTTGCGACGTGCGGGTATGAAGCTGCTGCAGCGCGCAGCGCGGTCGTTGACGTGGATCAAGCCCGAGACCGGGCGCGCGTGTATCTTGATTCCGGATTCCGGTGGAAGTCGCCATGGCGGTGCCGACCGACAAGACCATGCTCGAGGCGTGGAAACGCCAGCTCGACGCGGCGATGCGGCTCACCGAGGTGGTGATCGAGGGCTCGCAGCGCATGCGCGAGATGCAGATCGAGGCCGCCGCCGCAGCGCACGCCGACGCAGTTGCCACGCAGAAGGCGCTCGCCGGCGCTTCCAGCCCCGACGAGCTGATGCGCATCCAGACCGAGTGGCTGGCCGCCAACCAGCGCAAGTCCATGCAGTACTGGAAAGACCTTTACGAGACCGCGGCCGAGACCAACACGCAGCTGATGAGCTGCCTGCGCGACTCGAGGCCGAAGTCGAGCTGACGGAGACGCGCGGTGCCCGCGAAGCAACTGCTGTTCGGCGAAACCGCCCATGCCCGGCTGGTGAAGGGCATGAATACGCTCGCCGACGCGGTGCGCGTGACCCTGGGGCCGAAGGCGCGCACCGTGGTGCTGGAGAAGTCCTGGGGCGCGCCCATCGTCATCAACTCGGGCGTGATCGTCGCCAGGGAGATCGAGCTCGCCGACCCGTTCGAGAACATGGGCGCGCAGATGGTGCGCGAGGTGGCGAGCAAGACGTCGGAGGTGGCGGGCGACGGCACCACCACGGCGACGCTGCTTGCCGCGGCCGTGGTCACCGAGGGCATGAAGTACGTCGCCGCCGGCATGAACCCGATGGACCTGAAGCGCGGCATCGACCTGGCGGTCGAGGGCGTGGTGGGCGAGCTCAAGCGCATGGCCAAGCCCTGCGCGACGCGCAAGGAAATCGCGCAGGTCGGCGCCATCTCCGCCAACAACGACGCTTCCATCGGCGAGATGATCGCCGAAGCGATGGAGAAGGTCGGGCGCGAGGGCGTGATCACCGTCGAGGACGGCAAGGGCCTCGCCAACGAGCTCGAGGTGGTCGAGGGCACGCAGTTCGACCGCGGCTTTCTTTCGCCCTACTTCATCAACAGTCCGGAAAAGCAGCGCGTGGTGCTCGAGGACGTGCTGGTCCTCCTGCACGACAAGAAGATCTCCGCGATCCGCGAGCTGCTGCCGCTGCTCGAGCACGCGGCCAAGGTGGGCAAGCCGCTGCTGGTGGTCGCCGAGGACATCGAGGGCGAGGCGCTCGCCACGCTGGTGGTCAACACGCTGCGCGGGGTGATCAAGTCCTGCGCCGTGAAGGCGCCGGGCTTCGGCGACCGCAGGAAGGCGTTGCTGGAGGACCTTGCCGTGCTCACCGGCGCTCGGGTGGTCGCCGAAGAGGCCGGCCTGACGCTGGAAAAGGCCGAGCCGTCGGTGCTCGGGCGCGCGCGGCGCGCGGAGATCGACAAGGACGACACGACGCTGATCGGCGGCGCGGGCGACCCCAAGGCGATCGACGCGCGCGTGGCGCAGATCAAGCAGCAGGTGACGGAAGCGACGAGCGATTACGACAAGGAAAAGCTGCAGGAACGCGCGGCCAAGCTCGCGGGCGGGGTGGCGCTGATCCGCGTCGGCGCGGCCACCGAGACCGAGATGAAGGAAAGGAAGTCGCGCACCGAGGATGCGCTGCACGCGACGCGCGCCGCGGTCGAGGAAGGTGTGCTGCCGGGCGGCGGCGTGGCGCTGCTGCGCGCGCGCCATTGCCTCGCGGGGCGGCACGGTGCGAACGGCGACCAGGACGCGGGCGTGCGCATCGTGCTGCGCGCGCTGGAGGAGCCGCTGCGCCAGATCGTCCGTAACGCGGGCGACGAGCCCGCGGTCGTCGTGCAGCGTGTGATCGACGGCCAAGGCAATTTCGGCTACAACGCGGCGAGCGGCGAGTACGGCGACCTGGTGCAGATGGGCGTGCTCGATCCCTGCAAGGTGACGCGCACCGCGCTGCAGAATGCGGCTTCCATTGCGGGGCTCATCCTGACCACCGACTGCATGATCGCCCGTGCGCCCGAGAGGCCGGCGGCCGAGGGCGCCGAGGCCGCGGCGGACGCGATGTAGTTGACTTTCGTCAAGCCCCGCCGGCGCACGCGGCGCATCATGAGGGCTGGGACCCAGAGGCAACCATGACGTACAAGACCATTCTCGTGCACTTCGACCACCACCCGCGCAGCACCGAGCGGCTCGGCCTCGCCTGCAGCCTTGCCGACGAGTTCGACGCCCACATCGTCGGCTTGTTCGCCTCCGGCTTGCAGAGGCTGCCGTCTTACGCGCTCGCCGAGGGCGGCCCGCTGCTGCGCGACATGCTCGAGAAGCGCAACGCCGAGGTCGCGGCAGAGGCGGAGCGGCGCTTCCGCGACGTCGCGCGGCGCAATGGCGGGCGCACCGAGTGGCGCAGCACGCAGTCCGACGCCGCGTCGGCGATGCGCTTGTCGGCGCGCTACGCCGACCTGGTGGTCGCGGGCCAGCCCGAGGCTACATACGAAGGCGACCTGCGCGGCCTCGCCGATGAGCTGGTGTTCTCCGCCGGCCGGCCGGTGCTGTTCGTGCCTTACGCGGGGCGCTTCCCCATGCTCGGCAAGCGTGTGCTCGTCGCCTGGGATGGCGGGCGCGAGGCGGCACGGGCGGTCACCGACGCGCTGCCGCTCCTGCGCCGCGCCGAGGCGGTCGAGGTGTGCGCCTTCGATCCGGAGAAGCGCCTGAACAGCCACGGTCAGCAGCCGGGGGCCGACGTGGGGCTGTACCTCGCGCGCCACGGCGTCAAGGTGACGGTGGCGCGCCAGAGCGGCGCGGGCTACGGCGTCGGCGCGCAGATCCTGTCGCGTGCCGCGGACACCGGCGCGGACCTGATCGTGATGGGCGCCTACGGGCACGCGCGCGTGCGCGAGATGGTGCTCGGCGGCGCCACGCGCACCCTGCTCGAGGCGATGACCGTGCCGGTGCTGATGTCGCACTGAAGCCGCGCCGGCCGGTAGAATGGCCGGCCGTGAGATCCGTCGTCGAATCGGTGCTGCGCAAGGCCGGGGAGCGCTCCAGCGCTCCCTTCGCCGTGCGCTTCGCGGGCGGCGGCGAGTGGCGCAGCCGCGACGGTGCGCCGGCCTTCACGGTCGTATTCCACCGCGCCGCGGCCTATGCGCGCATCGCCGCCTTCGGCCACATCGGCCTGCTCGAATCGTACTTCGACGGCGACCTCGACATCGAGGGTAGCCTCGCCGCGGCCATGGCGGTGGGTCTGGTGGGCGGCGTCGCCGGCGCTAACCCGCTCGTCGGCTTGCGCAACCGCTGGCACGAGTTCAGGTTCTCCAACCGCAGCTGGCAACAGGCAAAGAAGAACGCCGAATTCCACTACGCGCTGGGCACCGAGTTCTACCGCTACTGGCTCGACGACCCGCACATGATGTACACCTGCGCCTACTGGAAGGAAGGCACGAAGACGCTGGAGCAGGCGCAGCAGAACAAGATCGACCACGTGGCGCGGAAGGTGCGCCTCGCACCGGGCGAGACGGTGGTCGACATCGGCAGCGGCTTCGGCGGCTTCATGTTCCGCGCGCACGACAAGTTCGGCGTCAAGGTCACCGGCATCAACAACACCACCTCGCAGGTCGAGATGGTGCGTGCGCAGATCGCGCGCCGCGGACTGGGCGGCGCACTTGACGTCATCGACACCGATTTCCGCGACACGCGCCGCCAGTACGACAAGGTGGTGTCGATCGGCACGCTCGAGCACGCCGGGCGCGACGCGCTGGAGGAGGTGGTGCGCGCGCACGCCGCGTTCCTCAAGCCCGGGGGGCTCGGCATGCTGCACTTCATCGGCCACGTCGGGCACTTCCAGACCGAGTTCTTCATCCGCAAGCACGTGTTCCCGGGCGGCTGGATCCCGAGCCTCGCGCACACCATCGCCGCCATGGAGCGCGCCGGACTCGAGGTGGTGGACATCGAGAACCTGCGCCGGCACTACGCGCTGACGCTCGATGCCTGGGGCGAGCGCTTCGACCGCCACTGGCCGCAGATCCAGGCGCTCGACCCGAAGAAGTTCGACGAGCGCTTTCGCCGCGTCTGGCGCGTGTACCTGTACGGCTGCGCGGAGATGTTCCGCTCGGCCGCCGGCTACACGCACCTCTTTCAGATCGTGTTCTCGAAGGGCAACATCACCCGCAAGAATTACCCCATGAGCCGGGAGTTCCTCTACGAGCAGCGCGCACACCGCGAAGACGCAGGCGCTCAGCGCGCAGCTTAGCCGCGGCGCCGGCCCGGTCGCGCTCGCCAAGGGCACCTCGAACCTGTTTCGCGACCGCGCCGGCGGCACGCGCCGGCGCCTCGACGTGCGCGCATTCCGCGACGTGCTGGAGGTCGACGCGGCGGCCGGCTGGGTGGACGCCGAGGGCATGGCCTCCTACGAAGACCTGGTGCGCGGTTGCCTGGTGCGCGGGGTGATGCCGGCGGTGGTGCCGCAGCTCAAGACCATCACGCTCGGCGGCGCGGTGGCGGGGGTGGGCATCGAGTCCTCGTCGCACCGCCACGGATTGGTGCACGACACCGTGCACGAGATCGAGGTGCTGCTCGGCGACGGCTCGATCGTGCTCGCCGCGCCCGACAACGAGCACGCCGACCTTTATTACGGCTTTCCCAATTCCTACGGCACGCTGGGCTACGCGCTGCGCGTGAAGGCGAAAGTGGTGCCGGTGCAGCCTTACGTGCACCTGACGCACGAGCCTTACGCCGACCCGGCGCGCTTGTTCGAGGCGCTCGGCGAGCGCCTGCGCGCGGGCGACGCGGATTTCGTCGACGGCACGCTGTTCGCGCCGCGAAAGATGTTCCTCACCCTCGGGCGCTTCGCCGCCAAGGCGCCCCATACGAGCGACTACACCTTCGAGCACATCTATTACCGTTCGATCGCCGAGAAGCGCGAGGACTGGCTCACGGTGCACGACTACCTGTGGCGCTGGGACACCGACTGGTTCTGGTGCTCGAAGAACGTGCTCGCGCAGCAGCCGCTCGTGCGCCGCTTCGTCTACGGCCGGCGGCGCCTGGGCTCGCGCACCTACACGAAGGTGATGCGCTGGAACAGCCGCGTCGGCCTGACGAAGAAATTCGAGCGTCTGCTCGGCTTGCATTCCGAGTCGGTGATCCAGGACGTCGACATCCCGCTCGAGCGCGCCGCCGAGTTCTTCGAGTTCTACCGCCGGGAGATCGGCCTGTGGCCGCAGTGGATCTGTCCCATCGGCCCGGCGCCGCACGCCGGGCGCTTCACCCTCTACCCGATGGCGCCGGGGTGGGTCGTGAACTTCGGCTTCTGGGACGTGAAGCGCACGCGAGAAGCGCACGCCCCGGGGCACTTCAACCGGCTCATCGAGCGCAAAGTGACCGAGCTGGGCGGCATCAAGTCGCTGTACTCGGAGAGCTTCTTTCCCGAGGACGAGTTCCACCGCCTCTACGGCGGCGAGGCCTACGCCGCGCTCAAGCGCAAGTACGACCCGGCCGGGGCGTTCCCGACGCTCTACGACAAGTGCGTGCTGCGGCGCTAGTTCAGGTGCCGAAGCCGTCGGCGACCATGACTTCGATCAGGCGCGGGCCGCCGGCGGCGAGCGCCTCGCGCAGCGCCGGTGCGATGTCCGCGGGATCGGCGATGCGCCGCCCCGGCACGCCCATCGACGCGGCGAGCGCCGTGTAGTCGATCGCCGGCTCGCGGATGTCCATGCCGACGAAGCGGTCGGTCTTGCGCATCGAGATGAGCCGCTCCTTGAGGATGCGGTAGCTGCGGTTGTTGGCGATGACGTAGGTGATGGGGAGCTTGAGGTGCGCCGCGGTCCACAACGCCTGGATGCCGTAGAGCGCCGAGCCGTCGCCGATCATCGCCGCCACCGGGCGGCCGGGCAGCGCGAGGCTCACGCCGATCGCGCCCGGCAGCGCAAATCCCAGGCCGCCGCTCGCCAGGCCGTAGAAGCTCTTCGCGTCGCGCTGCTCGAGCACCGCGGGCAGGCTGAGGCTCGAGGTGAGCGCCTCTTCCACCACCACCGCGTCGGCCGGCAGCGCCTCGGCGAAGCGCAGCATCAGGAAGCGCGGGTCGACCGGCTTTTCCTCGGCCGCCTCGAGCGCGGCGAGGCGCGCCTTGTCGCGCTGCGCGCGCCAGTTGCGCGGCGCGAGCGCGGCAAGGCGCCGCTCGGCGGCGGCGGCGCCTTCGGCGCCGCGCCGCGTGCGCAGGAGCGGCAGCAGCGCGCGCAGCGTCTCCTTCACGTTGGCATGCAGCGCCATCGCAGTGGGATGGTTCTTGCCCATCTCCCAGTCGCGCTCGCTCACGTGGATCACCGGCAAGCCCGCGGGCAGCGGATCGAGCGGGCTGTACACGGACATGCGCAGCAGGTCCGCGCCGAGGCAAAGCAGCAGGTCGAACGGCTCGAGCGCGGCGCGCACCGATTTCTGCACGCGCGTGAGCGCGCCGAGATAGGCGCGGTGCCCGGTCGGGTACTGCGCCGCGTAGGGCACCGTCTGCTGGTACACGGCAGCACCGAGGAGCTCCGCGAGCTCGGTCGCCTCGGCGAAAGCGTCGTGGATCGAGAGCTCGTGCCCCGCCACGATCACCGGATTCTTCGCGGCAAGGAGGCGCCGCGCGAGCTCGGCCAGGGCCTCGTCGGACGGCCGCGTGCGCGCGTCGATGCGCGTCGGCGCGCCGAGCTCGATTTCCGACTGCTGCTCGAGCACGTCGCCGGGCAGCGAGATGAATACCGGCCCGGTGGGCGGCGTGAGCGCGACCTTGGCCGCGCGCCGGATGATGCGCGGCAGGTCCTCGACCCGCGTCGCCTCCACCGCCCACTTGACGAAGGGCGTGGCGACCGGCACGAGCGGCGCATAGAGCAGCGGCTCGCCAAGGCCATGGCCCTGCTCCTGCTGCCCCGCGGTGAGGATGATCGGCGAGCCCGAGAACTGCGCGTTGTAGAGCGCGCCCATGGCGTTGCCCAGGCCCGGCGCGACGTGCACGTTCGCCGCGGCGAGGCGGTTGGAGGCGCGCGCATAGCCGTCGGCCATCGCCACCACCACCGACTCGTGCAGCCCGAGGACGTAGCGCAGCTGCGGAAAATCGGGCACCGCTTCCATGATCGCCAGCTCGGTGGTGCCGGGGTTGCCGAAGAGGTGGGTGACGCCTTCCTCGACGAGAAGGCGCAGGAACGCGTTGCGGCCGGTGAGCTTTTCCATAGGCCCGCATCCTACTCGATGCGCTGTTTGATCGAGGTCAACGCCGCGCTGCGCCGCGGCCGCACAATGGCTGCATGAGCGCCAGCCCGTTTACGCCGGCGGCGCTGCGCGATTACCTGCGCGCGCTGCACGGCGAGGAGGTAACGAACGTGCGCCTGACGCCGCTCGGCGGCGGCCGCCAGGGCGACAAGGGCTACGGCTACGGCGTGCCGCTGCGCGTGGACTACGAGCGCGCCGGCCAGGCGCAGCGCGCCGTGCTCGAAACCGTGCGCCCGGGTCCGTTCGGACACGAGCACATGGCCGATCGCGCGCAGCTCCTGCTCTGGGCGCACGGCGCCTTCAACCGCCTGCCCCGGCACGTGCCTTCGCTCGATGTCGGCGCGGTGCGCGCCGGCGGCGCGCTCGAGCCGCTCGGCTCGGCCGAGGAGCTGTTCATGCTGGCGCAGTTCGTCGAAGGCCACGAGTACGCCGATGACCTGCTGCGCCTGCGCGGCGGCGCGGACGCGCTGCCGCAGGATTTCGCGCGCGCCGACGCGCTGTGCGACTACCTCATCGAGATCCACCGCAGAGCCGGTCCCGATCCGGGGCTGTATGTGCGACGCGTGCGCGAGTTGCTCGGGCACGGCGAGTGCATTTTCGGCGTCGCCGACAGCTACGCCGAGGGCCCGTACCTCGAGAGCGTGCGCGAGATCGAGCGCCGCTGCCTGGAATGGCGCTGGCGGCTCAAGCCGCGGGCGCACCGCCTGCGCCAGGTGCACGGCGACTTTCACCCCTGGAACCTGCTGTTCCGCGAAGGCACCGACTTCACGGTGCTCGACCGCTCGCGCGGCGAGTGGGGCGAGCCGGCCGACGACGTCACGTGCCTCGCGCTCAACTACCTGTTCTTCTCGCTGCAGCGCTCGGGCCGGCTGGAGGGCGATTTCGAGCGTCTGTGGCGCGGTTTCTGGGGACGCTATCTCGAGGGCTCCGGCGACCTGGAGATGCTCGAAGTCGCGGCGCCTTTCTTCGCTTTTCGCGCGCTGGTGATGGCGAATCCGCTGTGGTACCCCGCGCTCGATGCGCGGTTGCGGCGCAAGATGCTCGATTTCGCGCTCAACGTGCTCGCGGCGCCGCGCTTCGACCCGGCGCGCGCCAACGCCTACTGCGGCGCATGAGCTTCGCCGTGTGGCTCACGGGCCTTTCGGGCTCCGGCAAGAGCGCGATCGCGCGCGAGCTCCTGGCGCAGCTGCACGCGCGCGGCGTCGAGGCGGCGGTGCTCGAGTCCGACGTCTTGCGCACGCAGCTCACACCGTTTGCGACTTATGCGCCCCAAGAGCGCGACTTCTTCTACGCAGCGCTCGTGCAGCTCGGAAGCGACGTCGCGCGGCGCGGCCGCCCGGTGCTGTTCGACGCGACCGCCAACCTGCGCGTCTACCGCGACGCAGCACGCGCGAAGATCGCACGCTTTGCCGAAGTGTTTGTCGACACGCCGCTCGAGGTGTGCGCCGCGCGCGATACGAAGGGCCTGTACCGCGCCGCGCGCGAGGGCCGAAGCGCCACGCTGCCGGGCGCGCAGGCCGCCTACGAGCCGCCCGCGGCGCCGGAGCTCGTGGTGCACGGCGACCGCGGCACGCCCGCGGAGAGCGCCACGGCAATCGCGGCGTGGCTCGAAAAGCGCGCCTGGCTTGACTGAGATCAAGCGCGGGTGCGGGATTGGTGACAGCCTGAGCAGCGTAACCATCCGGAGATGCCCCCGTGAAAGACCCGATGCCGCAGGTCGGTGCGCCGGATCCGGAGGCGAAGAACTCGCCCATCGTCGACCACGCCGAGTACGACGATCGGGATGCCATGTTCGACGTCGAGCTGGAAGCCGGTGCCTGCTACTTCAACGGCCAGGTCTATGCGATCGGCGACACGGTGCGCAGCGGCAGCGACGTGCTGGAATGCGCGCCGCGCGGCGTGTGGGTCCGCAAGGGCGTGCGGCGCGATGAAGTGTAAGCGCAAGCGCGCCGCGCGCATTCGCACACCTGGCTGAAGAAGGGTACGCATGATCGCCGTTCGTGCGATGAGCCTTTTGCTACTGTGCGCGCCTTTGGCGGGCGCGACGGCCGACGAGCGCGGCGAGCACCTGTACCTGCGCCAGCAGGGCGCCGATACGTTCGTCGCGGGCGACAGCGCGCGCGTCAGCCAGCCGGTCGCCGGCGATCTGCTCGCCGCGGGCGGCGAGCTGCGCCTCGCCGCCCCGGTGGCGGGCGACATCGTGGCCGTCGGCGGCGCGCTGCGCCTGGACGGATCCGGCAACCAGAACCTGTATGCCGCGGGCGGCAATATCGCCGTTGAAGGCACGCTCGCGCGCAACGCGCGCGTCGCGGGAGGCAACCTGAGCGTCGGGCCGCAGGCGCGCATCTCGGGCAACGCCAGCCTCGCTGGCGGCCGGGTCGAGATGCTCGGCGCGGTCGGCGGCTACCTGCAGGCTGCGGGCGGGCGCGTGCTCATCGACGGGCGCGTGGGCGGCGACGTCGAAGCGGTCGCGGGCGAGCTCGAGCTCGGCCCGAACGCGCGCATCGGCGGCAGGCTGCGCTACCACGGCGGCGCGCCGCTCCGGCAGGACGCGGCGGCGCGGGTCGAGGGCGGCATCGAGCGCCTGGAGATGCCCGTGCGCCGCGTCGCCGAGCGTTCGCCTGCGCCGGCCGTGTTCGGGGTGTGGACGCTCGGGCTGATGGTGATGGCAGCGGTGCTGGTGCTCGCGCTGCCGGGACTCTCCAGCCGCGTCTCCGCCGCGGCGCGGGCGCGCCTGGGCTGGAGCCTGCTCGCCGGATTTCTCGCGCTGGCGGCGGTGCCCCTCGCGGTGGTGATCCTGCTCGCCACGGTGGTCGGTATTCCGCTCGCGCTGGCCGGCGTCCTGGGCTATCTGGCGCTGCTGCTGCTGGGCTATGTCGCCGCCGGCATCGCGCTGGGCGACGCGGCGCTCGCACGCTGGTGGGCGGCGCGCGCCGCCCACCGCGGCTGGCGTGCGCTGTTCGCCGCGCTCGGCGTCCTGGTCCTCGGCGTCGTCGCGCTTATTCCCTGGCTCGGTGTGCTGATCGCGCTTGCCGCGCTCGTCCTGGGGATGGGGGCGCTCCTGCTGCAGTCGCGGGCCCCGGGATGAGGAGCCACAGCACGAGATAGAGCAGGATCCCCAGCCCGCCGATGACCGCGAGCACCAGGAACACGGCGCGGAACAGCACCGGGTCGAGCTCGAAGAATTCTCCCAGCCCGCCGCACACGCCGGCGATCATGCGCTCCTTGCCCGAGAGCCGCAGGCGCTTGCCATCGCCGGGCGCCGGCCGCGCGCCTTCGCCCGCGGGCACGAGGATCCAGAGCATGATGTAGGCGACGGCACCGAGCCCGCCGAACAGGATCGAGAACAGGAAGAACAGCCGGAAGAAGACGGGGTCGAGGTCGAAGTATTCGCCCAGGCCGGCGCACACGCCGGCGATCTTGCGGTCCGCGGCGGGGCGAGAAAGCCGCTTCATGCGCTAGCGCTCGTGCCGCTTGAGCTCGGCGCGCCGCGTGCGCGCGCGGACCTCGAGCCTGCGGCGCGCCGCGTCGAAAGCGTCGCGCAGCGCCACATACACGTCCTCGGCGTGGTCGTGGTTCAGGGCGATTTCGTTGCCAGGCGCCGTCAGGTCGACGCGGACCACGAATTGCCTGCCCTTACGCTTGCGCTGCGCGGGCTGCTCGATCACGACGCGGCAGCTTGTGATGCGCGGGTGATACTGCTCGAGCTTGGCGACCTTCTCGCGCACCGCGTTATCGAGGGCGGCAGAGCTTTCCATGCCATGGTAGGTGATCTGTACGGGCAGTTGCATTGCGGGCTCTCCCCAGTGGGGTGATGTCCAAAGCATGCATTGACGCGCGATGGCGGGTTTTGACTCAGGTCAATACGCAATGCCGCGTGTCCTCTAGATTGGATTCTGGCAGACGACGAAAGGAACCCCCATGGCACGCAAGCGTAGGACGGCAGCGACCAAGCGCAAGGGCGAGCGCTGGCTCAACCTGCACAAGGAAGTGCGCGCGGTGGGCAAGCGGCTCGATTGGCTGATGGCGGAAGCGCGCAAAGCGGAGAAAAGCGCCCGCGCGACCGCGGTCCGCGACCTGCAGCTGCTCAAGCGCAAGCAGGCGGCGGCGAACCGCGCACTGGCGAAGCTTGGTCGGCAAAGCGCTGCGGCGAGCGCGCCGCTCGTCGCCGGGATGCAGAAGGCCTGGCACGACATGGAGCTCGCCATGCGTCAGGCGAGCAAGCGCTTCCGCCAGACCTCCTAGGGCGCGTCACGGCGGTTGCGCGGCACGCCGCCGTTTCGCCCATGGCTTCGCCCGCGCGATGGCGATGCGCATCGCCCGGCCTTTCGGGGCGGCCCGGATCGAGCTTTTCACGCCGTCGGGCTGGCGCATTGACCTCAATAAAGTAAGATACGCTCAGCATGACTCAGCCCATTCCCGAGACCCCGCCCGAGTACGACCGCGCGCGCATCATCGAGCGGCCCGACGGCGTGTACTGGCAGGACAAGGAGAGCGGCCGCGAGTACGGCCCGTTCCCCACGCTGCTCGAGGCGGTGCAGGACATGGAGCTCGGCGGCGATCGCAGTCTCGAGTCCGGGGAGACGCTCGAGGAGGCCGAGGAGGAGATCGGCATCTCGGATTACCTCGACCCGGACACGGGCCAGCCCGCGGAGGACGGCGTCCCGCGCCTCGAGGACCACTGACCGGCCCGCGGGGCCATGGCGGTCCATAACGCCGATATCGCGGCCGCGTTCGAGGAGATCGCGGACCTGCTCGAGCTCGGCGACGACAATCCGTTTCGCGTGCGCGCCTACCGCAACGCCGCGCGCATCGTGGGCGGCCTGTCGCTCGACCTCGCCGCGGCGCTCGCCGCGGGCAGCGAGCTGCCCAAGCTCCCCGGCATCGGCGCCGACCTCGACGGCAAGATCCACGAGATCGCGGCAAGCGGCAGCTGCAAGCTGCTCGAGCGGCTGCGCAAGAAGTTCCCCGCCGGCATCACCGCGCTCCTGAGGCTACCGGGCCTCGGTCCCAAGCGCCTGCGCGCGTTGCACGCGCAGCGCATCTCCTCGCTGGAAGCGCTCGAGCGCGCCGCGCGCGCGGGCAGGCTCGCGCAGATTCCGGGCTTCGGCGAGAAGACGGCGCAGCGCCTCTTGGACGCCGCCGCGGCGCACGCGAAGAAGAAGCCGCGCGTCAAGCTCGCGGTGGCCGCGCAGTACGCCGAGCCCTTCGCGAAATACCTCGGTGCGACGGTGGCGGGCAGCTACCGGCGCATGAAGGAGACGGTGGGCGACCTCGATTTCCTCGTCGCTGCCGCGAAGCCTGCGCCGGCGGTGAAGCGCTTCGTGACCTACGGCGAGGTGAAGAAGGTGCTGGCGCAGGGCAGCACGCGCGCGAGCGCCGTGCTCTCGAGCGGGATTCAGTGCGACCTGCGCGTGGTGCCGACGGCATCCTTCGGCGCGGCGCTGCACTACTTCACCGGCTCCAAGGCGCACAACATCGCCGTGAGGAAGCTCGGCATCGCGCGCGGGCTCAAGATCAACGAGTACGGCGTGTGGAAGGCAAACAAGCGCGTCGCGGGCGAGACCGAGTTGTCGGTGTACCGGGCGGTCGGGCTGCCTTACATCGAGCCCGAGCTGCGCGAGGAGGCGGGCGAACTCGAGGCGGCGCGCCGCGGCGAGCTGCCGGCGCTGCTCGAGCTGAAGAACCTGAAGGGCGACTTGCACGCGCATACGCGGGCCACCGACGGCCACAACACGCTGCGCGAGATGGCGCTCGCCGCGAAGGCGCACGGGCTTTCGTATCTCGCGATCACCGAGCACTCGCGCAAGCTCACCCTGGCGCACGGCCTGGATCCGCAGCGCCTGGCGAAGCAGATCGCAGAGATCGAGGAGCTGAACGGCAAGCTCTCCGGCATCACGCTGCTGAAGGGCATCGAAGTGGATATCCTGGAGGACGGCACGCTCGACCTGCCGGATTCGATTCTGGAGAAGCTCGATCTCGTGGTGGGCGCGGTGCATTCGAAGTTCGACCTGCCGCGCGCGCGGCAGACCGAGCGCATCGTGAAGGCAATGCGCAACCCGCTGTTTTCGATCCTGGCGCACCCCACGGGGCGGCTGATCGAGCAGCGCGCGCCCTACGACGTGGACATGCTCGCGCTCGTGCGCGCGGCGAAGAAGTCGGGAGTGGCGCTGGAGCTGAACGCGCATCCGGACCGCCTGGATCTCACGGACACGCACTGCCGCATGGCGAAGGACGAGGGCGTGCTGGTCGCGGTCAGCTCCGACGCGCACGACGTCGACGGCTTCGACGTGCTGCGCTATGGAGTAGGGCAGGCGCGGCGCGGGTGGCTGGAGACGAAGGACGTGCTCAATGCGCGGCCGCTGGCGGAGCTGCGCAAGGCGCTTGCACGCCGCAGTGCGGCCTAGAGCTTCGCCCGGGCGCCGCCAGCGTAACCCTTCTCTTGCCGCTCCTGGCAGGCGATGCAGCGCAGCGCCGCCAGCTGCGCGCGCAGCCGCGCCACCGGGATGTCGGCGCCGCAGTCGGCGCACACGCCGTAGCTGCCGCCCGCGATGCGCGCACGCGCGCCCTCCAGCGCGCGCAGCTCGGCGAGGTCGCGCGTGACCTCCGCATTGTCCACGTCGGCCACCAGGTCGGCGAGCGCCTCGTCGCCGGTGTCGTGCACCGTCCCCGCGACTTCGGCGAACGGCTCGTTTCGCGCACGCGCCACCTCGCGCCGGATCTCCGTGGCGAGCGCCTCGCGGCGCTCCTCGATCGCGCGCGCCAGCTCGATCATTTCCCTGCGGTTCGGCGCCATGGGTCCTCCTTGTCGCTACCAGCGTAGTGGCGCGACGCGCGGCGCGTTTGACCAAGGTCAAGCACGCCGCCTGCCGACGGTCCTAGACGGGCGGCGCGGGGAACAGGCGCGCGGGCAGGCGCGCGCGGATCGCGTCCGCTTTCATCCCCGAAGGGTTCGTGTCGACCTCGTGCACGACGAGCGCGCGCAACTGCGGGCCGAGCTTGCCGCGCAGCAGCCCGAGAAACTCGGGCGCCGCGACCAGCGCCAGCTTGTCGAAGTCCCGGCGCACGCGGCCCGCATCCAGGCGAGCGGCGATGCGTCCGGCGAACATCATCGCCTCGTGCTTTTTCGCGCTGACCTCGACTTCCATCGCGTGGCGCCCGGCGCCCTTGCTGTCGAAAGCGCGGCCCGGGGAGTCGGACACCAGCGCCTGCTCCTGCAGCCGGGCTTCGGGATGGCTGAGTGTCTCAAGCTCCTGCAGCGCACCGTCGGGCGCGTGCGCGGCGAAGATCCTGCACTGGCTGCTGTCGGCGGCGACGATCCACATCGGTGGCATGAGGGTCATTGTGCGCCGGGCGCGAGGGGCGCGATTGACGTGGATCAAGCGAGCGGCGCCTCGCGGCGCAGCGCGAAGGCGCGCTTTTCGCCCGCCGCGACGCGGTGCACAGCGTCGACGATGCCGAGCGCGATCGGGGCGACGTTCGAGGCGCGTGCGTGCACTTCGAGCGTGTCCTGGCGCACCTCGAGATCCAGCGTGAGGCCGCGGTAGCGCACGGTGAGCCGCAGGCGGGCGAGCTCCTCGGGCAGCCGCGGATTGAGCCAGAGCGCGTCGCCGCGCGCCTCGATGCCGGTGTAGCCGCGCTGCACCAGATCTACGGTGCCCGCCATGGCACCGAGGTGGATGCCCTCGGGCGTCGTGCCGCCCTGGATGTCGCCGACGTCGCTCTCCAGCGCCTCGAGGAACTGGCGCCAGGAGCCGGCGCGGTCCGAGCGCGCCAGCACCCAGGAGTTCACCACGCGCGAGAGCGTCGAGCCGTGCGTGGTGCGCGCCTCGTAGTAGGCGACGTTCTTCGGGATGGTGTCGGGTGGGAACGGGTAGCCCAGGCGACCGAAGAGCTCCGCCAGCTCCTCCGCGGAAAACAGGTAGAACAGCATCAGCACGTCGGCCTGCTTCGAGCACTGGTAGCGGTTCACGTCCTGCCCTTCCGCCTCGAGGATGCGGTCCAGGCGCGAGATGTCGCGGTACTCGGCCCGATAGCGCGCCCAGTCGAGCTCGGCAAGCTTCTCGTAGCCCTCGAACTGGCTGATCAGGCCCGCGCCGTGGAAGGCGACGTGCATGCGGCGGCTGGCGTCGTCCCAGCGCGCCAGCTCCTCGTCGCCCAGCGCGAGCGTCTCGCGCAGCTCGCGCCGGCGCTCGTCCGGCAGCGCCGCGAGCACGTCGAAGGCGCGCGCCAGCACCCAGGCCGCCATCACGCTGGTGTAGGCGTGGTTGTCGAGGCCCGGTCGCCCGGCGTCGGGGTCCGCGGTGTGGAACTCGTCGGGGCCGACCACGCCGAGGATCTCGTAGCGGCGCCGCGTCTCGTTGAACGTGGCGTAGCTGCCCCAGAACCGCGCGATCTCGAGGAATATCTCGGCGCCGTAGAAGGCGAGGAACTCGCGGTCGCGCGTCACCTGCCAGTACTGCCATACGTTGTAGGCGATTGCCGCGTTGACGTGGCGCTGCAGGTAGGTGTGGTCGGGAATCCAGCGCCCGGAGCGCGGGTTGAGGTGCACCACCTGGCTTTCCTCGCGCCCGCTCGAGCCGCTCTGCCAGGGGAACATGGCGCCGCGGTAGCCCGCGGCGCGGGCGTTCTCGCGCGCCGCGGCGAGGCGGTGGTAGCGGTACAGGAGCAGCGCGCGCGTGATCTCGGGCAGCCGGAAGTTGAGCAGCGGAAAGATGAACAGCTCGTCCCAGAAGATGTGGCCGCGGTAGGCCTCGCCGTGCAGCCCGCGCGCCGGCACGCCGGCGTCGAGCATCTTGCTGTTGGGCGAGGCGGTCTGCAGCAGGTGGAACAGGTGCAGCCGCAGGATGCGCTGCGTGCGCTCGCCGCCGTCCTCCAGCGCGATGTCGAAGCGCTGCCACAGGTGGCGCCAGGCGAGGCCGTGGCCCGCCGCAAGCGCGGCGAACCCGGGCGCGCGCGCACACGACTCGAGCGCGGCCTCGCCGCACTCGGACACGGCGCGGTCGCGCGAGGTGTGCAGCGCCACGACCTTCTCGGCGCGCAGCGGCTCGCCTTTCTTCATCTCGAGGTGCAGGTGCTGTCCGGCGTAGCCGGGCTCGATGCGCGCGCGGGTCTGGGCGGCGCGGTCCAGGCGCGTGCGCGCGGCGAGCGCGACCTCGAGGCGCGACTGCAGCGTGCGCACCTTGAGGAACACCATATCCCCGCCCGCGGCGCGCGCCTCCAGCGGCTCGAGGTGCTTGCGCGCGAGGTCGCGGTAGCGCGCCACGCCGGCGTTCTCCACGCGGGCGTCGAGCGCGCTGAGCAGCTCCAGCGGCCCGCTCCAGTCCTCGGCGGTGAGCACGGTCTCCAGGGCCGCGAGGTGCGGCTCGACCATGTGCACAAGGCGCCGCTCGTCGAGCCGCGTGTGCCGTCCCGCGGCATCGCGAAAGCGCACGTGGCGCTCGAGCACGCCGCAGGAGAAATCGAGCGTCTGCCGGAATTCGAGGATTTCGACCGCCTTCAGATCGAACCAGTCCGCGCCGTCGATGCGAAAGGTCAGCGCCAGCCAGTTCGGCAGGTTGACCAGGTCCTCGTTCTCGATGCGGCGGCCGGCGATCTCGGTCGGCTGGCGGTCGTAGCCGCCGGCGAGGTAGGTGCCCGGGTAGTGCACTTCGCTCGCGACGGCCTCGGGCGCGGCGCCGCGCGTGGCGAAGTAGCCGTTGCCCAGGGTGCACAGCGCCTCGCGCAGGCGCTCCTCGGCGGGCTTGAAGTCGCGGTAGTCGAGGCTCCAGCTCACGCCAGGCCCGCGAGGAGCGCGCGCACCTCGTCGGGATCGCGCAGCGTGTAGGTGGCCGCGGTCGGCTGCGGCGATTCCTGCACCGCGATACCCACGCCGCGCCCGGCGAGCGCGCGGAACGCGTCCTCGTCGGTGAGGTCGTCGCCGATGTAGACCGGCACTGCGTCCTGCAGCTCGAGATCGTCGATCAGCCAGCGCACCGCGCGGCCCTTGTCCCAGTCGACGTCGGGGCGCAGCTCGAAAATCATCTTGCCGCCGGTCTTGCGCAGCCCCGGGTGGCGCGCCAGCGCGCGGTCGACCGCCGCCTCGACCCGCGGGGCATCGGACTTGCGCGCGCGCCGGTAGTGCACCGCGACGGCGAAGCGCTTGCGCTCGACCTGCACGCCCGCGAGCTGCGCCGTGCGGGCCTCGAGCTCGTCGGCCGCGGCGGCGAGGCGCGGCTCGGCGCCGCGCGCTGCCCCGTGCACGTGGCCGCCGCCCGGGCCGGCGATGTCGAAACCGTGGCTCCCGGCGTAGTGCAGGCCTTCGACGCCGACGCGCGTGCGCACGTCCTGCAAATCGCGCCCGCTGACGATGGCGACGGCATGGCGCCGCGCGAGCCTGCGCAGCACTGCGCGCGTCTCCTCGGCGAGCACGGCGTCCTCGGGCCGCTCGACGATCGGGGTGAGCGTGCCGTCGTAATCGAGAAACAAGGCGAGGCGCCGGCCGCCCGCTGCCTCGAGAATCGCCTGCGGTGTCGCCCGCGTCACGCCGCTGGCTCCAGATCGCCCGGATCGCGCACCACCCGCGCCGTGCGCGTCACCACCGCCTCCAGGTCCAAGGTCATGGCGCCGGCGTCGTCAGGCGTCGGGGTCACGGCCGGCCGGAGGAAATCTCGATCGCCGAGCCGTCGCGCAGCGCGTCCGAGGGGTAGACGATGACGCGCTCGCCCGCCGCGAGCCCGTCTTCGACCATCGCCTCGGCGCCGTTCCTGCGCGCCACCCTGACCGCGCGCTTCGCAGCGGCGCCGTCCTGCGCCACGAACACTGCCCAGCCCTCGCCCTCGCGGAACAGCGCGCCCACCGGCACCTTGACCGCGTCCTCGGCGCGGTAGGTGACGATGTGCGCCTCGACGCGGAACGCGTCGCCGAGCGTCCAGATCGTGTCGAGCGGCCCGGCGAAGTCGAGGATCACGTTGACGCGCTGCTCCTCGACGCCGAGCGCGGAGATTTTGGTGAAGGCGGCCGGCTCGATGCGGCGCACCAGGGCGGGCAGCGGCGCCACGCCCTGGCCGAGCTCGACGCGCGCCGCCATGCCGGGACGCACGGCGACCGCATCCTGCGACAGCACGTCCACGACGGCTTCGAGGCTCCTCGCGTCGGCGACTTCCAGCAGCGGCGCGCCGAGCGCCACCGGGCTCTCGCTCTTCTGCACGACCTTGAGCACCGAGCCGTTCACCGGCGAGGTTACCTCCCACTTTGCGGTCGGGTCGCCGCTGCGATAGCGCGCAAGCGCCGCGCGCGCCTGCGCCAGGTCGTGGCCCGCGGCATCCTCGGCGAAGCGCGCGGCTTCCACCGAGCGCTCCGCGGTGCGCAGCGCGAGCGCCGCCTGCTCGCGCGCGGTGGGCGAGACGAAGCCCTCGGCGGCGAGCTTCGCCTGGCGCTCGAGGTCGGCGCGCGCCTGGTCGCGCTGCGCCAGCACCTTCGCCGTCTCCGCGCGCGCGCGCGCCACCTGCGCCTGCGCGGCGCCCACGCGCTCCTGCAGCTCGCGCGAGGTGCGCGCGTCGAGGAAGGCGGGCGCGGTCGGGGTCAGCAGCGCCACCACCTGTCCCTGGCGCACCGGGTCGCCCGGCTCGAAGCGGATGCGCTCCACCCGGCCGGAGAGCGGCGCGGCGATCACGTAGCGGTCGCGCACGCGCGTCTTGCCGTCGTCGACGATGGTCTGCTCGAACGCGCCGCGGGTCACCGCGGCGAGCTCCACGGCGACCGGCTGCGGCTGCAGCGACCAGGCGACGAGCGCCGCGAGCGCAGCCGCGGCCACGGCGAGCAGGATCTTGTTCCGGGTCTTCATTCGCGCGTCTTCAGCACTCCGACCAGGTCCAGATTATCGATCCGATTGCGCACGATGAGCGCGCTCAGCACGCCGGCGGCGGCCACCACGGCGCCCGCGAGAAGGTAGGTTGCGGGATAGATGACGAGCGGGAACTCCAGTACGTCGTGCGGCATGAAGGCGATGAGCAGCGCCGCCAGCCAGTAGCCGGCGACGAAGCCGAGCGGGATGGCGAGCGCGATCTCGAGCGCGAGCTCGCCGAGCAGCAGCACCGACACCTCGGCGCGCGTGAAGCCGAGCACGCGCAGGCTGGCGAGCTCCCAGGCGCGCTCGGCGAGCTGAATGCGCGCGTTGTTGTACACCACGCCCACCGCGATGGTGGCGGCGAAGGCGGAGAGCACCGCGGTGAAGAAAAGCACGTTCTGCGCGCTGGTCTCGCGGAAGGTCTCGACCAGCGTGCGCGTGACGATCACCACGGCCGCCGCCGGCATCTCCTTCAGGCGCGCGAGCAGCGGGCGCTCGGCGGCGCGGTCGACGAGCAGACCCGCGCCGGAGACGAGCGCGCCCTCGCGCGCCACGCGGTTCAGATCCTCCAGGCGCATCCAGGCATTCGAGCCCACCATTTCGTCGACGGTACCGCCGACGCGCAGCGCGGTCTTGATGCGATTGCCTTCCAGCAGCTCTGCCTCGAGGGTGTCCCCGGGCGCCACGCCCAGGCGCTCGGCAAGCCGCGCGGTGAGCAGCACCGCGCCGGGCACGAGCTGCGCCTCGCGCAGCTGCGCGTCCAGCACGCGCTGCAGTTGGGCGCCGTCCGTGAGGCCGGTGAGCGCGGTGCGGTAGCTGCGGTGGCCGGCACGCAGGCGCACGGGGACGGCGCGCTGCACCTCGACCTGCTTCACGCCGGGCAGACGCGCAAGGTCGTGCTGCACGCCGCGCGGCACGGCCTCGGCGAAGCCGACGCTCACCTGTGCGCGCTGCACCTGGCTGAACTGCACGTCCATGAACCACGCGATGGCGTCGCCCCAGAATACGCCGGCGATGAGGATCGCCACCGACGCCGCGACGCCAACGACGGTGATCGCGGCGCGCAGCGGCTTTCTTTCCAGGTTGCGCATGATCATGCGCTGCGCCGGGGTGAGCAGCTCGGCGTAGCCGAGCCGCTCGATGAGCAGCGGCCGGAACTCGGCCGGGGCGCTCGGTCGCAGCGCCTCGGCAGCGCGCAGGCGCACCACGCCGCGGATCGCGGCGAGCGCCCCGCCGGCCGCTGCGGCCAACGCGGCACCGGCGGCGGCGAGCGCGAGCCAGGGCTCGAGCCGGTAGTGGAAGCGGGGAAAGTGGAAGAAGTCGGTGTACAGGCCGGTGAGCGCGGTGCCGAGCCAGTGGCCGAGCCACAGGCCGAGCGCCACCCCGAGCAGCACGATCACCGAGGCGAACTTGAGGTAGTGCCAGGCGATGGCGCGGTCGTCGTAGCCGAGCGCCTTCAGCGCCGCGATCTCCCCGCGCTGCGCGTTCACCTGCCGGTGCAGCACCACGTTGAGGATGAAGGCCGCCACGAGCAGGAAGATCGCCGGCAGCACGGTGCCGAACACCTTCTGCTGGTTGATCTCCTGCGAGAGGATCTTGTCGGAGGCCTGGTCTTCGCGCCCGAGCGCGCCGAAGCCGCCGTAGCGCTCGAGCAGGCGATCGAGCGCCGCCACCGCGGTCTCGCTCGATGCGCCATGCTGCAACCTGAGCAGCACCGAGTTGAACGCGCCCTCCATGTTGAAGGCCGCGGCAAGCGCGCGCTCGTCGATCCACAGCACCGCGAACCACTCGTCGTCGGGCATGGCGCCGCCGCGCGTGGCGTAGATGTGCTCGGGGCTGAGCGCGGTGCCGACGAGCCTGAGGCGCTCGAGCTTGCCGTTGAGCAGCACGCTCATCGGCTGGCCAAGCTGCAGCGCGCGCGCTTCGAAGAAGCGCTGGTTGACCACCACCTCGCCCGTCGCGCCGGGTGCGGGCCAGCGCCCCTGCTTCAGCGTCAGCCGGTTCATGCCCGGAGGGTGCGCGAAGTCGAAGCCGATCAGCCGCGCGATCATCGGCGGCACCACGTCCGGCAGCGACAGCTGCGCGTCGCGCACCACGCGCGTCTCGGCTTCGGCCACGCCGGGAATTTCGCGCAGCTTCGCTTCGAGCGAGGCCGGCGCGCGTTTGGCGGTGGCGAACACGTGCGCGAAGCGCGCCGTGTCGTAGTAGTTCTGGCGCGACCACAGGAGCGACGAGTGCGTGGAGAGCGAGCCGATGAAGCCGCCGATGCCGCAGGCGATCACCAGCGCGATCGAGACCACCTGGGTCTTCAGGCTCCACAGGTCCCGGAGCAGCTTGCGGTCGAGCGCCTTTACCACGAGATCTCCGCGGGACTGAGCTTGCGCGCGGGCTTCTCCTCGCCGACGATCCTTCCGTTGCCGAGCCGGAGCACGCGGTCGGCCATGCCCGAAATCGCCGCGTTGTGCGTGATCACCATCGCCGTGGTGCCGAGCTCGGTGTTGATCTTGGCGATGACCTCGAGCACCAGCTTGCCGGTCTCATAGTCGAGCGCGCCGGTGGGCTCGTCGCACAGCAGCACCTGCGGGCGCTTGGCGATGGCGCGCGCGATTGCCACACGCTGCTGCTCGCCGCCCGAGAGCTGCGAGGGGAAGTGGTCCAGCCGCTCGGCGAGGCCCACCCAGCCGAGCGCCTCGTCGGCCGGCATCGGCTCGGCGGCGATGTCGGTCACCAGCGCCACGTTCTCGCGCGCGGTGAGACTCGGGATCAAGTTGTAGAACTGGAACACGAAACCCACGTGCTCGCGCCGGAAGCGCGTCAGCTCGGCCTCGTCCGCGCCCGTGAGCTGGTGATCGAGAAAGCGCACGTCGCCCGCGCTCGGAACGTCGAGGCCGCCGAGGATGTTGAGCAGCGTGGACTTGCCGCTGCCCGAGGGCCCAAGCAGCACGATGAACTCGCCCGCGCCGATCGCCAGATCGACGCCGCGCAGCGCGTGCACCTCCGCTTCGCCCATGTGGTAAGTCTTGGTCAGGCCGCGAGCCTGGAACACCGGCTCGCTCAAAGCTTCCTCCTCACGCGCACCAGCGCGGGCTTCACGGGATCGGGGTTGATCTCGAAGTCGAGCAGTTTCGCGAAGCGCAGCATGTCCTGGTTCTCGCTCAGCACCAGGCCCTCCATGGTCTCGAGCCCGTGCGCCTGCGCGGCGCGGATCAGCGCGTCCATGAGCAGATGTGCCACGCCTGCGTGGCGCCAGCCGTCGGCCACCACCACGCCGAATTCGCAGCTGCGGCCATCGGCGTTGGCCACGTAGCGCGCCTCGCCGACCAGCGCGCCGCCGGCGGCTTCGCAGACGAAGGCCATGTGGCGATCGTAGTCGATGTGCGTGAAGAAATGCACCAGCTTCTCGCCCGGCGCCTGCACGAAGTCGAGGAACCTGAGGCGCTGGCTCTCGCCGGACAGACCCTCGAGGAATTGCGCTTCGGCACGCTCGTCGCCGGCGCGTACCGGGCGGATCGTCACATCACGCCCGTCGGCAAGCCGGCGCTGGCGCACGAGGTGCAGCGGATACACGGCCATGCGAAATTGTCGGCCGCACACCGCAGCGGTGGTTGATGCAAGTCAAGCGGCGCGCGGGCGCCAGCGGCACGATGGGCGCGGTGAAGCCGCATGAGACCGTAGGCGGGCACATGGTCGCATCGGTGCTGCAGGCGCGGCCCGGAGAGCGTGTGCGCGAGGTGCTGGCGCGCCTCGCCGCGGAGAAGCCGGCCAGCCTGGAGCTGGTGCTGGCGACCGACGCGCAGGGACGTCTGCTCGGCGCGGCGCCGCTCGCCCGCGTCGTCGGGCTGCGCGGCGACGACCCGATCGAACAGGCGCTCGTGCGCGACTTTCCTCGCGTGCGCCCGAACACCGACCAGGAGCGCGCCGCCTCGCTCGCGCTGCACCACGGCGTCGACGCGCTGCCAGTGGTGGACGCGGCCGGCCGCGCGCTCGGCGTGATGCCCGCGCAGGCGCTGATGCAGGTGCTGCGCCGGGAGCATGTCGAGGACCTGCACGTGCTGGCGGGCATCCAGCGCGAGGCCGCGCAGGCCCGCCATGCCATCGAGGACCCGCCGCTGCGCCGCGTGCGTCATCGGCTGCCGTGGCTGCTCGCGGGGCTCGCTGGCGCCGGCGTGGCGACCGCGGCGATGGCGGGGTTCGAGGCGACCCTTCGAGCGCAGGTGGCGGTCGCCTTCTTCGTGCCGGGGATCGTCTACCTGGCGGATGCGATCGGCACGCAGAGCGAGGCGGTCGCCGTGCGCGGGCTCTCGCTCACGCGCACGGGCATCGCGCGCCTGCTTGGCGGCGAGCTGCGCACCGGCATGGCGATCGGCGCCGTGCTCGCGCTGCTCAGCGTGCTCCCGGTGTGGTTCTTCTTCGGCAGCCTGCGGCTGGCGGGCGCGGTGGCGGTGGCGATCTTCGCCGCAGGCGCCGTTGCCGCGGCGCTCGGGCTCGCCCTGCCCTGGTGGCTCGCACGCGCAGGGCGCGACCCTGCGCTCGGCAGCGGGCCGCTCGCCACCGTGCTGCAGGACATCCTCAGCCTCGTGGTCTACCTCGGTGTCGTGAAGGCATTCGGGCTTTGAACGCGCAGGCGGCACGCGACTGGCACGCGATGCCCGCGCGCGAGGCGCTGCAGGCGCTGCAGACGGGCGCGCACGGACTTGCGCCGGAGGAGGCCGCGCGCCGGCTCGCCGCGCACGGCCCGAACGCGCTGCCGCAGGCCAGGCGCCGCCACCCGTTGATGCGCTTGCTCGCGCAATTCAACAATGCGTTGATCTACTTCCTGCTCGCGGCGGCGCTTGCCGCCGCGGTGCTCGCGCATTTCGTCGATGCTGCGGTCATCGTCGCGGTGGTCGTGGTGAACGCCATCATCGGCTTCGTGCAGGAAGGCAAGGCGGAACAGGCGCTGGCCGCGATGCACCGCATGATCTCGCCGCACGCGACGGTGCTGCGCGCCGGCGCGCGGCGCAGCGTCGCGGTGGCCGAGCTCGTGCCCGGCGACATCGCGCTGCTCGAGGCGGGCGACCGCGTGCCCGCGGACCTGCGGCTGCTGCGCGCGCGCGGGCTGCTCATCGATGAAGCGCTGCTCACGGGCGAGTCGCTCGCCGCCGAGAAGACCGAGGACGCCGTGCCGGCCGCAGCCGCGCTCGGCGACCGCCATGGCATGGCCTACTCGGGCACGCTGGTGGCCGCCGGGCAGGGCACGGGCGTGGTGGTGGCCACGGGCCTCGCCACCGAAATCGGGCATATCAGCGCGCTCCTGCAAAGCGTCGAGCAGCTCACTACGCCGCTGCTCAAGCAGATCAACCGCTTCGCGGTGCGCTTCACCTGGTTCACGCTGGCCGCCGCGGTGCTGGTGTTCGCCTTCGCGGTGGGCGTGCGCGACTTCGGCTGGGCCGAGGCGCTGATGGCGGTGGTGGCGCTTGCCGTCGGCGCCATCCCCGAAGGCCTGCCCGCGGTGATCACCATCACGCTGGCGATCGGCGTGCAGCGCATGGCGGCGAGAAAGGCCGTGATCCGGCGCCTGCCCGCCGTGGAGACGCTCGGCGCCACCTCGGTGATCTGCTCGGACAAGACCGGCACGCTCACCCGCAACGAGATGACCGCGCGGCGCGTGGTCGCGGGCGGGCACGAGGTCGCGGTGAGCGGCGCAGGCTACGTGCCCGAAGGCGCGCTCGAGGCGGTGGGCCACGACGACGACGCGGCGGCGGTTGCCGCCGCGGTACCGCTGCTGCGCTGCGGGCTGCTGTGCAACGACGCGCACCTGCACCGCCGCGAAGAAAGCTGGGCGGTCGAGGGCGATCCGATGGAGGGCGCCCTGGTGGCGCTCGCCATGAAGGCGGGGCTCAGCGCGGAGCACGTGCGCGCCGAGTGGCCGCGCCTGGACGAGATCCCGTTCGACGCCGCGCGCCGCTACATGGCGACGCTGCACCGCGGCCCGGCGGGCGAGACGGTCGCGTTCGTGAAAGGCGCGCCGGAAGCCGTTCTCGGGATGGCCGGCGCGCCCGAGCCGGAGCGCTGGGCGCAGCGCATCGCGGCCGCCGCGTCGGCCGGCGAGCGCGTGCTCGGCTTCGCCCGCAAGGCCTTGCCGGCGGGCAAAGAGCGCCTGCGCCACGCCGACGTCAAGGACGGCCTCGAGTTCCTCGGCGTCGTCGGTTTCATCGATCCGCCGCGCGAGGAGGCGACGCACGCGGTGGCCGAGTGCCGCTCGGCGGGCATCGAAGTGAAGATGATCACCGGCGATCACGCGCGCACCGCGGCCGCGATCGCGCGCCAGCTCGCGCTCGCGCCCGACCCGCAGGTGCTCGCCGGCGCCGAGATCGACGCCATGGACGATGCCGCACTGGTCGACGCGGTGCGCCGCACCAGCGTGTTCGCGCGCGCGAGCCCCGAGCACAAGCTGCGCATCGTGCGCGCGCTGCAGGCCGAAGGCGCGGTGGTCGCCATGACCGGCGACGGCGTGAACGACGCGCCCTCGCTGAAACAGGCCGACGTCGGCGTCGCCATGGGAATCAAGGGAACCGAGGCGGCCAAGGAGGCCGCCGAGATGGTGCTGCTCGACGACAACTTCGCCTCCATCGTCAACGCCGTGCACGAGGGCCGCACCGTGTTCGACAACATCCGCAAGGTGATCGCCTGGACCCTGCCCACCAACGGCGGCGAGGCGCTCACCGTGATCTCGGCGATCGCCTTCGGCTTCACGCTGCCGGTGAGCGCGGTGCAGATCCTGTGGATCAACCTCGTCACCGCGGTGACCCTTGGGCTGGTGCTCGCCTTCGAGCCCGCCGAGCCCGGCGTCATGCGCCGGCCGCCGCGCGCGCAGGGCGCGCCGCTGCTCTCGCCGTTCCTGCTGTGGCGCGTGGCCCTGGTGTCGGTGCTGTTCGTCGGCGTGGCGCTGGCGGTGTTCTTCCACGCGCTCGGCCGCGGCTACGACCTGGAAACCGCGCGCACGCTGGTGGTCAACGTCATCGTCGTGCTGGAGATCTTCTATCTGTTCAACGTGCGCTACCTGGGCACGACCTCGATCACGCTGCGCGGCGCGCTCGGCACGCCGGCGGTGCTCATTGCGCTCGGCGTGGTGATCGTGGCGCAATTCGCCTTCACTTATGCGCCGTTCATGCACGCGTGGTTCGGCACGCGGCCGGTGGCGTTCGCCGACGGCGTGCTGATCGTCTTGCTGGGCGCAGCCGTGATGTTCCTGCTGGAGGGCGAGAAGTGGCTGTTGCGGCGGCTGGGGGTGGCGGAGTTGAGCCCGCCGACATGACGCGCGCGATCCTGACGCGCGGCTTTTCGTTCGCCCTGCTCTGGTGGGTGCTGGCGGACGGGCACGCCGCGAGCTGGGGATTGGGCGCGGTGGCGGTGGTGGCGGCCACCGCGGCGAGCCTGCGGCTGCTGCCGCCGGGTGCGCAGCGCATCGGCGCAGTGGCCCTGCTGCGCTTTCTCGGCTTTTTCCTGTGGAGCTCGCTGCGCAGCGGCGTCCAAGTGGCGGCGCTCGCGCTGCGTCCCCGGCTCGATCTCGCGCCGATCATGCTCGAGCGGCGCCTTGCCCTCCCGCCGGGGGCGCCGCGCCTGCTGATGCTCAACACGCTCACGCTGCTGCCGGGAACCATCGGCGTGAGCCTGGAAGAGGCGCGGCTCAGGATCCATGTGCTCGACGCGCGCATGCCGGTGGCGGCCGAGCTGCGGGCCCTCGAAACGCACATCGCGCGGCTGTTCGGGACGGCGCCGTGACCGGATTCGAGCTGCCGCTGGCGCTGTTCCTGCTGATCAACCTGGCGGCGGCGCTGGTCGCTGCGGTACGCGGGCCGACGCCGGCCGACCGCATGCTGACGGCGCTGCTTTTCGGCAGCGTGGGCGTGGGCGTGCTGGTGCTGCTCGCGCGCGCGATGCACCTGCCGGCGCTGGTCGACGTGGCGCTGACGCTCGCGCTGCTGGCGGCGATCACCGGCATCGCCTTCGCGCGGCGCGGCTGGCGCGAAAGGAGGCTCGATGACTGACCTCGCGGGCGTGGCGGGCACGGTGCTGCTGGTGGCCGGCGCGGCGTTCTACTGCGCCGGGACGGTGGGCCTGCTGCGCTTTCCGGACGTCTACACGCGGCTGCATGCGCTCGCCAAGGCCGACAACCTGGGGCTGGGCTGCGTGCTGGCGGGGCTCGCGCTGCAGGCCGAGACCCTCGCCGCTGCGCTCAAGCTGCTCCTCATCTGGCCGCTGACGCTCGCGGCGAGCGCCGCGGTGAGCTACGCGATCGCGCACCGCGCCGATGCGCTCGGCGTGTCGCCGTGGCGCGGGGCGGACGAATGAGCGCGGACCTCGCGTTCGACCTCGTGCTGGCCGGCGCGCTGCTGTGGAGCGCGTGGCGCACGCTCGCCACGGCGAACCTGTTCCAGGGCGTCGTGCAGTTCATCGTCTTCGGCCTGCTGATGACGCTCGCCTGGGCGCGCCTCGCGGCGCCGGACATCGCGCTCGCCGAGGCCGCGATCGGCGCGGGTCTCACCGGCGCGCTCCTGCTCGATGCGCTCGGCGCGCTGCGCCGCGGCAAGGACGCGCCGTGAAGCGTGCGCTCGTCGTCCTCGCCGCCGGCCTGCTCGCCGTGCTGCTCATCGCGGCGATGCTCCAGCTGCCGGCGCCAGTGGTGGATCTGCCCGCGGCGGTCGGCGCGCGACTCGGCGAGAGCGGGGTCGTCCACCCGGTCACCGCCGTGCTGCTCAACTTCCGCGGCTACGACACGCTGCTCGAGATCGCCGTGCTGCTGCTTGCGCTGCTCGGGGTGCTCGCGGCGGGCGGCCGCGAAACGGTAGCAGGCGAGGTGCGCGCCGCGCCCGCGGCGCTGCGCATGCTGGCGCGGCTCGCGGCGCCGCTGATGACCGTCGTCGCGGTCTACCTGTTGTGGGCGGGCGCCCTGCGGCCCGGCGGCGCGTTCCAGGCCGGCGCCGTGCTGGCGGCCGCCGCGGTCCTGCTCCATCTGGTGGGGCTGCTGCCCGCCTGGCGCAGCCCCGCGGTGCCGCTGCGGCTCGCGCTCATCGCCGGCTTCCTCGTGTTCCTCGCCGTGGCTGCCGCGCTGCTGGCGAGTGGCGCGCTGCTGCAGTATCCGCCGGCGCGGGCCGGCGCGCTGATCCTGCTGATCGAGACCGCGCTGTCGGTGTCGCTCGGCCTGCTGCTCGCGGGGCTGCTGCTGTTCGTCTCGCGCGGCGGCGCGGGCGGCCGATGACCAGCGGGCTGATCTTCGCCTGCGCCGGCGCGGCCGTGTTCGCGCTGGGGGCGGCGGGCGTGGTGCTGATCGCGCACCTCCTGCGGCGCGTGCTGGCCTTCAACCTGATGGGCAGCGGCGCGTTTCTCGTCCTGGTCGGCCTCGGGCAGCGCGCGGGCGTCCCGGACCCCGTGCCGCAGGCGATGGTGCTCACCGGCATCGTCGTCGCAGTCGCGGCCACGGCGCTCGCGCTGGCGCTCATGCGCCGGCTGCACGCGGCCACCGGTCGCTCGGAACTGCCGGCGGCCGGCGACGATGACTGATCCCATGGCGTGGCTCGTGCTGCTGCCGCTCGGCTGGGCGAGCCTCGCCTTCCTCCTCGGGCCCGGGCGCGGTGCCCTTGCGGCGATCATCGGCCTCGCGGCGCAGCTGTGGCTGGTCGCGGATCTCGCCGCCGCGGTCAGCGCCGCCGGCGCGCGTACCCACGCCGTGGGCGGCTGGGGCGCGCCGCTCGGCATCGACCTCGCCGCCGACGGCCTGTCGGTCGTCATGCTGCTGCTCATGCAGGCCGTCGCCCTGCCGCTGGCGGTCTACGCGCGAGCCTACTTCGCGCCCGAGCCCGACGAGGCGCGCTATTTCTGGCCGATGACCGGGTTCCTCGTCGCCGCGGCGAACGCGCTGTTTCTGTCGGCGGACCTGTTCAACCTGTACGTCGCGCTCGAGCTGCTCGGGCTCGCGGCGGTCGGCCTGGTGGCGGCGGGCGGCGGCGCGCCCCGGCTCGCGGCCGCGCTGCGCTACCTGCTCGCAACGCTGGTCGGCTCCGGGGCTTACCTGCTGGGTGTCGCCGCGCTCTACGGCACCTACGGGACGGTGTCGATCGCCACGCTCACGCCGCTGCTCGCGGCGGGCCAGGCGCCGGCGCTCGTGTGGATCGCCGGCGGCGCGATGCTCGCCGGGCTGGCGGTGAAGACGGCGCTGTTTCCCTTTCACTTCTGGCTGCCGCCGGCGCACGGCGGCGCGCCGGCGCCGGTATCGGCGCTGCTCTCCGGACTGGTGGTCAAGGCCTCCTTCTACCTCATCCTGCGGCTGTGGCTCGGCCCGCTCGGAGAGCTCGCGTCGGCCGCCGCCGGCACCGCGTGGCTGCTCGCGCTTTTGGGCAGCGTCGCGATTCTCTGGGGTTCGTACCAGGCCATCCGCGCCGCGCACCTGAAGATGCTGATCGCCTATTCGACCGTCGCGCAGCTCGGCTACCTGTTCCTGATCTTTCCGCTGCTCGCGGTGCCGAGCGCCGCGCAGGCCGGCGTAATGCACGTGTTCGCGCACGGCTTCGCCAAGGCCGCGATGTTCGCGGCGGCGGGCGCGCTGATCCGCGCGACCGGGCAGGACACCGTCGCGGGGCTCGCGGGCCTGGCCGAGCGCCTGCCGCTCACGCTGTTCGCCTTCGGCCTGGCGGGTCTCACGCTGATGGGCCTGCCGCCGTCCGCGGGCTTTCTCGCCAAGTGGCAGCTGATCGAGGCCGCGCTCGCGCAGGGGTACTGGTTCGTCGCGGTGGTCGTGCTGGCCGGCGGGCTGCTGGCGGCCTTTTACGTGCTGCGCGTCCTTCGCCAGGCGTTTCTCTCGGCGCCGGCGGCGGGCGCGCTGCGGCCGGTGCCGCGCACGCTGGAGTGGACCGCGTTTGCGCTCGCCGCCGCGAGCGTGCTGCTCGGGTTTCGCGGCGTCGACCTGCTGGCGCTGCTTGCGGCGGGAGGCGCGCCGTGACGGCGAACGAGCTGCTGCCGCTCGCGGTGCTCGCCTCGTCGCTCGTGCCGGGCCTCGTCATCTTCACCCTGCCGGAGGCCTGGGTCGGCACGCGCAGCGCGCTCAACCTGTTCGGCGCGCTGGCCAAGCTCGCGCTGGTCGGCGTGCTGCTCGCCGGCGTGAACGAAGGCCAGGACTACGCCGTGCGCTACGAGGCGCTCCCCGGCCTCGACATCGCGTTCAAGGCGGACGGGCTCGGATTGCTGTTCGTGACGCTCTCGGCTCTGCTGTGGCTGCTCACCACGCTGTACGCGATCGGCTACCTCGAGCGCTCGCCGCGCCGCAGCCGGTTCTTCGGCTTCTTCAGCATCTGCGTCACCGCCACCATGGGCATCGCGATGGCGGGGAATCTCTTCACGTTCTTCGTCTTCTACGAGCTGCTGACGCTGTCGACTTTCCCGCTGGTCGTGCACCGCGGTACCGAGCAGGCGATGAAGGCGGGCACGCTCTACCTCGCCTATACCCTGGCGGGGGGCACGGTGCTGCTCACCGGGATCGTCTGGCTGCACCATCTGCTCGGCCACACCGAGTTCGCGCACGGCGGCATCGTGGCCGCGCTCGGGCCGCAGGCCGCCGGGCAGCTCAAGGTCATCTTCGTGCTGCTGATCGCGGGCCTCGCCGTCAAGGCCGCGCTGGTGCCGCTGCACGGCTGGCTGCCGCGCGCGATGGTGGCGCCGGCGCCGGTCTCGGCGCTGCTGCACGCGGTGGCGGTGGTCAAGGCTGGCGCCTTCGGCATCATCCGCATCGTCTACGAGATCTACGGCATCGAGCTCGCGCAATCGCTCGAGCTGCTCACGCCCCTTGCCGTGGTCGCCGCGGCCACCATCCTGTGGGGCAGCCTGCGCGCGCTGTTCCAGGACGATCTCAAGCGGCGGCTCGCCTTCTCGACCGTCAGCCAGGTGGCCTACATCGTGCTGGGCGTGACCCTGTTCGGGCCGGTCGGCACGGTCGGCGGCCTGGTGCACCTGGTGCACCAGGGCATCATGAAGGTCACGCTCTTTTTCTGCGCGGGCAATTTCGCCGAGACGCTCGGCATCCACAAGGTGAGCGAGACCGACGGCGCAGGTCGGCGCATGCCGCTCAGCGCGGCTGCGTTCTCGATCGCCGCGCTCGGCATGATGGGTGCGCCGTTGACCGCCGGCGCGATCAGCAAGGCCTGGCTCATCGACGGCGCGCACGCCGCGGGCATGGACTGGGCGGCGTGGGTGCTGTGGACCTCGAGCCTGCTGAACGCGGCCTATTTCCTGCCGATCCTGGGGCGGCTGTGGCTGCGCCGCGCCCCGGCGGCGTGGCCCGAGGAGCGCATCGCGCGGCGCGGCTGGCGCGAAACGGCGTGGCTGCTGCTGCTGCCGCCGCTCGCGACCGCTGCTGCGACGCTTGCCGCCGGCATCTTCTCGCAGGTCGAGCTCAGCCCGCTCGACTGGGCGCGGCTGATCGCCGAGCGGGAGTACCCGCCACCGGCGGCCGAGTAGCGGTGCAGCACGGATTTGGCTATCGCAGCACGAACGCGATGACCGCGGCGAGCTGCGCTGCCACCACCGCCGCGATCACCGCGCGCGTCAGCCGCTCGCGCGGCGTGGCGATGCCGGTGTCGTAGACGAAGCGCTCGGAGGTGATCTGCGCCAGCGGCACGCCGAGCTCGGCCAGGCCCATCTCCACCGCGTCGATCATGCCGGGTGGCCCGCAAACGAAGTACAGCCAGTCGGCCGCGCCGCTGCGCGGCACGCATTTCCTCAAGTTCGCCAGGTCGAGCCAGCCGGTCAGTCCGCGCCAGTCCGCGGGCGGCTCGGCGACAACGAAGTGCAGCTCGCGCCCGGGGGCGCGCGCCATCACCTCCAGCTCGGCGCGCGCCGCGAGCTGCGCCGCCGAGCGGTCGGCGTAGACGATCTTGAGGGGCCGCGGGTCGTGCGTGGCGGCCAGGTCGCGCGCCAGGCTCAGCACGGGCGCGATGCCGGCGCCGCCGCCGATCAGCATGATGCCGGCGCCCTCTCGCCCGGCGAGCGTGAAGTTGCCGTAGGGGCCGTCGACGTAGGCCGCGGTGCCCGGCGCGACGCGGCCGATGTCGCGCGTGAAGTCGCCTGCCTCCTTCACCAGGAATTGCAGCCGCGGCAGCTGCCCGGGCGCCGAGGCGATGGAGAACGGATGCTCGGTGATGCGGCCGAGCGCACGGCGCAGCTTCACCCACACGAACTGGCCTGCGGCGAAGCGGAAATCGCTCTCGCCCTCGGGCTCGAGCACCACGCGCCACAACCGCTCGGCCTCCGGCGCGACGTTCGCCACGCGCCAGCGCCGGCGCGACTGGAGCGCGGGCTTGACCAGGTAGATCACGGCGAGCGCCGCCAGCGCCGCCGCCCACGCCGCGAGCCAGAAGCCGTGCAGCCAAGCGTGCTGCGCGTAGCGCCCGATGTCGAGCGTGTGGTGCGCGCCGAGCGCCGCGATGGCGAGCGCGCCCAGGCCGTGCGAGAGCCGCCACAGCTCGTAGCTCCAGCGCAGCTGCGTGCGGAACCAGGCGAAGGCGATCAGCATGGCGAGCAGGATCCAGGCGAGCATGCCGGTCACTGCCGCCGCCGGCGTGAGCAGCACGCGCGAGGCGCTCGCCGCGCCGTAGGCCGGGCGCTCGCTGAACGCCGGGATGTAGAGGAACGGGTGGACCATGACGAAGGCGAGCGCGGCGAGCGCCATGAACTGGTGAAAGCGCATCGTCAGGTCCATGCCGATGCGCTCAGACAGTCGCCGCGAGCGGCCCGAGAGCGCGAATTCGAGCAGCAGGATCGAAAAGCCCGCCATGGCGAGGCCGCTGGAGAGCTCGTCGAGCCACGGCCGGCGCGGCAGGCCCTGCGCCGCGGCCAGCGCAAGCGGAAGCAGGGCGAGCGCGACGTACAACGCGAGGAGCAGCGCGATGCCTGCAGCATGCGTCATCCGCCGCATGGTACCTACAGCGCTGCTCAGCCCGCGTGGTGCGCGAGGCGCTCCGGTAAGTGCACGTGCCTCAGCGCCGCGACGCCAGCACCTGCTCCATACCCTCGCTGTCGCGGATGCGCACGTGCTTCTGCTGCACCTCGATCAGCCCGTCCTTCTGGAACGCGGAGAACAGGCGACTCACCGTCTCCAGCTTCAGTCCGAGGTAGCTGCCGATCTCGTCGCGCGTCATGCGCAGGTGGAACTCGGTGCCGGAGTAGCCGCGGCGCTGGAAGCGCCGCGACAGATTGAGAAGGAACGTCGCCAGGCGCTCCTCGGCGCGCATCGAGCCTAGGAGCATCATCACGCCGTGGTCGCGCGCGATTTCGCGCGCCAGCACCGCGTGCAGCTGGCGCTGCAGCGTCGGGATGTCGCGCGAGACGTCCTCGATCAGCGCGTAGGGCAGGATGCAGACCTCGCTGTCCTCGAGCGCGCTGGCCGTGCCGTGGTAGCTGCCGCCGATGCCGTCCATGCCGAGGAGCTCGCCGCCCATGAAAAAGCCCGTCACCTGCTCGCGGCCGTCGTTGTCGAGGAGGCTGGTCTTGAAAAAGCCGCTGCGGATGGCGTAGATGGCGCTGAAGTCGCCGCCCGCCTGGTACAGGGCTTCGCCGCGCTTGAGGCGGCGGCGCGCGTAGACCACGTTCTCGACGCGCGCCAGGTCTTCGGCGCTCAGCCCGGCCGGCAGGCAGAGCTCGCGCAGGTTGCAGCTCGAGCAGGTGACCTCGAACTTGAGGTTCGCGGCGGCCGGCTGGATCGTGGTGACGTTGGACATGAAGTGCTCCTCTTAGTGCGGGCGCGCAACGGCGTCGCGCACACGGGCGAACTCGGTGGACTTGTCGAAGAAGCCGCGCGCTCCGAGGCGCGCGGCGAGGTGCCGGTACGGCTCGGTGGCAAAGCCGGACAGCATGTAGACCTCGATCTCTGGCGCGCGGTCGTGCAGCGTGCGCAGCACATCGAAACCGCTGCCCTGCGCAAGCCGGATGTCGAGCACGACGACGTCGGGGCGTGCGGCGAGAATCTCGCGGATCGCCTCGTCGGCGCCCGCCGCGCGGCCGGTGACGCGCACGCCGGGGACGCTCTCGAGCATCTCGAGCAACCGCTCGCTCACCAAAGGCGAGTCCTCGACGAGGTAGACGTTGCGCGTTGGCATGCCGCCAGTGTGGTGCCGCGCCGCCGCGCCGGCCATCGGCGGCGGCTGATTCTCGGTTCGGAAATTTCCTAGACCAGCTTGTGCTCCAAGGCGTAGCGCACGAGCTCGGCGGTGCTGCCGGCGCCGAGCTTGTCCTGCGCGCGCGTCTTGTGCGTGCTCACCGTCTTCACCGACAGGTGCAAGCGCTTGCCGATCTGGGCCGGGGTGAGTCCCTCCACCAGCAGCCGCAGCACCTCGATCTCGCGGTCGGACAGCGTCTCGTGCAGCGCTCCGCGCGTTCCCGCGACCAGTCCGGCGGCGGCGGTTTCACTGAGGTGGAAGCCGCCCCCGGCCACCTTGCGCAGGGCGCCCACCAGCTGTTCCGCGGCGCTGTCCTTGTTCAGGTATCCCGAAGCGCCCGCCTTCAGGGCGCGCGCCGCATACTGCTGCTCGCCGTGCATCGACAGCACCAGCACCCGGAGCGTCGGCTTCTCGAGCTTCAAGCGCTTGACGAGGTCGAGCCCGGCGAGGCCCGGCATCGACAGGTCGAGCACGGCGACGTCGTAGTCGTTGGCGCGCACCAGCGCGAGCGCCTGGTCGCCGTCTGCGGCCTCGCCCGCGACCTCGACGTCGGCTTGCGCGGCGAGGATGCGGCGCAGGCCGTCGCGGACGATCTGGTGGTCGTCGGCGAGCAGGACCCGGATCACGACTCGGCGGTCCCGGAAGCGAGCGGCATGCGCACGCGCAGCCGCGTGCCGCCGCGCGGTGCGCGCGCCACCTCGAGCGTGCCGCCGTAGTAGGCGACGCGCTCGCGCATGCCCTTCAGGCCGAGCGAGCTCGACTTCTCGAGGTCCTCGGCACTGACGCCTCGGCCATCATCCTCGATCTCCAGGTGCAGGGCGCCGTTCTCCTGCGCCAGGACGACCCAGGCGTGCTTCGCGCCGGAGTGGCGCGCGATGTTGGTGAGCGACTCCTGCAGCGCCCGGTAAAGCGCGGTGGCGGCGCCCTTGGACAGCGCCTCGAAGGCGGCGTCCTGCGCCATCTGCATCTCGAGCCGCACGCCGGAGCGCTTGCCGAAGTCCTCGACCAGCCACTGCGCCGCCTCGGCCAGCCCCAGGTCATCGAGCATCAGCGGCCGCAGATCGGCGGCAATGCGCCGGCTCGCGCCCACGGTGCGGTCGAGCAGGGCGCCCATGCCGTCGGCGCGCGTCGCAAGCTCGGTGCCGCCGGCCGGCAGGCGCTCGCGCAGCCAGGCGAGGTCCATCTTCAACGCGGTGAGCAGCTGCCCGAGCTCATCGTGTAGCTCGCGCGCTATGCGCGTCTTCTCCTCTTCGCGCGCCTCCAGCACGCGCGCCGAAAGCTCGCGCAGTTCGCGCTGCTGGCGCAGCAGCGTCTCCTCGTGCTTGCGGCGCAGGCTGGTGTCGCGCAGGATCACCGTGAAGAAGCGTGCGCCGGGCTCGCCCGCCTGCGAGATCGAGGCCTCGATGGGGAACTCCTCGCCGTTCGCACGCAGCGCCCGCAGCGTCGTGGCGTCGCCCATGCGCCGGCTGGTGACGCCGGTCTGGCCGAACTTCTCGAAATGCCCGCGGTGCGCGCCGCGAAAGCGCGCCGGGATGAAGCGCTCGAGCGGCGTGCCGTGCGCCTCGTCGCGCGCGACGCCGAACATTTGCTCGGCGGCGCGGTTGAACAGCACGATGTTCTGCGCCGCGTCTACCGTAATGATCGCGTCCATCGCCGAATCCACGATGGCGTCGAGGCGCGCCTCGCTCACCTCGCGGCGCTCGCCCCAGACCGCAATCGACCACAGCGCTCCCGTCA
Organism: Burkholderiales bacterium; assembly: GCA_035459025.1. Taxonomy (GTDB): domain Bacteria; phylum Pseudomonadota; class Gammaproteobacteria; order Burkholderiales; family SG8-39; genus JAABQT01. The sequence goes on along the minus strand of DATHYT010000094.1, from coordinate 92,862 downwards.
CGCAGAGCGAGACCGCCAGCATGTCGGCGAGGATCACCCCGCCCAGGAGCCAGGGCGACGCCATGCCGACCATGAAAGCGGCGACATTGCCGGCAATGAGGCCGGCGAGCGCCGCCCCGCCGGCCACCAAGGTCGCCGGGTGGCGGAAAAGGCTTCGTTTGACGGAAATCAAAGTGCGCGACCCTTTCCTCTTCAAAGTGATGACCAATGCACTATCCCGCCGCCGATCTGGTCATCGACCCGGTCCTCATCCGCCAGTACGACGTGAGCGGGCCGCGCTATACCTCGTATCCGACCGCCGACCGCTTCGTCGAGGCTTTTGGCGAGACCGAACTGCGCCAGTGGCTCGCCAAGCGCAGCATCGGCGGCGTCGGCCAGCCCCTGTCGCTCTACGTGCACCTGCCATTCTGCGACACGCTCTGCTACTACTGCGGCTGCAACAAGGTGGTGACCCGCGACCACACGAAATCGTCCAAGTATATCAAGTACTTGGAGAAAGAGCTGGCGCTGCTGGACCCGGCGCTGGGCAACGTGCGGGAAATCAGCCAGATACACTGGGGCGGCGGTACGCCGACGTTCCTTTCGCACGAGGAAATGCGCACCCTGGTGGCGGCGATCGACCGGCATTTCCGGCGTGCGCCCGACTGCGAGTCGGCGATCGAGGTGGACCCGCGGAGTGCGGCGCCCGGCACCCTGGAGCTTCTCGCCGCGCTCGGCTTCAACCGCGTCTCGCTCGGCGTGCAGGACTTCGACCCGCAGGTGCAGAAGGCGGTGCACCGCCTGCAGAGCGAGGAGGAGACGCGCCGCGTGGTGGGCGAGGCGCGCGCCAATGGCTTTCGCTCGGTGAACATCGACCTGATCTATGGGCTGCCCAGGCAGACGCTGGACGGCTTCAACCGCACGCTCGACCGGGTGATCGCCCTGGATCCGGACCGCATCGCGCTGTACAGCTACGCGCACCTGCCGAAGGTGTTCATGCCGCAGCGGCGCATCGCCGAAGCCGACCTGCCTTCGGCGGAGGCGAAGCTGCAGATCCTGTCGCTCGCCATCGGGCGCCTGACGCGCGCGGGGTACCTCTACATCGGCATGGACCACTTCGCGCGCCCGGACGACGAATTGGCGCTCGCGCAGTCGCAGGGCCGTCTGCAGCGCAACTTCCAGGGCTACTCGACGCGCCGCGGCAGCGACCTGATCGGCCTGGGCGTCTCGGCGATCGGCGCGATCGGCCCGACCTACTACCAGAACCAGAAGCGCCTGGACGACTACTATGCCTCGCTCGACGCCGGCCGCCTGCCGGTGGCCCGCGGCGTCGAGTTGACGCCGGACGACCTGCTGCGCCGCGCGGTGATCCACGGGCTGGCGTGCCACTTCCGCCTGTCCGTCGAATCCGTGGAGCTGTCCTACCTCGTGGACTTCAAGCGCTACTTCGCGCCGGAGATGGCGCGCCTGCAGCGGCTCGAAGCCGAGGGCCTGGTCGAGCTGCAGCCGGATTGGATCGTGGTCACCCCGAAGGGGCGGCTCCTGGTGCGCGTGGTGTGCGCCGTGTTCGACCGCTACCTACGCGAACGCGAAGCGCGGGCGCAGTACTCCAAGGTCATCTAAAGTGGACGTGCTGCTGCCGGCGATGCTCGCGTTCGGCTTGGCATCGGGCCTGCACTGCGTCGGCATGTGTGGGGGCATCGTCGCCGCTTTCTCGGCGCGGCGGGTGGTGCCGATCGCGGCGGCGCGGCGCCCGGCCCGCGAATGGCGCCGGCAGATCGCATTCAACGGCGGCCGCATCCTGGCCTACGCGCTGGGGGGCGCCGTGGCGGGTACGCTGGGCGGCGCGGCGGCGCTCGTGCAGGGCGCCTTGCCCGCGCAACTGGCGTTGTTCGTGCTCGCGCAGGGCGTGCTGATCCTCGCCGGCCTGTACCTCCTGGGCGCGGGCCGGCTGCTCGCGCGCGTCGAGCGCTTCGGCGTGCCGTTGTGGCGGCGCGTGCAGCCGGTGGCGGCGCGCCTGGCGACCGCGCCCGGCACGCCGGCGGCCGGGCTCGCCGGCATGCTCTGGGGGCTGCTGCCTTGCGCGATGGTGTACACGGCGCTCGCCACGTCGACGCTCGCGGGCGGGCCCGTGCGGGGCGCGCTCGCCATGCTCGCCTTTGGCGTCGGCACGCTGCCGTGGCTGCTCGGCGCGGGCGCGCTGCTCGCGCGGCTGGGCGCGGGCGCCGGCATGGCGCGGCTGCGCGCGGCCGCCGGCGTGCTCGTGCTCGGCATGGGGGTGGCGAGCCTGGCGCGCGCGGAGGACCTGCGCGCCGCGGTGCGTGCGGGGCTACTGTGCCTTACCTGAGATAATGCAGGAGATGAAACGCATCCTCGTGCCGGTGGATGGCTCCGAGGCCTCGCTGCGGGCGTTGCGCCACGCCGCGCAGCGCGCGCGCGAGGCGCAGGGCGAGGTGCACCTGCTGCACGTCGAGCCGCCGATGGCCTACGAGGAGCTGCGCGCCTACGCGTTGCGCCCGGAACTGGAGCAACTGCGCGAGGACGCCTGCGGGCGCGTCCTGAAAGCCGCGGCCGCCACGCTGGCGGCGGAGAAGGTGCCCTGCGCCGAGCACCTGCAGCGCGGCGAAGTGGCGCACACCATCGCGCGCTTCGCCTCGGCGCACCAAATCGACGAGGTGGTTATGGGAACACGCGGCATGGGCGCGCTTGGCGCGATATTCGTCGGCTCGGTGGCGCAGCGCGTGGTGCACCTCGCCGACGTGCCGGTGACGCTGGTGAAATGATGACGGCGATGCGCGACGCGGTGCGTCTTCTGCGCGACGAGCATCGCACGATCAGCGCCGTGCTGAGCGGCCTGCGCGAGCTGGCGCGCCTGGCGCAGGAGCCGGGCGTGCGCCCCGACTTCGCGGCGCTGCGCGCCATGGTCTATTACATCGACACGTTTCCCGAGAAGCTGCACCACCCGAAGGAGGACGAGCACCTGTTCGCGCGGCTGGTGCAGCGCGCGCCCGAGGCCGCGCCGCTGGTCGATGAGCTGCAGGCCGAGCACGTCGCGGGGGCGCGCCTGGTGCGCGATCTCGAGCGCGCGGTGCTCGGCTACGAGCAGTCCTGGCCCGAAGGCGGCGTCGCGTTCCGCGACGCGGTCGAGGCCTACGCCCAGTTCCACTGGCGTCACATGCGCAAGGAGGAGCTGTCGCTGCTGCCGCTTGCCGAGGAGCGGCTCGCGGCCGAGGACTGGGAGGCGATCGCGGCGGCGTTCCGCGCCAACCAGGATCCGCTCGCGGGGACCGCAGAGCGCGACTTCAGCCGCCTGTTCCAGCGGATCGCGGAGATCGCGCCGGCGCCCGTCGGCCTAGGCACGCCCTGGAAAGCGCGCTAGCGCGTCACCAGCACGGGCAGCTTGGAGTGCGCGAGCAGGCGCTGGGTCTCGCTGCCGAGCAGTAGACCGCCCAGCCCGCCGCGGCCGTGCGAGGCGATGGACACCAGGTCGCAGCGCTTGGCCTTCGCCACGCGCAGGATGCCTTCCCAGGGCCGCTCGGACGTGACGAACTGCGTTGTGCAAGGCACGCCGGCCGTCTCGGCCTCGATCGCCACGGCGGCGAGCGCCTTGCGCGCGGCCTTTTCCGTCGCCTCCCTGTACTGCGCGGGCGAGCGGGGCACTCCGTAGGTGACGCCCTCGCTGAACACGGGCGTGCGCCACGGCGGGATCACGCAGACGCCCGTGACCTTGGCGCCGAGCGCAGCAGCGAGGCGCACCCCGGCCTTGATCCCCTTCAGGGACAGCTGCGAGCCGTCGGTAGTGACCAGGATGTGCTTGAACATGAAGCCTCCGCGACTATGGATGGCCCCAGTATGACCCAGGGTGCCGCGCCGGGGTTGACTTGCGTCAATCGCGTCGGGCCAGCCGGGCGCGGTCGAGCAGCTCGATGCTGCGCCCCGTCACGCGCACCAGCCCTTCGCGCGCCAACTCGCGCAGCGCGCGCGAGAACGTCTCCTTCGTCATGCCGAGCCGCGCCGCGATCAGCTTCTTCGCCGCCGGCAGCGTCACGCGCACGGTGTCCGGCGTTTCCGCGAGCGACTCGAGGTACGCCGCGAGGCGCCCGCTGGCGCCGTGCAGGCTGGTGGCCTCGAAGTCGCTCACCATGGCGTGGATGCGCTGGCACAGGCTCGCCACCATGCCGCGCGCGAAGTGCGCGTCCCGGTCGATCAGCGCGAGCAGCGTCGCCGCCGGCACCAGGACGAGGCCCGTGTCCACCACCGCCACCGCGTCGAGTGGCAGCGGCTGCTGCCGGAACAGCGCGATCTCGCCGAAGGTCTGCGACGGTCCCACCAGCTGCAGCACCTTTTCGGCGCCGGTGGCGCCGTGCAGCGTGAGCTTGACCATGCCGTAGGCCACGGCGAAAAGCCCCGGCACCATCTCGCCGCGCTTTGCCACCACCTGAGCGCGCTGGTAATGCAGCGTGCGCGCGTGGCGTATCACTTCGCTGAAATGCGGGCGCGAGACGCCTTCGAACAGCGGCAGCCGGGCGAGCACGCCCAGCGCCAGGCGCTCGCGTGGCGGGGTGCTCATGGCGCCGGCCCGGTCAGCAAGCGCACCAGCCAGAATGCGACCAGCGCGAGCGGCAGGATGATGGCGAAGAACGCCACCTGCCGGTTCTCGAAGCGCGCGCCGCGCAGCCGCTCGATCAGGTCGAGCAGGCGGTCGGCGCCGAAGTACAGCGCAACGGCTACGAGCGTGAACCAGGCGATGTCCATAGGGAACGCAGCACGATGAAGATGAAGAGTACCCCGCCGGCGACGGCGGCGAGGCCGCCGGCACCCATCAGGCCCATGGCCGCGATTTGCTCGGTGCCGCGCAGCACCTGCTCGGCGCCGGCCACCTTGCGCTGCACGCCATAGCCTCCCGACCAGACCAGGCCGGCGATGTGCGCGAGCTGCCCCGCGCCGTAGAGCCAGGCCTGCACGGTGGCGAGGCGCGGCTCCGGGCGCGCGCCGCCCAGGCGCGGCAGCAGGTGGTAAGCGAGTCCCATGAAGGCGAGGGTCACACCGACGATGGCGCCGTGGTAGTGCGCGGGGATCTTGACGTTGCTGCCCTCGATCGCCAGCCCGATCAGGCCACCGGCGCCGAAGAGCGCGAGCGAGCCCCACAGCGCGGCGCGCAAGGGGCGCTGGGCGGGCTCGGCGCGCGGCGCGGTGGCGAGCGCGGTTAGCGTCGCCAGGGCGAAGGGCACGATGGCGAGGCCCCCGCCGATGCGCATGAGCCACGTTTGCAGCCGGTAGTGCTCGACCGAGGTGATGTCGTAGGCGAGGTAGATCACCGGCGTGGCGAACACCGCGGCGAGCGCGATGGCGAACAGCAGCAGCGCGACCCGCGGCGAGAGTGGCGCGCGCGCGCCGCCCGCCTCGGCGAGCGCCAGCCACGCGGCGAACATGAGCAGCGTCCAGGTGAATTGCAGCACGTGGCCGCCGCCCCAGAACAGCACTTCGTAATACGCCTTGCCCTCGAGCCGAGCGGGCAGCGCGGCGTACGACCAGGCGAAGGCGAGGAGCGCGACCGCCGCCGAGACTGCGGCCGCGTTCAGCCCGAAGCGCAGTGCCGCGGCGCCGTCCGGGCGTGTGCCGACGCGCTCGGCAGCGAGCATCGCGCGCACAACGAGCAGCACGCAGCCTGCGGCGAAGAGCAGCAGGCCGCCGAGAAACACGGGCCCGTCGAGCACCGGCACGTAGTTGCTCATCACCGGCGGCTCGGTGCCAAGGAAGGGCGCAGCGCACATGGCGAGCGTCCCCGCCGCCGCTGCCGCGAGCCCGGCCCAGCCCAGGCCGAGGTGGCGCGTGCCGCCGTTCAGCGTCCACAGCAGCCCGCCGAAGGCGGCGAACCACACCAGCACCGACAGGTCGACGTGCACCACCAGCGCGACGCGGAAGAAGTCGGCCGTTGCGAACAGCTCCTTGGTATAGGGCGCGCGCGCGAGCACCAGCAGCACGGAGAACAGGCCGGCGCCCACGAGCGCGGCCACCGCCAGCCACAGCCAGCCGGTCGCGAGGCGCCGCCGCGCGTCGCCGGGTGCGGCGAGCGCATAGCGCGCCGCGGGTGCGATGCCGTCAGCGAAGAGCGAACTCATAGGCAGGGCCTTGTTTCGAACAGGCGACGGTGGGGCGCAGGTACGGCTCGCGTGCGCCGGCAAAGCGCTCCGCCGCCAGGTCGAGGCCGGTGCGCCAGGCGCACTCGCCGTCGGGGCAGCCGATCGCCCGCACGCGCCGCGCGCCGTGGCGCAGCGCGTACTCGATGAAGGAGGGCGGCAGCATCGCCAGGCAGCGCAGATGGATCCCGGGGGCGCGGGCGCCTTCGCAGCTGAACACGAGCTCGTCGGCCGGCAGCGCGCGCTGCATGCGGCGGCGCAGCTCGTCCACCGTCAGGTCCGGGAGATCGATGCCGGAGGCGAGCTCGGTCACGCTGCGGAACGGCGTCGCCGAGGGGCAGGCGCCGGCGCAGATGCCGCAGGCCGCGCAACGCTCGTCGTACACGCGCGCGCGCTTGCCGACCATGGTCACGGCCTCGTACGGGCAATCGGCGACGCAGCGCCCGCAGCCGTTGCAGTTGACAGGGTCGACCCGGGCAACGGGTGCGCGCAGGCGCGGCGCGGCGTAAGGCAGCGCCGCGAGCGCCGCGGTGGCGCCGCCCACGGCGAGCCACAGGAGCGCGGGCGACGTCGCATACATGAGCGGATGCAGAAACAGCAGGAACCAGTCCATCGTCAGCGCTTGCGGCACCGCGGCGGGGTCCCAGCGCGCCCCGGAGGATACGGGCGCGAGCAGCGCCAGCGCAACCAGCGCGCCGGCGAGGCCCCAGGCCAGTGCGCGCGGGGCCACGGTCGCCGGCCGCCCGAGGCGCTGCACGTGCACCCACATTCCGGCGAGCAGCGCGAGCGGCAGGCCGATGTGCAGGAACACGAACAGCGAGAACAGCCGGTCGGTGATGCTCTCGGCGCCAAGGAAGTTGCGCGCCATCGGCTCGGCGCCGATGCCCAGGGCGAGCAGCCATTCTGCGGTGGCCTGCGCGGAGAACTGCGCGCGCGCATCCCACACCAGCCAGTAGCCGACGATGCCGGAGGCGTAGAGCAGCCACACCAGCGGCACGCCGGAGATCCAGGTGAAGGCGCGAAAGCCGCGAAAGCGCCCGGCGGCGAGCTCGCGCACGACATGCAGCACCACTACCACGACGAAAGCATCGGCGGCGTAGCGGTGCAGGCTGCGCAGCACGCCGCCGAACCACCATTCGAGCTCGTCGATCGAGTCGTAGGCGCCGGCGACGCTGGTGTCGAAGCGGATGTACAGATAGATGCCGCTCGCGGCCAGCATCCAGAACAGCGCGAAGCCGATCGCGCCAAGGTGCCGCCACGGCGCCAGAAAATGGGGACAGACCTCATTTTTCCAACGGGAAGAAAAATGAGGTCTGTCCCTATTTTCAGGTGCGAAAGACGAAGCCACCTTTGGCCCTGGAGAAGTCGATGAGGAGCGCGGCGCCGGGCGCGAGCTCGAGCGTTGTTTCGCCGATGAAGTTGAATTCCTCGCCGGGGCCGTCGCGCAGGCGCGCGACGATGCGGTGCCGGCCCGCGGCGAGCGGCAGGCGGTGGTACACGGTGGCGTTGCCGTCGCGCTGCACGCCCGAGGGCGCCACCTCGCGCCGCAGCACGATTTCGCCGTCGACCTCCAGCTCGACGAGCAGCACCGCGCGCTCGCGCGGGCAGTCGAGCGCCGCGCGCATGTTGGGCGCGAGCTTGGCGAGCTCTTCGGCGCTGCGCTGGCGGCATGGCTCTTTGCGCTCGGCGGCGTGGATGAACGACAGGCGCACCAGGGCCTGGTCCGGCGCGAGCGTGAAGAAGCGCGGCTCGGTGGAGAAGTAGCCGATCAGCGCCATGAGCGGCACATAAAGCGCAAGCTGCGCGGCGATGCGCAGGGCTTGCTTCATGCGTGGCCTCCGAGGCGCGCGAGCTGCGGCGCGGGGCGGAAAGCGTCGGCGAAGCAGTCATCCTGCGCCAGCCCGTGCGCGCGGAATGCCGGATGGGCGGCTTCGACCATCGCACTCGAGCCGCAGGCGTACACCTGGTGGCCGGCCAGGCTGGGGAAGTCCGCCAGGATCGCCTCGTGCACGAGGCCGGTGCGGCCCTGCCAGCGGTCCTCGGGCGCGGGGTCGGAGAGCACCGGCACGAAGGTGAAGTTGTCATGCTCGCGCGCCCATTGCTCGGGCAGCTTGGCGAGGTACATGTCCGCGCGCTGCCGCGTGCCCCAATACAGCAGCATGCGGCGCCGCAGCCCTTTGGCGAAGGCGTACTCCAGCATGCTCTTCACCGGCGCGAAGCCGGTCGAGCCGGCGACGAAGATGATCGGCTTGTCGGTGTCCTCGCGCAGGAAGAAGGCGCCGAGCGGTCCCTCGAAGCGCAGCCTGTCCCCGGTGCGCATCCCCTCGAACACGTGGCCGGTGTAGCGCCCGCCCGGGATGTGCCGGATGTGCAGCTCGATGCGCGCGCTCTGCTGCGGCGCAGTGGCGAAGGAAAAGCTGCGCCGCGCCCCGTCCTCGAGCAGCACGTTGATGTACTGCCCGGCGTAGAACGAGATGGGCTCACCGCCTTCGATGGCGAGGATCACGCGCATCACGTCGGGGGCGAGCCGCTCGAGGCTTTCCACCGTGGCCCGCCATTCGCGCGGGCGGATGCCGCCCGGGGTCTTCGCCGGCAGGTACTCGATCTCGACGTCGCCGCGCGGCGTGGCGCAGCAGGTGAGGATCTTGCCGGCGTCGCGCTCGGCCCGCGGCAGCGCCTCCTGCTGGTAGGCGCCGTAATCGACTTCGCCATAGGCGAGCGTCGCCTTGCACTGCCCGCAGCCGCCATGGCGGCACTCGAACGGCAGCGCGATGCCTTCGCGCAGCGCGGCATCAAGGAGCGTGTCGCCTGCACGCACCGAGACGATGCGATTGTCGGGGCGTATCAGCATGTGGTGCTCGGCCGCTTTCTTCTTCGGCGGCAGCCAGGGCAGCAGGAGAAACAGCACCGTGGCGCCGCCGAGCAGCAGCCAGACTTCGCCCGGCGAGGTGCGGTAGAGCAGCGCGTACACCGGCAGGTAGAACCAGTCGAACGCGACGCTGCCGGCCGCGGTGGCGAGATCGGCGCGCGGCTGGCTGACGGCGGGCTTGACGAGCGAGAGCACGACCAGTGCCGCGGTCAGCGTGAGCGTCACCGGCAGCGGCGGCGCGGTGCGCGCCTGCGGCACGCGCTGCGTATGGATCCAGAGCAGCGCCAGCACCGCGAGCGGCACGCCGATGTGGATGAAGGAGAGCAGCGAGAACAGGCGGTCGTTCAGGTTCTCGGCAAAGATGAAGTTGCGCACCAGCGCGCCCTGGAACACCGGCAGCCAGTCGAGCCATTCGGCGGTGGCGACGACCACGAACTGCGACAGGCGATCCCAGGGCAGCATGTAGCCGTTGATGCCCGAGGTGTAAACCAGCCACAGCAGCGCGACGCCGCTTACCCACGAGAACCAGCGAAAGCCGCGGTAGCGGTCGAAGCACCAGTGGCGCGCGAGGTGCAGCGCCATCACCAGCACCACGCCGTCGGAGGCATAACGGTGGACCGAGCGCAGCACGCCTCCTGCATACGGCTGGTCGAGCGTCAACGCCTGCACCGAGCCGTAGGCGCCGCCGACGCTGGTCTCGAAGAGCACGTACAGGTACAGCCCGCTCGCCACCACCAGCCACATCAGGTAGTAGGCGATCGGGCCAAGGTAGTACAGCGGGTTCAGCCGGTCGCCGAAGGCGAGGTTGAACAGCGCCTCCACCCTGAGGAAAAACCACTGTCCGATCAGGTGTATACGGTGAATCACCGCCACATCCTAGGGCGGTGGTGGGGCGCGCAGGTTGATCTGGGTTAAATATTCGACGGTCGCCGCCGCCGCCGCCACTCGACGACCAGGAACGCCAGGATGCCGAGGATGATGCTCGCGCCGACGAGCAGCTCGGCGACGATCACATAGTTGACCCGGTAGCGCCCGGCCACGGGGTCGTACACGGTGCACAGCAGCTTCACCTGCTCGAGCATCGCCTGCAAGTTGCCCTGCGGCACGGGCTTCGCCTGCGCGAGCTGCAGCAGCGGCCCGACGAACAGCGGCACCTCGAACTGATCGCCGTATACCTGCCGGTAGATGCGGCCGTTGGCGTCGACGATGCTCGCCTGCAGCAGGTGGTCGAACCCGGAGGCGGTCGACTCGTAGCGAAAGCCGAAGTCGGCGACGAGTTGCGGCAGCGTTTGCGCCTCGGGCGAGAGGAACAGCCAGTTGCGCGACTCCACTGCGTGCTTGCGCCTGAACTCCTTCATCGCGCCCGGGGTGTCGAACGGCAGGTTGAAGCCGATGGTGGCGACGCGAAACGTCCCCGGCCCGAGCGTGCGCTCGGCCTCGGCGATCGCCTTGGCGAGGAACTGCGTGCTCGCCGGGCAGATCTGGAAGCAGCCGGTGTACACGAAGTTCACCACCAGCGGCTTGCCGCGCAGCTCGGCGAGCCGCACGGTGCGCCCCTCGGTGTCGCGCAGCGTGTAGTCGCCGATCGGGCGGCCGATCGCGGCCTGGCTCTCGCGCAGCGCGAGTTTCTCGTCGAAGGCGTGCGCGCCGAGCGCCGCGGCGAGCAGCAGCGCGCTAAGCGAGAAGCGCAGCATCGAGCATGGCGCCCGCAAGCACCGCGCCCAGCTGCAAGAGCGAGGCGAGGAACGCGGCGCGCGCGGCGCCGCGTCCGGGGCGGCGCACGAGCGCCCGGCAGCGCAGCAGGAAAAGAATCCCGCCGGCTGCGGCAAACGAGAGGTAGATCCAGCCCAGGCCGAAGGCCGCAGGCACCAACGAGGCGCCGACCAGGAGCGCTGCGCTGGCGAAGATGGCACGCGCCGCGCGCGCGTCGCCCACCACCACCGGCAGCATCGGCACGCGCGCCTTCGCGTAATCCTCGCGGCAGACGATGGCGAGGCTCCAGAAATGCGGCGGCGTCCACAGAAAGAGCACCACGGCGAGCGCGAGCGCCTCGGGGCCTGGTGCGGGCGACACCGCGGCCGCGCCGGCGAGCACCGCGAAGCTCCCGGCGAGTCCCCCGACCACGATGTTCCACCACGTGCGCCGCTTCAGCCACACCGTGTAGACCACACCGTAGGTGAACGCGCCGAGGAACACGTACAGCGCGGCGAGCGGGTTCGCCGCCACGGCGGCGGCGAGCACCGAAAGCGCGAGCATCGCGCCGATCAGCCACAGCCACGCCGGCCCGTGCTTCAGCGCCCCGGTGACGAACGGGCGGTTCCTCGTGCGGCCCATGCGCGCGTCGAGATCGCGCTCCACGTACTGGTTGAACGCGCCGGCGGCTGCCGAGGCGACCAGCACCGCGAGGATCAGCATCGCACCGGCGGCGGCACCGGGGCCGGCGCCGGACTCCACCGCCATGCCGGCGGCGGCGGCGACGGCGATGGCGACGCCGATCCTGAGCTTGAAGAGATTGAGAACCTGTCTCACTTCAGCGGCCAGACCGTCGACAGGTACTTCCAGTTGATGAAGTAGTACAGGACGAAGGAGGCGAGGAACACCATCGCCAGGGCGAAGGTGCCCGGCGCCACCAGGCCGCCCGCGCCCACGTTCGGGTGGTGCCCCGCGATCGCCGCCGCCACCGGCTTGGGCGCCGGCGCGATGCCGTCCTTCGCGCGCACGTGCTGGAAGCCCGGCGTCTCGATCTTCTTGCCGAGGAACACCGAGTACACCGTGATCAGCAGGTACATGCCGCCGCCGACGATCGCGATGAGGCCGGTGATGCCGGCGAGCGCCATCATCAGCCACGCGGCGCCGGGGAACTCATGCGCGAACGCGTTGCCGGCGAAGCCGATGTCCCAATGCCGGCGCGGCACGCCGAGCGTGCCCGCGCCCATCAGGAACAGCGACACGCCCATCATCGACAGGCCGAACACGTACGGCTGCCACTTCGCCATGCCCGGGAAGGCGAGCTCGCGGCGGAACAGCACCGGGATCAGGAAGTAGGTGAGCCCCATGAAGGCGAGCGTCGTGCCCACGACCACCGTGGCATGGAAGTGCCCCGGCACGTACAGCGTGTTGTGGATGATCAGGTTCAACTGCTCGGTGCCCATCATCACGCCCGAGATGCCGCCGAGGAAGCCGAAGCCGATCAGCGACATGAACATCGAGGAGAACGCCGGGTTGCCCCAAGGTGCCTTCCTCAGCCACTCGAAGAGGCCGTGGTTGAACCCCTTTTCGCGCTGCGCCACCTCGATCGACCCCGGCACCGTCAGTCCGTGCACCATGGAGGCGAGCACGGCGAGGTACATGGCGTAGCTCGTGTTGAAGATCTTCCAGTGCGAGGTGAGGCCAGGGTCGGCGAGCAGGTGGTGCGCGCTCGCCAGCTGCAGGAAGAGGATATACAGCAGGAACGCGGTGCGGCTTACCTTCTCCGAGAGCGGCTTGGCGCCGAACACGATCGCCGCCACCGCGTACCACACGGCGACGTGCGCGCTGACGTTGATCTGCTGCGAGGAGTGGCCGAACGCCCACCACACGGTGCGGTACATGAGCGAATCGATGTGCTCGACCAGCCCCACCGACCACAGGAACGTCGGGATCAGGATGATGGCGCCGGCGGCGATCGTGAACACGGCGATGATGCCCGCGGTGATCGCGCCGAAGGTCACCAGCGGCACCGAGCCGTGGTAGGTGCGCTCGGCCTTCGCCACCACCAGGGTGCCGAAGAACACGAAGCAGGCGATGAGCGCCCCCACCGCGAACAAGATCAGCCCCAGGTAGAACGTGGGGTGCGCACCCATCGGCGCGTAGGAGGTGAACATGACGCTGGAATCGCCGCGGAACACCGAGTAGTTGTTGACCAGCGCGCCGAGCACCATCAGCCAGAAGCCGAGCCACGCCATGGCTGGCGTCGCGATGCGCGACTTGAGCAGCGTCGAGCTGGCGAAGTAAAGCACCGCGATCTCGAAGAAGATGATCCAGAACACGAGCATGTTGAGCCCGTGGGCGGTGAGGTACTGGTAGAAGCGGTCGGGCGGCAGCAGGTGCACCGCCTGCCAGCGGGTGAGCACGACGCCGATGGCGAGCAGGCCCCCGATCAGCAGCGACACCACGGCCGCGACGGCATTCCAGCGCATCAGCTTCTCGGCGGGCTCGTGGAATACCAGTCCGCTCGACGGGCAGGTGCGGAACATCCGGTTGACGCTCATGGGCGGTCTCCCTTACTTCACCACGTACAGGCGGCTCACCATCGTGTGATGGTTGATGCCGCAGTACTCGTTGCAGATGATCGAGTAGGTGCCCGGGTTGGTGGGCGTCACGGTGAGCACGTGCTCGTAGCCGGGGTGCACCTGGATGTTGATGTTCTCGGGCTGCAGCGAGAAGCCGTGCAGCCAGTCGAGCGACATGAGGTGGATGCGGTAGGACTTGCCCGCTTCCAGCTCGAGGATCGGGTACCAGCGCCACAGCTGCGCCACCAGGTAGACGTCGCTGCCGGCGGGCGGGCGCACCACCGGCACCTTGAGGTCGCCGCCGTCCTCGCGCACCTTGTATTGCGCGATCATCGCCTCGGTCTTCTTGACGAAGTCCTCGGGCTTCGAGCGGTAGGCCTCGTTGGAAAGGTTCTGCTGACCGTAGACGTGCCAGTAGGGCATCATGAAGAACATGATCAGGCACCAGATCAGCGCCACCACGATCCACAGCAGCTCGACGCGGTCGAGCGGCTGCTTCCACCATACTCGGTCCTGCGGGGGCAGGATTGCGCTCATGTGTGCTCCCTTATTTGGCGATCGGCAGGGACACGATTTCCATCACGCCCCAGACGATGTAGAGCACGGTGGGCATGGCGATGCCGAGAAACAGCAGCAGGAACGGGTTGTCGAGCAGCTGTTGCATCGCCGGGACCGGCTCGTCGGGCACTTCGTCGTGTTCAATGCGTTCGGCGTTCATCTCGTCCCCTTCGCTGGTTCAGACAGCGGCTAGTAGACCAGCCCTGTGGGCGCAAAAATTTGATACCTATCAAGCTTTCCGGACCGAAGCCGGGCACACTCGCCGTCATGACCGACTCCGCGCGCCGCCAGGTCGCGGCCTGGCTGCTGTTGTGCGCTGCAATGGTGTTCGCCATCGTGCTGGTCGGGGGCGTCACGCGCCTGACGCGCTCGGGGCTTTCCATCGTCGAGTGGCAGCCGCTCATCGGCGTGCTGCCGCCGCTCACGGAGGCGCACTGGGCGGAGCTGTTCGCCAAGTACCGCGAGACGCCGGAATTCCGGCTGGTCAACTTCGCCATGGATCTGGAGGGCTTCAAGCGCATCTTCTGGTGGGAGTACGTGCACCGCCTGCTCGCGCGCGCCATCGGCCTGGTGTTTCTGCTGCCGCTTATCTGGTTCCAGCTGAAAAAGAAGCTCGAGCCGGGGCTCGCCTGGAAGCTCTGGGGCATCTTCGCGCTCGGCGCGCTGCAGGGGCTGATGGGCTGGCTGATGGTGGCCTCCGGCCTGATCGACGACCCGAAGGTGAACCCGGTGCGCCTCACCCTGCACCTCGGGCTCGCGCTCGCCATCTTCAGTGCGGAGCTGTGGATCGCGCTCGGGCTGCTCTGGCCGCGCGCGGGCCGCGCGCCGCGACTTGCCGCGGCGCTGCCTTTCGCAGTGTTCGTCATGGCGCTGTCCGGCGGCATGGTGGCGGGGCTGCGCGCGGGCGCGGCCTACAACACGTTTCCGCTCATGAACGGGCACTGGGTGCCGCCCGAGATCCTGATGCTCGAGCCGTGGTGGCGGAATTTCCTCTACAACATGGCCACCGTGCAATTCGTGCACCGCGGCTTGTTCTGGCTGCTCGCGGTGCTGGTGCCGATCGCATGGTGGCAACGGCGCACGCACTGGGCGGCCCACGCGCTGCTCGGCGCCTTCGTGCTACAGGCCACGCTCGGCATCGCCACGCTGCTCGCCGGCGTGCCGGTGGCGCTCGGCGCCGCGCACCAGGGCGGCGCGGTGCTGGTGCTGGCCGCGGCGATATGGAACGCGCACCGGCACGCGTGACCAGCGCGTGGAGCGCCGCGGGCCTCGGCCTGGTGCTGGTCGTGCTCTTCGCCAGCCTCGCCATCCGCCATGCGAGCGACGAGCTCGGCGCCGTGCTCGGCGCGGTGCGCGGCGTGCATCGCGCCGCCGCCTCGCTCGAAGTGGTGGCGGCCCTGGCACTCACCTGGCTCGCCTGGCGCCGGGCGCTCGGGGTGGCGGTGCTCACGGTGTTCTTGTCGGTGCTCGGAATCGCCGTGGGGCAGAATCCCCCGCCCGCGGCTGCCGCCGCCAACTTGCTGGGCGGGCTCGCGCTTGCCGCGGCGTTCGCCTGGCTGCTCGGGCGCGCGCAAGGCCACGCGGCGCGGGCAGCACGCCGGCTCGGACACGCGGTCGCCGCGCTGTTCGTGGCGCAATGCGCGCTCGGTGCTTGGCTCGCGATCTTCGCCGAGGACATCTGGGGCTGGGTGCTTGCCGGGCACGTGGCGCTCGGGCTGGGGCTCGCGGCCGGGGCGGCGTGGCTCGCGCTGCGGCTGGAGCGTGCGGCGCAGCGCTTCGCGCTGCTCGGGCTCGCGCTCGCGGTCGTCGCCGCCGGCGCCGCGGCGGCGCTGTTCGGCCAGCCGCTCGCCGCGTCGCTCGCGCACGGGGCGGCCGGCGCGCTGCTCGCCGCCGCCGCCGCCTACGCGCACGCCCGCCTTACTTGACCCACATCAAGGGCGGCGGTGGCGCGACTTGCGAAGGTCGCGCCATGGTGCAGTCCGCCGATGGGTTGATCGAGGCTGCGCTCGCCGCGGCGCGTGCGGGCGACTGGGCGACGCATCGCGCGCGCTTCGCGCAACTGCGCCAGGCCTGCGCCGCGCTGCTCGAGCGCGACGAGGACCTGTGCCAGCGCTTCGATACCCTAGGCGCCGCGGCGCCGCAGCACGACCCCGAGGGCTGCCGCGCCGCTTTCGAGGAGCTTGCCGCGCTGCTACGCGAGAGGCACGCCGACGCGCTGCGCGCAGGGCGGGCGCCGGCGGACTCCCCAACGCTGGACCTGCGCGGCTTGCAGCCGCCCGAGCCGATCGTGCGCATCTTCGCCGCGCTGGAGCGCGCGCCCGGCGAGTCGCTGCGCGCGATCCTGCCGCACGAGCCGCTGCCGTTGTACCCTCTGCTACGCGAGCGCGGCTTCTCCTACAGCGGTGCGCAGCGCGCCGACGGCGCGTTCGAGCTGCTGATCGAGCCAAGCACTTGAGATAAATCAAAGTTTTCGGGCGCGCTGCGGCGCACCCTAGCGGGAATGACGATTTCAATCAGCACAGGGAGGTACTCGTGACGAATCCCAACATCCGCCTGACGCGTGCTGCGGCGTGGCTCTTGCTGCCGCTCGCCGCTGCGACAGCCTACGGACAGGCCGCCAAGCATCCGACCACCGAATCCGAGATCCGGTACCAGGCGGGCGGCTCGCCGCTCGCGGCGGAGGACATGCACCAGGACGTGAACCCGAAGGCGCCGCCGATGAGCAAGGCGGAGTTCGACCGCGCGCGCGTGCTGTACTTCGAGCGCTGCGCCGGCTGCCACGGCGTGCTGCGCAAGGGCGCCACCGGCAAGCCGCTCACGCCCGACATCACGCTGCCCAAGGGCACCGAGTACCTGAAAGTGTTCATCAAGTACGGCTCGCCCGCGGGCATGCCGAACTGGGGCACCTCGGGCGACATGTCCGACGACGAGGTCGACCTGATGGCGCGCTACGTGCAGCAGACGCCGCCGACCCCGCCGGAATTCGGCATGGCCGACATGAAGAAGACCTGGAAGGTCATCGTGCCGCCCGCGCAGCGACCGAAGAAGAAGATGAACAAGTTCAACATCGCCAACATCTTCTCGACGACGCTGCGCGACACGGGCGAGGTGGCGCTGATCGACGGCGACACCAAGAAGATCATCAACATCGTGAAGACTGGCTACGCGGTGCACATCTCGCGCGTGTCAGCCTCCGGCCGCTATGTCTTGGTCATCGGCCGCGACGCGAAGATCAACATGATCGATCTGTGGATGGAGAAGCCCGACAACGTGGCGGAGATCCGCATCGGCCTGGAGGCGCGCTCGGTGGATACCTCGAAGGCCAAGGGCTATGAGGACAAGCTGGCCATCGCCGGCGCCTACTGGCCGCCGCAGTACGTGATCATGAAGGGCGATACGCTGGAGCCGCTGAAGATCGTCTCCACCCGCGGCATGACGGTCGACACGCAGGAATACCATCCCGAGCCGCGCGTTGCCGCGATCGTGGCCGAGCACCGGCGACCGCATTTCGTGGTCAACGTCAAGGAAACCGGCAAGATCGTGATGGTCGACTACACCGATCTCAAGGCGATCACGTCGACCGAAGTCGAGGCGGCGCGGTTCCTGCACGACGGCGGCTGGGACGCGAGCAAGCGCTACTTCCTCGTCGCCGCCAACCAGTCGAACAAGATCGCGGTGCTGGATACCAAGACGGACAAGCTGGCGGCGTTGATCGACGTCGACAAGATCCCGCACCCGGGGCGCGGCGCGAACTTCGTGCACCCGAAGTACGGCCCGGTCTGGGCCACCGGGCACCTCGGCAGCGAGAAGATCGCGCTCATCGGCACCGACCCGGCGAAGAACAAGCAGCACGCCTGGAAGGTGGTGCAGATGCTCGACGGCCAGGGCGGCGGCAATCTCTTCATCAAGACCCACCCGAAGTCGAAGAACCTGTGGGTCGACACGCCGCTCAACCCCGACCCGAAGATCTCGCAGTCGGTCGCCGTGTTCGACATCGGGAACCTCGGCAAGCCTGCCGTGGTCCTGCCGATCGGCGAATGGGCGAACCTGGGCGAGGGCGCCAAGCGCATCGTGCAGCCCGAGTACAATAAGGCGGGCACCGAGGTATGGTTCTCGGTGTGGAGCGCGAAGAACCAGGAGTCGGCGCTGGTGGTGGTCGACGACAAGACCAGGAAGCTGAAGGCCGTGATCAAGGATCCGCGGCTGATCACGCCGACCGGGCACTTCAACGTTTACAATACGCAGCACGACATCTACTAGAAAGGACGTCCGGAACATGAAGATCGTGATCGTTGCCTTGACCGCGGCCGCGGCGGTACTGAGCACGCCGGCGCGCGCCGACGAGGCGCTCGCCAAGAAGCACAACTGCCTTGCCTGCCACCAGCCCGACAAGAAGCTGGTCGGCCCCTCCTACAAGGACATTGCCAAGAAGTACAAGGGGCAGGCCAGTGCCGCGGGGATGCTCGCGGACAAGGTCAAGAAGGGCGGCAGCGGCGCGTTTGGGCCGGTTCCCATGCCGCCCAACCCGGCGGTGCCCGATGCCGACATAAAGACGCTGGTCGACTGGATCCTGAAGATGGGCTGAACGGTCCGGACGCAGCGGAGGGCGGGAGCGTTGCTCCCGCCCTTTTTTTTGGTCAGCCGAGCGCGTCGAGCGCGTTCTTGATCTGCAGCCCGAGTTCGGTGTCGCCTTCGATCACCAGGCGGCGGGTGAAGAAGAGCGTGTCGGGATCTTCGCGACGCAACGCCAGCGCAAGGTAATCGCCGAGGCTTGCACGCACCGTCACGTCGGGCTTGCCGAAGGACGGGCGCAGGCCGATGAAATCCAGCGTGAACTGCGGGCCGCCGCCGAGACCGGCGATTTCCAGGCGCAGCACCTTGCCGCGCAGCGGCGCGAGCATGCAGTGCAGCCGGTCGGAGAGCGGGATCACCGCGCCGGCATCCCGGGCTGCCCGTGCCAGAAGCCGTTCCAGAGCTTGCCGGGCGCCACGGCCGCGAGCGCCTTGCGCGCGTCGAAACCGCTTAGCGCGTCGTCGCAGGCTGCGCGCAGGATGTGCAGTACGTCGTGGGTGCCGACCGACTGGGGGCTGACGCGAAGGACTTCCACCCCCGTCTCGCGCAGCGCCGCAAGCTCGTCCACGAGGCAATATACGCCTGCCGAGAGCGTCTGAATGCCGTTCACCGCGAGAAACGGCTCGCCCTCGCGAGTCTTGAGCGCGATGCCGTCCGGGAAATCGAGGCAGGCGTAGCCGCAGTCCTCCTTCTGGCGGTTCAGCCGCCGCGCCGTGAAGCAGCGCGCGGAAAAGGCGAGGGGCATGCGACCGTAGGCGAACACCTCGGCCTCCAGTCCCGCCGGCCGCTCGGCGAGGAGGCCGGCGACCATGTCGCGCGTCGCCTCCGTGGGCGCGACCCAGCGCGTCGCGCCGAGCGCCGTCACCAAGTCGAGCGTTTGCGGGTTGTAGACGTTGAGGTGCGGGCCGGCGATCCAACCGGTGACGGCGGCGAGCAGGCGCACTGCGCCCCAGTCGTTCGCCTCCACGCGAAAGCGGCCGTTGGCCACGGCGCGGCGCACAAGCTTCAAGTCGCCCTCGGACTCCGTGAGCGCCTGCGCCGAGAGCACCACCTCCTTGCCGGCCGCGGCGAGCCGCGCGGCAATCGCGAGCCAGTCCTCGAACGCGAGCTCGTGGCGCCGCGAGCACACCACCTCGCCCAGGTACACGGTGTCCACGGGCGCCGCAGCGATCTCCTCGTAGAAGGCGAGCACTGCGTCGCGCGGCCAGTAGTAAAGGAGCGGGCCGAGCGCGAGCTTCATTTCCAGGGTCGCGAAAACGCGCCGAGGGTGGTGTGGCTGCCTTCGGCGTGGCGCTGGAGCGCCGCGGCCCAGGCCGGGCGCGGCGCGAACCCGCCCGCCTTCCAGGCGTCGATCGCCTCGCGCCAGACGCGCGTCACCTGCGCCACATACGCCGGGCTGCGCTGGCGCCCCTCGATCTTCACCGCGCGCACGCCGGCCTCGCCGAACTGCGGCACGAGATCGAGCGTGTTCAGGCTCGCCGGCTCTTCGAAGGCATAGTAGGTCTCGCCGGTGGCTGCGTAGCGGCCCTTGCACACGGTGGGATACGCCGCACGCTCTCCCGGCGCGTAGCGGTCGATGAGGATGCCGTTCAGCCGCGACTCGAGCCCGGCGGCGGTTTCGCGCCAGCGCACCGCGTGCGCGGGCGAGCAGGCGCCGGTGGTATTGGGCGCCTCGCCGCAGGCGTAGGCCGAGAGCGTGCAGCGCCCCTCGACCATCACGCACAGGCTGCCAAAGCCGAAGACCTCGATCTCGACCGGCGTATGGCGCGCGACCTGCGCGACCTGGGCGAGCGACAGCACGCGCGGCAGCACCGCGCGCTTGACGCCAAAATGCTCGTGAAAGAAGTTGATCGCCTCGTAGCTGGTCGCCGAGGCCTGCACCGAGAGGTGCAGCTCCAGCCGCGGGTGCGTACGGCTCGCATAGCGCATCAGGCCGGCGTCGGCGACGATGATGGCGTCCACGCCGAGCCGTGCCGCGCGATCCACCGCGGCGGTCCAGCGCGCCCAGCTGCCCGCCTGCGGGTAGGTGTTGACCGCCATCAGCACCTTGCGGCCGCGCGCATGCGCGTAGGCGAGCCCCGCGACGAGCGCGGACTCGTCGAAATTGAGGCCAGGGAAATTGCGCGCGTTGGTGTCGTCGCGCAGGCCGAGGTAGACCCAGTCGGCGCCGTTGTCGACGGCCGCTTTCAGGGCCGGCAGCGCGCCGGCGGGACAGACCAGTTCCACCCGCGCGATTCTAGGGGCGCCGGGCTCACCGACCGAGGAGCGGTTTGACGCGCATCAACGATCCTGCGCCGGCGTGCTACGCACTGCCGCGCAGGCGCGCGAGATTCGGGATGCGCACGGTGCGGCCGCGGATCTCGATCACGCCGTCGTTGCCGAGCTCGTGCAGGATGCGCGAGAAATGCTCCGGCGTCATGTTGAGGCGCGACGCGATGACGCTCTTGCCCGCCGAGAGCTGCACTTCGACCGGCGCGCCGTTGGCGTCTACGGGCGCTTCGGCGAGCAGGTAGCCGATCACGCGCTCGTGGCTCGAGCGCAGGCTGTAGGCCTCGACGTCGCGCACCAGCCCGTGCAGCCGCTGCGAGAGGCCCGAGAGCATGCGCCGCGCGAAGCCCGGGTCGCGCCCGAGCTCGTCGAGCACCGCGTGCTTGGCGACGTGCAGCAGCATGGAGTCGGCGAGCGCCTGCGCGAACACGATGTAGGGGGCGTCGAGGAACATCAGCGCCTCGCCGAAGCTTTGGCCCGGGCGCACGATCTCGACCACCTTCTCCACGCCCTGTGGCGAGGTGAAGCCGAGCTTGACCTGGCCGTAGACCACGACGTGAAAGCCCGTGCACGGATCGCCCGTGTGGCACACGGTCTCGCCCTTGTCGACGTGCAGCGGCAAGGTGCTCGCCGCGATGCGGTCGAGCTCCGCCGCGCTCATCTCGCCGAACATCGGCAGGTTGGCGAGGAACGCCTGGATCTTGATCTGCGGCGCGCGCCGGTTCACCAGCTGGTGCCCTCGGAGCGCGTGATCTTGTTGTGCACGTTGTACTTGCCCACGGGCTTTCGCATCGGGATGCGCTTCACCTCGGCGAGCGTGCGCGCGTCGAACACGATCAACGCGCCCTCGGCCTCCCACAGGCTGGCGAGCGCGTAGCGGCCGTGGCGGTCGAACTCGACGTGCGCGAGCGTCTTTCCCGGCGCGGGCGTGAGGCGCGCCACGACCTCGAGGGTATCCTTGTCGATCACCTGCAGCGTGTCGCGGCCCTGCGGCCCGATCATCGAATCGACCCAGGCGTAGGGCGTCGCTTCGTGGCTGCGCAGGAAGTAGCCCGGACCGAGCGTCGGGATCTCGGCCACCGTCTTCCAGCCCTCGACGTCGATCACGCTCACCACGGCCTCGCGCAGGTTGGGCGTCGCCATGACGCGCCGGCCGCGCCGCTCCCAGGTGATGCCCGAGGCGAGGTGCGGCAGGCCCGGCAGGTCCACTTCGGCGATGGTGCGGCGCACGTCGAGGTGCACCACCTGGCCGCGCTTGCCGCCGCGGCTCGCGCCCACCACCTGGCGAAAGTCCGGCGTGAAGAAGAAATCGTCGAGCACCTGGTCGAGCCGGGTGCGCCGCGCGTTGAGGAACCCCGGCACGAACGCGCCTTCCTTGAAGCGGTAGTCGTGCACCAGGCCGCCGGCGATCGGCTCGGCCTTCGGGTCGTAGGAAATCTCCCAGAGCTCGGGCACGTCCTTCAGCGCGGCGACGAAGCTGCGGCGCGGCGCGGCGTCGTACACCGCCGAGACGCGCGAGTCCGTCCCGAGAACCTTCACCAGCTCCAGCGCCGCGTCCAGGACCACGAGGCTGTGCGGCAGGAAGTTGGCCGCCATCACGTACTTGCCGTCGGCGGACACTGCGGCGTTGCGCGTGTTGAGCCCTGCGCGCACCTCGGCCACCGTCTTCAGGTTCCACAGGTCGTACTTTGTGATCCAGCCGTCGCGCGAGGCGAAGAACACGTAGCGCCCGTCGGGCGAGAACTTCGGCCCGCCGTGCAGCGCGAAGCGCGAGGCGAAGCGCGCGAGCGGCTCGAGCCGGTCGCCGTCGAGGATCGTGACGTGATGGTCGCCGGCTTCGACCACCACGAACAGGTTCAGCGGGTCGGCGTCGAACTGCGGCTTTGCCGGCAGCGCGCCCGGCGCGTGGTGCACGACGCGCGAGGCGCGGATCTCGGCTTCGCCCCAGCGCGGCGCGGGCACCACCGGGCGGTAGATGAGCTCCACGAGCTGCGCTATTTCAGCTTCGCTCAGGGTCTTGGAGAAGGCGGGCATCTGCACGCCGGGCCGGCTGTCGCGGATCACGCGCGCGGCCTCCGCCTTCTTCAGGCGCCCGAGGCTCTCGGGCAGGAGCGCCGGGCCCATGGCGCCGAGGCGCGCGGCGCCGTGGCAGCTCGCGCAGTGCGTCTCATACAGATCGGCGGGCCAGGCCAGTGCGGGCGCGAGCAGGGCGGCGGCGAGCAGCGCCCTCACGCGGCGATCTCCGCGTCCTCGAGGTAGCAGCCCGGATCCTCGGCCCAGGGATCGCCCGTCACCTGCATCGCGCGCACGCGCGTGTTGCCGCCGCACACGTCGAAATAGGCACAGCCCGCGCAGCGCCCCTTCACGCGGCGCGGGCGCTCCTTCAGCCCCGCCATCACCGGGTGGCGCGTGTCCTGCCAGATCGCCGAGAACGGGCGCGCCCGCACGTTGCCCAGCGTGCAGTCCCACCACATGGTGTCGGGGTGCACGTTGCCGAGGTTGTCGATGTTGGCGACGTTGACGCCGGAGGCGTTGCCGCCCCAGGCGGCGAGGCTGGCGCGCAGGCGCGGCTCGTCGAATTCCGGGACATTGCGCCGCGCCCAGTAAAGCGCGTACACGCCGTCGGCGTCGTTGTTGCCGGTGACGAAGTCCTTGTGCAGACCGCGCTGGGCGGCGTCCCAGGCGCGCGCGTAGAGCAGCTCGAGCGCCTCGCGCGTCACGCGGAAGTGCGCGTCGCGCTTGCGGTTCACGTTGCCGCGGCCCGCGTAGTTGAGGTGCGAGAGGTAAAAGCGCGGGATGCCCTCGGCCTCCACCAGCTCGAGCAGCCCCGGCAGGTCGGCGAAGTTGTCCTGCGTGAGCGTGAAGCGCACGCCGACCTTGACGCCGAGGTCGCGGCACCGGCGCAGCGCCGCGAGCGAGGCGTCGAAGGCGCCGGCCTTGCGGCGGAAGCGGTCGTGGGTCGCCTGCAGGCCGTCGAGGCTGATGCCCACGTAGTCGAAGCCGGCATCGGCGATGCGCCGCGCGAGCGGCGCGTCGATCAGCGTGCCGTTGGTCGAAAGCCCCAGGTAGAAGCCGAGCGCCTTGCCGCGCGCCGCGATCTCGAACAGATCGCGGCGCAGCAGCGGCTCGCCGCCCGAGAGGATCAGCGCGCGCACGTTGAACGCCTTCAGGTCGTCCATCACCCCAAGCACCTCGGCGGTGGAAAGCTCGCCGGGGAAGTCGATGTCCGCGGAGATCGAGTAGCAGTGCATGCACGTCAGGTTGCAGCGCCGGATCAGGTTCCAGATCACCACGGGGCCGAGCGGCGTGCCGCCGCCGCGCCGCGCCGGCGGCGCCGGCTGCAGGATCTCTTCCATGAAGCGCGAGACGCGGAACATGTCAGGCGAGCCTCAGGCCGGTCTTCTTCAGGATGCGCGTGCTGTAGAGCACGTCGTCGGCGGCGAGCGCGCCGCCGAGCTGCGCGCGGATCGCGGCGCGATGCGCCTCGGTCTCGGCGCGGCTGCGGCCGTGCACCATCGCGAACAGGTTGTAGCGCCAGTCGGGCAGCCGCCGCGGCCGGCGGTAGCAGTGCGTGACGAACTCGAGCGCGCCGACCGCGGCGCCGAGCTCGTCCACCGCGTCGTCGGCCACGTCCCACACCGTCATGGCGTTCGCCTTGTAGCCGAGCGCGTAGTGGTTCGGCACCGCGCCGATGCGCCGGATGCGGCCGTCCTCGAGCATCGCCGCGAGGCGCGCGCACAGCTCGTCCTGCGCGACGCCCAGCTCGCGCGCGAGCGCCGCGTAGGGCTCGGCCACCAGCGGCAGCCCGCCCTGCGTCGCGCGCACGATGGCTTCGTCGGTCGCTTTCATGCGGTCAGCCTCAGGTCGATGAAGTACTCGCGCTCGCGCGGCAGATCGAGCACGGGATAGCCGGTCTCGGCCTCGATCGTGGCGATGACCTCGGCGATGCGCGCGCGCGCGCCGGTGGCGAGCACGAACCAGAGGTTGAAGCGGTGCTCGCGCGCGTAGTTGTGCGCCACTTCCGGGTGCGCGTTCACCTGCGCGACGACGCGCTCGAGGTCCGACGCGGGCACGCTCATGGCGCACAGCGTGAAGGCGCCGCCCAGGCGCTCGGCGTCGAACAGCGGGCCGAAGCGCGTGAGCGTCCCCGCCGCGAGCATCGCACGCAGGGTCTCGATCAGCGTCGCCTCGTCGGTGCCGAGCTCGGCCGCGGCCGCGGCGAACGGGCGCGGCGCGAGCGGAAAGCCGCCCTGCAGGCGGTTGACGACGGCGCGCTCGAGCTCACGCATAGTGCGCGGCGCGCTGGCTGAAGCAACGCTGGCTGAAGAGGACGGCGCGCGGGTAGCCGCTCACGCCGTGCTGCGCCGAGAGGCGCTCGATCGACTGCGTCACCGCCGCGCGCTCGCGGCCGTGCACCATGCAGTACAGGTTAAAGGGCCACGCGGGCAGGGCGCGCGCGCGCCGGTAGGCGAGCGTCACCGCGGGATCGGCGGCCAGGCGCCGCCCGGCGTCGCTCGCCTCGGCGTCGGGCGCATCCCACACCACCATCGCGTTCGCTTCGTAGCCGAGCGGACGGTGCCGCACCACGGCGCCGATGCGCCGCACGATCCCGGTGGCGAGCCAGCGCTCGAGCGCGGCGATCAGATCCGTTTCCGGAACGCCGAAGGCAGCATAGGGC
This sequence comes from Burkholderiales bacterium, assembly GCA_035459025.1. Classification (GTDB taxonomy): domain Bacteria; phylum Pseudomonadota; class Gammaproteobacteria; order Burkholderiales; family SG8-39; genus JAABQT01. The sequence goes on along the minus strand of DATHYT010000094.1, from coordinate 67,527 downwards.
CGCGGCACGAGCGGCAATCCCGCCGTCAGGTGCGCGGCGAGCGCACGCTCGGCCTCCGGCAGGGGCGCCACCGGCGCCGCCCCGGCCGTGCGCGGCACCGAGTGGTCCTCGAGGTCGAACCCCAGGTCGATATGGAATTCCTCGGTGAGCGGCAGGCGCAGCACCGCGAGCCCGGTCTCCTCTTCGATGGCACCGAGCACGTTCTGCAGCGCCGCGGCCGAGGGTGCGGTGGCGACGAACCACAGGTTGATGGCGTGCTCGCGCTCGTAATTGTGGTTGACGCCGGGATGGGCGCTGACCTGCTGCGCCACGCCCTCGATACGCTCGGCCGGCACGCTCATCGCCGCGAGCGTGCTGGCGCCGACCGTATTCGGCCGGAACACCGGGCCGATGCGATCGATCAGCCCGCGCGACTTGAGCTGCGCGAAGCGCGCGATGGTCTCGCCTTCGTCGAAGCCGCTCGCCCTCGCGATGGCGGCGAAGGGCCGCGGCACCAGGGGAAAGCCCCGCTGCCAGGCGTTGACCAGGCGAAAGCTCTCGGCGTCGAACATCTCAGAACCCGGTCATCGCGCCGCGCGAGGTGAGAAAGATGCCGCTCGGGCTCTCGGCGGGGAGGCGCGCCAGCTCGGCGAAGCTCGCGCCGTCGTACACCACCACCGCGCCGTCGTCGCGCGAGGACACCCAGGCCTGCTCGCCACGCGGCGTGAACTCCATGTGCAGCACCGCGCGCCCGGGCCGCAGCTCCTGCACCACTTGCATCTGCGGCACGTCGATCACCTGCACCACGTCGTTTGTCGGAAAAGCGAAGTTTACCCACACGCGGCGTCCGCCCGGCTGTGCCACCGCGAACACCGGCTGGCCGTGCACCGCGATGCGGCCGGCCTCGGTCCAGGTGACGCTGTCCAGCACCAGCACCTCGTGGCGGCCGATCGCCGGCAGGAAAATGTAGCGCCCGGCCACCGCCCAGCCGCGCAAATGCGGCATCTTGTACACCGGCAGCGGCGCTTCGCCGCGTCCGTAGCCGTCGAGGATGCGGCGCGCGCCCATGCCGGGGTTCCACAGGTCGACGAGCGCGAGCCCGTCCTCGCCGAAGAGCCCCGCGATGTAGTGCCGGCCGTTGGGCGTGACGAAGCCGTCATAGGGCTGGCGACCGATGTTGCTCAGCCGCGTCACGGCGGGCGCGCGCGGCTGCGAGGCGTCCACGATCCAGATCTCGCCCGCCTCGAACAGGCTGAACACGAAGCGGTTGCCGGGCGCATCCGCGATGCCGACCACCTTGGCGCCGGTCGGTACCTCCGCGAGCGGCTCGAGCGTGCGCGCGTCGAACAGTCGGATGCCGCCGGGCGAGTAGTTGGCCACCGCGACCAGGCTGCCGTCCTGGGAAATGGCGCCGCCGATGGAATTGCCGGCCTGGATGATGCGCTTGTCGATCCGCGCGCGCAGCAGGTCCACCTTGGTGAGGCCGCCGTCGCGCCCGAACACGTAGGCGTAGCGGCCGTCGCGCGAGAACACGGCCGCGGCGTGCGACAGGTCGCCCAGGCCCGTGACGCGCCCGAGCGCGGTGCGGCCGCTGGTTTCGATGAGCATGACGCGGCCCGCGGCGCGCTCGACCACCAGGCCGAGGTCGCCGGTGCCGCGCGGCGCGGCGCATGCGGCGAGGGCCAGAGCGAGCGCGGCGCTGACGAGGCGTTTCATTTCGGGAGTCCTTTCTTCAGTTGCTCCACGATCCAGCCGGCCTCGGCCTCGGAGACGTGGGCGCGCCAGGGCGGCATCGCCGTGCCGTGCCGGCCCTGCAGGATGACAAAGCGCAGCATATTCGCATCCTTGCCGGCGAGCGCCGCGGGCTCGAGCGACGGGCCGAGGCCGCCCTTCATCGTCAGGCCGTGGCACGAGCCGCAGTCCTGGCGCACGAGGTGCAGAAGCTCGGCGCGGCGCGCGGGCGCGGGATCGGCCGGCAAGGCCGTGGTGGCCGCCGCGGCGAGCGCGAGCGCGAGTGCGATCCGGTGCATGCCGCAAGGGTGCCGCAGCGGCACCGGACACATTTAACCTAGATCAATGTTGCGGCCGGCTTGGTCCCTAGAGTCGAGGACGTGAGCATCGCCCCCGTCGCCGAGCGCGCCTATTTCGCCGCCTTCCTCGACCTGGACGGCAAGCCCGGCACCGTGGTGGGCGGCGGCACGGTCGCCGCGCTCAAGGCCGAGGCGCTGCTGCGCTCAGGCGTGCGCGTCACGGTGGTGGCGCCCGAGCTGTGCCCGCGCCTGACCGAGCTGACGCTGCTTGGCGCGGTACGCCACGAGCCCAAGCGCTTCGCGCCCGGCGATCTGGTGGGCGCGGAGATCGCGATCGCGGCGAGCGACGATACGGAAGTGAACGAGGCGGTGTCGGTGGCGGCGCGCGCGCTGCGCATCCCGGTGAACGTCGCCGACGATGCAAAGCGCTCGAGCTTCATCATGCCGTCGGTGGTGGACCGGCCGCCGCTGCAGATCGCGATCTCGAGCGCCGGCGCCTCGCCCGTCCTCGCGAGGAAGCTGCGGACGATCATCGAGGCAGCGGTGCCGTTCGCGTTCGGGCGCCTCGCCGCGCTCGCCGGGCGCTTCCGCGCCGCGTCCAGGCGCCGCCTGCCCGATCCCGAAGCGCGGCGGCGCTTCTGGGAGGAGGTCATGGACGGCCCGGTCGCCGAGCTGATGCTCGCCGGCCGCGAGGACGAGGCGGCGCGCGCCCTGGAGCAAAGGCTCGAGGACGGCACCCCGCCGGCGGGCGGCTTCGTCAGCCTGGTGGGCGCCGGGCCCGGCGACCCGGAACTCCTCACGCTGCGCGCGCTGCGCGTCATGCAGCGCGCGAACGTGGTGCTCTACGACCACCTGGTGGCGCCGGCGCTGGTGGATCTCGCAAGGCGCGACGCCGAGCGCATCTACGTCGGAAAAGAGCACGACAACCACGCCCTCCCGCAGGAAGACATCAACGCCCTGATGGTGCGCCTCGCGCGCGAGGGCAAGCGCGTGGTGCGCCTGAAGGGCGGCGACCCGTTCATCTTCGGTCGCGGCGGCGAAGAGATCGAGTCGCTCGCCGCGCAGGGCATCGGCTTCGAAGTCGTGCCGGGCGTGACCGCGGCGGCCGGGGCGGCCGCCTACGCCGGCATACCCCTGACGCACCGCGACTACGCGCAGTCCTGCGTGTTCGTCACCGGGCACCTGAAAAAGGGCGCGATCGAGTTCGACTGGCGCGCGATCGCGCGACCGCGGCAGACCGTCGCCGTGTACATGGGCGTGGGCGGGGTGCAGGCGATCTGCCGCGGCCTCGTCGAGCACGGCCTCGCGCCCGATCTGCCCGCGGCACTGGTGGAAAACGCGACGCTCGCGAAGCAGCGCGTGATCGAAGGCACGCTCGCCACGCTGCCCGCGGCGGCGGCCGCCGCCGCCGTGAGGCCGCCGGCGCTGCTCATCGTCGGCGAGGTGGTGCGCCTGCGTGGGCGGCTCGCGTGGTTCGAGCGCGCGCCGCAGGTCTCGGTCGCCTGAATGCCGCGCGCCGAACCGACGCTCGAAGCATTCTCCACTCCGCTCGCACGCTATTTCGCCGCAACGCGCCCGGCGTTCCTCAGCGTTACCCTCGTCGGCTGCCTCCTCGGGCTGGCGAGCGCGTACGGCGGCGGCATGGCGCTCGACCCGGCAACCGCGTTTGTCACCCTGTTCTTTGCGCTGGTGGCGCACGCCGGCATCAACGTGCTGAACGATTACTACGATGCACTGAACGGCAGCGACGCTGCCAACGCCGAGCGGCGCTACCCTTTCACCGGCGGTAGCCGCTTCATCCAGAACGGACTGATCAGCGTGAGCGCCACCGGCATCTTCGGCTACGCGCTGCTCATGGCGGTCGTGCCGGCCGGGCTCTGGCTCGCGCATGCGTCCGGCCCCGGGTTGCTGGGCATCGGCCTCGCGGGCCTCATGGTGGGCTGGGCGTATTCCGCGCCGCCGTTCAAGCTGATGAGCCGGGGCTTGGGCGAGGCGGCAGTGGCCTGCGGCTGGCTGATCGTGGTGCTGGGCGCGGACTACGTGCAGCGCGGCGCGTTCTCGTCGGCGCCGCTCGTCGCCGGCCTGCCGTATGCGCTGCACGTCGCGAACCTGCTGTTCACCAATCAGTTCCCGGACGTAAAGGCCGATGCCGCCGCCGGCAAGAGAAACCTCGTGGTGCGGTTCGGGCCCCGGCGCGCACGCTGGCTCTACCCCGCGATCGCGGCGCTGGCGTATCTGTGGCTGATCGGCGCGGTGCTCACCGGCGCGCTGCCGGTGCTTGCGCTCGTTGCGCTCGCCGCGGCCTTTCCCGCCTTGAGCGCCGCGCGCGTGCTGGCGCGCAACGCGCTGCGGCCGGCGGCGCTCGACCCCGCGATCCGCGCCACCCTCGGCGCCGCGCTGATGCACGGCGCGCTGCTCGCGGCGGCGCTGCTCGCGGCGCGCTAGGCGGCCGACACGGTATGGAGCTCGCGGGCGACACCGCTCGCGCGGAGGAGCTCCGCGCTTAATCGCGCGCGTGCGCCGCTGCCGCGCACGCACGTTACGGCCTCGTGCTCGTCGAATGGCGCCTTCACGTCCATTGCCACCCAATCCACGAGCGGCAGCACTTCGGCGAGGCGCCGCGGCACGGCGCCCGCGGTGTGCAGTCCGACGAGGTAGCCCATCGCCTTCGCCTCGCGCATCGCGTCAGCGAGACCGCGCTGCAGGGTGGGCTCGCCGCCGCTGAAGACGACGGCGTCCAGCAGGCCGCGGCGCTTCTCGAGGAAGGCCGCCACCTCGGGCCACGGAATCTCGTACGCGCCGCGCGCGGGCTGCAACTCGGGGTTGTGGCAGTAGCCGCAGCGCCAGGCGCAGCCCTGGCAGTAGACCACCGCGGCGAGCTTGCCGGGGTAGTCGCAGGCCGAAAGGCGGGTCAGCCCGCCGACGCGCAGCACTTGTCCTCCTCGAAGAAGCGGCGCTCGCGGAACTCGCCCTGCTTGCCCTTGTTGAACGAGGCGACCGGCCGGTGGTAGCCCATGACGCGGGTCCAGACTTCGCAGGCCGAGCCGCACTGCGGGCAGGTCTCGTGCTCGCCGGCGATGTAGCCGTGCCCCGGGCAGATCGAGAAGGTCGGAGTCACCGTGACGTAGGGCAGGCGGAAGCGCTCGAGCGAGCGGCGCAGCAGCGCCTTGCACGCCTCGGCCGAGCTGATGCGCTCGGTCATGTACAGGTGCAGCACGGTGCCGCCGGTGTACTTGGACTGCAGCTCCTCCTGGCGCTCGAGCGCTTCGAACGGATCGTCGGTGAAGCCTACCGGCAGCTGCGACGAATTGGTGTAGTAGGGCATGTCGGGGCTGCCCGCCTGCAGGATGCCGGGGAAGCGCTTGCGGTCCTCCTTGGCGAAGCGGTACGTCGTGCCCTCGGCCGGCGTCGCCTCGAGGTTGTACAGGTGCCCGGTCTCCTCCTGGAACTCGACCATGCGCGCGCGCACGTGATCGAGCACGCGGCAGGCGAATGCATGCCCCCACGCGCTCGTGATGTCGTGCGCGCCGGCGGTGAAGTTGCGCACCATCTCGTTCAGGCCGTTCACGCCGAGCGTCGAGAAATGGTTGCGCAGCGTGCCGAGGTAGCGCTTCGTGTATGGGAACAGGCCCGCGTCCATGTGGCGCTGGATCACCTTGCGCTTGATCTCGAGGCTCGTGCGCCCGATCTCGAGGAGCTGGTCCAGCCGCTCGAGCAGCGCACGCTCGTCGCCCTGGAAGCGATGACCCAGGCGGGCGCAGTTGATCGTGACCACGCCCACCGACCCAGTCTGCTCCGCAGAGCCGAACAGGCCGTTGCCGCGCTTGAGCAGCTCGCGCAGGTCCAGCTGCAGCCGGCAGCACATCGAGCGCACCATGTGCGGCTCGAGGTCGGAGTTCACGAAGTTCTGGAAGTAGGGCAGCCCGTATTTCGCCGTCATGGCGAAGAGCGCCTGCGTGTTCGGTCCGTCCCAGTCGAAATCCTTGGTGATGTTGTAGGTCGGAATCGGGAAGGTGAACACGCGCCCCTTGGCGTCGCCCGCGGTCATCACCTCGATGTAGGCGCGGTTGATCATCGCCATCTCGGGCGCGAGCTCGCCGTAGGTGAACGGCATCTCCTCGCCGCCGATCACCGGCGCCTGGCCCCTGAGGTCCTCGGGGCAGGTCCAGTCGAAGGTGAGGTTGGTGAACGGCGTCTGCGTGCCCCAGCGCGAGGGCACGTTCAGGTTGTAGACCAGCTCCTGGATGCACTGCTTTACCTCGGCGTAGCCCAGGCGGTCCTTGCGTACGAAGGGCGCCATGTAGGTGTCGAACGAACTGAACGCCTGGGCGCCCGCCCATTCGTTCTGCAGCGTGCCGAGGAAGTTGACGATCTGGCCCACGGCGCTGGACAGATGCTTCGCCGGCGCGGCCTCGACCTTGCCCGGCACGCCGTTCAGCCCCTCGGCCAGCAGCGTGCGCAGCGACCACCCGGCGCAGTAGCCGGCGAGCATGTCGAGGTCGTGGATGTGCAGGTCGCCGTCGCGGTGCGCCTGGCCGGCTTCCGGCGGATAGACGTGCGACAGCCAGTAGTTCGCCGTCACCTTGCCCGCCACGTTGAGGATCAGGCCGCCGAGCGAATAGCCCTGGTTGGCGTTGGCGTTCACGCGCCAGTCCTGGCGCTCGAGGTACTCGTTCATCGACGCGGCCACGTCCACCACCGTGCGCCGGTCGGCGCGCAGCCGCTTGTGCTGCTCGCGGTAGACGATGTAGGCGCGCGCCGTGGCAAGGTGGTCGGCGGCGATCAGCACCTGCTCGGCGACGTCCTGGATGTTCTCGATGGTCGGCGTCGCGGCCGCAAAGCGGTGCGCGATCACCTTGACCGCCTGCGCGGCGAGGCGGGCCGCCTGGTCCGCGTCGAACTCGCCGGTCGCGGCGCCGGCGCGCGCCAGGGCGGCGGCGATCTTGGTGGCGTCAAAAGGCGCGAGCGTGCCGTCGCGCTTGATCACCGCGCTCGGCAGCACGGTGGCCGCAGCCCGGGGAGCGCTACTTATAGTGGTTTCCACGATTTCCTCCACAACATCTTGTTATTGGAGGCCACACTCTACCGGCGTCCGGCAGGGCGCAGTCAATGCCCGCGGTTGACGCGGATCAATTCTGGGGTGCGGGAAGCGCGGGCTCGCAGCGCAGCAATTCGCGCAGGCCCTCGCCGACGACGATCAGCAGGCGATCGCCGTGCCGGCCGAGCGTGCGCGTGAGCCGCTCCAGCTCTTGCGGCGGGCCGAGCGACTCCAACGCGAGCACGACGCGCGTGCGCGAGCGCCTGAGAACTGCGCCGAGCTGGCGCGCGAGGCGCCGCGCCAGCGCCCGGTCGAGCGCGCCGGTGACGCGCACGGCGATCTGCGGCTCGGCGTGGCCGGGGCGGTGCAGCGTGAGGCGCACGGCCCCGCGGCGCCGCCAGCCGAGCAGCGAGCGGCGCAGCCGCGCCAGCGCGCCTTCCGGGCTCATCACGGCGCGCGACGCCGGCAGGCCGAAATGCCGCTCGGCGTAGTCGCGCATGGCGAGGCCGGCGATCCAGTCGTTCACGGCGAGCGGCACCAGGTGCGGCCGCACGAGCGGCAGGCTGCGCAGGAAATGCCAGGCGCGGCGCGGGCCGCCGCGCGCGATGCCGCGCGCGAGCAGCCGCCACAGGATGCCCGCGGCCTCGAGCGGCGTCTCGCGCACCAGGCGCGCCGAGGCGCCGAAGTGCGCCAGCTTGTTGCGGATGCGCTCGGCAATGGCGCCGTCGGTGAGCAGCCGGGCGTAGAGCCGCTGGTAGCCTGCGGTGAGCTGCGCGACGCTCATCGACTTGGGCACGATGTTGGTGCGCGCGCGCGTGTTGTCGCCGTGATCGGCGCGCTCCAACAGGCGCCCCTCGCGCTTCAGGCGCTCGTAGAGCGGGGTCTTGGGCAGCGCGGTGAGCAGTCCGACCATGGCCACCATGATGCCGCTGTCGAGAATGAAGCGGCGCTGCTTTTCGAATGCTGCAGGCGTATCGCGGTCGAAGCCGACGATGAAGCCGCCGAGGATGTCGACGCCCGCGGCGTAGATGCGGCGCACCGCGCCGAGCATGTCGCCGGCGGTGTTCTGCGACTTCGCCGCTTCACGCAAGGTCTGCGGGTCGGGCGTTTCCAGGCCGAGGAAAGCCCACTCGAACCCCGCTTCGCGAAATAGCGCGAGCAGCTCGGGGTCGTCGGCGAGGTTGAGCGAGGCCTCCGTGCCAAAGCGCATGCGCCAGCCGTGACGCGCCTGGTAGGCGGCGACGCAGCGCAGCGTCTCCTTCGCCCGCGCCTTGTTGCCGATGAAGTTGTCGTCGACGAAGAACACCTTGCGCGCGCCCAGGCGCCGCAGGCTGTCGAGCTCGCGCTCGATGCGCTCGGGAGTCTTGTAGCGGGGCTTGCGCCCGAACATGACGATGATGTCGCAGAACTCGCAGCGGAACGGGCAGCCGCGCGAGAGCTGCAGGCTCGCGGTCGAATAGGCGTCGAGCTTCAGCAGGTCGAAGCGCGGCACGGGCGAATCCTCGAGCCGAACTTCGCCGGTCTCGCGATACAGCGCCTGCGCCACGCCGCGCTCGAGGTCGGTGCAGAACTTCGGCCAGATGTACTCGGCCTCGCCGGCGATGACGTGATCGGCGTGCTCGCGGTACTCCTCGGGGCACAGCGAGGCGTAGCTGCCGCCCGCGACCACGCGGTAGCCGGCCTCGCGGTAGTAGCGCAGCAGCTGCTTTTGCCGCGGCGCCTGCACACCCATGCCGCCGATGCCGATCAGATCGGCGTGCGGTTCGAGCGGCAGCGGCTCGACGTTCTCGTCGACGATCGTCACCTGCCAGTGCGGCGGGCACAAGGCGGCGAGCGTGGCGAGGCCGAGGGGCGGGTTGAGCGCGCGCTTGCCGCCGAGCACGCGCTCCAGCGCCCAGCGGAAGCTCCAGAAACTCTCCGGCAGCGCCGGATTGACGAGCAGCAATCGCATCGGTGGATGCTAGCGACGCAGCGCGCGCGCCGCGGCCAGGAGTTGACGCCGGTCAACGCGAGCGCTTGGAAAGCGGGAACAGGAGCAGGTTGCGCACCAGCCCGCCGCTCGCGACCACGATCATGAACGCCGTGCCGGCGCCCATGATGGCGAGGAACCAGGCCAGGCCCGGCTCGCCGGGCTTGACGCGCAGCCCGTCCTCGAGCAGCAGCACGCCCGCGGCCGCAGCGATCGCGGCGCCGAGCGCGAGCACCGCGATATTGCAGGCGAGGAGCTTGCCGCGCGATACGCCCTGCGGGTTGGCGTAGAAGTAGCCCCAGAGCACCGCGCCGACGAGGAAGATCAGGATCACCAGCATGAAGTGCATGTGTCTACGATAGCGCCGCGGCACCCCGGCGGATTGATGCAAATCAAGGAGTTGCGGACGCGATGCGCTTTACTGGCCGCATGGACGAGAAAGAAGTCATGCAGGCGCTTCGCGGCGTCGAGGACCCGGAAGCCGGGATGAGCGTTGTCGACCTCGGCCTCGTCTACGGCGTGCAGGCCGCGCCTGGGCGCGTGCGCGTGCAGATGACAATGACCTCGCCCGCGTGCCCCGCGGCGCCATACCTCGTGGACGAGGCGATGGCGGCGATCCGCGCGCTCGCGCCGGCGGGAACCGACGTGGCCGTGGAACTGGTCTGGGATCCGCCCTGGACCCCGGAGCGCATGAGCGCCGAGGCGCAGAGCCGCTTCGGCTGGACGGGCTAGCGCTTGGCGCCGCGCTGGCGCGTACCGCTGCTGGTGCTTGGCTTCGCGTCGCTCGCCTTGGGCATCGCGGGCGGTCTGGCGCGCCTGGGCGCCGCCCTGCCCGCGCCGGCGGGCGCGATCGCGTTGCACGGCGCGCTGATGGTCTCAGGGTTCCTTGGCACGGTGATCGGGCTCGAGCGCGCTGTAGCGCTCGGCCGGCTTTGGCCCTATGCCGCGCCGCTGGCGAGCGGGCTCGGCGGGCTGTGCCTGATCCTGGGCTTCGCCGCGCCGGGTTTCGCGCTGCTCGCGCTCGCCGCGGCGCTGCTCGCCGCCGCGAGCCTGGCGGTGCTCGCGCGCCAGCCGTCTCCCGAGATGGCGACGCTCGCCGCCGGCGCCGTGGCGTGGCTGGCGGGGAACCTGGCGCTGTACGCCGGCGCGGCCGCGGTGCCGTGGTGGATCGCGTTCCTCGCGCTCACCATTGGTGGCGAGCGCCTCGAGCTGTCGCGCTACCTGCGCCGCGGCGCCTTCGCGCGCGGTTCCTTCGTCCTGCTGGCCGCCGCGCTCCTCGCCGCGCCGGTGTTTCCCCGGGTGCTGGGGCTGGTGCTGGTGCTGCTCGCGGCGTGGCTGTTCGCCTTCGACCTTGCGCGCGTCACCGTGCGCCAGCGCGGCCTGCCGCGCTACATCGCCGTGTGCCTGCTCTCGGGCTACGCCTGGCTTGCGTTCGGCGGAGCGCTGCTGGCGACGCTGACCGCGTACGACGCGGCGCTGCACGCGATCTTCGTCGGCTTCGTGTTCTCGATGGTGTTCGGCCACGCGCCGGTGATCCTGCCGGCGGTGCTGCGGGTGCCGCTGCCGTATCACGCGGCGCTCTACGTCCCGCTTGCCCTGCTGCACCTGTCGCTCGCGCTGCGCGTTTTCGTGTCGCCGCTGGCGGGAGCCTGGGGCAACGCGGCGGCGGTCGCGCTGTTCATCGCCACCGCGGCGACGCTCGCCGTGCGGCGCGCGCGCTCAGTCCGGACGGCCTGCTGAGGGGGGCGGCGGCAGTTCGAAGTCCAGGCTGTTGCTGCGCAGCCACTCGATATAGAGGGCATTGGGGCAGAAACGGTCGTAGCCCCGGGTCTGGCCGATGCGCAGCAGCTCGTCGCACATCTCCTTGTTTGCGCACGCGGCACAGCGGCGCTCGGCGGCGGCGACGTCCTGCGCGCCCACGGCGTCCTCGGCCGGCGGCGGCGATACGCCGCGGCGGCGCATTATGTCGTAGAGGCGCATGCGGTCGTCGGTGCGCGCGCGGCGCCGTCGCAGGTGCAGCACGATTCCCAGCGCGAGGGCGACCGCGGCGAGCAGGAGGGCGCCGGTCGTAAGCATTACCGGGCCATGCTAGACCGCGGTCGGCCCGTGCCGTTGACCTGCATCAACCGCTCCGCTTGATCCGCATCAAAGGCGGGGCATACGCAACGTGTACGCTGGCCCGCATGCTCGAAACCGCCGTGGGCGAACTGATCGAGTCGCGCAGGCTCGTGGTCGCGTCTCCCGACACGAGTGTCCTGGACGCGGCACGGCAGATGTGCATGAGCCACGTCGGCGCCGTGCTGGTGGTGCGCGGCGAGCAGCTGGTCGGCATCTTCACGGAGCGCGACGCGCTCAATCGCGTCATGGCCGAGGGACGCGACCCGGCGGCGACCCGGCTCGCCGAGGTCATGACGCACGACCCGAAGACCGTCGCCGCGGACGAGACCCTCGGCTACGCGCTGCTCGTCATGCACGAGCACGGCTTCCGGCACCTGCCCGTGCTCGAGAAACGCCGTCCGGTCGGCGTCATCTCCGCGCGCCATGCCCTCGACCCGGATCTCGAGGAGTTCACCGCCGAGGCCGAGCGCCGCAAGAAGATCCGCCGCCACGCGGCGGGCACGCGGCCTAGCCGTGCATAGTCAGGCCGCCCGAGACGCTGATCGTCTGCCCCGTGATGAATTCGGCGTCGTCGCTGGCGAGAAACAGCACCGCGCCGGCGATGTCCTCGGGCTTGCCTAGGCGCCCGATCGGTACCGCGCGGCGGTAGGCCTCGCGCAGCTTGTCCGGGTTGCCGGCGCCCTGCATGAAGGCTTCGAGCATCGAGGTCTCGGTGAGGCCCGGGCACACCGTGTTGAGCCGCACGCCCTTGGACGCCAGCTCCCGCGCGAGCGTCTTGGTCATGGCGATGATGCCGCCCTTGCACGCCGAGTAGGGCGCCTCGCCCGAGGAGCCGACGCGGCCCGCGTCGGAGGCGATGTTCACCACCTTGCCGCCGCCGCGCTCGGCCATGCCCGGCAGCACGCAGTGCAGCAGGTTCATCGGCCCGACGAGGTTGATCGAGATGATCTTCTGCCAGAAGGCGGGATCGGTGGCGAGGAACGGCTTGAACATGTCCCAGCCGGCGTTGTTGACGAGGATGTCCACCGGCCCCGCCGCGGCCACCGCCTTCTTCACCGCCTCGTAATCGGTGATGTCGAGGCTCGGCGAGCCCTTCAGGTCGAACACCACGACCTTCGTGCCTTCGGCCCTGAAGCGCTCGACGATCGCGGCGCCGATGCCGGCGGCGCCCCCGGTGACGATGGCGGTCTTGCCTTTCAATCCCTTCATGTTGTCTCCTCCGGAATCACAGCGGTGGCTTCGAGCTCGATCTTGCCGGGCGCATCGAGCAGGTCGGCGACGAAGATCATGCTCATCGCCGGGAAGTGCCGGCCCATGAGCGAGCGCCAGATGCGCCCGAGCGCCGGGCGCGCGGCGAGGTACGCCGGCTTGTCGCAGCAGTACGCGGTCATGCGGCAGATGTGCTCGGCGCGCCCGCCCGCTTCCGCGAGCACCGCGAGCACGTTCGCGAGCGCTTGCTCGAACTGCGGCGCGAGGTCCTGCGAATGGAATTTCTGCGCCGCGTCCCAGCCGACCTGTCCGGCGATGAAGACGACGCGGCCGCGCGCCTCGATGCCGTTGGCGTAGCCGACGGGGTTCGCCCAGCCGCGCGGTTGCAGCACTCTCATTCGGTGACGCGCGGCGGGTCGGGGTCCTCGTCCCAGCCGTCCGGCGGCACCGGCACGCGCTTCATCCAGTCGCGGACCAGGCTCACGTGCTCGCGCTCCTCGTCGGCCATCTCGAGCGCGGCCTTCTTCACCGCCGGCGGCACCCCGCTCGCGGCGGCGATGTCCTCGAAGTACTTTTGCGCCTGCAGCTCGCAGCGCAGCGCGATCTCGAGCGCGTGGTAGGGCTGCATCAGGTAGTGCACCGCGTCCGGCGGCGCGGTTTCCGGCGCCTCGGGCGTGTCCCAGGCATAGGCGGGCGGCAGCGTGGGCAGGCTCGGCCAGCCCATTTCCTCGAGGATGCGCTTGGCGTGCAGCGCCTCGATTCTGGCCAGCTTGCCGAACATCTCGGCCACCGCGCGGTTGTTGTGCGTGTCGAGCTGCTCGGCGAACAGCGCGTAGCGCTCGTGCGCCTCGAGCTCCATGGCGTAGGCGCGCGCCATGAACTCCTCTAGAGTCGGAACTGGCATGCGAGCGCCTCCACGGTTTGTTCGGTGCCGGATGCGCGCGCATAAGGCGCGCGCTTGCCCTGGTAGAGCACGCCGATGTTGAAGCCGTCGTCGGTCATCAGGCGCCGCGCGGCGCGCCCCGGGTCGTCGGTGGGCGCGACCGGGGCCGGGTGCGCCAGCGTCTTCCACTCGCGCTGCTCGGGGCGGAAGGTGACGCAGGGCGAGAGCACCTCGACGAAGGAAAAGCCCGGATGGCGCACCGCCTCGGCGATCAGCGCGGCGCAGCCGTTCGGGTCGCCCGAGTACGCGCGCGCGATGAAGTTGGCGCCGGACGCGAGCGCGATCACCAGCGGGTGGAATTCCTTCAGGCCCGTGCCGCCGGGCGCGAGCTTGGAGGACCAGCCGGGCTCGGTGGTGGGCGAGGGCTGGCCCTTGGTCATGCCGTAGACGTGGTTGTCCATCACGATGTAGGTGAGGTCGATGTTGCGGCGGCAGGCGTGCAGGAAGTGGTTGCCGCCGATGGAATAGCCGTCGCCGTCGCCGCTCGCCACCAGCACCGTGAGATCCGGGCGCGCGGCCTTCAGGCCGGTGGCCACCGGCAGCGCGCGCCCGTGCACGCCGTGAAAGCCGTAGCACGCGGTGTAGGCCGGGATGCGCGAGGAGCAGCCGATGCCGGAGACGACGACGACGTTCTCGGGGCGCAGGTTGAGCGCGGCGAGCGCCTTGGTGATCGCGGCGAGCACCGAATAGTCGCCGCAGCCCGGGCACCACACTGGCTTGGTGTCGGACTTGAAGTCCTTCGGCGCGCAGAGCGTCGCGTCGGCGGGCGCGTTCATGTGCGGCTCCATTGCCCGAGCGCATCGCGGATTTCCCCGGGGCGGAACGGCAGCGGGCCGGGGCGCCTGAGGCTCCGGACCTCGCCCGGCAGCTCGTACTCGGCGCGCAGGTACCTCAGGAACTGGCCGCTGTGGTTCTGCTCCAGCACCAGGACGCGCTTGACGCCTTCGAGCGCCTTCTTCAGGCGCTCGGGCTGCGCCGGCGCGAGCAGGCGCAGCGACACCAGGCGCACGCCGTTGCCGTTTCGCGCCAGCGCTTCGCGCGCCGGGCCGGTGCACGAGCCGAAGGTGATGAGCGCAGTGTCGCCCTCGCCCTCGACGCTCGCCCAGTGCTCGCCCGGGTCGAGTCGCGCGAGCTTGCGCGCGCGCTTGTCCATCTGCGCGAGATGGTCGCTCGCCTGCGACGAGGGCGTGCCGCGTTCGTTGTGCTCGAGCCCGTCGGCGGTGTAGGTGAGGCCGGGCGCGCCCGGAATCGCCATCGGCGAGACGCCGGCGTCGGTCACCGCGTAGCGCTGGTAGCCCCCGGCCGCTTCGGCGCGGAGCCGGGCGACGGCGCCGCTCGACGCGCTCGGCGCATCCACCACTGCGCGCGCCTGGCCGAAGTACTGGTCGGAGAGCACGATCGCCGGCACCTGCAGCGATTCCGCCAGGCCCACGGCCCACTCGGTGGCGGCGAGGCAGTCGGCGAGCGAGTTGGGCGCGACCACCACGTGCGGCGCGTCGCCGTGCAGCCCGTAGAGCGCGGTCCCCAGGTCGGCCTGCTCGCTCTTCGTGGCGATGCCGGTCGAGGGGCCGGTGCGCATCACGTCCACGACCACGACCGGGATTTCCGCGGCGACGCCCAGGCCCAGCGATTCGATCATCAACGACAGACCCGGGCCCGAGGTGGCGGTGAGCGCGGGCACGCCGCCGTAGGAGGCGCCGAGCGCCATGTTGATGGAGGCGAGCTCGTCCTCGGCCTGCACCAGCGTGCCGCCGACCTGGGCGAGCGCGGGCGCGAGGTACTCGAGCAGCTCGGTTGCCGGGGTGATCGGATAGGCGGCGACGAAGCGCACGCCGCCGCGCAACGCGCCGTAGCCGGCGGCCTCGTTGCCGGTGACCAGCCAGCGCGGCGCGTGCGCCGGCGGCGCGGCGAGCGTGCAGGGCGGCAGCCCGGCCGCCTGCGCCCTGCCCAGGCGCGCGGCCGCGAGCCCCGCGTCGAGCCCCTTCTTCATGGACTTGCGCACCGCGGCCTCGAGCGCCGCCTCGGGCAGGCCGAGCAGCGCCGCGAGCAGCCCGAGCGCGACCATGTTGGGCCAGCCCCCAGCGACCTCGCCCGCGAGCTTCTTCAGCGGCAGCGGTGCATAGCGCGCGCCGCCGCGCAGGAACACCTCGGGCGGCGCGCCGTGGGCGGGATCGCCGACGATGAGGCTCTGCGGCCCGAGCGGCAGCTCGGCGGCAAAGCGCTGCACGTTCTGCCAGTCGATGGCGGCGAGCACGTGGAAGGCGTCGTCCTGGCCGTCTCCGGCGAAGGTCGACACGCGCAGCATCGCCGCGGCCTCGCCGCCGCGGATCTGCGGGCCGCTGGTGCGCGTCATCAGGCCGTAGTAGCCGGCCTGCGCCGCGGCCTCCAGCAGCATATTGCCGGCGGTCATGACGCCGGCACCGCCGGAGCCGGCGAGCGCCAGGGAAACCGAGGCGTGGGCGAGCATGGCGCTATTTGGGGGCCAAGGCCCTGCCCAAACCTTGAGATGGATCAAACCGGGGCGCTTTTCCCGGGGGTAGAAAGGGTCTAATTCGGTATTTGGATACCGATTTCAGGAGAAAGGGGTCGACATGGGCAAGCCGGACGCGAAGTTCCTCAAGGACCACGACCTGCCGGCGCTCGCCGAGCGCGGCGTGCGCTACGAAAAGCGCGCGGCGAAGACGCCCGACGGCAAGGAGGTGCCGGGACTGCATAACGCCTGGATCTGGCTCGACAACCCGACGCAGTACAACTCGTACACCACCGAGATGGTGAAGGCGGTGATCCTCGCCTTTCGCGCCGCGTCCAACGCGCGCGACGTGAACTGCGTGGTGTTCACCGGCGCGGGCGACAAGGCGTTCTGCACCGGCGGCAACACCAAGGAGTACGCCGAGTACTACGCCGGGCACCCGCAGGAGTACCGGCAATACATGCGCCTGTTCAACGACATGGTGTCGGCGATCCTCGCCTGCGACAAGCCCGTGATCTGCCGCGTCAACGGCATGCGCATCGGCGGCGGCCAGGAGATCGGCATGGCCTGCGATTTCTCGGTCGCCCAGGACCTGGCGCGCTTCGGCCAGGCCGGCCCCAAGCACGGCTCGGCGCCGATCGGCGGCGCCACCGACTTCCTGCCGGTGATTGCCGGCGCCGAGCGCGCCATGGCAGCCTGCGTGCTGTGCGAGCCGTTCTCCGCGCACGAGGCCTACCATATGGGGGTGCTCACCGACATCGTTCCGGCCCTCAAGGTCGACGGCAAGTTCGTCGCCAACCCGCTGGTCGAGACGCAGCGCGTGTACGACGAGTTCGGGCGCCTGGTCTTTGGCCGGCCGAAGACGGGCGAGGCGCTCGCGCAGGGCAAGGCACTCATGAAGCAGGGCGCCGTGGACCTCTCGAAGCTGGACGAATGCGTCGAGGCGCTGTGCGCGAAGATCCTGCTCACCTTCCCCGACTGCACCACCAAGACGCTGGAAGAGCTCAGGAAACCCAAGCTCGAGGCCTGGAACCGCAACAAGGAGGACGCGCGCGCCTGGCTCGCGCTCAACATGATGACCGAGGCACGCGCCGGCTTCACCGCGTTCAACTCGGGCCCGAAGGACGACCGCGAGGTGGACTTCGTGCTGCTCAGGCAGAAGCTCGCCGCGGGCGAGGGCTGGGTGGGCGCGCTGCACGACGCCATCCAGCCGAAGGCGAAGCGCGGGTGAGCGAGACGCCGCTCAAGGCCTGGCTCGAGCGCGACGGCGCGCTGCTGCGGCTGCGGCTCGCGCGCCCGAAAGCCAACCTGATCGACGCGGCGATGATCGCGGCGCTGTCTGACGCCTTCGCCGAATACCGCGACAATACGGGGCTGCTCGCGGCGCTGGTCGACCACGAAGGCCCGCACTTTTCCTTCGGCGCGAGCGTCGAGGAGCACCTGCCGGGCGCCTGCGAGCAGATGCTCGCCGGCCTGCACCGCCTGCTCGGCGCGATGCTGGAGTGGCCGCGGCCGATACTCATGTGCGTGCGCGGCCAGTGCCTGGGCGGCGGGCTCGAGTTCGCGCTCGCCGGCAACCTGCTGTTTGCCGCGCCCGACGCCCGCTTCGGCCAGCCGGAAATGAAGCTCGGCGTGTTCGCGCCCGCCGCGTCGGTGCTGCTGCCGCTGCGCATCGGCCAGGCGCGCGCCGAGGACCTGCTGTACTCGGGCCGCTCGATCGACGCGCCCACCGCGCTCGCCTGGGGCCTCGCCAACGAGGTCGCGGAGGACCCGGCCGCAGCGGCCGCCGCGTACTTCGGCGAGCACCTGGCGCCAAAGAGCGCTGCCGCGCTCGCGCACGCGGTGCGCGCGGCGCGCGAGCCGTTCGCGGACCTGGCGCGCGCGCGGCTCGACGACGTCGAGGCCCTGTACCTGGATAAGCTGATGGCGACGCGCGATGCCCGTGAAGGCCTCGCCGCCTTCATGGAAAAGCGCGCGCCGAAATGGGAGCACCGATGAACGCGCAGGAGATCGTGGCGCGCTGCGAGCGCCTGTTCGAGGACCTGCGCTTCGGTGCGGTGAAGGACTGGAAGGCGGCCGTACCAGGCAGGAAAGCCATCGGCTACATGCCGATCTACGTGCCGCGCGAGATCATCCACGCCGCGGGCATGCTGCCGGTCGGGATCTTCGGCGGCGGCGACCAGCTCGAGGTGATCCAGGGCGACGCCTACTACCAGAGCTACATCTGCCGCATCCCGCGCTCGACGCTCGAGCTCGGCCTCACCGGGCGGCTCGACGTCCTCGACGGCATGCTGTTCCCGTCGATCTGCGACGTGATCCGCAACCTCTCGGGCATGTGGCAGATCATGTTCAAGGACAAGTACGTCAAGTACTTCGACGTGCCGCAGAACTACGACGACGCCATCGGCGGCGAGTTCTACGTGCACGAGATGCAGCAGTTGCGCGCCGATCTCGGCAAGCTCGCCGGCAGGGAGGTGACCGACGACGCGCTGCGCGCCTCGATCGCCGTGTACAACGAGAACCGCAAGGCGGTGCGCGAGCTCTACGCCTACCGCGCCGCGGCGCCCTGGCAGGCGCCGACTTCCGAGCTGTATCTGGTCCTGCGCGCGGGCTGCGTGCTGCCGCCCGAAGAGCACACGGCGCTGGTGCGCGCGTACCTCGCGGCGGCGCGCGCCGAGGAACGGCCGCGGCGCGACAACGCGCGCGTGGTGCTCACCGGCTCGTTCTGCGAGCAGCCGCCGTTGAGCCTCATCAAGTCGATCGAGATGTCGGGCTGCTACGTGGTGGACGACGACTTCCAGCTCATCCAGAGCTGGCTGCTGGACGACGTGCCGGTGACCGGCGAGCCGCTCGAAGAGCTGTCGAAGGCGTTCCTGCACCGCTCGGCCGCCACCTCGTCCAAGTACGACGAGAAGAAGGAAGACAAGGGCAAGTTCCTGCTCAAGCAGATCAAGGAGCGCGGCGCCGAGGGCGTGGTGTTCGCCGCGGCGTCGTTCTGCGACCCGGCGCTCCTTGAGCGGCCGATGCTGCAGGAGGTGCTGGCGAAGCACAAGGTGCCCTATACCGCGTTCAAGTACGCCGAGAACACCGGCCAGATGGCCCCGATCCGCGAGCAGGCGGGCACCTTCGCCGACTCGATCAAATTGTGGAGCGCCGCATGAGCACACCGATCCAGATCGTGCCCGGATCCAGCACCCCGAAGAAGCCGCCGCAGGCGAAGAAGGAAGACGCCATGCTGCTGCAAAAGGAGCTCATCAACCGCAACTACCACGAGCTCGCCACGGCGCACGAGACGAACCGCAAGGTCTCGGCGACCTTCGTGCCCGGAAACCTGAACGAGCTCCTGATGTGCTTCGATTTCGCGCGCAGCCTGCCCGAGACCAACGCGCTGCAGAACGGCATGCGCAAGAAATCCGGCAAGATGATCATGGACGCCGAGCGCGACGGGCACTCCGAGGACGTCTGCACCTACGTCAAGGCCGACCTCGGCATGATGCTGCAGGGGCCGGTGGGGCCTACGGGCGAACCGCTGCCCACGCCCGACGTGCTGCTGCTTTCGTACACCGGCTGCTTCACGTTCATGAAGTGGTTCGAGCTGATCCGCCAGAAGTACGACTGCGAGACGGTGATGCTGCACGTGCCTTACCAGGGCGACGGCAGGATCTCGCCGAACATGCGCGACTACGTCGTCAAGCAGCTCAAGGAAAAGGTCATCCCGACGCTGGAGAAGGTGTCCGGGGTCAAGTTCGACATCGACCGGCTGCGCCAGTACATGCGCGAGTCGGTGAAGGCCGAGGAGGACCTGGTGTGGACGCTGCAGTCGGCCAAGCACAAGCCTTCGCCGATCGACGGCTACTTCGGCGCGGTGTACTACATCGGCCCGATCTTCACCGCGTTCCGCGGCATGCCCGAGGCGAGCGAGTACTACCGGGTGCTGCGCGGCGAGATCGAGCTGCGCATGCGCGAGGGCAAGGGACCGGTGACACCCGACGGCGAGCATCCGGGCGAGAAATACCGCCTGGTGGTCGAGGGGCCGCCCAACTGGACGAGCTTTCGCGAGTTCTGGAAGATGTTCTACGACGAGGGCGCGGTGGTGGTGGCCTCGACCTACGCCAAGGTCGGCGGCGTGTACGACTTCGGCTTTCGCCACGACCCGGAGCATCCGCTCGAGTCGCTCGCCGAGTATTGCCTGGGCTGCTACACCAACCTGAATTTCCCGCAGAGGATCGACATGATCTGCCGGTATCTGGACGAGTATCAGGCCGACGGCCTGCTGATCAACTCGATCAAGAGCTGCAACAGCTTCTCCGCGGGACAGCTGCTGATCCTGCGCGAGGTCGAGCGGCGCACCGGCAAGCCCGCCGCGTTCATCGAGTCGGACCTGGTGGATCCGCGCTACTTCTCCGCGGCCAACATCAAGAACCGCCTGGAGAGCTACTTCCAGATGGTCAGGCAGAAGCGCGGCGCCGGCGGCGGCGCACGCCCGGGGCTGCCGCCGGTGGTTCCCGCCGCGCACTGAGGAGACCGCCATGCGCTGCTTCATCGGCATCGACCTGGGCTCGACCACCACCAAGGCGGTGGTGATCGACGAGCAGCAACGCGTGCTCGGGCGCGGCATCACCAACTCGCGCTCGAACTACGACACCGCGGCGACCATCGCCAAGCAGGAAGCCCTGCTTTCGGCGCGCTTTCACCTGTTTCGCGAGGCGCTCGCTGCGAGCGGCGCGCTCAACGGCGGGCTCGAAGACTTCGTCGCGCAGCTCGAGCGCGACTTCCGGCTCGAGCAGTTCCTGGTGCAGCTCGCCGACCTCGAGGACGTGTGCGAGAGGAGCGTGGCGACGGCGCGCTTCGGCGAGGCGGAGAAGGCGGTCGACGAGGCGCTCGTGCAGGTGTTCGCGCGCCTGCGGCAGGAGGCGCCTGAGCTCTTTGCGCCCGGGGCGAAAAGAAAGAGCGACTTCTTCCGCGACATCGCCGGCAGCCGCTACCACTCGCTCAGCGAAGAGGTGGCGAAGGAGGCGGGGCTGCGCTACGACTTCCTGCTCAATGTCTTCGATCGCTCGATCATCGAGGTGGAGAATCGCGTGTACGACGCGTCCATCTCGAAGAACCTGCGCGCAGCTCTGGAGCGCACCTACCGGGCGCTGCCCGAGACGGCGGGCAAGAAGGCGAAGATCTCGGCGCCCATCCAGGGCGTGCTCGACCTGGCGCTGGAGGAAGCCTACGTGGTCGGCACCGGCTACGGCCGCGCGCGGCTGCCGTTCTCGAAGGAGCATATCCGCTCCGAGATCCTGTGCCACGGGCTCGGTGCGCACGTGATGTATCCGTCCACGGCCACGGTGCTCGACATCGGCGGCCAGGACACCAAGGCGATCCAGGTGGATCCGCAGGGCATCGTGGAGTCGTTCCAGATGAACGACCGCTGTGCCGCCGGGTGCGGACGCTATCTCGGCTACATCGCCGACGAGATGAACATGGGCCTGCACGAGCTGGGGCCTCTGGCCATGAAAGCGACCAAGACGGTGCGCATCAATTCCACCTGCACGGTGTTTGCCGGCGCCGAGCTGCGCGACCGGCTGTCGCTGGGCGAGAAGCGCGAAGACATCATGGCCGGGCTGCACCGCGCCATCATCCTGCGCGCGCTGTCGATCCTGGCGCGCTCGGGCGGGGTGCGCAACGAGTTCACGTTCACCGGCGGCGTCGCCAAGAACGAGGCGGCGGTCAAGTCGCTCACCGAGCTGATCGAGGAGAACTACGGCAAGCTGAAGATCAACATCGACCCCGACTCGATCTACACCGGGGCTCTGGGCGGCGCGACCTTCGCCTGGCGCGCGGTGGTGGAGGAGGGCAAGGCCATCGAGAAGCGGGAGACGGCATGAGCATCCATACGGTAGGCATCGACATCGGGTCCGGCGCGGTGAAGGCGGCGCTGTTTCGCTCGGACGGCGCCCGGACCGAGTGGCTGGCGAAGCGCTGCGAGCGCATCCGGCGGCGCGACCCGATGGAGCTCGCGAAACAGACCTACGACGAAGTGCTCGAGGAGAGGAAGCTTGCGGCCGAGGATGTTGCCTACACCGCGACGACCGGGGAAGGCGAGAACGTCAAGTTCGCCACCGGGCACTTCTATACCATGACCACGCACGCGCGCGGCGGCGTGTACCTGATGCCCGGCGTGAGCGCGGTGGTGGACATCGGCGCCTTGAACGGCCGCGCCATCTACGTGGATGAGCGCGGCAAGGTCCTGTCCTACAAGATGACCAGCCAGTGCGCCTCCGGGTCGGGGCAGTTCCTGGAGAACATCGCGCGCTATCTGGGGGTCGCGGTGGAGGAGATCGGGCGGCTGTCGACGACCTCCGAGAACCCGGAGAAGGTGAGCTCGATCTGCGCGGTGCTCGCGGAGACCGACGTCATCAACATGGTCTCGCGCGGCATCGCCACCCAGGACATCCTGAAAGGCATTCATCTGTCGATGGCCTCGCGGCTGGTGAAGCTGCTGAAAGTCACGGGCATCAAGAGCGGCAAGGTGCTGCTGACGGGTGGGCTGGCCCTGGACGACGGGCTGCTCGCCGCCTTGCGCGAGGAGCTGGTGACCGAGAAGGTCGCGGGTATCGAGGTGGCGAGCCACCCGGACTCGATCTATGCTGGAGCGATCGGCGCGGCTTTGTGGGGTGCGTTCCGGCACGACAAGCTGAAAGAGCTGCAGGCGCGCGCCGCCGCCTGAGAGGAGGATTCCATGGCCCTGATGATCAATGAGACCTGCACCGCCTGCGACGCCTGCGTGCCGGAGTGCCCGAACGATGCGATTACCGCGGGCAATCCGATCTACGTCATCGATCCGCTGAAGTGCACCGAGTGCGTGGGGGCGAAGGACGAGCCGCAGTGCCGGCTGGTGTGCCCGGTGAGCGATTGCATCGTGACCAATCCGGATTTCGTGGAGACGCCGGAGCAGCTGCAGGAGAAGTACCAGTCGCTGCACGGCTAGGCCGGCGCGACCTCCACCCGCGCGTCGAAGCTCGACTGGCCTGCGGAGAACGCAAAGATCTCCGCGGCCTCGTCCGGCAGCACCGCGGCGCCGTCGGTCAGCTGGTTGAGCCCCGGCCAGCCGTCCCGCAGCCACAGGGCCCCTGGCGGCATGCGCTCGGTCACGTGGGCGCGGGCCGCGAGCGAGCCGCGGTCGTTGAACACGCGGATCGCGGCGCCGTCCTCGATGCCGCGCTGCTTCGCGTCGGTGGGCGCGAGCCAGACTTCCGGGTGCGTGTCGCGTCGCGCCAGCGTCGGCAGCTCGCGCCCGTTGTTGTAGAAGGCGTGAAAGTGCGTCAGCGTGCGGCCCTGCGTCAGCGGCAGCGGGTAGGCGTTCGCGGCGGGCGCGTCGAACGAGGGTAGCGGCGGCAGGCCGAGCGCTTGCGCCCGCGCCGAGTAGAACTCGATCTTGCGCGACGGGGTATCGAATTCGAGCGTGGGGTTGGCCACGTGCGAGATGTGCAATGCGCCGATGCCGCCGCGCGCTCTGAGCGAGGCCACCGTGGCGCGGCCCGTGCACGGGTGATCGAGGATCGCGTCCACCAGCGCTTCGTCCGAGGCCCAGGGGTAGAAGCCCTCGAGCTGCAGCCGTTCGCCCAGCGCCTTGAACACTTGGTTGACCGATCGCGTCTCGCCGGCCGGCGCCAGGGCGGGCTCCATCAGGTACAGGTGCGTGTGCGTCATCTTGCAGCCCAGCTCCTCGAGCCAGGCCGTACCGGGCAGCACGACATCGGCGTAGCGCCTGGCGGTGTCATTCAGGAACAGGTCGTAGCTCACCACCAGCCGCGTGCGCGCCAGCCCCTCGGCCACCGCGCCCGCAGCGGCGAACGACGACAGCATGTTGGTGCCCATCAGCAGGAGGTTGTGGATGCGGCCCTCGCGCAGGGCCGCGATCACCGCCGACATCTGATTAGGCATCGCGGTGCCCGGGGCGCGCCGCCCGGGCTCGATGATGCTGGCGAGTCCCCGGCCGTGCGCGCCGCTGCCGTGCCGCGGACCGAAGCCGCCGCCCGCGATGCCGACATTGCCGGTCAGCCCGGGCAGGCAGGCGATCGCGCGCCCGGCCTGCCAGCCGTTGTCGCTCTTGTGCATCGAGCTGCCGCCAAGAACGATCATCGCCGGGCGCGTGCGGGCGTAGCGGCGCGCCAGCGCCGCGATGCGCTCTGGGGCGAGGCCGGTGATTGCCGCGGCCCATTCGGGCGTGTATTCCTTTACGTGCGCGGCGAGCTGCCCGAAACCGACGGCGTGCCTTGCGACGAACTCGGCGTCGTGGAGCTTTTCAGCGCAGATGACGTTGATCAGCGCAAGTGCGAGCGCCGTGTCCGTGCCCGGGCGGATGAGGAGGACCTCATCCGACTTGGCCGTGGCCTCGGTGTGGCGCACGTCGATGGTCACGACGTGCGCGCCGCGGCGCTTGGCGGCGAGCAGATGCCGCGCCGTGTTGGGCTGGCTGGCGAGATTCGCGGCCCAGAGGACGATGAGCCGCGAATGCTCGCCCATGTCCTCCTTGGTATTGGTCTCGAGCATGCCGGTGAGGCCCAGGCCGAAGGCGCCCAGGCCCCAGCAGATCATCGTCGGGTTCCAGAACTGGCTGCCGTGGAAGTTGGCGAAGCGCGCCATCAGTTGCGCGCTGATGCGCGTGCCGTAGTTGGTGGTGAAGGTGCCGTGGCCGGGCCAGATCGCCGTGTTTGCCGGGGGCGACTGAGCGATGCCTGCGACGATGCGCTCGAAGGCTTCGTCCCAGGTCGCGCGCCTGAATTCGTCCGCGCGCCTGTCGCGGATCAGCGGGTGAAGCAGGCGGTTGGGATTGTCGAAGATCTCGCGCGAGGCCTGGCCGCGAATGCACAGGAACCCCCGGCTGTCGGGGTTGGCGTCGTCGCCTTTGACGCCGACGAGTTTTCCGTCCCTGACTTCCGCCAGCATGCCGCAGAGCGTCGGATGGCAGCTCATGGGGCACATCGTGCGGACGGTGTTCAGGGCTGACCGTGTCACGCGCTACTTCCGCTGCCTCAGCATGCGCGCGATTTCGTCCTCGCCGAGGGGCCGCGGATCCTTCACCCGCAGGCTTTCGGCCCACTCCACCGCCAGGTCGCGCTGCAGCACGCGGTTGATGCCGTAGGTGATGAGCATCGCGATCAGCGCGCCCAGGCTCGCCAGCCCCATGTCCTTTTGCGCGTCCCAGACGTCGCCCTGGGTGCCGAGGTAGGCCTGGCCCAGCTCGCCGCCAAACACCTCGGCGGCGAACCACTCGACCAGCTCGTAGATCATCGAAGTGGACATGGTGATGTCGAGCGGCAGGAAGTAGCTCCAGAAGCCGCGCGCCGAGGCCACGCGCCAGAACACCTCGCGCACCGGGTAGGCAAGCAGCAGCCCGTACGAGAAGTGGATCACGCGGTCGAAGTTGTTGCGCTCCCAGCCGACGAGGCTGTTGAACGTCCTGCCGGTGAGGGACTCGAACCAGGCGTCGTACGGCACCTCGGCGTACGTGTAGTGCGAGCCGATTTCATGCAGGCAGAGGAAGACGAAGATGAGCGTGTACGAGATCCGCGACAGCGTGAAGCGCTTGTAGGTGACGGCGACCGCGACCACGAAGGCGACCACCAGCGCGTTCTCCAGCGCCCAGTCGGCGCGATGCGAGGGCGCGACGGCGAGCGCCCCGAACACCAGGGCGAACAGCACGCCAAGCAGCAGCAGGTAGCGATGGTGGCTCACGGCCTGGGCGCAGCTTAACGGCGCCGGGCGATCAGCGCCAATCCCAGCGCGACCAGCGCCATCCCGCCGAGCAGGCTCGCCGCCAGGCGCTCGCCGAGAATCGCCACGCCCAGCAGCACCCCCGCGACCGGCGAGACGAAATTGAAGCTGATCATCACGCTCGGCGAGTAGCGGCGCATCAGATAGAAGTTCACGGTGAAAGCCAGCCCGGCCACGACGATCCCCTGATACAGGATCCCCGCCACCGGCGCGACCGCAATGTTCTCCCAGCGAATCTCCTCCCAGGCCAGCGCCCCGCCCAGGAACAACGGCAACGAAAGCAGCATCTGCCAGATCGTCAGCCGCACGTCGTTCACCCGCTTCAGCAGCCGCCCGGCGACCGCGAGCCGCAGCCCGAGCAGGCACGCGCTCGCCAGCACGATCCAGTCGCCGGCGCTGGCGACCGCCAGCCCGGCGCCGCGGGTGATCACCAGCGCCACGCCGGCGAATGCGACGGCGACGCCGACCGCCCGCGCCACGCCGACGCGGTCGCCGGGCACGAGAAAGTGCGCGAACAGCACGCCGAAGATCGGATTGCTGGCGATCAGCACCGCGCCGTTCGCCGCGGTGGTGCCGCCGAAGCCGTAGTTCAGCAGCGCGATCTGGACGGTGAACAGCGCACCCATGGCGAGCAGCGACGGCCACTCCTCGCGCGTGGGCCGGATCGAAATCCGTACGTACCGCGCCCAGGCGTAGACGCACACGCAGCCCAGCGCAAAGCGCAGGAACCCGCTCCACAAGGGCGGGAACGCCTCCAGCCCGAGCTTCACCGCAACGGGATTGCCGCCCCACAGCGTATGGATCGCCAGCGCCGAGAAGACGGCGCTCGCCGGGATCGACCAGTTCAGGAAAGCCCCTCGGCGACGAGCGTCTTCGCCCGCTCGCGCAGCACGAACTTCTGGATCTTGCCCGTCGGCGTGCGCGGCATCTCCTGCAGGATCTCGAGCCGCTCGGGCCAGAAGTGCGTGGAGAAGCCCTCGGCCTGGAGATGCCGGCGCACGTGCTCGAGCGTCAGCGTGCAATTCGGGTGCAGCGTCACGAAAGCGCAGGCACGCTCCTGCAGCCGCGGATCGGGCATCGCCACGATGGCGACGTCGCCCACTTCGCTCATGCGATAGAGCGCGCTTTCGATCTCGATCACCGGGATGTTCTCACCGCCGCGGATGATGACATCCTTGCTGCGCCCGCAGATGCGGATGTAGCCCTCGTCGTCCATGCGCGCGAGGTCGCCCGTGTCGAACCAGCCGCCTTCCTCGAGGCGCGAGAGCTCGGGGCGTTTCAGGTAACCCACGAACAGCGACGCGCCGCGCACCTGCAGCGTCCCGACCACGCCGCGCGCGGCCTCGCGGCCGTCCGCGCCGACGATGCGCACCTCGCCGTTCGGCAGCGCGCAGCCGTCCGACTCCATCACCTTGGTGCCCTCGGGCGGGGTGATGGTGACGCTGGCGCACTCGGTCATGCCCCAGCAGGCGGCCACCTGGACGCCGAGCCGCGTGCGCGCCGCTTCCACCACTGCCGGCGGGATCGGCGCGCCCGAGCTGGCGAAGAGCCGCAGCCGCGGCGGCCGCTGCGCCTCGACGCCGGGCTGTCCCGCGAGGTCGGCGAGAAACGGCGTCGCGCCGAACGAGAACGTGGCGCCGTGCTCGCGCATCAGCTCGAGGGCGCGCTTGGGGTTCCAGACGTCGGTGAGCACGAGCGGGATGCCGAGCTCGAGCGCCATCAGCATGCCGTAGCAAAAGCCGAGCTGATGGCCAAGCGGCGAAGGCATGAAGATGACGTCGTCGGGACCAATGCGCATGCGCCGCGCATACTCGTGCACCGCGCTGAGAAGCGTATTCGAGGTATGCAGCACGCCCTTGGGCTCGCCGGTGGTGCCGGAAGTGAACAGCAGCTGCATGATGTCGTCGGGCTCGAGCCGCGCGCCGGGCGCGATCGACGGCTCCGCCGCCGCGAGCGCGGTTTCGAACGAATCCGCGCCGGTATCGTCGGCGATCAGCACCTGCGCCAGCCCGGGCAGCTCGCGACCGAGCCGGCGCGCCAGCGCCGCGTGGTCGAAGCCGCGATACCGCGACGGAGCGATCAGCGCGCGCGCCTCGCCGTGGCGCAGCATGTAAGAGAGCTCGCGGTGGCGGAAGATCGGCATCAGGCAATTGCTCACCGCGCCCAGGCGCACGCAGGCGAGATGCGCGGCCACGAACTGCCAGCAGTTCGGCAGCTGGAACGCGACCACGTCGCCGCGCCCGATGCCGCGCTTGGCGAGCGCGTGCGCCGCGCGCGCCGTACGGCCGGCCAGGTCGCGGTAGCTGAGCTGCTCGCAGATGCCCGTTTCCTCGCGCCACGACACGAGCGCGCAGGCCTCGGGCTTCTCGGCGACCCAGCGGTCGAGCGCGTCGGTGACGACGCGCTGCGGCCACAGGCCGCGCCGGCGCTCCGCCTCGAGCCGATGCGGGTCGAGCGAGGGGCGGTCCATCGCGCGCGCCGCCCCGCCGGCTCAGTCGCCCTCGAACCTGGGCTTTTGCTTGGCGACGAAGGCGTTGTAGGCGCGCTCGAAATCCTTCGTCTGCATGCAGATCGCCTGCGCCTCGGCCTCGGTCTCGAGCGCCTGCTCGATGGACAGGCTCCATTCCTGGTGCAGGCACTTCTTGGTCATGGCGTGGGCGAAGGCGGGGCCGTCGGCGAGCGACTGCGCCATTTCGTGCGCGCGTGCCAGGAGCTTCTCCGCGGGCACCACCTCGTTGAAGTAGCCCCAGGCGAGGCCTTCCTCGGCGCCGAGCGCGCGCCCGGTGTAGAGCAGCTCCGCGGCGCGCCCCTGGCCGATGATGCGCGGCAGGAGGGCGCAGGCGCCCATGTCGCAGCCGGCCAGGCCCACGCGCACGAACAGGAACGCGGTCTTGGCCGCGGGCGTGGCGTAGCGCAGGTCGCTCGCCATCGAGATGATGGCGCCCGCGCCCGCGCACACGCCGTCCACCGCCGCGATGATCGGCTGCGGGCAGTTGCGCATCTCCTTGACGAAGTTGCCCGTCATGCGCGTGAACCGCATCAGGTCCGGCATGTCCATCTTCACCAGCGGGCCGATGATCTCGTGCACGTCGCCGCCCGAGCAGAAGTTGCCGCCTTCGCCGGTGAACACCACCGCGCGCACGTCCTCGGCGTACTGCAGCTTGTGGAAGGTGTCGCGCAGCTCGGCATAGCTCTCGAAAGTGAGCGGGTTCTTGCGCTCGGGCCGGTTGAGCGTGATGGTGGCGACGCGTGCCTTGACCTGCCAGCCGAAATGCTGCGGCCGCCATTCCGCCGCCTTGGTCTTGTACATGATGTCGTGCTCCTGGTTGAGAAGTTCAGCCGGCCATGGTCAGGCCGCCGCTCACCGACAGCACCTGCCCGGTGACGAAGGCCGCGCGGCCGCTGGCGAAGAACAGGATCGCGTCGGCGATCTCGCCCGGCTTGGCCAGGCGGCGCATCGGCGTGACGCGCGTGAAGGCCTCCTTGATCTTGTCGGGCACCGCGGCCATCAGCGGCGTGTCGGTGGGGCCGGGGCAGACGCAGTTGACGGTGATGTTGTAGCGCGCCACTTCGCGCGCCAGCGACTTGGTGAAGGCGATGGCGCCGCCCTTGGCGGCCGAGTACACGGTTTCGCCGAGGCTGCCGACGCGGCCCGCGTCGCTCGCCACGTTGACGATGCGGCCCGCCCCGCGCGCGATCATCGGCTCGAGGAAGGCGCGGCTCACGCGCACCGGGCCCATCAGGTTGAGCGCCACCAGCTTGTCCCAGAGCTCCGGCGTGTTCTGCACGAACGGCTCGGTCCGGCCCCAGCCGGCGACGTTGGCGACGATGTGCACCTCGTTCCGGCGCGCGAGCGCTGCGGCGCGGAACGCCTCGACCGACGCCGGGTCGGTGACGTCCAGCCGCACGAAGTCCGCGCCCTGGCCGCGCGCGCGGATCGCCGCCGCCGCCGCCTCGCCGCCTTCCGCGTTCACGTCGCCGAGGATCACGTGCGCGCCCGCGGCGCCGAACGCCTCCGCGGTCGCGCGGCCGATGCCGGAGGCGGCGCCGGTCACCACTGCGGTCATGCCATCGAGTTTCATGCGTCTATCCTCCGCGTATCTTCAGCTCACGCCGCGCGCGCGAAGCTGCTCGGCGAACGGCCGGTCGTCCTCGTCGATGTGGCCGAGCAGCCACTCGCTCAGCCAGCGGGCGCTTGCGGTGATGCCGCCGGAGTCCAGGCGCAGGTCGAACCGGCGGATCGATTCGAGCATGTGCTGGTGCTCCTCGGCGTGGTGGCCGATGGCGAGCCCGTGCTCCTGCATCAGCCGCTCCTCGGTGGCGACGTTGTGCTCGGCCGAGCGCACCAGCGCGCGCAGCAGCTCCACCAGCTCGTCGTGGTCGCGGCCGTCGCGCAGGCCCTCGAGCAGGCGGTTGACGAGCTCGAGCATCTCGCGGTGCTGGCCGTCGATCACCGCGACGCCGACCTCGTAGCGCTCGTCCCACTCGATCATGCGGTCGGCTTGACGAACGCGAGGCGCTGCGCCGGCGCGAAGCCCGCGCCGTGGAAGAACCCGAGCAGATCCAGCGCGCGCGCCTCGACCACGGTCTCGACGCGCTCGATGCGCAGCGCCTCGAGGTTGAGGAACAGCTGCTCGAGCAGCGCCCGGCCCACGCCGCGCTCGGCGTACTCGGGCGACACGCCGATCGCATCGAGCACCGCCACCGGCTCGGTGCGGCCGAAATCGCCCAGGTCCGCGCGCGCCATGATGTAGCCGCAGACCACGTCGTCGATGCGCGCGGCGAGCGAGATGCGCACGCCCGACTCGCGCAGCGCCTCGTCGAGCGCGTGCTTCACGTACGCGCCGCGCTCGCGCCCCGTGATGTGGCGATCGACCCGCACCACGTTCTCGAGGTCCTTGGCCGAGAGCGTGCGCACGTCGACCGAGTCGCGCGCCTGCTCGGCGCGCTTGAGCAGCGGGCTGCCGTGCACCGCGCATTCGAGCACCGCGTTCGGCGCCAGCGCGTAGCCCAGGCTGTCGAGAAACCGCAGCAGGTCGTGATCGCGCCAGGCGGCGACGGTGCGCAGCTCGGCGAGCTTGCGCTTGCGCGCCTCCTCCTCGAGCGCCTGATGCAGCGCGCGGCCGATGCCGCGGCGCTGCGCCTTGGGCGCGACGCTGATCACCTCGAGACGCAGCGCCGGCTGCGCGTGGCCGAACTCGCCCTCGAGCACGCGCGCGAGCGCGTGGCCGAGCAAGTCCTTGCCCGAGGCCGCGGCGAACTGCAGGTGCAGCTCGGGCTGGCGCAGCGCCGCGGCGAGGCGGCGCTCGAAGTAGGCGCGGCGGGTGCGGCCGGCGAGCGGCGCGTCGAGCGCCACCACGGCGTCCATGTCGCCGGGCGCGAGGCGGCGAATCTCCAGCGCGGTCGATTTCCGGGTCATGACGCGTAGACGAGCTGCAGCTCGCGGTCGGCCTGCTCATCGAGCAGGTCGTCCAGCGCGGGCAGCAGCGCCATCTCCTCCTTCTGCACGTGGCTGACGAGACGCTCGGCGAGCTCCAAGGCGAGCGCGCGTAACTCGGGCGGCGGGGGCTCGGCGCGCGCGAGCGCCATGAAACGCGCGCCCGCCTCGCGAATCGTGGCGTGCTCCTCGACAAGGAGCTCGGCGATGTCGCCTTCGCCTGCCGCGGCGAGCCGCGGGAAGAGCTGCGTTTCCTCGAACGCGAAGTGGCGCTCGATCTCGCCGGCGAGCGTGGCGGCGGCCTCGCGCATCAGCGCCGCGTCGAGCGCGCCGGCCGCGAGGCTGTGCTCGACGCGCCCCCAGAGGGTGAGGGTCGCGACGTGCTCTTCATGCAGCTGCCGGCTGATGGCGCGGTCGAATGCCATGGTGTCGGGCCTTCAAGAGAACGTAGACGAAGAACGCGGCGTACGCCAGTGCGGCGGCCAGCCCGGCGGCGGCGCCCGCGACGTGGAACCCGGCGAGCAGCAGCGCCAGCGCGCCGACGTGCAACGCCGCGTGCGCGGCGAGCAGCCGCGGTGGCGTGAGCGACGAGGCGAGCGGCCGCCCGCCCGAGAGCGCGTGCACCGAGGCGAGAAAGGGCACGATGCGCTGCATCACGCCGAGCAGGAACGTCAACAGCCACCCCGGCACCAGCAGCAGGCCAAACAGAACCGGGGCGCCCGCGGGCGCGAGATCGAACGCCATCAGCGCACCAAGCGCGAGGCTCGCGACGAGACAGCCCCAGGAGGCGCGCACCAGCAGGAACGACGGCCCGAGCGGCGCGCGCAGGCGCGCGCGCAGGCTGCCCTCGATGAGCACGACGTGGCCGACGGCGGCCGCGAGGCCCACCAGCGCACCGGCCCGCAGCCAGCCGGCGAGCGCGAGCGCGATACCCGCGACGGCGAGCGCGAGCACGGCGCTCGCGCGGCGCGCGGCAGGCGGCGGCGCCACGGCGAGCATCGGCAGCAGGAAGTTCGACAGCCCGAGCGCGAGCAGGCCCATGAAGCCGTAGGCGGCGAGCACCAGGTGCGCGTTGCGCAATGCCAGGTGATCGAGCTCGAGCCCGTGCTCGTAGCGCGCCACGAGCGCAAGGCCGCTGGCGGCGAGCGCGGCGAGGCAGGCGAGCGCTGCCCACCCGTGCGCCACCACCACGCGCATGCCGCGCGCGCCGCGCAGGTTGGCGAAGAGCAGCACGCCGTAGATGCCGAGCGCGAGGGCGGCCGCCACCGCGCCCGCGGCCATCGCGCGCACCGCGTAGGCCGCGGCGCCGGCGGCAAACAGCGCCGTGCCCGGCACGAGCAGCCACCATGCGAGCTTCGCCGCCCACTGCGCGCGCACCGGCTGGCGCGTGGCGACCGGCAGGAGCTGCAGCGACGCGCCGATCGCCGCCATCGCCAGCACGCCGAGGGTGACGAGGTGCAGCGCGGCGAACAGCGGCCCCAGGCCGGCGGCGAACGTGCCGAGCGCGCGCGCGTTGGCAAGGAGCAGCGCCCACGCCGCGGCCTGGAACGCGACCGCCGCGCCGAAGTAGCGAAACGGCAGCGACATCGGCAGCAGGCGGCTGCGCGCGACGTTGGCGAACATCAGCGCGTCTTCGGCCTGAGGTCGCGCACGCGCACCGCCTTGCCCTGCGAGCGCGGCACTTCGCCGGGCTTCTTCGCCACCACGCTGGCAGTGACGCCGATCATCGACTTGATCTGGTGCCGCGCGCGCTCCTCGAGCTCGGCGCCGGCGAGCTCGGCCGAGGCCGCTTCGATTTCCACGGTGAGCTCGTCGAGGCTGCCGCGGCGCTCGACGACCAGCTGGTAGTGCGGGGTGATGCCGGGCAGGCCGACCAGCACCGCCTCGATCTGCGACGGGTAGACGTTGACGCCGCGGATGATGAGCATGTCGTCATTGCGCCCGGTGATGCGCTGCAGCCTGAGATGCGTGCGCCCGCAGGCGCAGCGCGCGGTGCTCGCGCGCGTGATGTCGCGCGTGCGGTAGCGGATCATGGGCAGCGCCTGCTTGGTGAGCGTCGTGATCACCAGCTCGCCCGCCTCGCCCTCGGGCACGGGCTGGCCGCTGTCCGGGTCGATGACCTCGAACAGGAAATGGTCCTCCCAGCCGTGCAGGCCGTCCTGCGCCTCGCACTCCACCGCGACCCCCGGCCCCATGATTTCCGACAGGCCGTAGAGGTCGATCGCCCTGAGGCCCAGGCGCGCCTCGATCTCGCGGCGCATCGCTTCGCTCCAGGGCTCGGCGCCGAACAATCCGATCTCGAGGCGGCTCTGGCGCAGATCCACGCCTTCGCGCTCGGCGACCTCGGCGATGTTGAGCGCGTAGGAGGGCGTGGCGCACAGCACGCGCGCGCCAAAATCCTGCATCAACAACACCTGCCGCTCGGTGGCCCCGCCGGACATCGGCACCACGGTGGCGCCGAGTCGCTCGGCGCCGTAGTGCGCGCCCAGGCCGCCCGTGAACAGGCCGTAGCCGTAGGCGTTGTGCACGACGTCGCCGGGCCGTACCCCCGCGCAGGCCATGGAGCGCGCCATCAGCGCGGACCAGGTGTCGATGTCCTGCGGCGTGTAGCCGACCACGGTCGGCTTGCCGGTGGTGCCGGAGGACGCATGCAGGCGCACGAGCGACGCGCGGGGGCGCGCGAACATGCCGAAGGGGTACTGGTCGCGCAGGTCGCCTTTTACCGTGAACGGCAGCCGGCGCAGGTCCTCCAGCGTGCGGATGTCCTGCGGCCGCAGGCGCCGGGCGCGCATCCGCTGGCGGTGCAGCGCGACGTTTTCATACGCCGCGGCGAGGCTCGCCTTCAGGCGCTTCAACTGCAGCCGCTCGAGCCGCTCGCGCGGCATTGTTTCCGCTTCGCGCTCGAAGTAATAGCGGCGGCGTGCAGCGCTTGCCCGCGTGTGCACCTTGGCGGCGTACCGGGGTTGCAGCATCGCGGTCATGGGCGGCCCCTCAGCGTACGCCCCGCACCGGCGCGCTGCGCAGGGCGAATCCCTGGTTGAGGGCGGCGCGCGTCACCAGCGCGTACTTCAGCCACAGCCCCGGGGCAAGCGCGAGCGCGCCGGCAAGCGGCGCCGCGGCCGGCAGCCACAGCGCCGCGAGCGCGACCGCGAGCGCCCCCACGGTGCCGATTTGCACGAGCGCCTTGCCCGGCGCCTCGAGCGCGGCGTTTGGCGCCGCCGCGGCGTAGCACACCCACGCGTAGACGCGCAGGATCAGCGCCAGCACGAGCCAGGCGAGAAGCTCCGGCGCCGCGCTGAACAGGAGCGCCAGGCCCGCGCCCTCGGCGAGCCCGGTCGCGACGATGAGCAGCACCACCTGCGGCGCGCGCCACGCCGGGATGCCCTTGGAGGCGCGCAGGATGCGGCCCTGGCAAAAGACGAAGGCGAGCGCGGTGAGGGCGGCGAGCGGCAGGAAAGGCAGCGGCTTGGCGAGCGCCGCGGCGCCGAAGGAGAACAGCAGCAGCGCCACGAACGACTCGCGCGTCATCCACGAGGTCATGGGATTGAGGAACACGTTGAGCGCGCGCAGCTTCTTGCCGATCTCGAGCCACACGGCGCCCAGGCCCGCCGCCACGAGTACGAGCGCGAGCGCGACCGGCGCGCCGCCCTCGAGGCGGCCGAGCGCCGCCGCGATCATCAGCCCGGCGCCGGCGCCGCCGAGCATGAAGTTCGCCGCCGCGCGCGCGTCCCAGTGCTTCTGCAGCCAGTTCATGCCTTGCGGTCCCACAGGTAGTAAAAGCGCGGCCCGGTGCCGAGCTCCTCGTGCATGCGGAAGTGCTGGTTCTCGGCGAGCAGCCCGGCGATGTTGCTTTCCGGGTCTTCCACATCGCCGAAGTGCAGCGCCTGCGCGATGCAGGAATTCACGCACGCCGGCGTTGCTTCCGGGTCGACCCCGGGCTTGAGCCCCTGGGCAAGCCCTGCGTCGATGCGCTCCGCGCAGAACGTGCATTTCGTCGCCACGTCCGGCCGCAGCGCATCGTCGCTCGACTTGTAGCGCGCCTGGTACGGACAGGCGACCGCGCAGTAGGCGCAGCCGATGCACAGGTCGTAATCGATGGTGACGATGCCGTCGGCGCGCTTTCGCGTCGCCGTGCTCGGGCACACGTGCATGCACGGCGGGTCGTCGCAATGCATGCAGCCCACCGGCACGAAGGCGCGCTTCACGTCGGGAAACTCTCCCATCTCCATGTCGAGCACGCGCCGCCACTGCACGCCCGGCGGCGTGTCGTTCGTCTGCTTGCACGCCGCGGTGCAGGTCTGGCACCCGACGCAGCGCCGCAGGTCCGCGACCATCGCCCAGCGCGTCATGCGGTCTTCCTCAGGGACACGCGGACGATGTCCGCGCCCGAGCCGGTGGCGTCCGTGAGCTCGAGCGACATCGGCACCAGGCTGTTCATCGAGGGCATGCCGAAGTCCTTCGCCACCGGCGTCGCCCAGTGCCCGAACTGGCCGAGCAGCAGCAGCGTATCCGGGCGGATGCCCTGTCGCAGCACGGCTTTCGCGCGCACCGAATGCGCGGGCGTGGCGATCTCGAGCCAGTCGCCTTCATTGATGCCGAGCTCGCGCGCCTTTGCCGCGTTCAAAATCACGCCCCCGTGGCCGGCGATGTTGTCGGCGACCTCTTTGATCATCTGCATGCCGACGTTGCCGCCCCACGCGTACTGCATCGAGCGCGAGGTGAGCAGCCAGAACGGATAGCGCGACCCGCGGTCCCACTCGCCGGCGAAATCCTTGTACGCCGGCAGCGCCTGGTACTCGGCGAGCTGCTTGTCCCACCAGGTCATGCCGTGCTCGTGCAGGCGCCGGCCAAGCTCGGTGCCGATCCTGAGCAGCCGCTCCTGGTAGGGCATCTCGAACCGCAGGCCCTTCGCCGCCAGCGTCGGAAACAGGTACCACGC
The DNA here is from genome assembly GCA_035459025.1 of Burkholderiales bacterium. Lineage (GTDB taxonomy): Bacteria > Pseudomonadota > Gammaproteobacteria > Burkholderiales > SG8-39 > JAABQT01. Next base: position 31,627 of record DATHYT010000094.1, on the reverse strand, counting down.
GGTGCGCGGGAAGGGCTTGGTCGCAAGGCCTTTGTCCTTCCACCAGGCGAGGCCGTTCGATTCCTTGCCGCCGCTCAGCTCGAAGCTCGCCGCCCTGCACACCGCGTCCCAGATGCTCTCGGCCTTGTGCGCGACGAGCACGTCGAGCGCGAAATCCTTCAGGGGCACGCCGAGCGTGCCGCGGTTGATCGCGGCGTTGTAGGGCTCGAGCAGGCCCGTGCGCTCGGCGAGCGCGGTGGTGATGTCGGTGAAGTCGCGCGCGTCGCCGCGCGGCGCGATGGCGGGCTGGCGCAGCGCGAAGCCCTCGTGGTCCCAGAACTGCTCGATGTACTTCGAGCCGCCGATGCGGATCAGCTGCAGGCTCTCCAGGTCGGTGGCGTCCGGCAGCAGCACGTCGGCATAGTGATTGGTCTCGTCGCGCGTGAACGCAAAGGCGACCACGAACGGAAAGCGCGCCATGCGCTCTTCGAGGGCGGCGGTGTCCCAGAACGAGATCGCGGGGTTGGTGCGGTACAGGAACCACACCTCGGGCAGCGTGACGCGCGGCAGGCCCGGCGGCGTCGCGTCGAGGAACATCCAGGAAAAGTGCGTCGGCCCGAGCGCCTGGCTCCACGGGCCGTCGGCGGCGAGCGGCACCATCGAGCGGTAGGCGTTGCGGATGTTGGGCTGCGCGCTCCAGTGCCGCGCATCGGTCGGATTGAACGGGTAGGCCATCAGGCCGTCGGGGCCGGCGCGCACGCTCCGGTGGCGCTCCGACATCGGGCGGTTGAGCCGCACCGTGGTGCCGAGAATGCCGCCGGGGACTTCGAGCGCGCCCACGAGCGCGGCAAGGAGCGTGCGCGCCCAGCAGCACTCGAAGCCGCCCCAGCCGTTGGTCACCGTCTTGCCGAGGCTCACGGCGACCGGGCGGTAAGGCAGGGTCTTACCCTCGATCTCGATCGTCTCGCCGACGTGCGCGGCGTCCAGGTACTCGTTGGCGATGCGGCGGATGCGCGCCGCGGGCACGTCGCAGATCGCCGCGGCCCATTCGGGCGAGTAGGGCTGCATGTGCGCGACGAGCTTGGCGAACGCGGTTTCGCCCTCGAGTTTGCCTTCGCCGAGCACCTCGCCGTCGGCGCCGATCTCGAGAGCGACGTGCGTTTCTCTTCCTTCGAGCGAAGTCGCGACGATCGGCGCGCCGGTCGCCGGCTCGCGCAGATAGAAGCCGTGCGCGCCGACCAGGTAGGGCGACGAGGTGTGCCCGAAGAGAAAGGCCTGGTCCAGCCGCTCGCGCGGCGCCTCGTGCAGCAGCACGTGGACCAGGGCGTAGAGAAAGGCGGCGTCGGTCTTGGGCTTGATCGGCACCCATTCCGCGGAGCAGGCGCCGGTCACCGAAAGGTGCGGCTCGACCTGCACGCGCTTCATGCCGCGCGCGCGCGCGTTGGCGTGGCGCCAGACGCCGACGACGCCGCCCGAGGCTTCGACGTTGGCGCCGCAGGAGATCAGGTACTCGGTGAGCGGCGTGTCGGGCGAGACGGTGAAGCCGCGGTGCCAGAGCTCGCCGTACAGGTGCTCCGAGTGGTAGCACTTCACCCCCTGGCCGGAGCCAAAGCCCATGTCCACCGGCCCCCACGCCGCAAGGAACGCGGGGAAGCTGCCCATGTAGGACTGCGGCGTGCCGCCGCCGCCGAAGCTCGCCGCGACGCGCGGATAGCCGGATTCGTCGAGCAGCCCCCGGTCCTTGACGGACCGGAGCTTGCCGGCAATCAGCTCGAGCGCCTCGTCCCACGCGATCGGCGTCCAGCCGGGATCCTCGTCGTGGCCCTTTTTCGGGTTGGTGCGCTTCATCGGCTGCAGGATGCGGTCCGGGTGGTAGGTCTTCTGCACCAGGCCGTAGGCCTTCACGCACACCTTGCCGCCGCCCGGGTGCACCGCCGCGGCGGCGAAGTTGGGCTCGACTTCGCGCGCGACGCCACCCTCGACCTTGACCGTGAGCAGGTCCGGCCCCGCGACGCACTGGTAGCAGTAGGTGGCGACGCGCTTCATGCCGTCTTCGCGGCGGCCTTGGCCTGCTTCTGCTTGAGGCGCTCCTTCACCTGGGCGACGTTGGCGATGAAGCGCGCGTGCCGGCCGCGGCAGATGGTGTCGAGGCCGTCGGTGGCGACGACGTCGAACACCGCGGCGCGGCCCTTGAGCTCGGCGAGCGTCGCGGTGATCTCGACCTGCATGCCGAAGAGCGTCGCCGCCAGGTGGTCGATCTCGACGCGCGTGCCGACGGAGTCCTCGCCCGGCTCGAGATGCGCGAGCAGCAGCTCGCGGCAGGTGACCTCGATGTCGCGCACCAGCATCGGCGTGGCGTAGACGCGGGCGTCCTCGCCCATGAAGTCGATGGTGCGTTCGCGGTCGACGCCGAATGCGCGCGTCGCGGTGATGCCGGGGGCGAGGGTGGGTTTCATGGGGGCTATCCTTGTCGCAAACGGGTCCGGGGTATTTGATCCAGGTTAAAGACCGAGGTAGGCGCTCCTCACGCCCGCGTCGGCGAGGAGCTGCGCGCCGGTGCCGGCGAGCACGATGCTGCCGGTTTCGAGCACATAGCCGCGGTCGGCGATGGCGAGCGCGGCGCGCGCGTTCTGGTCGACGAGAAAGAGCGCGGTGTCGGCGGCACGCAGCTGCGCCACGCAGGCAAAGATCTGGGCCACCAGGCGCGGCGCGAGCCCCATGCTCGGCTCGTCGAGGAGCAGCAGCCGCGGGCGCGCCATCAGCGCGCGGCCCATGGCGAGCATCTGCTGCTGGCCGCCCGAAAGGTTGCCCGCGGGCTGGGCGCGGCGCTCGAGGAGGTCGGGAAACAGGGCGTAGACGCGCTCGAGCGACGCCGCGCTCTGCGCGCGGCCGCGGCGGTAGGCGCCCAGGCGCAGGTTGTCCTCGACCGAGAGCGGACCGAACACCTGGCGCCCCTCGGGTACCTGCACGATGCCCAAGGCGACGCGCGCCTCGGGCGTAGCGGTGGTCACGTCCTCGCCGCAGAACTCGACGCGCCCGCCCGCCACCGGCTGCACGCCGGAGAGCGCGCGCAGCAGCGTGGTCTTGCCCGCGCCGTTGGCGCCGACCAGCGACACGAGCTCGCCCGCTTCAACGTACAGGTCGATGCCCTTGAGCGCCGGAATGCGCCCGTAGCGGCTGTGCAAGGCGGCGACGCGCAGCATGTCAGTCGCCGGCGCCGAGGTAGGCCTCGATGACGCGCGGATCGTTGCGCACGATCTGCGGCGCGCCCTCGGCGAGCTTGCGGCCGTAGTCGAGCACCAGCACGTGGTCGGAGACCCCCATCACCAGTTTCATATTGTGCTCGACCAGCACCACGGTGATGCCGCGCTCGGCGAGGCGCTGGATGAGCGCGTCCATGTCGCGGATCTCGGAAGGGTTGAGCCCCGCCGCCGGCTCGTCGAGCAGCAGCAGCCGCGGCTCGCCGGCGAGGGCGCGCGCGATCTCCAGCCGCTTGAGGGCACCGTAGGGCAGGGCGTCGGCAGGCGCGCCCACGCTCGCCTCCAGACCGACGAAGGCGAGCAGTTCCGCGGCCAGGCGCCGGCAGTCGCGCTCGGCGCGCGCGCGCCGCGGCAAGCGCAGGAGCGCCGCCGCCAGCGAGCAGCGCTCGTGCAGGTGGCGCCCGGCCATCACGTTCTCGAGCGCGCTCATGTTGAAGAAGATCTGCAGGTTCTGGAACGTGCGGCCGATGCCCGCGGCGGCGAACTCGTGCGGCTTGCGCGCCGCGAGCGCGCGGCCCTCCAGCCACAACCGCCCGGCGCTGGGGGCGTAGATGCCGGTGAGAAGATTGAGCAGCGTGGTCTTGCCGGCGCCGTTCGGGCCGATGATCGAGAACACCTGCCCGGCGCGGATCTCGAAGTCCAGCCCCTCGACCGCGCGCACGCCGCCGAATTCCTTGGCGAGGCCCTCGGCGCGCAGCAGGCTCACCGGCGCCGCCTCGCCAGCGCCGCGAGCGTGGGCACCAGGCCCTTCGGCATGAAGATCATGGTGAGCATCATCACGGCGCCGAACACCACCATCTCGTATTCCTTGAATACCGTGAGCAGTTGCGGCAGCGCGGTGAGCACCGCCGCGCCGACCACCGCGCCGAAGGTGGAGGCCATGCCGCCGAACACCACCATCACGACCAGCTCGATGGAATGCAGGAAGCTCACCTTGCCCGGCGTGATGAAGCCGGCGTAGTGCGCGGTGAGCGCGCCGGCGAGCCCCGCGATGCCGGCGGACAGCACGAACGCGAGCAGCTTGTGGCGCGCGCTGTCGATGCCGGCCACTTCCGCGGCTACCTCCGAGCCGTGCAGTGCGCGCAGCGCGCGCCCGGGCGGCGAGTCGATCAGGTTGAGCGACAGCCACACCGCGGCGACCAGCAGCCCCCCGACCAGCCAGTACCACACGCGCTCTCCGGTCAACGTCCAGCCGGCGAGCGCGAGCGGCGGCACGCTCATGCCGTCGGGGCCCCCGGTGAAGCGGTCCTCCGTGGTGATGACGATGGCGATGATGATGCCCAGCCCGAGCGTGGCCATCGCGAGGTAGTGGCCGCGCAGGCGCAGGATCGGGCGCCCCACCACCCAGGCGAGCGCCGCCGCCCCGGCGGTCGCCGCGGCGAGGGCGGCAAGCGGCGGCCAGCCGTAGCGCGCGGCGAGGATCGCCGTACCGTAGGCGCCGATGCCGAAGAAGCCGGCGTGCCCGAGGCTCACCTGGCCGGCATAGCCGATGAGCAGGTTCAGCCCGACGCAGACGATCGCGTTCAGGCCGGCGAGGATCGCGATTTCGTAGTGGTAGTTGTTGGCGAAGGCGAGTGGTGCGAGGGCGAGCACCGCGGCGAGGGCGAGCAAGCCGCGCATGGCATGGGCTGCTAGACGCGCTCGGCGGCGCGGCCGCCGAGCAGCCCGCCGGGCATCAGCATCAGCACGGCGAGCATGACGATGAAGGCGATGGCGTCCTTGTAGGCCGAGGAAACGTAGCCGGCGCCGAGCGACTCGAGCAGCCCCAGCACGAGGCCCCCGAGCACCGCGCCGGGGCCGCTGCCCAGGCCGCCGAGGATCGCGGCGGCGAAGCCCTTCAGCCCGAGCATCACGCCGACGTCCCAGGAGGTGAAGGTGATCGGCGCGATGAGGATGCCGGCGAGCGCGCCGAGCGCCGCCGACAGCGCGAACGAGACGAGGAGCACGCGGCGCACGCTGATGCCCATCAGCTGGGCCGCCAGGCGGTTGTGCGACACCGCGAGGATCGCCTTGCCGGTAAGCGTCCGATTGAAGAACCCCCACAGCGCGAACACGATGAGCGCGGTGACGCCGATCACCCACAGGCTCTGCGGCGCGAGCGTGGCGCCCGCGATGGCGATTGGCGCTTCGCCTGAGAACGCCGGCAGCGCGTGGATGCGCTTGTCCCAGACGATGCTCGCCAGCCCGCGCAGCAGGATCGCCGCGCCGATGGTGATGATGATCAGCGTCACCACCGAGGCGCCGCGCGCCGGCTGCACCGCGAAGCGCGCCAGCAGCAGGCCGAGGAGCGCGGCGAGCGCGACCGCGGCGAGCGCCGCGGGCGCGAGCGGCAGGCCGGCGCCGAGGAGCGACACCGTGGCCATGCCGCCGATCATCACGAACTCGCCCTGCGCGAAGTTGATGACGTGGCTCGCGTTGTAGATGATCGAGAAGCCGAGCGCCACCAGAGCATAGATCGCCCCGACGGTCAGGCCGGAGAGCAGGAACTGGGCGAGCTCGCCGCTCACCGCCTACTTCACCAACGTCCAGTCGCCCTTACGCACCTCCAGCACGCGGAACGCCGTGAGATCGAGCCCCATGTGGTCCTGCGGCGACATGTTGACCACGCCCGCCGTGCCCAGGTAGCCGCGAATCGACTCCAGGGCGTCGCGCACCTTCGCCTTGTCGGTGCCGCCGGCCTTCTTCATCGCCTCGACGGCGAGCATCAGCCCGTCGTAGGCGTGACCGCCGAAGGTGGACACGTCCTGCTTGAAGCGCTCTTCATAGGCCCGCTTGTACTCGAGCACCACCTTCTTCTGCGGGTCGCTGTCCGGGAGCGCCTCGGCCACCAGCAGCGCGGCGGCCGGCAGGCGCACGCCTTCGGCAGCGTCGCCGGCGAGCTGGATGTACTGCTTGGAGGCGACGCCGTGGGACTGGTACAGCGGCACGCCGATGCCGAGCTGCTTGTAGTTCTTGGTGACGATCGCCGGCCCCTGGCCGAAGCCGGCGTTCAGCACCGCCTGCACCCCGGTCGCATTCTTGATCTTGGTGAGCTGCGCCGTCATGTCGGTGTCGCCGGCGCCGTAGGTCTCGTCGGCCACGATGTCGATGCCGTGGTTCTTCGCCACGCCAAGGCACTGCGCGCGCATCGACTTGTCGAAGCCGCCGCTGCCCGAGATGAGCGCAGCCTTGGCCACGCCGCGCGCCTTCATGTCGACGAAGATCTTGTCGCAGGCCATGCGGTCGGTGTGCGGCGTCTTGAACACCCATTTCTTCACCGGCTCGACGATCACCACGGCGCCGGCAAGCGAGATGAACGGCATGCCCGCGGCCTCGGCGAGCGGCACCACGGCCATGGTCTCGCCGGTGGTCGAGCCGCCGACGATGACGTCGACCTTGTCCTGCTCGATCAACCGCTTGGCGAAGGCGCGTGCCTTCTCGGCGTCGCCGCCCGAGTCGTAGGCGACGAGCTCGAGCTTGCGGCCGAGCACGCCGCCCGCGGCGTTCAGGCGCTCTACGTAGAGCTCGAGCGTCTTTTGCTCCGGGTCGCCGAGGAAGGCGGCGGGACCGGTGACCGACAGGAAGGCACCGATGCGGACCGGCGCCTGGGCCTGCGTAGCGGAGGCGGCGGCAAGCAGTGCGGCAGCGAACCACGCGTGCAGTTTCATGATCTCGTTCCTTTCATTGAATCCGACAATCCGGTACCGTAAAGCGTATATATGGCTGGGGAGCCGGCGGTTTGACATGCGTCAAGAAATAGCCGCAATAAGGCGACGCGGCGCGGCCGGTCGCGCCCTGCGCGTGCGCGCCGCAGCCAGCGCCGACCTGCCGCAGGTGATCAAGATCGACCAGCGCGCCACCGGGCTCGCCAAGCCCGAGTACTGGGCGGGAATCCTGCGCCGCTACGGCCGTGGGGGCGTCCGCCGGCGCTTCCTGGTCGCGGAGGCCGGCGGGGACATCCTCGGCTATATCGTCGGCGAGGTGCGCGACTGGGAATTCGGCTCGCCGCCCTGCGGCTGGGTGTTCGGCCTCGGCGTGCGCCCGCAGGCGCGCGAGGCGGGAGTGGCCACGGCGATGCTCAAGGCGATCACGGCCGCTTTCGGGCGCCAGGGCGTTGCCACGGTGCGCACGCTGATCGCGCGCGACAACCGCCTGGTGCTGTCGTTCTTCCGCAGCCAGGGCATGATGGCCGCGCCGGTGATTCCGCTCGAAAAGGACATCGGTTGAGGCTGCAGAAGAACACGCTGCTCGCGCTCTACAGCGCGCTGGAGTTCGCTGCGCGGCCCGGGCGGCAGCTGTCGGTGACCGAGATCGCCGCCGCGCTGCACGTCTCGCCGCACCACCTCGCCAAGGTGCTGCGCATGCTGGGGCGCGCGGGGCTGGTCGATTCGGTGCGCGGCGCGCGTGGCGGCTACCGCTTCGTCGGCAACGCCAAGCGCGTGACGCTGATGGACGTGGTCGCGCTGTTCGAGGACATCGGCTCTGCCGTGCCGCGCGGCCGCCGGGCGCGCCGCGGCGCCGAGCAGGCGCTCGACGGGGTGCTCGCCGAGATCGACCAGACGGCGCGCGCGACCTTCGGCTCGGTGACGCTCGACACCATGCTGAAGCTCATCGCCCGCCATGAGCGCGGCTGAGCTCTACCCCTACCTCAGGACGCTGCACATCGCCTGCGCGGCGATAAGCATCGCGGGCTTTCTCGCCCGCGGCGCTCTCATGCTGATGGGGTCCGCGTCCTTGCAGATGCGCTTCGTGCGCGTCGCCCCGCACGTCGTCGACACGGTGCTGCTCGCCAGCGCGCTGTGGCTCGCCTGGTTCGTCGGCCAGGTGCCGTTGGTGCACGACTGGATCACGGCCAAGGTGCTCGTGCTCGTCGCCTACATCGCCCTCGGCACGATTGCGCTGAAGCGGGGCCGGACGAAGCGCGTGCGCGCGGCCGCGTTCGCTGCCGCGCTCGCCAGCGCCGGGTACATCGTCTGGGTCGCGCTGACGCGCGACGCCACGCCGTGGTCCTGAGTCAGCCCGGCTGGCCGTCGAGCCGCGGGCGCGTGAGGATCGGCACGTAGGCAAGGGTGAAGACGGCGAACGCGGCAAACCAGAACAGCGCCGCGGCGAGGGCCGCGCCGACGTAGGCGGCGGGCACGGCGAGCGGCACCAGCACGCGCGTGACCGCGGCGAGCTGCACCAGCAGGTAGGCCGCGACCTCCGCGCGCCCCGCTTGCAGCGGCCGCGCCGTATGCCCGCGTGCCGTGCGCGTCATCATGCCCAGCGTCAGCCCGCCGATGGCGCCTACCGTGAGCGCGTGCGTGCCGAGCGCATAAGGCAGAAACCCGAAGCCGGTGAAGCCGCGCAGCAGCAGGTGCACGACGATCCAGGCGTAGGACAGATGCAGGATCCACAGGATCGGCCGGCGCAGTACCTTGCCCGGCGCCCACAGGGCAAGGCGCGCCGCGTGCAGCGGCGCGGCGAGCAGCGCGAGGCCCGCGGCGAGCTCGGGCCGCTGCAGGGTGTCGGCGGCCAAGAGCGCGAGCAGCGCGCCGAGCGAGGACCACTCGAGCCATGGGAGGCGCCGCGCGCCGGCGCCCGCCACCGCGTTGTTGGTGAAGGCGGGCACCACGCGGCCCGCCATTACCGCCATGATGAAGAGCACGGCGTCGAGGCCGAGCGCGAGGCCGAGCTGCGGATGGCGCTGCACCACGATGCCCGCAGCGCCGAGCCCGAGCACCAGGGCGATAAAGAACAGGTTGCGCCGGTTGCCGGCGGCGACGAGCGGCCGGCCGATGGCGAAGGCGAGGGCGAGTGCGAACAGCGCCCCGGCCCACGCCGCGAGCGGCAACGACACGTAGGCGAGCGCGCGCGCGGCGAGCCACAGGCCGGCGAGCGCGGCGAGCGCGGCGCCGCTGGGCGTCGGCCGGCCGGTCCAGGCACGCACCGCCGTGAGCAGGAAACCCGCGATCACCGCGAAGGCGTAGCCGAAGACCATCTCGTGCGCGTGCCACAGGATGCCCGGCCCGGGCAGCCAGCCCGCGTACTCCAGCCCCCACAGCGGTATCGCGAGCGCGGCGTATGCGCCGGCGAGCAGGTAGAACGGCCGGAAGCCCAGATCGAAAAGCGCAAAGCGCGCGGGATCGACCGGCTGCGACGGCGCCTCCAGGGGAATCAGCATGCGCGCGGCATGCTACGCGCCGCGCGCGGCAGCCGGCTTGATGCATGTCAAGGCCGCGCCCGCCGCTGGAATATCATGGAGGTCAAGCTCAACCGTGCAGGAGCGCGCATGAAGATTCTGGTCGCGGTGGACGGATCGAAGGCCTCGCTCGAGGCGGTGGACTGGCTCGTCGCGCAGGCGAACCAGTTCCGCGAGCCGCCCACGGTCGAGCTGCTCACTGTGCACGCGCCGATCCCGAAGCTCGTGCGCGTCGGCCTGCGCATGAAGAAAGCCGAGATCGCGAAGTGGTACCGCGGGCAGGGGGCGGCCAACCTGAAGCAGGCCGAGCGCAGGCTGCAGCGCGCCCGTCTCAAGTACCACGCGCAAGTCCATGTCGGCCCCGTGGCCGAGACCATCGTGCGCCACGCGCAGCGCACAAAGTGCGACCTGATCGTCATCGGCTCGAGCGGCATGGGCGCGGCGGCCAACCTGCTCGCCGCGTCGGTGGCGACCAAGGTGCTGCACCTCGCGAAGCGCCCGGTGCTGCTCGCGCGCTGAACACGCCGGCCGGACCTCACCGTGCTACGCTGTCCCGGATCGGCCAGATGGAAACCGTAAGACTGGGCATTGAAGGCATGACCTGCGCCGGCTGCGTGAACAGCGTGACGCGCGTTCTCACCGCCCTGCCGGGTGTCGCCCAGGCCGACGTGTCGCTCACCAAGGCGCGCGCCAAGGTCACCTACGATCCCGCGCACACCAGCGTCGAGGCGATAAAGCAGGCCATCGAGCGCGCCGGCTACAAGGCGGCGTGAAGCCCTCGCTCGCTCCCGGCGCCAAGGGCGAGCGCACGCTCACCGTGGACGTCGCGCGCTGCATCGCGTTCATGGGGCCGGAGAACGCGGTCTACGCCACGCCGCACATGGTGAGCGACGTCGAGTACTCGATCCGCGACTTCCTGCTCGAGCATCTCGACGCGGGCGAGGACACGGTCGGCACGCGCGTGGTCATCGACCACCTGGCCGCCACGCCCGCGGGCATGGAGGTCACGCTGCGCTACGAAGTGGTCGCGGTGGAAGGCCGCAGCGTGCGCTGCGCCTTTACGGTGCACGACAACGTCGAGCAGTGCGGGCGCGGCGAGCACGTGCGCTTCGTGGTGGACGTGGAGAAGACCCGGCAGCGCCTGGCGAAAAAGCGCGCCAGCCTGCCCGGCCATCCGGCGCCGTAACCCCCGGCGCTTCAAGTAGAATCAGGCGCTTACTGAATCGCCATGCGCCTGACCCTCGCCCTGTTGATCGCGCTCGCGCCCGCGTGGGCGCACGCGCAGGGCAAGCCCGCGCCCGCCATGCCGGTGCGCGCCGCGCTCGCCAAGTCGGCGCCCGCGGTCGACGAGGCGACTGCGGTGGGGACGCTGCGTGCCGACGAGGCGGTGACCCTCCGACCCGAGATCGCCGGCCGCATCGCCGAGATCCGCTTCAAGGAAGGCCAGCGCGTCGAGCGCGGCGCGGTGCTGGTGCAGCTCGACCAGGCCGAGTACGCCGCCGTGCTCGCCTCGAGCCGCGCGCAGGCCGAGCTCGACCGGCAGCGCCTCGAGCGCGCGGCGGACCTGTTCAAGAAGAACTTCATCAGCCAGCAGGCCTTCGACGAGGCGCGCGCCAACGCGGCGCGCTCGGCCGCCAAGCAGCGCGAGGACGAGGCGCGCCTCGCCAAGACCGTGATCCGCGCGCCCTTCGCGGGCGTCGCGGGCCTGCGCCAGGTGAGCGAGGGCGCGTATGTCGCCGCCGGCACCGACATCGCGCGCCTGGAGAAGATCGACCAGCTGAAGCTCGATTTCCGCGTGCCCGAGATCTACGTCGGGCGCCTGAAGCCCGGACAGGCGGTACGCGTGCAGCTCGACGCCTACGGCGAGCGCAGCTTTCCCGGCTCGGTGTACGCCCTCGAGCCGGCGGTGGACGAGGCGACGCGCACGGTGCTGGTGCGCGCGCGCGTCGCCAATCCCCAGATCAAGCTGCGCCCGGGGATGTTCGCGCGCGTGTGGGCGCAGCTCGCGGTGCGCGAGAACGCGGTGTGGGTGCCCGAGCAGGCGATCGTGCCGCGCGGCCAGGACAGGTTCGTGTTCCGCGTCGTCGACGGCAAGGCCGAAATGGTCAAGGTGCAGACCGGCGTGCGCAAGGTCGGCGAGGTCGAAATCGCCAGCGGCATCGCGGCCGGCGACCAAGTGGTGACCGAGGGACTGCAGCGCATCGGGCCGGGCTCGGCGGTGCATGTGATGCAGGGCGCGCCGAAGCCGGCGGCAGCGGCGCCGGACAAGAAGGGATGAACGCCCTTCGCCTTTGCCTTTGTACGATCTCGCCTTTTCCGGCATAAGGCAGCCGGAAAAGGCGAGATCGTCTAAGGTCAAAGGCCAAGGCAAGGTCCATGCAGCTCCCCGAGCTCTGCATCAAGCGCCCCGTCTTCGCGACGGTGATGAGCCTGATGATCGTGCTGCTTGGCGTCATCTCGTTCCAGCGCCTCACGGTGCGCGAGTACCCGAAGATCGACACGCCGGTGGTCTCGGTACGCACCGTCTACAAGGGCGCGAGCGCGCAGGTGATCGAGTCGCAGGTGACGCAGCCGCTCGAAGATTCGCTCGCCGGCATCGAGGGCGTGCGCACGTTGAAATCGGTGTCGCGCGAGGAGGTGAGCCAGATCACGGTCGAGTTCGTCTCCGAGCGCGACGTCGACGCGGCGGCCAACGACGTGCGCGACCGGGTGGCGCGGGTGCGCGCGCGGCTGCCCGAGGCGGCGGACGAGTCGGTGGTGTCGAAGATCGAGGCCGACGCGCAGGCGATCATGTGGCTCGCCTTCTTCTCGGAGCGCCACGGCTCGCTCGAGCTCTCGGACTACGCCGATCGCTATGTCGCCGACCGGCTGAAGACGCTCACCGGGGTGGCGTCGGTGATCATCGGCGGCGCGCGCCAGTACGCGATGCGGCTGTGGCTCGACCGCGAGCGGCTCGCGGCCTACGCGCTCACCGTGCAGGACGTGGAGAACGCGCTGCGGCGCCAGAACGTCGAGATCCCGGCCGGGCGCATCGAATCCACGCAGCGCGAGTTCACGGTGCTCGCCGAGTCCGACCTGCGCACCGCCGAGGAATTCAACAAGCTGATCATTGCGGAGCGCCAGGGCTACCCGGTGCGGCTGCGCGACGTGGGCGTGGCGCGCCTGGGCGCGCTCGACGAGCGCAACATCGTGCGCGTCAACGGCAATCCCGCGGTCGGGCTCGGCGTGGTCAAGCAGTCGACCGCGAATACGCTCGAGGTGGCGCGCGCGGTGAAGGCCGAGATCGAGCGCATACGCGAGAGCCTGCCCGAGGGCATGACGCTGCGCGTCGCCTTCGACTCGTCCATCTTCATCGAGCGCTCGATCGACGCGGTCTACAAGGTGCTGGGCGAGGCGGTGCTGCTGGTGGTGCTGGTCATCTTCCTCTTCCTGCGCTCGGTGCGCTCGACGCTGATCCCGTTCGTCACCATCCCGGTGTCGCTCGTCGGCGCGTTCTTCTTTCTCTACCTGCTCGGGTTCTCGGTCAACGTGCTGACGCTGCTCGGCATCGTGCTGGCGGTGGGGCTGGTGGTGGATGACGCCATCGTGGTGCTCGAGAACTGCCACCGCCATGTCGAGCTGGGCAAGCCGACGCGCCTCGCCGCGATCGACGGCTCCAGGGAGATTGCCTTCGCCGTGGTCGCCATGTCGCTCACGCTGGTCGCGGTGTTCGCGCCGCTCGCCTTCCAGCAGGGTCGTACCGGGCGCCTGTTCGTCGAGTTCGCGCTGACGGTGGCCGGCGCAGTCGCGGTGTCGGGCTTCGTCGCGCTCACGCTCACGCCGATGATGTGCTCGCGGCTGCTCAGGGCCCACGAGCGGCATGGCCGGGTCTATCTGGCGATGGAGGGATTCTTCACCGGTATGACGTCGGGCTACCGCAGCGTGCTCGGCGGCGCCCTGCGCCGGCGCTGGATCGTGGGCCTCGCGTTCCTCGCCATCCTGGGCGGCACGGCGTTCACCTACCTCGCGCTCAAGAAAGAGCTTTCGCCGCTCGAGGACCGGGGGTTCTTCCTGTCGTTCATCCTGGCGCCCGAGGGCGCCTCGCTCGCCTATACCGACGCCAACGTGCGCGCGGTCGAGCGCATCTACGCCGGCGTGCCGGAGATCGTCAACACCTTCGCGGTAGTGGCGCCGGGGCTCGAGCGCCCCAACCCGGTCAACCTGGGCATCACCTTCAGCCAGTTCAAGCCCTGGGAGCAGCGCACGCGCCGCACGCAGGACATCACCGCCGAGCTGCGGCCGAAGCTGTTCGCGGGCGTGCCTGGCGTGTTCGTGTTTCCGGTCGACCCGCCCTCGCTCGGCCAGAGCTTCCGCAACCCGCCGGTGGCGTTCGTGGTGCAGGCCGACAGCTACGAGACGCTCGACAAGGCGGGCAGCGCGCTGCTCGCCGAAGCGCGCCAGAGCAAGATGCTGGTCAACGCCGATACCGACCTGAAGCTGAACAAGCCGCAGCTCGCGGTCGACATCGACCGCGAGCGCGCCGCGGCGCTCGGCGTTGACATCGAGACCATCGGCCGCACGCTCGAGACGCTGCTCGGCGGGCGCCAGGTGACGCGCTTCAAGCGCGAGGGCAAGCAGTACGACGTCATGGTGCAGCTCGAGGCGCGCGACCGCAACACGCCGGCGGACCTGACCGCGATTTACGTGCGCGCGCGGGATGGGCGCCTCGTGCAGCTGTCGAATCTCGTCACGGTACGCGAGACCGTGGCGGCGAAAGAGCTCAACCACTTCGACCGCCAGCGCGCCCTGATCCTGCAGGCGAACGTCGCGCCGGGCCACTCGCTCGGCGAGGCGCTGGAGTTCCTCGAGCAGGCGGCGGCCAAGGTGCTGCCAAAGAGCGCGCGCACCGGGTTGGATGGCCAGTCGCGGGAGTTCTACGAAGCCGGCACGACGCTGCTGTTTACCTTCGGTCTCGCGCTGGCGTTCATCTACCTCGTGCTCGCCGCGCAGTTCGAGAGCTTCGTCTCGCCGCTCATCATCATGCTGACGGTGCCGCTCGCCGCGCTTGGCGCGCTCGGTACCCTGTGGGCCACGGGCAACTCGATCAACGTGTACTCGCAGATCGGCCTGGTGATGCTCATCGGCCTGATCACGAAGAACGGCATCCTGATCGTCGAGTTCGCCAACCAGCTGCGTGCGCGCGGCATGCGCCGCATCGAGGCGGTGATCGAGTCCTCGACACTGCGCCTGCGGCCGATCCTGATGACCTCGCTTGCCACCGTGCTCGGCGCCCTGCCGCTAGCGCTGGCGGCGGGCGCGGGTTCCGAGGCGCGCCAGGCGATCGGCTGGGTGGTGGTCGGCGGGTTGTCGGTGGGGACGCTCTTTACGCTGTTCGTCATTCCGACGGCCTACACGGTGCTGGTGCGCGACGCGCAGCCGGCGCCGGCGGCGGCGCCCACCGCGATAAAGGAGAACCAGGCATGATTCACGCGCTCTTTGACAACGACACCGCGCTCGTCACGGGCTCGGGCAACGGCATCGGCCGCGCCATCGCCGAAGCGCTGCGCGCCGAGGGCGTGCGCGTGCTCGGCGCCGACCTGAAGGGCTCGGACATCGACGTCGACCTGTCAAAGCCGGGCGAAGCGAGGCGCCTGGCGGCGGAAGCGATCGCGAAGCTCGGCAAGGTCACGATCTTCGTGCACAGCGCGAGCCCGCGCCGGCACGAGGAGGACACGCCGCTCGAGGTGAGCGAGGCAACCTGGCGCGCGATGCAGGAAGTGAACCTGAACGCGGGCTTCCTGCTCGGCCAGGCGCTCGGGCGCCACATGCGCGAGCAGGGAATCCGCGGCCGCATGCTCTACATCACCTCGCTGCACGCCTATGCGCCGAGGAACCTGCCGCACTACAGCGCAGCCAAGGCCGGGCAGACGATGCTGGTGCGCGAATTCGCGAGGGCCCTGGGCAAGGACGGCATCCGCGTGAACGCCATCGCCCCCGGCGCGATCCCGGGCGGCGGCTTCGATGCGGCGAAGAACCCGGGCCTGCTCGCCACCATTCCGATGGGACGTTTCGGCACGCCGGCGGACGTTGCGCAGATGGCGCTCGCGGTGCTCTCCGAGCGCTTCGGCGCCTACGTCACAGGCGCGACCATCGCGGTGGACGGCGGCATCGCGCAGCACAACTGGATCGAGCGGCGCTGATGGCGCGCTCCCGCTACCACGTCCGCCCGACCGACGTGACGCCGTATTCGCCCGCGAACCACACGGGCACCCGGAACTTCCGCCTCATCGGCCGCGAGACGGTGGGCGCGACGCAAATGGAGATGCTGATCGGCGAGGTGGAGCGCGGCAAGGGTGCGCTGCCGCACGCGCATCCGGGCATCGAGCAGGTGTGCTACCTGCTCGAAGGCGCCGCGCACGTCGAGGTGGGCGGCGAGAAGTTCGACCTGGCGCCGGGCGAGGCGTGCTTCTTTCCCGCCGACCTGCCGCACGTCTTCACGGCCACGAGCGAACGCGCGAAGGTAATGGTGATCTACGCGCCGCCGTACGAGGAAAACCCCGCGCGGCGGAGCACCTGAGTGGATTTCGCCTTCAGCGACGAGCAGGAAGCGATCCGCGAGGCGATTGCGAAGATCTGCGCGCGCTTTCCCGACGAGTACTGGATGAAGAAGGACAAGGAGGGGGGCTTCCCCTCCGAGCTGCACCAGGCGCTCGCCAAAGACGGGTGGCTCGGCATCGCGATGCCGGAAGCCTACGGCGGCTCGGGCCTCGGCATCACCGAGGCCGCGGTGATGATGCAGGCGATCGCCGAATCCGGTGCCGGATTCTCGGGCGCCTCGGCGGTGCACATGAACATTTTCGGGCTCAATCCGGTCGTCGTGTTCGGCAACGACGCGCAGAAGAAGCGCATGCTGCCGGGGCTGATCGCGGGCAAGGAGCGCGCCTGCTTCGCCGTCACCGAGCCGAACACCGGGCTCAACACGCGCAAGATCAAGACCCTGGCGAAGCGCGAGGGCAGGCGCTACGTCATCTCCGGTCAGAAGGTGTGGATCTCGACCGCCCAGGTGGCAGAGAAGATCCTGGTGCTGACGCAGGCGCAAGCCGGCCTCACGCTCTTCTATACCGACTTCGACCGCAAGCACATCGAGGTGCGCGAGATCGAGAAGATGGGCCGCAAGGCGGTGGACTCCAACCAGGTGTTCTTCGACGGCCTGCCGGTGCCGGAGGAAGACCGCATCGGCGAGGAGGGCAAGGGCTTCGAGTACATCCTGCACGGCATGAACCCGGAGCGCATCCTCATTGCTGCCGAGTGCGTGGGCCTGGGGCGCTGCGCCGTGAAGCGCGCCGCGCGCTACGCGAACGAGCGCATCGTGTTCGATCGCCCGATCGGCAAGAACCAGGCGATCCAGCACCCGCTGGCGGCGAACTGGATGGCGCTGGAGGCCGCCAACCTGATGGTGTTCAAGGCCGCCTGGCTCTACGACCGGAAGAAAGCGTGCGGCGCCGAAGCGAACGCCTCGAAGTACCTTGCCGCCGAAGCCTGCTTCGACGCCTGCCAGCAGGCCGTGATGACGCACGGCGGCTACGGCTACGCCAAGGAATATCACGTGGAAAGATATCTGCGGGAGTCGCTGGTCGGGCGCATCGCTCCTGTGTCGCCGCAGATGATCCTGTGCTTCATCGCCGAGCGCGTGCTCGGCCTGCCGAAGTCGTACTAGCCGCGCGTGAATTTTGACCGGCGGCGGGCGGCCGCCGGACCGCTCCCTGGCGCCGCTTGTCTGCGCCCTGAAGATTTCTGACGACCCCTGCGGATTCCTCCCTGTGGGGGGGCATGCCCCCCCAGTACAGTCGTTGCGCATGCCCCGAAAAGGCATGTGACATTTGACACATAGCGGGAGAGGACCATGAAGAAAGCAGGAGTCATTCGCAGCCTCATCGCTGCGGCCGTCATCGCGGCTTTCGCAGGGAGCGCGGGCGCGGATACGATCGACGAAGTCGAGACGAACAGCCCGGTCACCGCGGCGCAGGCCCTCGTGTTCGATGCGAGCGGCGCGGCCGTGGTCAACGCCTTCATAGCCGACGGCGACGGCGACGTGTTCGCCTTCCAGGCGAAGGAGGGCGACATCGTCACCGTGGACATCAACGCGGCCGTCATGGGGAGCCCTGTCGACACCTTCGTGACGGTGCTGCAGACCCAAGCCCTGGGCCATATCGTGTTCCGTGACAACGACGACGGTCCGGACGGGAGCGGAGACTCCTACATCGCGAACATCGTGATCCCTGCGGATGGCGTGTACTACGTTGGCGTGGCCGGCTACCCGAACCGCGTCGCGGACGGCGGCGTGCTGCGCGGCGGGCCGGGGAACGCGACTGGCGCCTATACGCTCATCGTGAGCGGCGTGTCGCCCGTGGTGACCCAGACTGCGCCCGAGCCCAACACTTCGACGCAGACCGAGGCTTCGACGCAGACCGAGGCTTCGACGCAGACCCAGACCGAGTCCGGCCCGGTGACCTCGCCTTTCCCGCAGCAGACGGTCGACGTGCTGAGCATCGGCATCGACATCAAGCCGGGCGTGCGGCACATCGCGAAGATCGATCCGAGGTCGCCGCGCGACATTCCGGTGGCGCTGCTTGGCTCGCGGAACTTCAACGTGCGCGACGTGGACCCGGGCTCGCTGACTTTCGGTAGCACCGGAGACGAACGCAGCCTGAAGCGCTGCAACCAGCGCCTCACGCGCGTCAACCGCGGGCGGCGGCCGGACCTGATCTGCATCTTCGAGAACCAGGAATCCGGTTTCCAGGCGACCGACGAGGAAGGCGTGCTCCGGGGCAAGCTGAAGGACGGCACCCCCTTCGAAGGCCGCGGCATGCTCAAGGTCATCGCCGAGAAGCGCAAGAGCCACCGTCACGACTGGCGCCACGATCACCGGCGCGACCGCGACGACGATCGCAGGAAGAACCGCCGCTAGTCCTTCCTCGCTCTGCCCCCGACGGCCGCCCCAGCCCCCCGCTGCGGCGGCCGTTTCCTTTAGTGCGTACACTCCCGCGCCATGGGAGTGCTCGCCGACTTGGCTACCGCCATGGTGGCGCTGCTGCATCTGGCGTTCCTCGTCCTGGAGATGTTCCTCTGGGACAAGCCATTCGGCCGGAAGGTGTTTCGCCAGACCCCTGAGTTCGCGCTTGCTTCGAAGGTGCTCGCTGCCAACCAGGGGCTCTACAACGGCTTTCTGGCTGCAGGGCTCGCCTGGGGCCTGATCGCCGGCTCGCAGCCGTTCAAGGTGTTCTTTCTCGCCTGCGTGATCGTCGCCGGCGTCTACGGCGCGTGGAGCGTGAGCCGGCGCATCCTGTGGGTTCAGGCGCTGCCGGGCGCCGTGGCGCTAGCGCTGGTACTGGCGTCAGGCTGAGAGAAACGGCAGCAGGCGTGCGAGCACCTCGCTGGGCGCTTCCTCCGCGAGGTAGTGGCCCGAATTCACCGACCCCCCGCTGACCCCGGCGGCGCTGTAGGTGCGCCAGATGGCGAGCGCGTCATACCAGGCCTCGATCTTCGCCTTCTTCCCCCACAGCACGAGCAGTGGGCAGCGGATCTTCTCGCCCGCCGCGCGGCTGGCGCGGTCATGCACGAGGTCGATCGTGGCCGCGGCGCGGTAGTCCTCGCACATGCCACGGATCATTTCCGGGTCGTGGACTGCGCTCATGTAGTCGGCGAGCGCCTCGCGGTCAAAGAAATCGGGGGGCTTGGGCTCGCGCGAGGTGTGCGCGCGCCACCAGGCATCGGGTGCGGCGCTGATCACATTTTCGGGAAACGGGTGCGGCTGCGCGAACCAGAACCAGTGGTAGTAGCCCATGGCCATCGCCATGTCAGTGCGCTCGAAATGCTCGAGCGTGGGGATGATGTCCATGAGCGCGAGTTTCTGCACGCGCTGCGGATGGTCGAGCGCGAGGCGGTGCGCGACCCGCGCGCCGCGATCGTGCGCGGCGACGAGGAACGCGTCGTGGCCGAAGTGGGTCATCAGCTCCGCCATGTCCTTGGCCATTTCGCGCTTGGCGTACGCCGCGTGGTCGGCGCTGACGGGCGGCTTGAACGAGCCGCCGTAGCCGCGCAAGTCGGGACAGACCACGGTGTGGTTCCGCGCCAGCGCCGGCGCCACCTTGTGCCACATGGCGTGCGTCTGCGGGTTGCCGTGCAGGAGCAGGAGCGGCGGCCCTTCGCCGCCGCGGCGCAGGCGCAGCGTTCCGGTGGACACGGCAACGTGCTCCAGCGAGAAATCAGGGAAGAACACGGGAGTCATTATGGCTAAAATCGAAGCTCCTTCCACCAAGGAGGTCGTCATGATGAACCGCGACGAGTACGTGCGGAAGCTGAAGGCCCAGCTCGACCAGTGGAATGCCGAGGCCAAGCAGTGGGAGGCGAAGGCGCACGAGGCGCAGTCGCAGATGAAGGCTGAGTACGAGAAGCAGCTCGCCGCCGTCAACGCTCGCCGCGACGAGGCGCTCTACCAGATGAAGCTGCTGCAGAACGCGTCGCTCGACGCCTGGCAGGACATGATGCGCGGCACCGAAGAGGCGTGGAAGAACATGAGCGAGGCGTTCAACAAGGCGAGGTCGCACTTCGAGAACAAATGAGCGCATTCGACCTGAAAGGCAAGGTCGCGCTCGTCACGGGGGGTAACGGCGGCATCGGCCTGGGCATGGCCGAAGGTCTCGCCGCCGCAGGGGCTGACGTGGTGATCTGGGGGTCGAACCCGGACAAGAACGCCGCCGCCGAGAAGCTGCTCAAAAAGCACGGCCGGCGCGTGCTGGCGCAGCGCTGCGACGTGAGCGACGAGGCGCAGGTCGAACGAAGCTTCGCCGAGGCGCTGAAGGCAATGGGCCGCGTCGACGGCTGCTTCGCCAACGCCGGGGTGAGCCAGGTGCGCGCGCCGCTCGCCGAGCTGCCGACGAAGGAATGGCGCCGCGTGATGCAGGTAAACCTGGACGGCGCGTTCTTTACGCTGCGTGCCGCGGCGCGCCACATGACCGGCCGGGCGGTGGCGGGCGACGCGGGCGGACGGCTCGTCGGCATGGCGAGCAGCGCCGCGATCCACGGCGCGGCGCGCGCGTCGAGCTACGCCGCGACCAAGGGCGCGATGCTCACCATGATCCGCGCGCTCGCGGTGGAGAT
Organism: Burkholderiales bacterium; assembly: GCA_035459025.1. Classification (GTDB taxonomy): domain Bacteria; phylum Pseudomonadota; class Gammaproteobacteria; order Burkholderiales; family SG8-39; genus JAABQT01. Next base: position 11,089 of record DATHYT010000094.1, on the reverse strand, counting down.
GGCGCGCTTCCAGGTCACCGCCAACTCCATCCTGCCGGGCTGGATCGAGTCGGACATGACGGCGGCAGCGATCGGCGATGCGAAGTTCTCCGCCGCCGTCCTGCCGCGCATCCCGCTGCGGCGCTGGGGAAAGAAGGAGGACTTTGCCGGTATCGCCGTGTACCTGATGAGCGACGCGAGCGGCTACCATACGGGCGATTCGTTCGTCATCGACGGCGCCTACACGATCTTCTGACATGAGCGACAACGTTCACCCGATCGGCCGCGGCTACTGCTACGAGGACCTGAAGGTCGGCATGCGCTTTCGCACGCACCGCCGCACCATCGCGGAAGCGGACCTGGCGGGCTTCGTCAACCTGACCTGGCTCACCGAGGAGCTGTTCGCGGTCGAGGACGACTCACAGCGCGCCATCAAGGGGCGGCCGGTACCGGGCGCGCTGGTCTATTCCTTCGCCGAGGGGCTGCTGCTGCCGTCGATGCAGGACACGGGGCTCGCGTTCCTCAACGCCACGCTCGACGTGAAGGGGCCGACGGTAGTCGGCGACACCATTCACGTCGAGGTCGAGGTGACCGAGGCGCGGCTGACCTCGAAAGGCGACCGCGGCCTGGTGCGCTTTGCCAACAAGGTGGTGAATCAGCGCGGCGAAACGGTCATCGAGTACAACCCGCTGCGCATGCTGAAACGAAAATAGGGACAGACCTCATTTTTCTCATTTGCACTTTGTTCGCAGATAAGAAAAATGAGGTCTGTCCCCATTTATGATTGACCACGTCGACCATATCGTTCTGACCACCCGCGACCTGGAGGGCTGCGTGCGCTTCTATCGCGATGTGCTCGGGATGGCGCTGGAATCGTTCAGGACGCCCACGGAAACCCGCCAGGCGCTGAAATTCGGCAACCAGAAAATCAACCTGCACGAGTGGGGCAAGGAGTTCGTGCCACGCGCGCACGTCGCGGCGCCCGGGACGCTCGACTTGTGCTTTATCGCCTCGGTGCCCCTCGAGCAGGTGATCGCGAGGCTGAATGCCGCGAACGTGAAGATCCTCGAAGGGCCGGTGATGAAGACCGGCGCCGTGTCGAAGATCCGCTCGGTGTACGTGCGCGATCCCGACCTCAACCTGGTCGAGATCTCGGAGCCCGTGGGCTAGGTGTCCAGCCGCGCCGTGGCGCCGTGCGTGCTCAGGTGTGCGACGATGGCGCGTGTGTGCTCGCGGTCGCGCGTCTCTATGACGAACTCGACTTCCGGAGTCCTCACCGAGGCGGTGCCGAAGACGCGCTGGTGCTGTACCTCGACGATGTTGCCGCCGGCTGCGGCGATCAGCGCCGCCACCTTGGCCAGGCTGCCGGACAGATCGGGCATCATGACGCGCATGCGCACCAGGCGGCCGTCGCGCACCAGCCCGCGCATGAGGACCGCCGACAGCACGCGCGAGTCGATGTTGCCGCCACAAATCGGGATGCCGACGCGCCGGCCGGCGAAGCGCTGCGGATGAGCGAGCACGGCGGCGAGGCCGGCCGCGCCCGCGCCCTCGGCCACCGTCTTCTCGATCTCGATCAGCGCGACGATGGCGCGCTCGATGATCTCCTCATCGACCAGCAGCACTTCGTCGAGGAAGCGCTTGCAGATCTCGAGCGTCAGCGCGCTCACGTCGCGCACCGCGATGCCTTCGGCGATGGTGTCGCCGCCCACGTCCACCGGCAGGCCGTGCATGCGCTGGAACATGGCGCTCCAGGCTTTCGACTCGACGCCGTATACGTGCGTCTCGGGACGCAGCGCCTTGGCCGCGGTGGCGATGCCCGAGGCGAGGCCGCCGCCGCCCACCGGCACGACCAGCATCTCCAGGCCCGGGACGTCCTCGAGCATCTCCAGGCCGACGGTGCCCTGGCCGGCGACGACCGCGGCGTCATCGTAGGGGTGGACGAAGGTATAGCCTTCGCGCGCCGCCAGCTCGCGCGCGTGCGCGCCGGAGTCCGACAGCGTGTCGCCCTCCAGCACCACCTCGGCGCCGTGCACGCGCGTGCTCGAGACCTTGTTGTTGGGCGTGCCGCGCGGCATCACGATCACGGCACGCACGCCCAGGCGCGCGGCGTGGTAGGCGACGCCCTGCGCGTGATTGCCGGCGCTCATGGCGATGACGCCGCGCCGGCGCTCGGCGTCGGACAGCAGGAGCAGCTTGTTCAGCGCGCCGCGCTCCTTGAACGAGGCGGTGAACTGCAGGTTCTCGAATTTCAGCCACAGCTCGCAGCCCGCGAGGCGCGACAGCGTACGGCTATGCAGGCACGGCGTGCGCTCCACCGCACCGGCGATGCGCCCCGCCGCCGCGCGGATGTCGTCCAGTGAAACATAGTCCATGTCCCAATATAGCAGCGCGGGGAGTGAAACACTGTACGGCATGGACGACGGGGGTTCCCTTGTCTGAGCTGCAGCGGCTGCTGGCAGCACTATGGGCGCTCGCCGGTGCGTCGCTTGCGCCGCGCCTGGCGCGCCAGGTGGAAAGCGACGAGGCGCTGGCGCGCGCGTTGGCGGGGCTGCGCCCGCAGCTCGAAGCCGCCGGGGCCGAAGTTCACGGCGGCTCGCTGCCCAGGGTGCGCGTGGACGCGCGCCAGCTCGAGCGCGTGTTCCGGGTTCTCATCGGCAACGCCGTGCGTCATCGCGGCGTCGAAGCGCCGCTGATCCATGTTTCCGCACGTCCGGTGGGCCGCGAATGGCTGTTCTCGGTGCGCGACAACGGCGCGGGCGTCGAACCGCGCGAGCATCACGCCATCTTCAGCCCCCTGTCGGGCGCGCGCGAGCTGCCCGCCGCGCGCCGCATCGTGCGCCGGCACGGCGGGCGGCTGTGGGTAGAATCCGCAGCACGCGGGCACGGGGCGACGTTCTATTTCACCCTGCCAGCGACGCTGAGGAAGGGCTATGTCACCTAGAACGATGCTGGTGGCGCTGGCGTGGGCGCCGCTCGCGGCAGCCGCCGCGTGGGCACCGCTTGCGGTGGCCACCGATTTGCCGATCTTCGATGCGCACCTGCACTACAGCCACGACGCCTGGGAGATGCTGTCGCCCGCCGACGCGGTGGCGATCCTGAAGGACGCGGGCATCAAGCGCGCCCTCGTTTCCTCGTCCGGCGACGACGGCCAGCAGCGCATGAAGGCGCTGGCGCCGGATCTGGTGATTACCGAGCTGCGCCCGTATCGCTCGCGCGGCGAGATCGGCACCTGGGTGCGCGACGAGAGCGTGCCCAGATACCTGGAGGAGCGGCTGGCCAAGCACCAGTACTCGGGCATCGGCGAGTTCCACCTGTTCGGCGCCGACGCCGACCTGCCGGTGCCGCGGCGCATGGTCGAGCTGGCGAAACTGCATGGCCTGCACCTCCACGCGCACTCGGACGCGGACGCCGTGCAGCGGCTCTTCCGCCAGTGGCCGCAGGCGAGGATCCTGTGGGCACACTCGGGCTTCGAGCGGCCGGAGAATGTGCGCGCGATGCTCGCGCAGCACGCCAACCTCTGGTGCGACCTGGCGTTTCGCACGGATCACGCCTCGGGCGGCAAGGTGGACCCCGAGTGGCGCAAGCTGTTCCTCGAATTCCCCGACCGCTTCCTGGTGGGCACCGATTCCTTCACCCCTGAGCGCTGGCATTACGTCGGGCCGCATGCGAACTGGTCGCGCGAGTGGCTCGCCGACCTGCCGCGTGAGGTGGCCGAGGCGATAGCGTGGCGAAACGGCGAGCGGCTGTTCGCGTCCAAGCGCTGAGCCTGCTGCTCGCGCTGCCCGTGGCGCAGGCCTGCGAGCTGCCCGGCGGCTCCGCCGAGAAGCTGCAGTCGGCCACCCACACGATCGTGTACCGCGCGGCGCCGGCATTGCGCGTTGGCGAGCACTTCGCGCTCGAGCTCGCCGTGTGCCCGGCGACAAAGGAGCTGCGCGTCGACGCCTGGATGCCCGCGCACCGTCACGGCATGAACTACCGGCCCTCGATCACGGCGCTAGGCGGCGGGCGCTTCCGCGCCGAGGGGCTGCTGTTCCATATGCCTGGACGCTGGGAACTCGTGTTCGAGCTGCGCGCGGACGGTAAGACCGAGCGCGCCGCGCACCCGGTCAGCGTCGAGTGAGGCGCGCGCTCGTCGCGGTTCTCGCCGCGCTCGCGCCCGCGGCGCTGGCGTTCACCGAAGCGCAGACGCGCGCGATCGCGGCGCACGGGCCGTGGCCGCCGGCGTTCGCGCCCGATCCCTCGAACCGCGTCTCGGGACAGCGCGACGCGATCGAGCTGGGCGAGCGGCTGTTCTTCGAGCGGCGGCTGTCGGCGAACGGCACGGTGTCGTGCTCGCGCTGCCACGTTCCCGAGCGCAACTGGACCGACGGCGAGCCGCGCGCGCTCGGCCTTGCGCGCGTCGACCGCAACACGCCCAGCCTGAAGAACGCGCGGCTGCAGCGGTGGTTCGGCTGGGATGGGGCGAACGACAGCTTGTGGGCGCAGAGCATCCGGCCACTGCTCGACGCGCGCGAGATGGGCCTGGGCGCCGCGCAAGTGGCCGCGCTCGTGCGTGGCGATGCCGACCTTTCTTGCCGCTACCGCAAGGTGTTCGGTGCGGTGCCGGAGGAAGACGAGGCGGTACTGGTCGGCGTCGGCAAGGCGCTCGCCGCATTCCAGGAGTCGCTGGCGAGCGGGCGCACGCCGTTCGACGAATTTCGCGATGCGCTCCTGCGCGGCGATGCGGCGGGCGTTTCGAGGTATCCGGATTCGGCGAAGCGCGGTCTGCAAATCTTCATCGGCAAGGGCCGGTGCCACGTCTGCCATCTCGGCCCGGCGTTTACCAACGGCGAGTTCCACGACACGGGCATCCCGTTCTTCATCGACAAGGGGCGGGTGGACCCGGGCCGGCACGCCGGCATCCAGAAGCTGCGGGCGAGCCAATTCAACTTGCTGGGGCGCTACAACGACGACCCGGGGCGGGCGACGGCGATCGGCACGCGGCACGTGACGCTCGAGCACCGCAACTTCGGCGAATTCCGCACGCCGTCATTGCGCAACCTGGCGCTGACGGCGCCCTACATGCACAACGGGCGCTTGGCGACGCTGCGCGACGTAGTGGAGCACTATTCGACGATCAGCCCCGACCGGCTGCACGCGGACGGCGAGGCGATCCTCAGGCCGCTGCAGCTCTCGGTGCAGGAGTCGCGGGATCTCGTGGCGTTCCTGGAGACGCTGTCGGACGGGGGCGGACGCTACGAGCGGCGCCTGCTTTCCGCCGATTGCCGGTGAGCACGCTTAGCCGAGCACGCGCGGGTGCACGAACACCGTGATCGAAGGCATCGCGGCGATCTGGAGTTGGACGTCCCAGAACATGTAGTGCAGGTACGTACCGGTCAGGACGAATGCAAGCAGCAGTGGCCGCAGCCGTGATAGATGCGCGGCGAGCACCGTCGCGCCCGGCAGCGGCTCGATCGGGCGCAAACGAAGCAAGCCGACGTGCCAAGTCTGCCGTAGCAGGATCAGCTCGGCAGCAGCGGCGACGAACAGTATGGCGACCTGCATCTCGGAGATTGGCCTGTCCTGGACGGACACGGCGATCGCGACGCCGATGCACACCCAGAGCGGGACGGAAAGCAGCACGCCGGATAGCAGGCCTTGAACCGGCCTGAGGTCCCGGCTTTCCCCTAGGCTCGAGTCCTTGCGCTGCATAGCTCATGCTATTTGGCGATGCAAGACGGCGGCTCAGTAGAAAATCACGTTTCCTGACGGAATCCGTCAAGTGACCGCGACGGCGCCCCCTGCGCTGTGCCGATTCGTGAACTATTTCACGCGCCACACGCCCTACGCCACGCCCAACTCGGCGAACGCGTGCTGGAACGCGGTCTCGGTGTCGAGCCCGAGCGCGTCGTTGAACTTGTTCCACGCCGCGCACAGCGCGAGGCGCATCGTCAGGTCGACGATCTGGCGCTCGGAGAAGCGCGACTTCAGCGCCGCGAACAGCTTGTCGTCCACCTCCTGCGGCACCGCGGCGAGCGCCTCAGCGTAGCGCACCACCAGCCACTCCTCTTCGGTCCACAGCGTGCGGTCGGACCAGGCGTCGTCCTGGACTGCCTGCAATTGCTTCGCCGTCAGGCCCGCGCCGTGCGCGAGCGAGGGGTCGGCCTCGTGTTTCCCGGGAAGACGAATGCGCGTGGCGCCGGATTCGGGCAAGGAAGCCTCCGCGTCGAATGGTGGGTCGTACTGGGATCGAACCAGTGGCCCCTGCTGTGTGAGAGCAGTGCTCTACCGCTGAGCTAACGACCCTGCCGGAGAGGGCGCGATTTTACCTGTTCTGCGGGGCCTCGGGCCATAGGTATAGGGGACTTGTCCCCGGCGATTGGGTTGGACCGTCGCGGACATGGGAAAATCGCAGCACCCATGACCGTGCGCACGCGCTTCGCCCCCAGCCCGACGGGGTTCCTGCACATCGGTGGCGCGCGCACCGCGCTGTTTTCGCGCGCCTACGCGCGGCGCCACGGCGGCGCGTTCGTGCTGAGGATCGAGGACACCGACACCGAGCGCTCGACGCGCGAATCCGAGGCCGCGATCCTGGAGGGCCTGCAGTGGCTCGGCCTGGACTGGGACGAGGGGCCGTTCTTCCAGATGCAGCGCTTGCCGCGCTACCGGGAAGTCGCCGAGCAGCTGATCGCGGCGGGACACGCGTATCGCGACTACATGCCCAGGGAGGCGCTCGACGCGCTGCGCGCCGAGCAGAGCGCACGCGGCGAGAAGCCGCGCTACGACCGCGCGATCGGGCAGAAGTACAAGGGCGAAGGCCCGGCGCCCGTGCGCTTTCGCACGCCGCAGGAGGGTACGGTCGGCTGGAAGGACCTGGTCAAGGGCCCGATCGAGTTCCCGAACGCCGAGCTCGACGACCTGGTGCTGCTGCGCGCGGACGGCGTGCCGACCTACAACTTCGGCGTGGTGGTGGACGACCTCGACATGCGGATCACGCACGTCATCCGCGGCGACGACCACGTCAACAACACGCCGCGCCAGATCCACATCTTCCGCGCCCTGGGGTCGACGCTCCCCGAGTTCGCGCACGTGCCGATGATCCTCGGCGCCGACGGGGAGCGCCTCTCGAAGCGCCACGGCGCGGTGAGCGTCACGCAGTACCGCGACGACGGGTTCCTGCCGGAGGCGCTCGCCAACTACCTCGCGCGCCTGGGCTGGTCGCACGGCGACGACGAGCTGTTCTCGATGGCCGAGCTCGAGCAGTGGTTCGACCTCGGGCACGTCAGCCACTCGCCGGCGAAGTTCGACCCGGAAAAGCTCGCCTGGCTGAATCAGCAGTACATGAAGCGGGCGGATGAGGCGCGGCTCGCCGCGCTCGCCGCGCCGTTTCTCGGCCGCGAGCCGGGACCGGCGGTGGTCGCGCTTCTGAAGGAGCGCGCGGGCACGGTCAAGGAGCTCGCGGCGCAGGCGGAGATGTTCTACCGCGAGCCGGGCGCGCAGAGCGTGCCTGCGGAGGCGAAGCCGGCGCTCGCGGCGCTGCAGAAGGAACTCGAGTCGCTCGCCTGGGAGCGCAAGGCGCTCGGCGCCGCGGTGTCTTCCGCCGCCAAGGCGCACAACCTCAAGATGCCGCAGCTGGCGATGCCCCTGCGGCGTGTGCTCACCGGGCGCGAGCAGACGCCGTCGATCGACGCAGTGCTCGAGCTCCTCGGGCGCGAGGCCGTGCTCGCGCGCATCGGACGCGCGCTCGCGTGAGGGGGATCGTCCTGCTGCTCGCGCTCGTTTCGGCGGGCGCGCACGCGCAGCGCATGGAGCCGGGCGAGTGGGAGTTCGTGTCGGAGATCGCCATGCCCGGGCTGCCGCGGCCGCAGCAGTCAGGCTACCGCGCGTGCCTCACGCCCGAGCAGGCGAGGGACCCCATGTACTGGGGCCGCGGCGCGCAGGTGCCCTCGGATTGCCGGGTCGCGACGCTCAAGCTCGGGCCTGATTACACCTCGTGGGCGCTGGAGTGCCCGGCGTCGAACATGCGCGGGGCGGGGCGGGCGCAGATCTCGCGCAACAGCATGTCTGGCGAGCTGAAGCTCACGGGCGGCGTGGTGACGAAGACGCGCGGGCGTCGGCTCGGGCCCTGTAAGCCCTAGCGTTCGTGGGCTATAATTCGCGCCCTGTGCTGGGGGTATAGCTCAGCTGGGAGAGCGCTTGCATGGCATGCAAGAGGTCACCGGTTCGATCCCGGTTACCTCCACCAGACCAGACTTGTTGTCCGCACAAGTCCCCATCGTCTAGAGGCCTAGGACATCGCCCTTTCACGGCGGTAACCGGGGTTCGAATCCCCGTGGGGACGCCACCTGCACCGCTTGCGCCGAACGGGCCTTTGGAGGGATCCTCGCCTAGGCGTGCGGACGGAGGGTCGTGCCCATGAACCTAAAGTCGATGAGAGGGTGGCGCGTTGGGCTGGCTTCATCTGCCATGCTGGCGCCAATCCTGGCAGGTACCAATTCCGGTTGTGTCACGCACGGGCCCGCACTGAGCGGATATACCTGCTGCAACTTCCACTATGAAGGGGCCAGGAGGAACGTGGGCGCCACCCGCCGACTTGCGGACAGGTATTGGATCAGCGACGCCAATTGGTCCTCGCTGCCCATGATCCCGGCCGGCACCCGGATTCGCACGAAGGAGTACTCAGAGCATCACATCACGGTCGACGTCGACGTGATGTACACGCAGGAGATGCATCTAGGCTTGGATTACGGGCGGAGTCAGAGCATCACCGACTGGGCCCGAAAGATGATCGTGCAGGACGATCCCAGGAGCAGGATCGCGGGCTGGCCCGAATCGGTGCGACACGCCGTCAGCGCCGGCAAGGTCGCGATTGGCATGACCCGGGAGCAAGTCATCGTTTCCCTGGGATATCCGCCGGCGCATGAGACGCCGTCTTTGGACGCCGATCGCTGGAAGTACTGGTATGGGAAGTTCGACACGTTACAGGTGGTATGGGATGCGCAGGGGCGTGTCCGAGACGTATTGGCCGATCCGCGAGTCCGGTCCGCCGTGATGCCCTAGTACGTTGAGCTGACCGATCACTTTTGCCGGGGTCGTTGGTACAGTTCTGCACCATTTTGAGCTATGCGAGCACGAGGGCTCGCGGGCTACGGGCCGCCAGCGCAACGCCGGCTGAGCGGAGCCAGACTGATGACCCGCGCTACGGGTGACTATGGCGTGTACCTTGCCCCGGCGCCCTACCGGACGGACGCGAAATTGCCGCCGCCCCAGACGATCATTTCGCCGCCCGTCCAGACGACGCTGTGGTGTGATCGCGGCGCCGAGCCACAGCCGGACACGGGACGCCACGCGTTGGTGACTGGGTCATACGCGACCCCTTTTCCTAGAAGATCTTCCCCGGGTTCAGGATTCCGTTCGGATCGAGCAGCTGTTTCAGCCGCTTCATCAACGCCAGTTCCGCCGGGCTTCGCGAGAGCGGGAGATAAGGCTTTTTCTCGAGACCGACGCCATGTTCCGCCGAGACGGATCCGCCGATCGCCGCGAGAGGCTCGTACACCGCGCGATCACTGACGACGTGCAGCTCGGCGAGGCCGCCGCCCTGCTGGTTCCGGTCGAGCAGCACGACGACGTGGAGGTTGCCATCGGCCAGGTGACCGAAGGTCCCGTATTCGCAGCCAGGCAGCTCGCGTGGCAGCCGCTTCTCGAGTTCGCGAATGTAGGCCTCCATCCTGACGATCGGCAGGCTGACATCGTAGACGAAGACCGGTCGGCCCATCATCGACTCGATGCTTTCGCGAACGCGCCACAAGCGTTTCGCATCCGCATCGGATTTCGCGACGATGGCATCGTCGACCAGACCGGCCTCGAGCGCTGACTCGAGCGCGGCCTCGAACTGGGCCTGGTCGCGTACCGGGCTGCCGCCCAGCGATTCGACGACGGCGTACCAGGGATAGTTGGTGCCGAGGGGTGCGTCGCCGAGAAATCGCGTGTTGAACGCATAGAAGCTGTTCCACATCACCTCGAACGCGCTCAGTTGCCCGGCCAGCGCGCTGTCCATGTGTTTCAGGAGTCCCGTCACCTGCTCGAAGCGCGAGACGCCGACGAGCGCCGTACTCCTGCTTTTCGGCGCTTCGTAGAGCCGCAGCACGAGCCTCGTGATGATGCCGAGCGTCCCTTCCGAACCGATGAACAACTGTTTGAGGTCGTAGCCGGTGTTGTTCTTGAGCATTTCGTTCATCGAGCTCACGACGGTACCATCGGCCAGCACGGCTTCGATGCCGAGCACGAGATCCCGCATCATGCCGTAACGCACGACACGCAAACCGCCGGCGTTGGTCGAGGCGTTGCCGCCGAGCTGGCAGCTGCCCCGCGCACCGAGATCCAGCGGGAAAGCAAGGTCGCAGCCGGCCAGCTTTTCCTGTAATGCCTGCAGTATCACGCCCGCCTCGACCCGCGCCGTGCGGCCGACGATATCGATGTGCTCGATACGATTCATGCGCTCCAGCGACAGCACGATATTGCCCGCTTCGGTCTCCGTGGCTCTGACGAGCCCCGTCATGCCGCCCTGGGGCACGACGCCGATCGCGTGTTCATTGCAATAAGTGAGAATCGCGGCAACCTGTTCGGTCGTGGTCGGCCGCAACACCGCGTCGGCCCTGAGCTTGTCGATGAACCAGCCGGGCTTGCGGCTCGCGAGATCGTCTCCCGACAGCATCCCGTTCTCGTCGACGAGGTCGGCGAGCGGCCTGATCAGCTCGGGTAGCGCGGCCATCACCTTCGGTCGATCCCGGTTGAACATGCGCGGATGAACACTCCTACCACGAGCGGGATCGCGGGGCTTGATTCAACGCAAGAGCATAGGAAGTTCCTTCGGCCTTGTGCCGTGCAACACGCGCGGTCAAGGACGGTTCGACAATCACGGGCGCGACCGCTACGGACAGGCTATAGGGCGCGTGTACTGCGCTGGCGTGGACACGAACGCCGAGCAGGTCCGGCGTGGTTTGGCGTAGGCGTTCGAGCGGTATGCGCCGAGGGATTCGCTTCTGTAAGCGATTCAGGCCGAAGCGTGGGCAGCGATGCGCAGTCTGCGGCACGATCAGAATCCAGTTGCGCCTTGAGAGTGGCGGGC
>DATHYT010000093.1:0-22892 GCA_035459025.1 Burkholderiales bacterium | reverse complement strand
TGCAGATGGATCACGTTCTCTCCCGCACGCAGCAGGTCGGTCGGCACCGTAATGAGCAACGCGGTGAGCGCCGAGCCGCGCGCGTTGCGCTCGGTCAGGCGCCAGATCTGGCGCTCGTTCACGTAGACGGTGAGATCCGTGACGGGCAGGCGCGCGAGGTAGAGACTGTGTCCAACGTACGGTGCATGGTCGAGGCTGAAGCGCAGCCGGTACCACACCTGGGAAAACGGCGGCGAATCGGCATACCAGTTGTGCGGCAGTGCGCCCGGCCTCCAGTCCCATTCGTCGCCCGGAATCAGATACGCCTCCGTCTGAATGCGATCGGCGCGCTCGAAAACACGCACGCCATCGTGCGAAGCGAACGCCGGCAACGCAAACGCGAACAGCAGCGTCGCGACGAGCCGCCTCACAGCAGCCGCCTGCGATCGGCCTCGAACACGGCTTCGGTCTTCGAGTGCACCGCGAGCTTCTTGTAGATGTTCTTCAGGTGCGTGTGCACCGTCTGCACCGAAAGGTGCAGCAGGTCCGCGGTCTCGGCGTAGCTGAAGCCGCGCGCGATGGCATTCAGGATCTCGGTCTCGCGCGGGGTAAGCACGTCCTTCGCCGGCGCCGCCTTGGTCGGCACGAGGCGCTTGAGCACCTGGCGCGCGATGACCGGCGACAAGGGCGAGCCGCCATTCCTCAGGTGCCGGATGTCCTCGGCGATGTCGCGCTCGAGCGCGCCCTTCAGGAGGTAGCCGCGCGCGCCCGCCTCGAACGCGCCGATTACGCTCTCTTCATCGCCGAACACAGTGACGACGAGGATGTCGCAGGCGGGATGTTTCTCGGCGACGCGCTTCACGACCTCCAGTCCCGGCATGTCGGGCAGTCCGAGGTCGACCAGGAACACGTCGGGCGCGGATGCCGCGAGCCCGGCGAGCGCCTTGGCCCCCGTGGCGTATTCCCCGACGAGCCGCAGCGAGCTATCTGAATTTATGGACGCAACAAGACGCTTGCGCGCCTCGTCGTCATCCTCGACGAGCGCGATGGTGGCCGGGCCGGATTCGGGGATGTCCACCGCTGCTCCCGCGCGAAGCCTACTCCAACGGCCGCACGGCGGGGTACCCGGAACAGGGGACGGCTAGATGAGAAAAATGAGGTCTGTCCCCATTTAATGCAGCTGGGGCTTTTTCAGGAAGTCGTTGCGATCGGCCGACGCCAGCTGGACGTCCTGGCGCTTGCCCGAGCGGGCGATGGTGAGCGGGATCTCGGCACCCGCCGGCCCGAGCGCCCAGACGCGGCGAAAGAGGTCGGCCAGCCCGGCCGGTCGATCGCCCGCCACCGCCACCACCACGTCGCCGAGCTTGACGCCGGCGCGGTCGGCCGGACCGCCGGCGGCGAGCCCCGCCACCACCAGCTTCGCTCCCATCTCGGTCGTATACATGCCGAGCCAGGGCCGCGCGGCGCGCCGCGCGCGGCCGCGCTTGACCAGGTCCTCGAGGATCGGCTCGAGGATGTCCACCGGCACGAACATGTTGCCCTGGACGCTTTGCTCGCCTTTCTTTTCCTCGACCAGCAGCGAGCCCACGCCGAGCAGCTTGCCGTCCGCGCCGATCAGCGCCGTGCCGCCCCACTGCGGGTGCGCGGGCGCGGCGAACAGCGCCTCGTCCAGCACGTACTCCCAGTAGCCGGCGAACTCGCGCTTGTCGAAGATCTGAGCCTTGAGCGCATGCGCGCGGCCGCCATGGCCGGCGATGAGCACGTCTTCGCCGACGCGCGCGCGCGCCGCCGAGCCGCGCGCGAGCGCCGGCGCGCCGAGCCGCCCGAGCGGCATCACCAGCCCCAAGCCGGTGGCCTGGTCGTAGGCAAGCGGGTGTCCGGCGAGCACCGCGCCCTGGGCGTTGGTGATCCATACGGAGCTGGCCTCGGTGATGAGGTAGCCGATGGTGAGAATCAGGCCGTCCTCGCCGATGACCACGCCGTTGCCCAGGCGCTCGGTGCCGAGGATCTGCGCCGTGAAGGCGTCCTCGGGCACCTCCACGCGCAACTGCACCAGCGCGCCGAGCGCGCGCTCGAGATCGAAGTCCCAGTCCTCGGCGCGCGGCCGCAGCTCGTTGGGAAAGGCCCAGTCGGGCTCGCTCATGCGGGCACTGTTGCGTGCCCGCGGCCGCGCGTCAAGTGCGCAGTTTACGTCCCCGTTCGCTTGACCAGCACGCCCTGCGGGCCGCGCTCCATCATGCTGATCTCGCCGGCCAGCTCGGCGCCTTCCTCGACCTTGATCTTGGCGTAGCGGATCTTGCCGGAGACCTTGCCGGTGGCGTGGATCACGAGCTGCTTGCGCACCGTGAGATCGCCCTCCAGGCGGCCGTGGATCTCGGCGGTATCGACGGCGACGGTGCCGCTGAACACGCCGTTCTGCGCGATCTGCAGCACGCGCGAGTCGAGCGTGGCCTCGATGCGGCCTTCGACCACCAGCGTGTCGCAGTCGGTGACCTCGACGCCCTTCATCTTGATGTCGGGGCCGACGATGAGCTTGGCTTCCTTGCGCTCCTCGGCCTTGTCGACGGGCGGCTTGGGCGTCTCCGCGGGCTTCGCGGCCTCGGGACCGGTCGCGGCCGGCGTCGCGGGCGGCAGCGGCGGGGTCGGGCTGCGGAAGAACGACTCGTTGCGGCGGAACAGGCTGTCTTTCTGAAGCATGGGGCATCTCCTGGGGGATTGAAGGCCGGGAAACACGCATGCATCGATCGTGCCTGTCATGAACACTAGTGTAATCATGGGGTTACGAAAACTACTTGAGGCGCGCGCGTCGGCCTGGGGCGACGCGATTCAGGCGTCGAATTCGCGCAGTACGCGTCCTGGAAGGCGCGCGAGGTCGCGCTCGCCGTTTACCCAGACGCCGTGCACGCCTATCGCCGGCGTCGTCAGCCGCGGATGCCCGCCAGGCAGGTCGAACACGCGCTGCTTCGGTCCGCGTCCGACCCTCTTCGGATCAAATAGCATCAAATCAGCGGCATAGCCGGGCTTGAGGATGCCGCGGCCGCTGATGCCGAAGAGCTGCGCCGGGGCGCTGGTGAGGCGGCGCACGGCCTCCGGCAGCGTCAGCGCGCCGCGCTCGCGCACCCAGTGCCCGAGCAGGTGCAGCCCGAAGCCGGCATCGTTGAAAAAGGTGAGGTGCGCACCGGCGTCGGAGAGCGACACCAGGCTCGCGGGATGGCGCAGCATCTCGGCCACCGCGGCCTCGTCCGAGTTGAGCAGCATGGCGTTGAACACCGTGTCGAGGTTCTCCTCGAGCGCGAGGTCGAGCATCAGGTCGAGCGGATCGCGCCCGGCCGCGCGCGCGAGCGCGCCGATCGAGCGCTGCTCGCAGTCCTTGCGCCGCGATTCCACGACCTCGACCTGGTCCCACTGGCCGTTGAACAGGCGAAAGTGCGCCGGCTGGGCGAGCTCCGCGCGCACCGCGTCGCGGAACGACTTCTCCTTCAGCTTCGCCGCGTACGCCGCGCCCTTGAGCGGCAGCGCCGGCTGCCACGACTCGAGCCCCTCGAAGGTATAGGGCGAGCGCAGGGTGAAATCCATCGACAGCGGGCAGCACGAGATCGCGCCCACCAGGCGATGCCCGCGCGCGCTGGCTTGCGCGATCGCATCCAGGTCGGAGAACACCGCGCCCGGGTTGGTGCTGTTGTGCAGCAGCGCCGCGACCACCACCGGCCGGCCCGACTGCACGGCGAGCTCCTCGAGGAACCCGATCTTCGTCTGCCCGCCCTTGGTGAGCATGAACAGGCCGCGCCCCGCGTCCCTCAGCGCGCCGACCAGCGCGCGCAGCTCCGCGTCGTCGGCGAGGCGCGAGGGCATCGGCAGGCCGCCGTCGCCGTTGTGCGCGGGCGAGGTGCTGCTCGCGAAGCCGATCGCGCCCGCGCGCATGCCTTCGACGACGAGCGCGCGCATGCGCGCCACCTCCGCGGGGGTCGCCGCGCGCCGCGGCGCGTCTTCGCCCATCACGTAAGTGCGCACCGACGAGTGCCCGACGAAGCCGGCGACGTTGATCGCGCTGCCCTGGCGCTCGAGCATGTCGAAATACTGCGGGATGGTCTCGAACTCCCAGCGGATCCCCTGGCGCAGCACCTCGAGCGACATGCCCTCGACCTGCGTGAGGTTCTTCATCACCAGCTCGCGATCGGCGGGCTTGCACGGCGCGATGGTGAAGCCGCAGTTGCCGATCACTGCCGTGGTCACGCCGAGCGCAGGCGAAGGCGAGACCATCGGGTCCCAGGTGATCTGCGCGTCGTAGTGCGTGTGGTTGTCGATGATGCCGGGCATCAGCGCGAGGCCGCCGGCGTCGAGCGATTCCGCGCCGGACAGCGACGTGCCGATGGCGGCGATCTTGCCGTCCTTGACGGCGAGCTCGCCAACGAACGGCTCGGTTCCGAGCCCATCGAGGATCAGGGCGTTTCGAATGACAAGGTCGTGCATGCCCCTATACTAGCGGCACCATGGAAAAAACAAACCCGACAGGCAAAACGGTCGTCGTGACCGGGGCCGCGCGCGGCATCGGCAAGGCCACGGCGGACCTGTTCGCCGCCCAGGGGTACTCGGTGGTCCGGCTCGACATCGACCCGCTCGAGGGCGAGCTGCGCGTCGATGTCAGCGACGAAAAGGCCGTGGCGGCGGCGTTCGAGAAGCTCGGGCGCATCGACGTCCTGGTCAACAACGCCGGCGTCGCCGTGCGCAAGAGCGCGCTCGAGATCTCGCGCGCGGAGTGGGACCGGGTGCTCGACGTGAACGTGGACGGCCTTTTCTTCTGCTCGCAGGCGGCGGCGCGCCGCATGAAGGCGAGCGGCGGCGGCGCCATCGTCAACCTCGCCTCGATCATGGGGTTCTCCGGCGGCCTGTTCCCCAATCCCGCCTACCAGACCTCCAAGGGCGCGGTGGTGAACCTCACGCGCGCCCTCGCGCTCGAGTTCGCGCCGCTCGGCATCACGGTGAACGCCGTGGCGCCGACCTTCGTGCGCACGCCGCTCACCGCGCCGGTGTTCTCGGATCCGGAGCGGCTGAAGCTGGTCATGGACCACACCCCGCTCGGCCGCCTGCCGGAGCCCGAGGACATCGCGCAGGCGATCCTGTTCCTCGCCGGGCCGGGCGCGCGCTGCATCACCGGGGTGACGCTGCCGGTAGACTCGGGCTACCTCGCGCGCTAGGGTGGGCCGCTGGCCCACCCGAGAACGAGGTCGCGCATGAAATCCGCAGGCAGGATCTTCCTTACCGGCATGCTGACCGTGCTGCCGGTACTGGCCACTGTTTACCTCATCGTCTGGCTGGTCACGGCGGCCGAGCGCTTCGTCGGCAAGCAGCTCATGTGGCTGATCCCCGACGAGTACTACCGCACGGGCATGGGCCTGGTGCTCGCCCTGGCGGCGATCTTCCTGGTGGGGCTACTGATGCACGCGTTGCTCTTCCGCCAGCTTTTCGGCTGGGCCGAGCGGCTGATGCTCGAGATCCCGCTGGTGCGCTCGGTGTACGGGGCGCTGAAGGACCTGTTCGGGCTGTTCGCCGGGCACGAGGAAGACCAGGCGATGCAGGTGGTGTCGGTGGCGCTGCCGGGCACCGGCATGCGCGCGCTCGGCTTCGTCTCGCGCGCCGATTTCTCCGATTTGCCCGAGGGCATCGGCCGCGCAGGCGAGGTCGCGGTGTACCTGCCGATGAGCTACCAGATCGGCGGCTACACGCTGTTCATCCCGCGCGAGCAGGCGGTGCCGGTCGCCATGTCGCGCGAGGAGGCGATGAAGTTCATCCTTACTGCCGGGCTGAAGTCGGGGCGGGGGGCTTGACCTGCATTTGACGAGAGCGCGGCCATGAACGGGGCGCTCGCCGCCCGCCTGCGCAAGGCGCGGGAGCGCCGTGGCGGACACGCCTACGTCGGCGCGCCGCCGGCGCCGGAGCGCGTCAGTAGCCCGCCGCGCGGTCGACGAGGCTGAGCGGCGTCTCGCCGCGCCGCACGCGCTCGACGTTCTCCACGATCTTCGCCAGCGCCGTGCGCGGCTCGGTGAGTGCCGCGACGTGCGGCGTGATGGTGATGCCGGGATGCGCCCACAGCGGCGAGTCCGCGGGCAGCGGCTCGGCCTCGAAGACGTCGAGGTAGGCGTGCGCGAGCCGCCCGGATGCGAGCGCGGCGAGCAGGTCCGCGGTCACCACGTGGCCGCCGCGCGCGAGGTTGATGACGCAGCCGCCCTTTGGCATGCGCGCGAACGCGCGCGCGTTCAGCACGCCGCGGGTCTGCGCGGTGAGCGGCAGCAGGCAGACCAGCGCCTGCGAGCGCGAGATCACCTCGTCGAGATCGGTCGAGCAGTGCACGCCCTCGAGCGCCTTCGGCCGGCGGCTCCAGCCGCGCACCTCGAAGCCCAGCGCGACGAGCTTCGCGGCGGCGTAGCTGCCGAGCTCGCCCAGGCCGAGCAGCCCGATGGCGCGGTCGGACGGCAGGAACTGCTTCTGCCACTTCCAGGCGCGCTCGCGCTGCTGGGCGCGGTACAGGTAGCGATGGCGGTGCCAGTCGAGCACGCTCGCGATCACCGTCTCGGCCATGGCGTGCACCATGCCGGGGTCGATGAGGCGCGCGAGCGGCACGTCGCGCGGGACTTCGGCGTCGGCGAGGATGTTCTCCACGCCCATCCACAGCGACTGGATGAGCTTCAGCCGCGGCAGCCGCGCGAAGGTGCCCTTCGGATGCGTGGCGACCAGCGCGACGTCGATCGCGCCGCCGTTCACGTCCGGCCAGACGAAGAAGCGATCCTGCGGCAGCGCCGGCTCGAGCAGCTTGCGCCAGCGCTCGGGATCCTCCTTCGTGGAGGCGAAGAGGAGGTTCAACTCCCGGGCTTGAAGCCGGAGGCCTTGATCACCGGGCCCCACTGCTCGTAGTCGCGGCGGTGGATGCGCGCGAGCTCGGCGGGCGGCAGGCCCGTGGGCTCCATGCCGTAGTTGTCGAGCCGCTCGCGCACGTCGGGCTCGCGCAGCGCGGCGATGATTGCCTTGGAGAGGCGATCGACCACCGGCGCCGGCGTGCCGGCGGGGGCGTAGGCCGCGTACCAGCCGCCGCCCTCGATGTCGTAGCCGAGCTCGCGGAAGGTCGGCACGCCGGGCAGGTGCTTCGAGCGCGTCGCGCCGGAGGTGGCGACTGCCGTGATCTTGCCCGCGTTGTGCTGCGGCGCGACGTCGGACACGGTGCCCATGAAGGCCGCGATCTGCCCGCCGAGCAGGTCGGTCATCGCCGCGGCGGTGCCGCGGTAGCCGATGTGGTTGAGCTTCAGGCCCGCCTTCTCGGCAAACAGCAGCGAGAAGAAGTGCGGCAGGCTGCCGGTGGCCGCGGAGGCGTAGTTGCCGTACTTCGCGTCCTGCTTCACCAGGCCGATGTATTCCTTGAGCGACTTCGCCGGCGTCGCCGGGCCCATGGCGAAGGCGAACAGGAAGTTCGCGGCGTGCGCCACCGGCACGAAATCGTTGAACGGATCGTAGGGCAGCTTCTGGATGTGCGGCGCGGTGACGATGGTGACGAGCGGCGTCATCACCAGCACCGTGCCATCCGCGGGCGAGGTCTTCAGCGCGCCCATGGCGATCTGGCCGGCGGCGCCGGTGCGGTTCTCGACGATCACGTTCTGGCCGAGCGAGGCCTGCATCTTGTCGGCCACCATGCGCGTCATGGCGTCCAGGCTGGCGCCGGCGGGAAAGCCGACCAGGAACTTGATGGTGCCCTGCTGGGCGAGGGCGCCGCCGGAGACGAGCGCGGCGGCAAGCGCGCAGATCAGTGTCTTCATGGTGATTCCTCCTCTGTGCGCGATGTTAGCATTGCGCGCGAGGAGGAGCCGGCCATGCCCATCCGCAATTTCACCGAGAAGAACCTCACCGCCGAAGTCCTGAAGCGCGTCGGCAAGGCGCCCGACAGGAGAACGCGCCAGATCATGCAGAGCCTGGTCAAGCACCTGCACGCCTTCGTGCGCGAGGTGCGCCCGACGCAGGAGGAGTGGTTCCAGGGCATCCAGTTCCTCACCAAGACCGGGCACATGTGCGACGACAAGCGCCAGGAGTTCATCCTGATGTCGGACACGCTCGGCGTGTCGATGCTGGTGGACTTCATCAACTACGGCAAGCTGGGGAAGGCGACCGAGTCCACCGTGCTCGGGCCGTTCTTCGTCGAGGGCGCGCCCGAGATGCCGCTCGGCGCAAGCATCGCGAAGCCCGGCACGCCCGGCGAGCCCTGCGCCGTGAGCGGCACGGTGAAGGACCTCAAGGGCAAGCCGATCGCGGGCGCGACGCTCGACGTCTGGGAGGGCGGCGCCGACGGCCTGTACGACGTGCAAAAGCCCGACGGCACCAACCTGCGCGCGCGCTTCCGCTCGGACGCCGAGGGGCGCTACCACTTCAAGTGCATCACGCCGGTGAGCTACCCGGTGCCGCACGACGGCCCCGTGGGCAAGATGCTGGTCGCCTGCGGCCGCCACCCGATGCGCCCCGGGCACCTGCACTTCGTGATCGAGGCGCCGGGCCACGAGAAGCTCGTCACGCACCTGTTCACGAAGGGCGACAAGTACCTCGACTCCGACGCCGTGTTCGGCGTGAAGGACTCGCTGATCGTGGACTTCAGGAAGAAGAACGCCGCCGGCGAGGCGACCTGCCGCTACGACTTCGTGCTCAAGCCCGCCGGCGCCGGGAAGTCGCGCAGGCGATAAAGCTCGTCCCTAGGCTGGCTGCCGCCGCGCCGCCTGCCAGCGATCGAGTTTGGCGCGCGCCTCGTTCTGCGCCGGGTCCATCGCCTGCGCGTGGCCCGGCATGCGGGCGGTGAGCTCGATGACGTAGCCGTTCGGGTCGCGAAAGTAGATCGAGTGGATGAAGCCGTGATCCGAGATGCCGCGCGTCTCGATGCCCGCGGCCTTGCCCTTCGCCATCATCGGCTCGAGCATCGCGCGCTCGACCTCGAGCGCGATGTGCAGGTCGAAATCGTGCTGCGCCTTGAACTCGAACGGCATGTCGGGCGCATCGAAGAAGGCGAGGTACGAGCCATCGTCGAGGCGGTAGAACGTGTGCAGCGTCTGCGTCTTGCGGCCGCTCATCGTCTCCTTGATCCACAGCGTGCCGGCGAGCGGCAGGCCGAGGAAGTCCTCGTAGAAGCGGCGCGTCTGCTCGGAGTCGCGGCAGCGGTAGGCGTTGTGGTGCAGTCCCCTGATCATGGGCCGATGCCCCTCAAATGGCGTCGAACTTCGCGTCCTTCATGGAGCCGGCGAAGCCGTAGAAGACCTCGTGCACCTTGGGCCAGCTCTTGAGCGACTTCATGTTCTTCAGCCAGCGTTGCACGTTCGGGTAGCCGTCGAAGCCGCAGCCGATGAGCTCGCCCACCGCCACCATCTCGCCGCCGAGGTAGTCGGCGATGGTGAGCTTCGACCCGCAGACGTAGCCGTTCCTGGGCCCGATCAGGTGCTGGTCGAGCACCTTGAGCCAGGCCTGCGCCCGCTCCTTGCCCCAGGCGAGCGTCGCGGCCTGCGCCTCGTCGCTGCGGCGCTTGTGCGTCTGGAAGCCCTGCGGGTAAACGAGGCCGTAGGCGAAGTCGCGATAAAACTGCGTGTTGAACCAGTCCATCGCCTCGTTCACCCGCGCGCGCGCGCGCAGCTCCTTCGGGTAGGACGTGGAGCCTTTCTCGTCGGCCAGGTACTTGAGGATCGCCGAGCTCTCGGTCAGCCGGAAGTCGCCGTCCTCGAGCATTGGCACCTGGCGGCTGGGATTCAGGTCGGCGTAGGGCGGCTTCATGTGCTCGCCGGTGAAGATGTCGACGGTCTTGAATTCGATCTCCGGCGCTTCTTCCGCCGCGAACATCATGATGATCCGGCTGGTGGTCGACGCCGGATGGTAGTAAACGCGCATGGTCTCGGCCCTCCTCGGTAAGCCAGGCTCGATTCTATGCTCCCGGCCACACTTCGCGCGCAACCTCGACGATCAGCTCGAGCTTGCGCCACTGGTCGTCTTCCGACAGCACGTTGCCATGGTGCGTGCTGGAAAAGCCGCACTGCGGCGACAGGCAAAGGTTCTCCAGCGGCACGAACTTCGCGGCTTCCGCGATGCGGCGCTTCAGCATCGCCTTGTCCTCGATCTCGCCGACCTTGGTGGTGACCAGGCCGAGCACCACCTTCTTGCCCTTGGGCAGCGCCTTCAGCGGCTCGAAGGTGCCGGCGCGCGCCGAATCGAACTCCATGAAGAAGCCGTCGACGTTGGCCGAGAACATGGCTTTGGCCACCGGGTCGTAGCCGCCTTCGGCCACCCACGCGCTCTTGAAGTTGCCGCGGCAGGTGTGCAGGGTGACGGTCATGCCCGCCGGCTTGTCGGCCAGCGCGGCGTTGATCGTATCGGCATAGCGCTGCGGCAGGAGCGCCGGGTCGTCGCCGTTCCGGCGGCAGGTCTCGCGGATCTTCGGGTCGCACAGGTAGGCGAACGCCGTGTCGTCGAGCTGCAGGTAGGTGCAGCCCGCGGCGGCGAGGTGCGCGATCGCCTCGCGGTAGGCCGCGGCGACGTCGTCCCAGAACGCGTCGAGCCCGGGATAGGCTTCGGTCGAGATGGCGTTGCGGCCGCCTCTCAGGTGCAGCATGGAAGGCGAGGGCAGGGTGAACTTCGGCGTCGCCCGGGCCACGGACTTCAGGAACGCGAAGTGCTGCACCATGATCGGCTTCGAGCAGCCGACCCGGCCGCTGACGGTGGCGATCGGCGGCTGCTCCTCGGTGCCGCCGAACTTGGGCCCGGGATTGTCGCGCGTGGTCACCCCGTCCAGCTGCGACAGGAAATCCAGGTGCCACCAGTCGCGGCGGAACTCGCCGTCGGTCACCGCCTCGAGGCCGATCGATTCCTGCCGACGCACCGCCTCGAGAATGGCCGCGTCCTCGATCGCGGCGAGCTGCGCGGCCTCGAGCGCGCCCCGCTTCCATCGGCGCCGCGCCTCGGCGAGCGCGGCCGGGCGCAGCAGGCTGCCGACCTGGTCGGCGCGGAACGGCGGCTTCATGAGGGGCATGATAGGCTAACTCGAGGAGGCGACGATGGCTGACTGGAAGCGGATTCGTACCCTGTCCAAGCGCGCGATGCTGAAGCGCGTGGCGCGCTTTTCGCGGCTGAAGGGCTCCGACGGCGGGCTGCCCGACAGCCCCTTGCCCGAGTGCGAGCGCACGCTCTACGCCGTGATCGGCTTCGCGCCGCCGAAGAAGGGGACCAGGGCGACGACTTCGCCCGTGGGCGACGACGCCTCCGCGATGCCCGCGATCGCCATCGCCGAAGGCTTCAACCTCGGCTACTGCAAGGCGAAGCCCGGCAAGGGGCCGCTGATGCACAACCACGACACCAACGAGACGTTCATCCCGATGACCGGGCGCTGGCGCTGCGAGTGGAACGAGGGCCGCAAGAAGCTGCACGCCGACCTCGGGCCCTACGACGTGATCTCGTTCCCGCCGGGCGTCGCGCGGCGCTTCATGAACGTGACCTACGCCGAGCCGAAGAAGGAGCACCTGCTGATGTTCGTCATCGGCGGCAACCAGCCGCGCGCCGAGTTCACGCCCGCGGCGATGCGCCGCTGCGAGGCGTGGGGCGCCGCGGTCAGGTCCCGAGGTAGTAGCGCTTCACCAGATCGTTTCCCTCGAGCTCGGCGACCGAGCGCCCGTCGAACACGATCTCGCCGTGCACGATGATGTAGCCGCGGTCGGCGATACGGATCGCCTGGTGGAAGTTCTGCTCGGCCATCAGCACGGTGAGGCCGTAGCGGTCCTTCAGCTCCTTGATCTTGGTGATGGTGGTGGACACCAGAATCGGCGCGAGGCCCACCGAAGGCTCGTCGACCAGCAGTAGCCGCGGCGCGGACATCAGCGCCCGTCCGATGGCGAGCATCTGCTGCTGGCCGCCCGACATGGAGCCGGCGAGCTGGCGCCGGCGCTCGGCGAGCACCGGGAATGCTTCGTAGGTGAAGGCGAGGTTCTTGGCGATGCCGCTCCTCGCGGCGGGGCGGAACGCGCCGAGCAGCAGGTTCTCCTCCACGGTGAGCTTCGGGAACAGGCGCCGGCCCTCGGGCACCATGGCGACGCCGAGGTTCACGATCTGCTCGGTGGTGAGGCGCGTCAGGTCGTGCTCGGCGCCGTCCACCTGCAGCACGATCGAGCCCTGCGTCGGGCGCACGATGCCCATCACGCACTTCATGAGCGTGCTCTTGCCGTTGCCGTTGGTGCCGAGGAGCGCGACCGTCTCGGTGTCCTGGATGTCGAGCGAGACGCCGTGCAGCGCGCGCACCGCGCCGTAGCCGGCTTGCACCCCGCGCACGGTCAGGCTAAGCGCCAAGGTAAGCCCTCTGCACGTCCGGGTTCGCGACCGTCTGGTCGGGCGTGCCCTCGCAGATGATGCGCCCGGCGTCCAGGCACACCACGCGCTGCGAGAAGCGCATCACCGCCTGCATGATGTGCTCGATCATGATGATGGTGATGCCCGCACCGTTCAGCTTGAACAGGATCTCCAGCACCTCGTCCACCTCGGCCCCCGAGAGCCCCGCCATCGCCTCGTCGGAGATCAGCAGGCGCGGGTGCGCGGCCATGGCGCGCGCGAGCTCGAGCTTCCTCATGTCCACCTGGGTGAGGCCGGCCGAGTCCTGGCGCGCGCGCGCGGCGAGGCCCATGGTCTCCAGGATGCGCATCGCCTCGTCTACCGCGCTGCGCTGCCCGGCGCGCGTGCGCGCCGCGTACTCGAGCGGCACGCGCAGGTTGTCGAGCACCGTCATGCTGCGAAAGGGCTTGGGGATCTGGAAGCTGCGCGCGATGCCGAGGCGCGCGCGCTGGAACGGGGGCAGGCGCGTGACGTCGCGGCCTTCGAACTCGACGCGGCCCTCGTCGTTGAACAGCGCCCCCGAGACGCAGTTGATCAGGGTGGTCTTGCCCGAGCCGTTGGGGCCGATGAGGCCGAGGCGCTCGCCGGGGGCGACCGCGAGCGTAATGCCCTCGAGCGCGGTGAAGCCGCCGAAGCGCTTGGCGAGGCCGCTGACCTGGAGCAGGGCGCTCATGCGGACTTCCGGCGCTTCCAGTGCTTGCGCACGAGGCCGACGATGCCCTGCGGCGCCAGCGTGATGAACAGCACCAGCATGATCCCGACCAGCAGCACGTTGAGCTCGGAGGAGATGGTGACCGTGATCACTTCCTGCATCGAGCCTACGAGCAGCGCGCCGATCACCGGCCCGGCCCAGTGGGCGGTGCCGCCGATCATCGGCATGGCGATGGCGTTGACGGCGATGAACAGGTTGAAGGCGGAGATCGGGTCGACGTAGGTGACGAAGTACGGGTAGGGCGCGCCGGCCGCGCCCATCATCGCGCCCATCACCGTGGTCGAGACCAGCTTCAGGCGCAGCGTGGGCACGCCCGAGCACTCGGCCGCCACTTCGTCGTCGCGGATCGCGGCGAGCCCGCGGCCGATGCGCGAGCTCGAGAGGGCGCGCGATATCGCGACCGAGCCGAGCGCGAGCAGCAGCATGACCATGAACAGCATCTCGCTGTAGCTGTCGAACCACAGGTGCGTCTCCGGGGTGAGGATGGCCGTGCCCTTGGCGCCGCCCACGTAGCTCCAGTTGGTGACCAGCGTCTCCAGCACGATGCCCATGGCGAGCGTGGCGATGGCGAAGTACACGCCCTTCAGCCTCAGCGTCAGGTAGCCCACGCCCAGGCCGATCAGGCCGCACACCAGCGCCGAGGCGAGGATCAGCAGCGGCAGCGGCACGTCCGCGGTCTTCAGCAGGGCGATCGAGATGTAGGCGCCGACGGCGAAGAAGGCGGCGCTGCCGAAGTTCACGTAGCCGGTGAAGCCGCCCAGGATGTTCCAGGCCACCGCCATGATCAGCGCCTGCAGGATCACGTAGGTGGCGTTGAAGTAGTACGGGTTGTCGGCGAGCGCGGTGAACGCCAGGCCCGCGGCCAGCGCCGCGGCGCTCGCGGCCCAGAAGCCCCAGCCGCGCACCGCTACCTCCCGAACAGGCCCGAGGGCCGGAAGGCGAGCGTGGCGAGCAGCACGCCGAAGGCGACGGCGGGCGCCCACGACGGGCCATAGAAGGTCGACACCATGTTCTCGACCACCCCGAGCGCCAGCGCGGCGATCAGCATGCCCTGGATGCTGCCCATGCCGCCCAGCACGACGATGGCGAACGCGCGCCCGATGTACTGGCGCCCGACCGAGGGCTCGACCGGGCCGATGATGATCAGCAGCGCCCCCGCCACCGCCGCGGTGGCGATGCCGATGCCGAAGGCCCACTGCTTGATGCGCACCGGGTCGGCCCCCATCAGCTGCAGCGCGCCGCGGTCCTGCGCCACCGCCTGGATGGCGCGGCCCATGAAGGTGCGCGACAGGTACAGCCACACGGCGCCGGTCAGCGTCATCGCGACGAGGAACGGGATCAGCATGCGCCCCGGCAGGTCGACGAAGCCGAAGGCGAGCGTCTGCGCCGAGTAGCCGGCGCTCACCAGGCGGTAGTCGACGCCGTAGACGAGGATCAGCGACACCTCGATGATGAACATGAGGCCGAAGAAGAAGGCGAGGCCCGAGAGCGACTCCTGCCCGGTGCGCTCGAACGCGGCGTAGTAGATGCGATAGATCACCACCCCCACGGCGAAGAACACCGGCATCGCCGCCACCCCGACCAGGATCGGGTCGAAGCCGAAGGTGGTGTTGAAGATGTAGGCGGTGTAGGCCCCGGCGATGATGAAAGCCGGGTGCGCGATGTTGACGATGTCGAGCTGGCCGAAGACGATCGCCAGCCCGATGGCCACGGCGGCGTAGAAGCCGCCGAGCAGCAGCCCCGAGACGACGGCGTTCGCGAAAAGATCAGCCGAGAACACCGTCGCCCGGGCGCGTCAGGACCGGCGCGCGGCTACTGCTTGAACGGGAAGACGATGTCTCCCGACTTCCACGCCTTCGGGTACAGCACCACGCGCTTGCCCGGACCGGCGAACTGCTCCAGGTTGTCGGGCTGCACGTCGCGGAACTGCACCATCAGCACGCGCGAGGTGGCCCACTCGCCGTTCTTGCCGAACTTCACCTTGCCGACCACCGTGTCGTGCGTGTTCTTGCGGAAGTAGTCGGCGATCTTGCCCTGGTCCAGGCTCTTGGTCGCCTGCACCGCGTTGCCCAGGATCTGCATGTAGGCGTAGGCGAAGGGCGGCAGGTAGTGGCCGAGCGGGTCGACGCCCTTGTCCTTGGCCGCCTCCTGGTAGCGCGCGAGAAACTCCTTCACCCCCGGAAAGTCGAGCGTCGGCTCCGGCACCCAGAAGTCGTAGTTGATGACGCCGTTCAGCAGCGGCCCCAGGTTCTTCTGGATGGCCGCGAACTGCAGCCCGACCATGCCGCCGCCGAACATCTTCGCCTTCAGGCCGACCTCGTTGGCCGCCTTCACCATGCCGACGGAATCGGGCGGATAGGAGGCGACGTACACGATGTCGGCGTTGGTCGCCTGGATGGCGCGCACGATCGGCGTGTAGTCGGTCGTCGCCGGCGGGTAGGTCTTGTCATAGACGATCTTCAGGCCTGCGGCTTGCGCGTTCTTGCGCGCCCCGGTGGCGGCGTTGATCGGGAACTCCGCGTCCGCGGCCACGATCGCGACGGTCTTGGGCTTCGGGTTCTGCTGCGCCGCCAGCTCGAAGAAGCCGCGCGACCAGTCCACCTTGGGGTCGGGCCCCGCGGGCATGATCTGGAAGTAGCGGTTGTACTTGAACTCCTCGTTCGCGGCGAGCCCGAACAGCGACGGGAACACCATCTTGTTGCGCATCACGATCGGCATCGCCGGCACGATCTCGTTGGTGCCGTACGAGGACACCACGAGGTCGACCTTGTCGACGTTGAGCAGCTTGGTGTAGATCGGCGGCACCTTGGCGGGCTGGGTGGCGTCGTCGTAGTAGACGAACTCCACCTGCCGGCCGAGCAGGCCGCCCTTCTTGTTCACGTCCTCGCGCCAGATCTCCATGGCGATGAGCGCCGCCTTGCCGGCGCCGGCAAGGCCGCCGGTGAGCGCCATCGAAAAGCCGATCTTGATGGGCTCGGCTGCCGCCGCCGCCCCGGACAGGGCCGCAAAGGCGAACGCGAGCAGCGCGACACAGATTCTCTTCATGGGTTTCCTCCTCCTTGGTGAGACTCCCCGGGCCCATCGTGCCACGACCCCAGCGCGAGCGTCAACGCGCACACTCCCATCAGGGCCGCAGGTCGGCCGGCGCGCCGGGCTGGCGCGCCGGATGCGATTGCGCGAACGCCCCCTGCTTCATGCACTCGCCGTAGATGCGCATCACCGTGGGGACGCCGGAAACGTCGCAGCGGCCATAGTCCTTCGCCGCGACCACCTGCGACGCGAGGCAGATGTCGGCGAGCGTGGGCGCGTCGCCGTGGCAGTAGCGCGCGGTCCCGGGCTCGCGCGCGAGGTGGCCCTCCAGCGCCTCGAGCGCCTGCAGCGACCAGTGCGCGACCCAGCGGTTGCGCGCCGCCTCGTCCAGACCGAGCGTCTTCTCCAGGTAGCCGCGCACGCGCGGCACGATGAAGGGATGGCCGTCGCTCACGCAGATCTGCGCCAGGCCGCGCACCCGCGCGCGGCCGCGTGCATCCTTGGGCAGCAGGGCCGGCAGCGGGTGCGTCTCCTCGAGGTACTCGAGGATCGCCATCGACTGAAAGAGCGGCGCGCCACCGTCCTCGAGGATCAGCGCCGGCACCACCGCCTGCGGGTTGACCCTGCGGTAGGCCGCGTCGTGCTGCATCCCCTGCATCAGGTCGATCGGGATCTCGGGCTGATCGAGCCGCAACCCCTTGAGAGCGAGCGCGACGCGCACGCGGAACGTGGCGAGCGAGCGCCAGTAGCCGTAGAGCTTCAAGCCACCTTGCCGAGCGCGCGCAGGATGCGCTCGGGCGTGAACGGCATGCTGGTGACGCGCGCGTTGAGCGGGGCGAGCGCGTCGTTGATGGCGTTCATCACCGCGCCCGGCGCGCCCGCGGTGCCGGCTTCGCCCACGCCCTTGGCGCCGAGCTGCGACTGCTTCGTCGGCGTCTCGATGTGCGCGCAGACGATGTCGGGCATCTCGAGCGCCATCGGCACGAGGTAGTCGGCCATGTTGCCGTTCAGGAGCTGGCCGCTCGCGTCGTAGAGGCACTCTTCGTACAGCGCCGCGCCGATGCCCTGCACCACGCCGCCGCGGATCTGCTCGTCGACCAGCATCGGGTTGATCACCGTGCCGCAGTCCTCGACGCACCAGTGCTTGAGCAGCTTCACCAGCCCCGTGTCGGGATCGACCTCGACGAGCGAGGCCTGAATGCCGTTGGTGAAGGTGAAGCCGTACTGGCGCGGCGTGTAGTGGCGCGTCACCGTGAGCTCGGCCTGGAAATCGGGCGGCAGCGTGTCGGGACGGAAGTAGCCGACGCGCCCGAGCTCGGCGAGCGGCATCTTCTGCTCCTGCGTGAGCTTGTGCACCACGGCGTTCGCCTGCACGTCGAGCTCGGCCTTGTCCACCTTCAGGATCGCCGCCGCAACCTCGATCATGTTGGCGCGCAGGGCCCGCCCGGCGAGCAGCACCGCCTCGCCGCCGATGCCCGCGCCGCGCGAGGCCCAGGTGCCCCCGCCGTAGGGCGTGACGCCGGTGTCGCCGGTGATCACGCGCACCTTGTCCATCGTGACGCCGACCGCGCTCGCCGCGATCTGCGCGAAGATGCCTTCGGTCCCCTGGCCCTGCTCGGTGACGCTGCACATCACCGTCACCATGCCGGTGGGCTCGAGCCGCAGCGTGGCGCCGTCCTGCGCCGAGATGCGCGCGCCGCCCACGCCATAGAAGGCGGGCGAGGGGTTGGTGACCTCGATCATCGCCGCGAGGCCGATGCCGCGGTAGACCTTCTTTTTCCTCAGCGCCGCCTGCTCCTCGCGCAGCTTCTTGTAGTCCATGAGCGCGAGCAGCTTGTCGAGCGTCTGGTGGTGCGAGAGCTTCTCGAACTTGATGCCGGACGGGAAGGTGTACGGGTAGGCGTCGTCGGGGATCAGGTTCTTGCGGCGGAACTCGGCCGGGTCCATGCCGAGCTTCGCGGCCGCGAGGTCGACGATCGCTTCGGTGAGCGCCACCGCGATCGGGTGGCCCACCGCGCGGTACTGGCAGGTGACGTTCTTGTTGGTGAAGACGACGTGCATCTTCGCGCGGTACTTCTGGTGCTTGTACGGGCCGCCGGTGAGGTTCACCACCTGGTTGCCCTCGATGCCGCTCGTCCTCGGGTACACCGAGTACGGGCCGATCGGCGTGAGGTCGTCGAGCTCGAAGGCGAGGATCTCGCCCGCCTTGGTGCAGGCGAGGCGCACCTTCGCCTTGTGCTCGCGCGCGTGGATGTCGGACAGGAACGATTCCAGCCGGTCGGCGACGAACTTCACCGGGCGTCGCAGCATCACCGAGAGCGCCGCGGTCGCCATCTCGTCGGGGTACACGTGCACCTTGATGCCGTAGGAACCGCCCACGTCCTTGGTGATCACGCGCACGTTCGCCTCGGGGATATTGAGGTGGCGCGAGAAGATGTCCTGCATCATGTGCGGCGCCTGCGTCGCGTGGTACACGGTGAGCGAATGCTCGCCGGCGTTGTAGTCGGCGAGGATCGCGCGCCCTTCGTTGCACACGCCGGTGTGCCGCCCGAAGCCGTAGGTTTCCTCCACGACGACGTCGGCCCTGGCGAAGGCCTCGTCGACGCCGCCCGTGTCGTGCTCGCGCTTGAAGCAGATGTTGTCGCCGAGCTCGGGGTGGATCACGGTCTTGCCGGCGAGCGACTCGTCCATGTCGATCACCGCCGGCAGCTCCTCCCAGTCGGCCTCGATCAGGCCCACCGCGTCCTCGGCCTGGCTGCGCGACTCGGCGACCACCGCGGCGCAGGCCTCGCCCTGCCAGCAGGCGCGCTCGATGGCGATCGCGTGCTGCGGCGGGCTCTTGATGCCTTTCAGGTGCGCGAGCACCGCCACCCAGGGCGTGCAGTACTCGGCCACCGCGCGCCCGTCGAACACGCCGATCACGCCGGGCGACTTCAGCGCCTTGGAAAAGTCGAGCTTCCTGATCCTCGCGTGCGCGTACGGGCTGCGGAAGAACGCCACGTGCGCGAGGCGCGGGAAGCGAAGGTCGTCGGTGTAGGCGCCGCGCCCCTGGAGCAGGCGCTGCGCGTTCGGGCGCGGCACGCTCTGGCCGATATAGCCCTTGTCGAGCTGCGTGCCCGGGGCGTGCAGCGGAAGCTCAGCCCTTCCCATGCAGCACCTCCTCGATGGCGTCGACGATCGCCTGGTAGCCGGTGCAGCGGCAGTAATTGCCCGACAGGTGCTCGCGGATCTCGTCGCGCGTGGCGCGCGGGTTGCGCAGCTGCAGGTCGCGCGCCGCCATCAGCATCCCCGGCGTGCAGAAGCCGCACTGCAGCGCATTGCGGTCGTGGAACGCCTTCTGCAGCTTCGACAGCTCGCCCGAGTCCGACAGCCCCTCGATGGTGTCGACCTTGCAGCCGTCGGCCTGCACCGCGAGCATCAGGCAGCCGCGCACGATCACGCCGTCGACGCGCACCGTGCAGGCGCCGCACACGCCGTGCTCGCAGCCGATGTGCGAGCCGGTGAGCCCGAGCTCCTCGCGCAAAAAATCCACCAGGTGCTGGCGCGGCTCGACGCGCCGGCGCACCTCGGTGCCGTTGACGGTGATGGTGGCTTCTACAGCGTGTTCCATGCGCGCTCCAGGAGCACCCGTGCCAGGTGCAGCTTGGTTGCAGAGGAGTGGTAGAGGTCCGCGGGCGGCTGCAGGTCCTTCGCCAGCGCGGCCTTGGCGGATTCGAGGTCTTTGGCTTTCGCGGCGTGCGTGGCGAGGATCGGGCGGTCGCCGGCGCCGAAGTAGGCGAGGCGCTTGGTGCCGTTGGTGGCGAACGCGGCGAGCCCCACGGTCGCGTAGTCGCCCTGGCGCCGCGCGAGCTCGAGGAACGCCGAGCGCTCGTCCTTCAGCTGCGCCGTGATCTCCACGGCGGTGAGCAGCTCGCCCGGCTCGAGCGCGGTCTCGAACAGGCCCTTGAAGAAGTCGGCGGCCTTGATCTGGCGCCGGCCCTGCGCGCCCCGCGCGAAGATCACGCCTTCCATGGCGAGCACGCAGGCGGGGTACTCGGCCGCCGGGTCGGCGAGCGCAAGCGAGCCCCCGAGGGTGCCGCGGTTGCGGATCGCGGGGTGCGCGATGTGGCGCACCGCCGCGGCAAACAGCGGCAGGTGCTCCTGGATCACCTTGGAATTCTCGATCTCGGCGTGCGTGGCGAGCGCGCCGATGCGCACCACGCCGCGCTCGAGGCTGATGCCCTTGAGCTCCTTCAGCCCGCTGATGTCGACCAGCAGATCCGGACTGGAGAGCCGCATGTTGAGCGAGGCAATCAGGCTCTGCCCGCCGGCCAGCACCTTGGCGTTCGGGCGCGCGGCGAGCTCGAGCGCTTCTTCGAGCGCGCGCGGCTTCGCATAGGAAAACGGCGCAGCCTTCACCGGGATCCTCCTCCTTGGGGCCGATTATGCCCGAACCTTTGCGCGCCGCGAGCCGCTATGATGGCCGCGGCAGCGATGAACATCGTGCTCCTTCCCGGCGACGGTATCGGCCCGGAGATCATGGCGATCACGGAGGGGGCGCTCGCGCGCCTCGACCGGCGCTTCGCGCTCGGCCTGCGCCTGAGCGCGCACGAGGTGGGGCTCGCCGCGCTGGCGCATTCGGGCAGCACGCTGCCCGACCCCGTGATCCAGGCCTGCCGCGCGGCCGACGGTTTCGTGCTCG
The DNA here is from genome assembly GCA_035459025.1 of Burkholderiales bacterium. Classification (GTDB taxonomy): domain Bacteria; phylum Pseudomonadota; class Gammaproteobacteria; order Burkholderiales; family SG8-39; genus JAABQT01. Next base: position 2,109 of record DATHYT010000093.1, on the reverse strand, counting down.
GCCCGGTGGGGCACCACGCCTATCCGCCGCGCGCCGAGGGCGGACGCAATCCTTCGGGCGACCTGCGCATCGCGCTGGATCTGTACGCGAACATCCGGCCGAGCCGCTCGTACGAGGGATTGCCGCACTACGGGCGCACGCCCATGGACCTGGTGATCGTGCGGGAGAACACCGAAGGCTTCTATGCCGACCGCAACATGCACCAGGGCTCGGGGGAATTCATGCCGACGCCGGATCTGGCGCTGTCGGTGCGCAAGGTGAGCGCGCATGCGTCGCGGCGCATCGCCGTAACGGCGTTCTTGCTCGCGAAGCGCCGCCGGCGCAAGGTCACCGCGGTGCACAAAGCGAACGTGCTGCGCTTGGGCGAGGGCCTGTTCCTGCGCGAAGTGCGCGCGGTGGCGGCGCAGCATCCGCAGGTGGCGTACGACGAGCAGCTCGTGGACTCGATGGCGGCGCTCCTGGTGCGCGACGCGGCGCGCTACGACGTCGTCGTCACGACCAACATGTTTGGCGACATCCTCTCCGACGAGGCCGCCGAGCTCTCCGGCAGCCTCGGCCTCGCGGGCTCGATCAACGCGGGCGATGCGCATTGCATGGCGCAGGCGCAGCACGGCTCGGCGCCGGACATCGCCGGGACGGACCGCGCCAATCCCGTGTCGCTGCTGCTCTCGGCGGCGATGCTGCTGGGCTGGCTCGGGGAGCGGCACGCGAAGAAGAATTTCATCGAGGCGCAGGCGGCGCTGGAGGCAGCGCTCGCGCGCCTGCTCGGCGACGCGGCTACGCGCACGCCGGACCTGGGCGGCGCGCTCGGCACGCGCGCGTTCGGCGCGGCCCTCGCCGGACAGATCGAGGGACGCAGCTAGCGGGGACGGCTCAGGACCAGTAGGCCGGGCGAGGCTGCTACGCCAGCGCCTTCAGTCCCTTCCGGTCCACCAGGTCGAGCAGTTTCAATGCCGCTCCACTCGGCTTCTTCTCCCCGATCTCCCACTTCTGGACTGTCGACACGCTCGTATTGAGATAAGCCGCGAACACCGCCTGGCTGGCTCTCTCCTTCAGCCGCAGCTTCTTTATCTCCTGCGCCGAGTACGTCTTGGGGGTCGGCACCTCCAGCGCTTCGAACTCGCGCATCGTCTTGGTGTCGATTGCGCCAAGCTCGTAGAGCCCGCGGGCCGATTCGAGCAATTCCTTGCGAAGTCTCTTGTTCACTCTTCCACCTCTACGAGCAACCCGGCGGCGATCGCCCGCAGGGTCATCTCCTCGCTCATGGCAAGATGCGCTTGCGCAATCTTCCGCCAGTAGTACAACTCTCCCTCGCCGATGTTGCCGCGCTCACTCTTGGCGAATCCGGTGAGAAAGACCCATCGATCCCGCAGATCCGTTGCCAGCAGCACCCGGTAGCCGCCGCTCTTGCCCGCCCCGGGTCTTGCGATCCGCTTCTTCGCCAGGCCGCCGCCCAGATCGGCATCGACCAGTCCGTTTCGCACTTCTTCGACAGCGGATCGCAAAACGCGGTCGGGCAGTCCTTCCCGGCGCGCCCAGCGTGCGAACGTCTTCGCCTTCAGGACGCGCATGACACTGCGAGCTGGACTATATCACTAGGTGATATGGTATACAAGGCCATCCGCGGTCCCCCTCTTGGGGACTTAACGCACGACAGCCCTATCGGTTGTCAGTCCCCTCCAATAGCGAGAACCGCACCCTGAGGACCTCCCGAATGGAGGTCTTCCCAGACTCGTTCTTCTCCACCAGCATCAGCGTCTGCGCATCCTGCAGCCCCGCCGGGATCGCCATGCGCCCGCCGGGCTTGAGCTGCTGCAGCAGCGGCGGCGGCACGAGCTCGGGCGCCGCGGTGCAGATGATCTTGTCGAACGGCGCGTGCTCGGGCCACCCGTAGTAGCCGTTGCCCAGCCGCAGCTCGACGTTGCCGATCTTGGCGAGCCGGCGCTTGGCCTGCGCGTGCAGCTCGGGGACGAACTCCACGCTGTACACGGCGTGCACCAGCCCGGAGAGCACCGCGGCCTGGTAGCCGAGGCCGGTGCCGACCTCGAGCACCCGGTCCCCGGGCCGCGGCTCGAGCAGGTCGCTCATCAGCGCGCAGATGAAAGGCTG